>CAZHTC010000003.1:0-26137 GCA_964535575.1 uncultured Bifidobacteriaceae bacterium
TGGCACCTCGATGTCGGCTCGTCACATCCTGGGGCTGGAGAAGGTCCCAAGGGTTCGGCTGTTCGCCGATTAAAGTGGCACGCGAGCTGGGTTCAGAACGTCGTGAGACAGTTCGGTCCCTATCTGATGCGAGCGTTAGAAGTTTGAAGGGATCTGACCTTAGTACGAGAGGACCGGGTCGGACGTACCTCTGGTGTATCTGTTGTGGCGCCAGCTGCATTGCAGAGTAGCTATGTACGGACAAGATAAGCGCTGAAAGCATCTAAGCGCGAAACTTACCTTAAGATGAGACTTCTTTATAAGGGTCGTAGAAGATGACTACGTTGATAGGCTGTAGATGTAAAGGTAGTAATACCAAAGTCGAGCAGTACTAATTACCCGTAGACTTGAGCTTTTTTAATTTTTAAAATAATGCAATTATCAGATTCTTATATTTTCTTTCACATTATGTCAAAAAGAACTAAAGATCTTTTTGGTGACTATAGCGAAGGTGTCCACCTCTTCCCATTCCGAACAGAGAAGTTAAGCCCTTCAGCGCAGATGATACTTGGGTAATACCTGGGAAAGTATGTCGTTGCCGGAATTTTATTAAACCCCTCCCTAAGAGGGGTTTTTTTATTAAGTTTTGAGCACTCCTACAATCGGAAATTTTCCGAATACTAATTCCGAATGAGGGGCATCTTTCAGTTCCGATGTTAAGTCCTGTCCTGCCCAATGTTCGTAATGTTTGCCATTTTTCCATAAACGGCTTTCCGTAACATTATAAATAATACCTTTAAAAGCAATCCAAATTTCAGGTTTGTCTTGTCCGTTTCTTAGGGATAATTGATTGAGGGAAAACTCCTGGAGGTTATCAGACATTGATGATGTTATTTTGGAGAAGGTATTCAGCAATTTGAATAGCGTTTGTAGCTGCCCCTTTTCTTAGGTTGTCGGCCACAATCCACATGTTTACAGTATTGGGTTGTGACTCATCTATACGTACTCTTCCAACAAACACTTCGTCTTTGTTATGACTATTCAGAGGCATTGGATAAATGGCATTAAATGGATTGTCCTGAAGGATAACTCCTTTGGTGGATGTTAGTGTTTTATTTATTTGCTCTAGTGCGATAGGCCTTTCAAACTCAATGTTTACGGATTCTGAATGTCCGCCTACCACAGGGATTCTCACGCAGGTAGATGTAATATTTATCGATTGATCATTGAGGATTTTTCTGGTTTCATTAACCATTTTCATTTCCTCTTTTGTGTAAAGATTATCAAGAAAAACATCTATTTGAGGGATACAATTTTTATCAATGGGGTAATTGTAGGCCATTTCGCCAGTTATACCCTTTCTTTCATTTTCCATTTGATTAACGGCCTTTACGCCTGTACCGGTAACTGATTGGTACGTTGAAACAACAATTCGTTTTATTTTGAATTTGGAATGCAAGGGTGCCAGCGCCATTACCATTTGTATGGTAGAACAATTTGGATTTGCTATAATGTGGTCTTTTGAGGTTAGTGTATTGCCGTTAATTTCCGGAACAATTAATTTTATGTCAACATTCATTCTAAAGGCTGAAGAATTATCAATGACATAAGCACCAGCAGCTGCAAATTTTGGTGCAAGTTCAAGTGATGTGCTTCCGCCTGCAGAGAACAATGCAATGGCTGGTTTTTGCACAATTGCATCATCGGCAGATACGATTTTTACATCCTTTCCTTTAAAGCGAATACTTTTCCCAATTGATTTGTATGATGCAACAGGAATTAATTCGCTTGTAGGGAAATTCCTTTCCTCAAGTAATTTTAACATCACCGAACCAACTAATCCGGTGGCACCAACAACAGCAACTTTCATTATTTGTAATTTTTTTATGCGAAGTTATTTTTTTCGCGGTAAATTATGCCAGTGAAATTTAATATTCATTCAATATTTCTATGTGTTGCTATGCTGCTATTTGGGGATGTTTTTTCTCAGGTATCAGATGAGTTTACAGACGGAGATTTTTTATTAAACCCAATTTGGGTTGGCGATGTAGACTCCTTTCAGGTAGCGGCAGGAGAATTACGCAATAAAGGTAACGGTGCAGGAAACGGAAAATCTTCATTGGTTACGGCAAATGCAATCATTTCAAATGCCGAGTGGAGAATAAGAGTAAAATTCAATTTTAATCCAAGTACTTCAAATTTCTGCAGGTTTTACCTAACCAGCGACCAACAAGATTTGAAAGGCAATCTTTCCGGCTACTATGTGCAGTTGGGAGGAAGTACGGGATCTAATGATACTATTTCAGTTTATAGACAAAATGGGTCGGTACGTACCCGAATTATTGCAGGCAGGGCGGGAACAGTTGGGAAAACTCAAAATTGGGTAGATTTACGAATTGTCAGAGATTCTATAGGAACATGGTCGTTGTCTGTTGATACCGCTTTCACTGGCACTTTTAATTTAGAAGGGAGTGCGCTTGATTCTAACATAAAAAATTCAATTTATACCGGGGTTTATTGTCAATATACAAGCAGTAATGCTCAAGGTTTTTTCTTTGACAATTTTTATGCAGGCCCAATCCAAACAGATAGTATTGCTCCCGTTTTTGATTCTGTAGTTGTTTTAAATGCGAATAATATTGAGTGTTTTTTTAGTGAAAAGCTTGAACAGACAACAGCGGAAGACGTACAAAATTATATTGCAAATAAGGGATTGGGTTCTCCGGCAAGTGCCATTTTGCAGGCAGATAAAAAAAGTGTGCTGCTTTTATTCGCAACAGGTTTTCCAATAGGGCAAACTGTTCTTATAACGGCAGACGGGATAAAAGATATTTCAGGAAATACCTCAGGTCAGCAAACGAAACCCTTTTTGTACTATCAGACACAGGCGAAAGATGTTGTCATAAACGAAGTATTTGCCGACCCATCGCCACAGGTGGCGTTGCCCAATGCAGAGTTTGTTGAATTATTCAACCGGTCGAATATTCAGGTTAACTTATCAGGTTGGACCATTGGTGATGGAACAAGCATTGCATTACTTCCCGGGTTTGTATTAAAGCCTGATAGTTTTGTGATATTGTGTCCGACAGCAAATGTTAATGACTATTCACCTTTTGGAACCACTATCGGATTATCCTCTTTCCCTTCATTAAACAATTCGGGAGATAATCTTGTATTGAAAAATTCATCATCGGTGATTATTGATGAGGTAGATTATTTACTGAGTTGGTACAATGATGCTATAAAAGATGACGGAGGATGGAGCCTTGAGCTAATTAATCCGAATCACCCATGCTCCGGAGCTTTTAATTGGGCAACGTCTAATGATGTGCAAGGAGGCACCCCAGGAAAAAGAAACTCTGCTTATTCTTCCGTAGCCGATACTGTTCCACCGCAAATAAAAAAATATGAGGTAATAAATTCAGCTTCGCTTTTAGTGCTGTTTGATGAACATATTGATACGATAGCTTCGTCAGGATTTTCTGTAACCATTACCAATGGAATTACCACTGTAGTTAAAAAACTATCAGGAGTTGAAAACGATTCACTCATACTTGCAGTTTCTCCTTCGTTTATTGCTGGAACAACATATCAGGTTTCCATATCAGGTATAAAAGATTGCTGGGGCAATTCATTAACCAACGGAGGATTTGTTTTTAAATACATTATTCCGGTAAGTGCCGTAAACTTTGGAGTTTTGATTGATGAAATTTATTCGGATGAAAGCCCTTCTAACGGATTGCCTGCGGCTGAATACATCGAATTATACAATAATATGAACGGTGCGATAAACTTAGATGGATGGACTTTGAGTGACGGAAGTTCAATTGCCAAATTACCTAATGTTATTTTAGAGCCCGATAGTTTTGTTATTTTATGTTCATCGGCAAATACCATTTTATTTTCGGGATACTCCAATGTTTTAGGAGTAAGCGGGTTTCCTTCATTGGGAAACGATGGGGATTTACTGGTGCTAAGAGATCAATCGGGAATGGTTATTCATTCGGTAGAGTATTCGTCAACCTGGTATCAGGACAATATTAAGAAAAATGGCGGATGGAGTTTGGAGATGCGTGATGTAAAGAATCCGTGTGGGGGAGTGGACAATTGGAGAGTATCTGTTGCAACAAAAGGAGGCACTCCGGGTAAAGTTAATTCGGTTAGGGCATCAAATCCTGATTTAATAAAACCTTCGTTGCTTCGGGCCTATCCTTTATCAGCAAAAGAGCTGGTATTGGTGTTGAGCGAACCCATTGATACCTTATCGGCATTATCATTACAGGGCTTTGTATCCGATAAACTTTCTCAGCCGGTTAAGGTTTCTTTTCCAATTCCATCAAACACAAGAGTTGTATTGACTTTTGCCGATACTATGAAGGTAAAAACTGTTTACCAAATAACGGTTGACAGTTTAAAGGATTGTTCGGGTAATCTTATTGATGCCGGAAAAAACAAAACGAGGTTTGGAATGTACGAGCAGCCGGATAGTTTAGATATTTTGATTAATGAAGTACTGTTTAATCCGCTTACGGAAGGCTATGATTTTGTTGAGGTATATAACAAAAGCTCTAAAATTATAAACATGCATGATGTTTTTATTGCAAACGCTGATGCCAATAATTCCATCAATGATTATTACCGAATTTTCAATGAGCCGGTTTTGCTTTTTCCATTGGAGTATATTGCTATTTGTGAAGATGAACTTAATGTGAAATCCAATTACCGTCAGTATACATCAGAGAGCATAGTGCAAACACCTGCGATGCCCGGTTTTTCGGATAACGAGGGAGTAGTTGTACTTATAGATTCAACGGGAAAAAGATACGATCAGTTTAATTATTCCTCCGACTACCATAATCCATTTGTTGATACCAAAGACGGAGTAAGTCTGGAGCGGATTGATTTTTTTGCGGCAACGCAAGATAAAAATAACTGGACTTCGGCCTCGGCAACGTCAGGTTTTGCCACACCCGGCTATCAAAATTCACAATATAATCAGTTGAAACAAACAGGATCTGTTTTTCAGTTGCTGAGTGAGTCATTCTCTCCTGACGGAGATGGTTTTGAAGATCAAATGTTACTTACCTATGTCACAGACTATCCGGGTTATTCCTGTTCTATACAAATTTTTAATGTGCAAGGCTATCTTATAAAGAAATTAACACAGAGTGAAGTTTTGGGAACTCAAGGGGTTATTAAGTGGGATGGCGATACTGAAAGTGGCAGTAAAGTTCAAACAGGAATTTATGTGTTGTATATTGAACTTGTAAATGCCAAAGGAGAACGAAAGGAGTTCAAGAAAACGATTGTGGCCGCAACAAAACTTTAGCTTAATTTTCCTGAGAACAGATTGGTTTTTTGATTGTATTCTGTTCGCTTGAGGAACAGGTGCGGCACATAATAGACTTAAGAAAGCAAGATGCTTTTTCACAAATATATTTATCGTTGAAGCAACCATGATTGGCCACAGGATCCGTATTTAACTCGTAACAAAATCCAAATTCTCTGAATTTTCTGGCTAAACTTTTCGACCCGTGTACAATGGGATAGGCTACCGGGAAATAGCAATTGTTAAAGCGGGCAATATAAAATGGAACTATCTCGTCTTTTTCGCCATGAAACATCACCGTAGGTATATTGTCATCGGATGTAATATGCGTATCGGAGAATAACCCACCCCACATATTAATTACTCCTTTAATCGAGTATTTAGTCTTCAAATCATTGGTAGATTTATCTACTGCACCAAATTTCATTTCCTGCTTTTCAAGTTTTTCATTTAGCTCCTGCTGGTTGCAGAATGCCGTGATAAGCGCATTGGCACCTCCGGCCGATGCACCTCCCAGAAAAATCCAAGCGGTATCAATTCCATATTCTGCTGCATGAGCTACAGTGAAACGCAGGGCTGCCCTTGCATCTTGGGTCGCCCTGTACACTGCATCCTTAAACAGTTCGATATTACCTGTGCAATCGCCACTTACTCCGGTATTCCAGCCCACCCTATAATCAATGGAAGCGGTAACGTAACCTTTTTGAGCAAAGAGGATACACATATTATGCATTTTTTTTCTGTTGCCCACGCTATATCCCCCGGGAAACATAAACATGATGAACGGTTTTTTGCTGAGCTTGTCCTTTGTTGAGTCGGGGTAAAAGAAATCCATTTTCATAGTATCGGTTTCTCCCTTCCAGTTGCGTGCATAGCCATATACCACATCGGTGGTAGATTTTATCTCACCTGTTTTAAAACAGTCTTTCCCTGCAAAACGATTTTCAATGCAGTAATTTTTTTGCGCCACAGAAATGCTGCCTGAGAAAAAAAGAAGAAGGAAGCTAATGAATTGGTTCATGGATTAGATGCTTTGTCAAAGCAACAAAAAAAAATGGAAACTACCAACCTTATGCTGATTGAGGCTGCACTACCGGCACATTTGTTTCTTTTATTTTGCCATAACCCCCATGCACATTTTTAATGTTATGAAACCCGTTTGCTTTTAGAATGGAAGCGGCAATCATCGATCGGTAACCGCCTGCACAATGAACGTAATAAGTTTCTTCTTTGGAGAGACCGTCCATTTTTTGATGAATATCCTGAAGAGACACCGGCTCGGCACCTTCAATATGCCCGTTTTCAAATTCAGTTGGCTTTCTTACATCCAGCACATTTATCTGGTCGTGTTTGTAATCAAGGGCAAATTCTTCTGGGTCAACCGAAATAATCATGTCATACCGTTTTCCTTCTTTGGCCCATGCTTCAAAACCTCCCTCAAGGTATCCGATTATATTATCAAAGCCTACGCGGCTAAGGCGCACAATTGATTCTTCTTCTTTGCCTTTTTCGGTCACCAGTAAAATAGGACGATTTAACTCAATAAGTGTTGCGGCCCAAATGGCATATTGACCATTTAACCCGAAATTGTATGATTTTGGGATGAAACCTTTTTCAAATTCATCGGGAGAGCGGCTGTCAATTACCAAAGCGCCTTCGTGCCGATGTTCCGTAAATTCGGCAACCGATAATTTTTTGAGTCCGTTGTTTATTACTTTTTCAATGGGTGTATATCCGTTTTTATTGAGTTTGGCATCTTTAAAAAAGTAAGCCGGTGCAGGTTGAATTCCATCCGTAACTTTTTGAATAAATTCTTTTTCGTTCATTTCCTGCAAGGCATAATTCATTCGTTTTTGCTCCCCAATGGTCGAAAATGTTTCTTTCCCAATATTTTTTCCGCAGGCCGAACCCGGACCATGTCCCGGATAAAGAATAACCTCATCAGCCAGAGGTTTAAGTTTTGCGTTTAATGAATGATACATTTTTGAAGCAAGCTCTTCTTTGGTCATCACACCATCAAGCAGATCCGGACGGCCAACATCACCTACAAACAGCGTATCGCCAGTAAAAACCGCGTGATCTTTTTGCTGTTCATCTTTCAGAAGGTAACAGGTTGATTCAAGTGTATGCCCAGGGGTGTGCAGCACTTCAAAAGACACTTTACCCAATTTTATTATTTCACCGTCTTTTGCAATATGTACTTTCAGAGAAGTATTTGTTTCGGGTCCGTATACAATTACAGCTCCAGTTTTATCGGCCAGGTCAATATGGCCCGAAACAAAATCAGCGTGAAAATGTGTTTCAAAAACATATTTTATAGTTGCTCCGCGATCAGAAGCGAGTTTTAGGTAAGCATCATAATCCCGAAGCGGGTCAATAATTAAGGCTTCCCCTTCCGATTCTACATAATAAGCAGCTTGCGCCAGACAATTGGTGTAAAGTTGTTGGATATACATACGGTGAATGTTAACTATGCGAAGTTCGCATTTATTTGTGAAAATATCAGGTATTCCTTTTGGGAATTGTGCCCACAAAATCCTTCAGGTAGAATGGTTCGAAGTAGGCTGTGTTTTCAAAACGGCCTGCTTCATAAGCTTGCCACGACAATGCTCCCATATGGGCAGCCGATGGAAGAAATGTTTGGTTAATGGTTATATGAGAGAAGAGGCCGACAAATTGCAGCATTTTAAAGGCACCGCTTCCGGCAAAGTGAATGGTTTTGTGTTGATACTCTATAAAACTTTCCTCTGTCAATATCTCAGCTTTGGCATCCAAAAGTGTTTGCAGTTCGTAGTTCAGTATTTCGGTGTATACTTCCATCCGTCTTGCATCAATCATTGGGCATATAAGGTCAGCGGTACCAATCCAGTTTTGAGTTTTGTAACCCCAGGCCATCGAATGTAATGTAGGAACCGCAATAAGCGGAATTTTAAGTGCGTAACACAGCCCTTTAGCAGTTGAAACCCCTACCCGCAAGCCGGTGTACGATCCTGGCCCTTTGCTTACCGACACTGCGTGGAGTTGATTAAGCGTGAGTCCCGCCTGCAGCAAAGCCTCCTGAATTAGTATAGTTGTTGCTGAAGCATGCACATTTTTCTCAAAGCGCTCGGCATTACCTATAAGCTTATCGCGATTAAACACCGCTATGGAGCAGGTTTCGCCCGAGGTTTCTATACAAAGAATTGCAACCATCGTCACAAAATAAAGTCAATTGCAGCAACATCACAATAAATTCCCGAAATTGCTGTTTATTCATCTCATGCATAATCGTATCATTTTATTCTTTTTGTTGATTGGGACTTTAAGCGCCTGCAAACGCGATAAGGCATCGAATGCAGTTAATCCAAGTCCGTTGCTTTACGAATTAATTTATAATCGCAGCGGAAATGAGTTTCCTGCAAGTGCCTTGGTTGTGGATGATTCGGTTTATGCAATTGCCTCCTTTAGCGATGCAGCTTTTGCCAAAACCGATATTGCCTTATGTAAATTTCCATCATCGGGCGAGGGAATGGTTTCAAAACAAATCGGATTGACTGCTACCACTAACAATTCAGGTCGCCTGATTTACTTAGCTGATAAACGGTTTATGATTTTGGGTGCAACAGGAAATGGTAGTACAAACGGCATGGTATTGTTTACCGACCGTAATGGTACATTTCAAAGCGGATACAATTTTGACAACGGAGGCGATGAATCATTTGCAGACGGAATACAAATGAGTGACGGCTCTTTTTTATTAGCCGGAACATCAAACGGGGCCGGGCACGGATTGCGCGATATGTTTCTGGTAAAAATGAGTGCAACGGGTTCATTGGTCTGGAAAAAATCAATGGGAACCCCGGGAAATGACGGAGTCACACAACTACTAAAAACAAGTGACGGAATTCTTTTATACGGATACTCTGATGGAGTGGGGGCGGGAGACAGGGATTTGTTATTGATTAAATTAAATACCAATGGAGATTCGCTATGGAGCAGAACTTATGGAGGTTCGGGCTACGAGCAATCGGGAGGCATTACTGAAACCAATGATGGCAACTATTTGCTTTGCGGCCATAGTACCAGTTTTGGCGACCCTATGCATGATGCCTATCTGGTGAAGATAAATCCAGCCGGAGATGAGATATGGCATAAAACCTATGGAGGAGGTGATCATGACGGAGCTGATGGTATTGTAAAGCTCTCTAATGGGAACTTTGCCATGATTGGTTACAGCCGGATTGTGGGATTAACTGATGAGGAACTTTATTATGTGGAAGTATTACAGGATGGAACTCTTAAACGCGAACTCAGGTACGGTTATGCTTCCAACGAACGTGGGGTTGCCATTGCTGAAGTGATTAATGGAATTTTACTTATAGGATACTCAGCTCCGCTCAGTAATCAAAGCAGCGAAATATACGTAGTAAAAATAATGAAGTAAGTTATTTGTTTATCAGGCTTACCACCATTCGTGCAAGTACTGCCATAACGAATATGGCAAACACAATTTTTATT
This sequence comes from uncultured Bifidobacteriaceae bacterium, assembly GCA_964535575.1. Classification (GTDB taxonomy): domain Bacteria; phylum Bacteroidota; class Bacteroidia; order UKL13-3; family UKL13-3; genus JAGPCK01. Next base: position 9,806 of record CAZHTC010000003.1, read on the forward strand.
TTAGCAGGATCTGTTTTTTGTGATGTTTTTACTCCCAGCGGAGCCAGAAAAAATGAGCCTAACGCGAGCGGAAGTATAATTGACCAGATTAAGTGACCGGTTTGCCAGGCTACAGCTACAGGTAATGTCACGGGAGTAAACAAGTAGTACACAATTAGCGGAAAAACCAAAACCGTAATAACTCCGGTAGAAATAGAAGTGGCAATTTTGATATTCAACTTGAGGAAATTGGTGAATACCGGAATCATTACAATACCTCCGCCAAGTCCGGAGAGCGCAGTGACTAATCCGGTAAAGAAACCTGTAAGGGCATAGGCCGATGTTTTTACCTGAGCCGGTTCTTTTTCTCCGGCAGCAGCGCTTGTATTTTTCCAGAACATGCGCACCAGAAGCAATACCAGCATGGATATAAAAAACACATTGAATTTATCTTTCGAGTAAAAATGCATTTGCGAAATGGCATACGATAGTCCAAGTGAAGTAACCACTCCGGGAAGCGAAGTGTACAGAATTTGTTTAGGAAAGAAATTACCCATCCGCACCTGTTTAATGCTGCTGATGGTGCCTGTAAAAGCGATGGTAGCAATGGAGTTTGCCAGAATAATGTTTACGGCCAAATCTTCATTTATTCCGGCCCTCGATAGGATGTAATCAATTACAGGTACAAAAATAACACCGCCACCCACACCTAACATTCCGGAAAGAAAACCACCAAGTGCTCCAACCATAATGAGCAGAAAAACGTCACTCAATTCCAGCACTATTTTCCGGTTAAAATTTTACGATACAGATTCAAGTCGGCAAGCAATAACGTAGCCTGTTTAATATCAGGGTCATCATCAAAGGAGGCTTCTACACGTGCCCGCTGGTAATAATATCTTCTTGCAATTTCTTCTTCCAACAGTTCAATAATCTCCGTTTTATTTTTGATGATGTCGGCCTCTTTATCTTGTTGTAGTTTCAGTTTCAGTTTATCGTACGAATCTTTTATGGCATCAAAATATTTTTCGTCCTGCGCTTTCTTTTTAAACTCCTCAAGGCTTTGTTCGGTTTTGGTATTGTAATCGTATTCTTTCCCTTTTATAAAATTTAGGAAGTCCTGAAAATCGGCATCAGATAAGCTAAAATTTTTCACTGCCGGAATGGAAGCATGTGTCGATCGGTATTTAGATGCATAATCGAATATAATAAGTTTATTGATCAGGCTTTGCGCAACCGGACTCAACACACGTGCATCTACAGCCATATCGGGCGATACGCCACCGCCATCGTACACCTTGCGTCCGCCTTTGGTTTTAAATTCTTTTTTCAGTGAGTCGGCAAAACTCGCTACACTTCCATCGGCATTGCGGTGCGAATAGTCGAGCAATTGAATGCACCTGCCCGATGGAATATAATATTTAGCGGTGGTTACTTTTAATTGCGTGTTGAATGAAAGCGGACGCGTGGATTGCACTAATCCCTTACCAAACGATTTTTGTCCTACCACCACGCCTCTGTCCAGGTCCTGAATGCTTCCGGCAACAATTTCGGATGCCGATGCTGAATTCTTACTTGTTAAAACAACTAGAGGAATTTCGGTATCAACAGGGGCGTTAAGTGTGTGATATGTTTTATCCCACTCAGTAACTTTTCCATGGGTGTTTACTACGAGTTGACCTTTGGGTGTAAATACGTTTACAATGTTTACTGCTTCGTGCAGTAATCCTCCCGGGTTTCCGCGCAGGTCAAGAATCACAGATGCGATTTTAGGATTCTTTTTTAATTCTTCCAGCGCTTCTTTTACTTCCTTGCCTGCGTTGGCTGTAAATCCGGTAAGTTTAATATATCCCGTGGTTTCATTTATCATTCCGAAAAAGGGAACATTTTTTACATGTATTTCCTCACGAATGATTTCTTTAACCAGTTCACCTTCTCCTTCCCGTTTTATTTTCAGAACTACTTTTGATTTAGGTTGTCCTTTCAGCAGCTTTCCCATTTCACTGGGGTTTTTGCCTTTTACCGATTTGCCATCAATTTCAAGTACCATATCACCGGCTCGTAAATCACTTTTTTGTGCAGGATAATCTTCATATACATCGGTAATAAGAATATACTCTCCTTTTTGACCCACAGAAGCACCAATACCTACATACTGTCCCGATGTTTCAATTCGGTAATCTTCAATTTCTGCCTCCGAAATATAATTCGTATACGGGTCGAGCGAATTGAGCATGGCATCAATTCCTGTTCGCATTAATTTTGACGGATTTATCTGGTCAACATAGTATGTGTTAATCTCTTTATAAAGTGTGGCGAAAATGTCGAGATTCTTACTTATTTCAAAGTAATCATTGGCAAACGAAAAGGAGAAAAATGAAAGAACTGCCAGCGTTCCGGTAATTTTAATTCTTCTCCAGTAAGCTCGGGAAAGTTTCATAAAGTGCCGTTTTTTTATTTGGTAAAGATACTCAATTTAAGACTAATTAAGTTAGCGGATCATGGCCATGACCACCCCAGGGATGACATCGCGAAATGCGTTTTAAACTTTTAACAAATCCTTTGAATGGGCCATATTTTTTAAACGCCTCAATGCTGTACTGGGAGCAAGTTGGAGTAAAACGGCATCCGTTAGGAAGCAAAGGTGATATACCCGCCTGATATATTTTTACCAGTAAAATAAAAAAAGCACTCAGCAGCTTAGTTAGCATGTGTCGTTACTAATTTGGAGAGTACTTCTCTGAGAGGTAAATTTAATTGGTTGGATGGAAGCAGGGTTTTGCCCACATAGGTAATAAGTATGGCGGCTTGTTTATTGTTGCTTTGCAAAGTGGTATATAGTTCATTTTTACAAAGCCTGTATATTTCCCTTATCTGTCGTTTTATCCGGTTTCGGTCGTGTGCTCGTTTAAACCTGCGCGAGGATACTGATATGAGTACCTGAGCCGGGTAAGTGCCCGGTAACTCGGTAAACAAAATGCTTACCCTGAACGGAAATTTGAATATTCCTTTACTGTTTTGCGCAAACAGTTGCTCAATAATTAACTGACTTGTAAGACGTTCTTCTTTGTGAAAACTGGATCCGTTTTGTTGCACTGTTCAAAGGTACTTAAATAAAAAAGCTCCGAAAGGTGATTCCGGAGCTGATATTAATATTTTAACGCAGGGTATTAACGTTTGTGTCTTTTCTCGTCAGAAACGGTCAATTTTTTTCTGCCTCTTGCCCTTCTTCTGGCTATGGTGGCGCGGCCATTGGCAGTTGCCATACGATCTCTGAAACCGTGTTTGTTTTTTCTCTTTCTTACTGAGGGCTGATATGTACGTATCATCGCTTAAAAAATTTTGGACTGCAAAGATAGGGAAGCAGGCAACAAATAAAAATTTTTTTCCATTTTTAGCATTTTACGCAATCAAATCACCTGTAAACTTTATTATTGAGCACCATTTAACTGCAAATGAAATACAAAATCGGGGCCTCTCACCCTCATCGGCACATGATCGATATTGAGATTTATATTTCTGGACATCAGGCTAATAATTTGTCCGTTCAGTTGCCATCGTGGCGTCCCGGAAGGTACGAACTGGGCAATTTTGCTAAAAATGTAAAGGATTGGCGGGCGGTCGACAGCAACGGAAATGCCCTGCCTTTTATTAAAACAACCAAAGACCTGTGGGTGATTCAAACCCCAGAAGTTAAGGAAATTGTAGTGAAGTACAGCTACTTTGCCAATGAACTAACGGCCGGAAGCAGTTGCTATAACGAAGAGATGCTTTACGTAAATCCTGTAAACTGCCTCATGTATGTTGCAGGCAGAGAAAATGAACCAGCCGAAGTGGAAATAGTGGGAATGGAGGAGGCCTGCGAGATTGCCTGCCAGATGGAACATAAAAGTAAATGGATACTTACCGCGCCAAATTTTGATTACCTGGCCGACAGTCCCTTTATTGTGAGCAGGCACCTTAAGCACTTTCATTTTTTACTGGGTGAGGCGGAGATTCATTTATGGTTCACCGGAAATTTTACGGGCGATTTTGGCGAAATACTGGAGCATACACACGCTTACTGTAAAAAGCAGGTTACGGTTTTTGGCGAACTACCATGTGAAAAATATCATTTCCTGTATCATATTTTACCCTATCGCTTTCACCATGGAGTAGAACATTTGGATTCAACTGTGATTGCCCTTGGCCCCGATGTAAATTTTGGTCAGATTGAATTTTACCGGGAGTTTTTATCGGTGAGTTCACACGAGTTCTACCACCTGTGGAATATTAAGCGCATTCGCCCGGTTGAAATGTGGCCGTATGATTTTACAAAAGAAAATTACTCGCGGCAGGGGTATGTATATGAAGGCATCACCACCTATATGGGTGATTTAATGTTGTTGCGGTCCGAGGTATTTGAGTGGGACGAATACGCTGCCAAATTCAGCGAGTTTTTGCAGCGCCATTTTGATAATTACGGGCGGTATCATTTATCGGTTGCAGCCAGTTCATGGGATACCTGGCTTGACGGATATGTGCCGGGCGTGTTTGGCCGTAAGGTTTCTATTTATGTAGAAGGAGCACTGGCCGCATTTATTCTGGATACCATACTAATGAAAACCAGCGGAAATAAAATAAATGCCGATGAACTGATGCGCAGGTTGTACACCGACTTTTACAAGGAGGGAAAAGGTTATTCGCAACATGACTACCTGCAACTTATAAATGAATTGAGCGGTACATCCCAGCAAAAATATTTTGATGAGGTATTAGAAGGTTGTGGATTTATTGAGAAATACCTGCCCGAAGCATTGCACTATATAGGATGTGACCTGCAGCAAACCCATTCGCCCGACTTTGCCGAGCGGATATGGGGAGTAAAATCGTTACCCGAAAACGGAAACCTTACTGTAAAAATGGTTGCACCCGGTTCTCCGGCCGATAAAGCAGGAATGGCCGAAGGAGATGTGATTTTTTCTGTTGATGATTTGCCTTTGTCGGAAGTGGCCGATGCAAACGGATGGCTAAATACTTTTGCTTCATCCGCTCATTTGCTACAGGTTAAAAGCAATCACCGGGTAAAGGAAATGAAGTTGCAGGCCGACAAGGGCACTTATTGGAACCGGTACCATATTGTGAAACGGCCCGATGCGACCCAACCGCAAAAGGAATCATTTAAGTTTTGGGCGCATCAATCCTTTTAATTCTTTACGCATCTCATCGTATCTTGCACAGGTGAATATTCAATTGTCGGTAGTTATTATTACTTTTAATGAAGAGCACAATATTGCCCGATGCATTGAATCGGTGCGGGGTGTTGCGGATGATATTCTTATTATAGATTCACACTCAACCGATGCTACCCGCGATATTGCACAGGCCATGGGAGCCCGTGTGGTGGAACATGATTTTGACGGCCATATTCAGCAAAAAAACAGGGCTGCTTCATTAGCCAAACACGATTACGTACTCTCATTGGATGCCGATGAAGCCCTGAGTGAAGAATTGAAAATTTCGGTACTACAGGTAAAACAAAACTGGAAATACGATGCTTATCAAATGAACCGATGTACCAACTGGTGCGGCACATGGATAAAACACAGTGGCTGGTATCCTGATAAAAAACTGCGTATGTGGGATCGGAGAAAAGGAGCGTGGGGAGGAGTAAACCCACACGATAAATGGGAACTGGAGGGTGGAAGTGACAATTTTCAATGGATAAGCGGAGATATTTTACACTACAGTTATTACACGGTTGAAGAACATTGGGCGCAGGCCGAAAAATTCAGTACGATTGCGGCAAAAGCGATGCACCTGCAGGGGAAACGTATTTCCAGGTTAGGAGTTTATCTCAAAACAATTTCAAAGTTTATTCGCAATTATATTTTACGGGCCGGTTTTTTAGATGGTCTCCCGGGTTTTACCGTGTGTAAAATTACCGCCTGGGAAACGTATCGGAAATACAAAAAACTATATGGCATACAGCAGAATGAAGTATTAGATGGTAATTGATTCTAAATTCTTGTTGTAATTTGGCACGATATTTCAATACACTAAATAAATTTAAAATTTATGAAACGCATTTTACTTCTGATGGTGGCAGCAACTTTTGTTTTTGCCTGCGGAACACGAAAAAAAAGTACTACTGAAGGAATGACTGAAGTTACGGGTCCGTTCAGTGCAAAAAAATATCAGAGCGACCGCAGATTTTTCAGAGCCACCGGAAGCGGGGAGAGCATTAATCTGGAGGCAGCACGCAGCCAAGCCATGTTATTGGCGAAACAACGATTGGCATCGGCTGTACAAACTCAAATTAAAAGTGTGCAGGAAGCATACAGCAGCGACCGCAAGGCCGAAGCCGGTACCGAGTTTGAACAACGCTTTCAGAATTTAACCCGCGAAGTGCTTAATCAGATTATTGTGGATATTGCTACCATTGGCGATAAAACTTTTCAGAAAACTGATAAAAGTTATGTTGCTCATATTGCCATTGAAGCGCGTAAAAAAACCACTTACAAAAAACTGAAAGAGATTGCCAAGCAAAAAACTACTTTATCCGACAAGGACAAAAAGTATATTGAAGAAATGATTGACTCGGCCATTAAAGATCTGGATGATGGAGAATAATTAAGGAAGTTTCTCTTCTATACCTGGGATAGTCCGCAAGCGTTTGTTTGCGGACTATTTTGTTTTCCATAGTTTCCACCAGGGCATATGTGGCTGGTCGTGGTGCTCGTAATGGTAACCGAAAAAATAACAGGAAAGAAAACCCCACAAGTGGTTTTTCCTTTGTGAGCGCGATTTATGCGGGTTGTTCAACTGCTCCGGATTTTTATGCGGCAGGTAGGTGCCAACATAAAACAACTGAACCGTGCTCAGAACGGAGGGAATTATCCAGAATAAAATCAGATTTGTTTGAGGAATGTGGAGTACATAATTAAACACATTAAAAACAATAGCGGGAATAATAAACTGCTGCCAACTGAGGTATTGGAAAATAAACCGCAGGTACCATGTTATAAAATTGCCTTCATGGTAATCGGGGTCGGCTGTGGTGGCTACATGTGCGTGGTGCAACCGGTGCTTGGGCAATATGCGGTAGTAGGGTAAGGAGGCATACAGCAACAAAGCAAGCTGACCTATTAATGTGTTGGTTTTTTTGTTTGCGCTCACCGTACCGTGCATGGCATCGTGTGCTGTGATAAATAAACCCGTGTACAAATGCATTTGCATTAGCATGAACACCATCCAGACCGGGTTTTGCCAAACTACTTGGTAGCCCATTAAAAAAACAAAGGTGCCGCCCCACAGAGTGATGATGGTGAGGGCAACCGCAACCCCGGTTAGTGAATTATTTTTCAATCAGCGAAATCAATGTTTCATCAAACGGTTTTACGGCCGATGGGAAATACTGTATCAGCTCGCCTTTTTCGCTTATCAGAAATTTATTAAAATTCCATTTTACTTCGTAATCGCCTTTGCCGTTTAATGCTTTTTGAGTGAGCCACTGGTAAACCGCATGCTGATTATTCCCTTTCACTTCTATTTTATCGGTGAGCAAAAAGCTTACACCATAATTTTTTTTGCAAAAACTCTGAATGGCTTCATTGCTTCCCGGTTCCTGCCCGCCAAACTGATTGCAAGGAAACCCGATTAAAACCAATTTGTCTTTGTATTTTTGGTGAAGTTTTTCCATATCGGTGTATTGCGAAGTATAACCGCATTCGGAAGCTACATTCACACACAGTACTTTTTTCCCTTTCAGGTCAGCGAAGTTGATTGTTTTTCCGTCAATGCCGGTAACGGATAAATCATAAAACGATTTTGCGGCAGGATGTACGGAGGGGTCTAGTTTGTAGGTTTTGAATTTAAAACTGTAAAACACGAAGCCTGCCGCAGCAATAAGTAATCCTATAACAAGTGCTTTCATCATCATATCTGTTTAAAATTTTTCAATTGCATTTTTTACATCTTCCATAAGCCATAGCGGGGTAGAGGTGGCTCCACAAATGCCTACGGTATTGTTTTGACTAAACCATTCAGGATTTAATTCATTAACCGCGCTCACCATATAGGTTTCGGGATTATTGTCCTTGCATACATCAAACAGTACTTTGCCGTTTGAGGATTTACGGCCCGATACAAATACAATTTTATCATGCTGCTTCGCAAATTCCCTCAGTTGAATATCGCGGTTGGAAACCTGCCTGCAAAGGGTGTCGTTAAAATCTACTTCTACCCCGCGTTTTTCCAGTTCTGCTTTCAGGGCGTAGAGGTTTTTGGTGCGTTTGGTGGTTTGGCTGTAGAGCGCCACTTTTTTGGGAAGGGTAACCTCATCCAGTTCTTCAAATTTTTCAATCACAATTGCATCGCCACCGGTTTGCCCTTTTAATCCGTTTACCTCGGCATGCCCGTGTTTTCCGTAAATAAGAATGGGTGTGTTTTCGCTATAAGCTTCGCGTACCCTGTTTTGCAATTTAAGCACCACGGGGCACGAGGCATCTATCAGTTCAATATCGTTGTCGAGGGCAGTTTTATAGGTTTCGGGCGGTTCACCATGGGCGCGTATTAGCACTCGTTCGTTGTGCAGCGTTAGCAGCCGGGTATGATCAATTATTTCCAGGCCCTTTGCCTTCAGACGTTCCACTTCTTCTTCATTGTGTACGATATCTCCCAGACAATACAGTTTCCCGTATTCGTTCAGGTAATCTTCGGCCATTTGAATGGCGTACACTACCCCAAAACAAAATCCCGAGTGATCGTCAATGGTTACTTTAAGCTGTTTCACGGCTGCAAAGTTAAACCAAAAAGGGGTGCAAATTGTTTTAGTTAATATTGAGGGCAATAAAAAAGAAAAGCAATATCAGGTAGATATTACGTGCGATGCGGTTTCGGGCATCAATTTCTAAAGAGAAGAATAACAGGGCATAACTGACCCCCAGGAGAAACCATACCGCATAATTCTGGAAGGGAATAAAGTTTTCAAACCAGCCCCAGTAATCAAAACGGGTGGCAACGGGCTCTATGAGAATATCCATAAACACCATTAACAGCCCCGATGTAAAAGCCCTGGCTGTAATATTTTTGGAAGTACGCCACGCAATGCAGCAGGAGGTGTAACTTAGGGTGAGCCAGTTTACGCCTATAGTTAAGGGCACGTCAAAAATTTTGTATCCAAGGGTGTGGCCATAGGTATAATCGCCAAAAATAAGTTTGGTGCGCACGCCCATTACTTCTATCAGGTAAGAGGATACCACCACTACAAGTGCAAAGATGAAAAAATTTGAATCGGCTTTGCGGTGAAAAAGGAACAGGATAACAGCAGTGAGGATGATAAAATAAGGAACCAGATGTTTGAAAAAGGTAGTAAGTGCATCAAGGTTAAACCCTACAATCCCCACCAGGTATAAAAACCCCAGTATGGTGGTCCATATTAAAGGTCGGTTGCTCTGCCTTTCCATTGGTTGGTTTTGGTTATTTTTTTATGAATGGCCAGTAAAGATATGTGAATTAACGTCAACATTTGCCATGGATGGTAAACAATATTGTTAAAAATGTTCTGACGCGAGATTTTTGAAATCATAAAACGCATATACCCTATCAGAATAAAAGCAAGCCACAGGTTTGTTTTTGGGATGAACCACATAAAAATTAAATAGGCACCCAGGGTAAGAAATAAATACACGGGCAAACCAATGTAATTGTTGCCAAAAGCGGTAAGAATATTTTTCGAAAAACCTTCGATGCCTTCAGTGTAATTACGGTACATGCGGCATTCAATAAATCCGTTTCCCATTACCGAGTGGCAGGAGTAGCCCTGGTCTTTCAATAGTTTCATGCTTGCAATATCTTCCGTGATGTTGGCTCCTACGGCCAGATGAACGGAATGTTTTTTATAAATAGCCGCATTGTAGAGCATGCATTGCCCCACAGCTGCCGAAAAAGCAGGTATTGAACTTTTGCGAATCAAAAACATGGGCAATAAGGAAAGCAACAGGTAATTCATGAGCGGAACAACTAATATCTCCTCGCGGCTTTCCATTTTCTGATCGGGAAAAACCGAGAGCAGGGCCAGGTTATCTTTTTTGAGTGTGTTTACGGCATTGCTGATAAAATCATCTTTAATGGTTACATCGGCATCTAAAAAAAGCAGGTATTTTCCTTTCGCAGCCATGGCCAGTTGATGGCAGGCCCAGTTTTTTCCAAGCATTTTTTCAGGAAGTTCTTTGCCTTGTAACAGTTTTACCCGTACATCGGTTTTGCGGAATTCTTTCACAACTGACGCAGTATTATCCTCCGAAAAATCATCGAGCACCAGCACCTCGCAGTTCTTGAAATTTTGCTCATGGATCGATTGCAGCAACAGCCCGATGGTGTGCTCTTCGTTGCGGGCCGGTATAAGAACCGAAACCAGGTCGGTTACGGGAGCACCGTCATTTTCCAGCACCTGCGGAAACCAATAGTTGAGCGCAGTAACTAAAAACCTGATTAGTAAAAAAATGAAAGTAACCCACCAAAGTATTATCATACCTATAAAAACAATCGGGAGCTAAAATAGTTATTTTTGTTTAGCGTTATATTAAATGATGTCAAAACAGGAACCAGATGAATTTTCATATAAAGGAGAAGCTTCCCTTTCGCCCATACCTTTAAGTATCAGTTCTCCGGTAATAAAACCCGAAGACCGCAATAAAATAAAGGCCAATGCGGTGGAGGCCATGCACCATTATGCCCAGCAGGAAATAGCCATGCTGAAGCAGCAGGCCGACCTGATTATGAAACAGGTGAGGGAAATTGAAGAGCGCCTTAAAATTTCGGAACATATCTACGATTCTAATTTTCGGTTTAATCCCGTAGTGGGGCAGGTTTACCATTTATATGAGAAAGAAGATCATTACCTGCTCTCGCTGGTGGGGCCAAATGACTGGGGCCGCAAAGGCATGCCTTATACGCGGCATGTGGCATCGGTGAAATTGCTGGGCGACCACAGTTGGGATGTGATGAGATAATTTCCAGTAACATTTGTTGGGGCAGTTTAATTATTTCCCGTCTTTCTGAGTGCAACGTCACTGCGCCTGTCCCGACCCTCCGGGGAGGAACGTCACTGCGAGGCACGAAGCAGTCTCCAAAATAGAGCACATGGTTTCAAACAAGGAGATTGCTTCACCTGAGTACAGGTTCGAAATGACGTTTTTTATTAAACTATTTTTGAGATAGGCTCTAAGGTAAAAGACCCGTAATCTCCTCGGGCGATACCCCGTTTTCGCGCAGCCATTTTAACGAAGTGCTCCCGCCCGATTTGGAAAGTTTATTTCCCTCTTCATCCACAAAAAGGTGATGGTGGTAAAAGCGGGTTTTCAAAAAGGACTTTGTTCCAAGTAAAGTGGCTAAGTAGAGTTGTGCAGCCGAGCTCTCCAGCAAATCTTCGCCCCGCACTATGGTATTAATTCCATGGGTTACATCATCGGTGAGCGAGGCCACATGGTAGGCCGGCAATCCGTCTCTGCGCCTTATCACCAAATCGCCCATGGTTCCGGCCAAATCTATGGCTACTTCTCCTTTCAGCTCATCGGTAAAACGAATCACGGTATTTTGTGGTACCATCATTCTTAACGAAGCCCCGGGGTAATCGAGCGGAATATTTTTATGCCGGCAGGTGCCCGGGTAGTGCCCCGGCTTATGGTGTGTGGCCACCTCTTTTCGGGAGCAGGTGCAGGCAAATACGTTTCCCGTGGTTATAAGTGCTTCTATGGTCTGGTGGTATTGCTCCATTTGCAGGTGGCGCGAGTAAAGGGTGGTTTGTTCTTCTGTATTGCGCGGGCCCAGTTGCCATTGAATACCCAGCCAGTGGAGGCCGTCAAAAATATCCTGCACATATTCGGGTTGTAAACGCAGCACATCCAAATCATCAATGCGCAAACGTAAAGTACCCCCATGTTGCTGCACCAGGCGCTGAGCCAGCAAAAAATTGTACGCATTACCCTTATGCAGGTAACCACTGGGAGTAGGAGCTAAACGCGTATGTACCGGTATCACACGGGCAAGTTAGCAAAAAGAAATATGTAAAATAAGGCCGCTGGCTGCTCTCTTTTTTATTTGGCAAAACCTTTAAGTTTCTATACCTTGCCCTTTCAAACAACTAAACCATGACCACGATCAATTTTCTCTATCCCAATTTTAAAAAATAACGAATAAAAGAGTCGTTTTTATGACACAACTAGAAAAACTTACCTTTTTGAGGTGAATAAACAGGTTCGCGTTCATGCTAGGGCAACAGTGCAAACTTTAAACTAATCGAAAAAAAGACATATATTCCAATCAATGACAACAACAATTATTATAACATTCTGCGTTCTTCTGCTCATTGCATATGTGTTTGACCTTACATCATCCAAAACGAAAATTCCTTCAGTTATTCTTTTATTATTGTTGGGGTGGGCAGTTAAACAACTTACAGTATTGCTTGACATTCACCTTCCGGACTTTTCTCCCATACTTCCAGTTTTAGGGACAGTTGGACTTATTCTTATAGTGCTTGAAGGTGCCTTAGAACTTGAACTTAATGAATCTAAGTTTGGACTAATCAGAAAATCTTTTTTGGGGGCATTAGTTCCAATGATTGCTTTAGCTTTTTTGCTTGCATTAGCATTTAGGTATTTCGGACACTTTGGTCTTAAAGATAGTTTGACAAATGCTATTCCGTTTTGTGTGATAAGCAGTGCTATTGCAATTCCAAGCGTTAGAAATCTTTCATCTCAAAACAAAGAGTTTGTAATTTATGAAAGCAGTTTGTCCGACATTTTAGGTGTTCTCCTTTTCAATTTTCTTGTACTTAACGAGACTATTGATAGATTTTCATTCGGAAACTTTGCTTTGCAGCTCTTTATCATCACTACTATTTCTCTCTTTGCAACCATCGGACTTTCATTTCTGTTGAGCAAAATTGAACATCATATTAAGTTTGTTCCAATCATTCTACTTGTGGTTTTGATTTATGCCGTTTCAAAAACGTATCATCTTCCGGGACTAATTTTTATTTTAATTTTTGGATTAGCAATTGGCAACCTTGATGAGTTAAAAAAAATTAAGTGGATAGAGAAATTCAAACCTGACGAGTTAAACACCGAAGTGAAAAAATTCAAAGAGCTTACAATAGAAGGGGCGTTTTTGGTAAGGGCATTATTTTTTTTGCTTTTCGGTTACCTAATTGAAACAAGCGAAGTGTTGAATGCCGACACTTTTATTTGGGCATTAGCCATTGTTTTGTTCATTTTCGCTTTTCGGTTCATCCAGCTTAAACTTTCTAAACTCCCTTTACAACCTTTATTGTTTGTTGCTCCAAGGGGACTAATCACCATTTTACTATTTCTTTCTATTGAGCCGACACATACAATTTCACTTGTTAATAGGTCACTCATTATTCAGATAATAATTCTGACTGGCTTGTTGATGATGTTTGGTTTAATGGCCAACAAACCTCAAAATAATAATTGAAAATATGTCTCCGATATCCCCTATCTGTGACTAAGGATTCTTTTCTTCCTAGCCTTTGCTCGTTTAACGTGTGCAATAGCCTCTGCCGTTTTCTTCTTGCTTTTATCTTTTCTTTTCACAAGTTTTACAGTATGAAATTCAGAATAGTTATATCATGTTTGTCCAAATAAAAGCAAAGGGAGTTGATAATAGCAATGAAACCTGTGTATGAACAGAAAGATTGAAATATCCGTCATCCTGTTTTCGGACGAGGGGAGGGAAATAAATTTTAAAGAGCTAAAGTCGGGGGGCTGCTATTTAGAGCAAAAGGAAATGACGCCTGATTTTTTTTGGGGCGCAACGGGAGGATTCGAATTAACTGTAGATGGGTATAAGACTATTTTCAGGGGTCTTGAATTTTATGTTGCTCTGGAGGCCATCAGATTTCTTCTTCACTCGTTGTATTGGATAGAAGGGATAACGAAAAATTATGACATAGATGAAGAGTTTCCTGAAGCAGTTGTTTCCAGATTCTCAAATCAAAATTTCATCAAACTTTCCAGAAGGGAAAACGATACAGTGAGTTTTTCCTACCAATCTGCGCTGTCGCAAGTTGAAGGCGCTTCCGGGCAGAGGTTCTTTGATGAAGAACTGTTTTTGTCAAAAGACTGGGCTGAGGCGGTAAAGATTGGCTTAAAGGCGTATTTTGATGTCCTTAGTCCTGTTTTACGTGACCATCAAAATGATAAGAAATCAAATATATTGGAAAATTATATAAGGAATGAATGGGAGGGGATCAACGGTTAACTTTGCCTTCGCTCGCGTGCAGCAAGTGAAGTTATTGCCATAGCCTCTGCTACATATCAACCCAAAGAACTTTAGCGCACAATAAGTTTTTGTTCGCTCAGTATTTTTTGCGTGTCGGAAATACGCACTACGTACATGCCTGCGGCAAGCGCGGTTTTATCAAACGCTAAAATATTTTTTCCTGAAGGGAGCGCCCCATCAAGCAGTACTTTTACTTCCTGGCCCAGCATATCGTAAATGACAATGCGAATAAACTGCTCCACCGGTAAATCAAATTCAATTTTAAATCGTCCTTCCACCGGGTTGGGGTAAAGTGCAAAGGGATTTTTTACAACAATTGGGTTGGTAGTGGTATCAACAGGCGGAGGAGGGGTAAATGAAACTTCGGCCACCCAGCACGAGCGACCCACTCCACTTGCACCGTATTCGCCCGAAATCCATCCGGTAGGAATGGCTGCATTGTGTTTGCGTGTGCACGAGGTATAATCTCCCCAACGGCCGTAAATAATACTCGCAGTACCTGTTCTTAGCGAAATTGGATTGCTCCAGCTTCCGTCATTTTTGCATATAATGGCAGAGAGGCTTGGGTATTTTGTACTGCTTGCTTCCTGAAATCCGATAAGTACCGATTGGTCGGTTTGATTATTGGGGGCGCAAAACATGGCTACCGATGGATAACATAAATCGGTTTGTGTTTTGGTAAATTTAAATGTGCTTACGGAAACGGCACTCACATTCACCCTGTGGTATAAAATGGCAGCATATCCGTTATTATTTGCATCGCCATGCTGCACGGCATGAATAACGCCATTGCTGTACACGGCACTCAGCACACGGCAGTCGTTTGTTTGTAGGGTCCACGAGCTGCTGTATTGCGGGGCATTTCCGGGAGGCAGGTAATTTACCGAACCGATGATGGTACTTTGGGTAAGTTGCGGGTTGCCGCCCACCGTATCGGATATAGTATAGAGGTAAAACCTGTTGCTGGATGAAGTGGAGCGGGTGCTGCTGAGTAAATAGGCTTTTGTGCCATAGGCAAACTCGGGGCCGGCATGATTTACCACGCACAGCGAATAATTGTTGGTGGCTCCCAATTTGTAATTACGCATGCGCAGGGGTTTGGCGTTATACCCTTCGGCTTTGGCCATTTGTAAAATATTTGGGTGTACCGATCCACCTCCCGAAGGGAATACCGAGCCTGAAATAATGAGTTCGTGTTCAGTAACGCCCACATACGGGTAATCGTAAATACTTGTGCTCACCTCGCCCGGAATAGCCTGCGTATAAACGTTCCAGGTACCGGTGGGGTCGTTGCTGTTGGAGAATGCAATAAACACCGTACATACATTGGTAGGAATAGCTACTACAATAAAACGATCGTTGTAACTGTCGTAAATAACCCGAGGGTCGGAAATGGTGTTGCTTACACCAAAAAAAGTAGTGAGGGGATATGATTTTAAGGGAGTGCCTGTGGTGTCCCGGATAGAAATGGAGGAGTTTACCGAGTGCACCACATACCTGCCATTGGATACAGCGGTACCGTTATCAAACGGAACGGCACTTGAGCTGATGCCTGCAAAATTGTTTCGCATTTCGGGTGTGTCAATTCCGTTAATCTGGTTGGTGGCATTGGTTTTAAATTTGTTGCCCAATGCGGCAATTTTTTGCCGGGTTACTTCTTCTTTAAATTTAATGGTGGCTTCATCAAGCTGGTTAATTTCCCGGTCGCCATGGGCAATGGTTATATTCCACGGATCATCGGGCAGGGTGGCTAAATTAACCTGTCGGCTACAGGGCGTGGTAGTGTACCCCGATGGTACTACCTGTGCTTGTACATACGTAAATGAAGTTGCCAGTATGGCTATGAGTGAAGCGGCTGCAAAACGTTTGTGTGTAAATGGCATTGTGAAATAAATTGCTCCTTGCGAAGGTAATCTAAAACCTTTTATAAACAGAAAACCCGGCCACTGAATGTAACCGGGTTTTGTGCCCAGGATCGGAGTCGAACCGATACGAGGGTTGAGCTCACTGGTGTTTGAGACCAGCGCGTCTACCAATTCCGCCACCTGGGCAATACTTTTTCCCTTT
>CAZHTC010000003.1:26237-71717 GCA_964535575.1 uncultured Bifidobacteriaceae bacterium
GTGGCGACCCGCGCTCCCGATGTATATCGGGATACCAATTCCGCCACCTGGGCAATACTTTTTCCCTTTGTGGCGACCCGCGCTCCCGATGTATATCGGGATACCAATTCCGCCACCTGGGCAAAAGGGAGTGCGAAAATATTACTTTCTGCTGTTACCAGCAAACGGAAAAACCTAATTTATCAATTGAAAAGTTTTTGAATAAACTCAAGTTTTCGCATGTCGTTTAAAACGGCAAAGGCCATGAGACTTAGCAATATCACCATTCCTACCGTTTGGGCGCGCTCCTGAAACTTAAGGCTTAAGGGGCGACCTATAATCATTTCGACAAAGAGGAAAATAACATGCCCCCCATCTAAAGCCGGAATAGGCAAAATATTCATAAAAGCCAGAATCATAGAGATGAGTCCGGTGAGGTGCCAAAAGTTATTCCAGTCCCAAACACCGCCATAAATTTGCGCCATACCAATGGGACCCTGTACCGATTTACTGAAGGCAACCTTGCCTTTAAAAATTTTACTGAACCCCTTAATATTATCGGTGAGCACGCTCCATGCTTTACGTGCACCTACCGGAAATGCCTGTGCAAGGGTGAATTCATCAATTTTTAATTCAAAATCTTTGGTGTCGGGGGCAAAGCCCAGTTTCCCTTCTTCGTTCACATCTACTTTAAGGGTAAGTGTTTCGTTGTTTCTTATCAAAGTGAGGTCTACCGATTTCTCATTGTTCTTTTTCAGTATTTCCTGAAATTCATCAAAGAAATTAAAGGCAATTCCGTTTACGGCAATAATTTTATCATTGGCTTTCATTCCCGCTTTAGCTGCATTGGAGCCGGGTTGTACTTTCCCCACAAAAAAGGTCATGCGTTTATCTAAAAACTGATCGCGTGAATCGGTGAGCCGGTTTACAAAATCATCGGGCACCGGAATGTCTATCTTTTCACCGTTTCGGTCAATATTATACACCACCCCTTCGCCCAAAAGCACTTTGGTATTGGCTACATCACTAAAGCGTTCAATGGGCTTGCCGTTGATGCCAATAAATTTATCTCCTGTTTTTAATCCTATGTCCTGAGCGAGTTTGTAAGCTACAATACCATTTTTTACCTGAGTATTTGGAATGTAAGGGTCTCCATAATAAACAAACATAAGGGTGAAAATAAGCACAGCCAATACCGCATTTACCACTACACCGGCAATCATTACAATAAGGCGCTGCCAGGCAGGCTTGGTACGAAATTCCCATGGTTGCGGAGGCTGATTCATTTGTTCGGTATCCATCGATTCATCAACCATACCGGCAATTTTTACATATCCGCCCAGAGGCAGCCAGCCAATACCATATTCTGTTTCGCCATATTTAAAGCTGAATAATTTCTTTCCCCATGCATCGAAAAAGAGGTAGAATTTTTCTACTTTAATTCCAAACATGCGTGCCGCAGTATAGTGACCCAACTCGTGAAAAAATACCAGGATTGATAATCCGAGTATAAGCTGGCCAATCATTACAAGTACTTCCATCAACTATTTTATTTTAGTAAAGCGGCAAAAATAGGGAAATACAGCAGGATTACCCACATTTACAAATGTGCTCAGAAGTAAAGCACTAATTTTTTACATTTGCGCGATGAAAAAGAATTTAAAGTTGTTTGCGGTAACGGCTATTTTGTTTTTTCCGTTTGTGGTTTCAGCTCAAACAGAGCGGGGTACCCAGCTGGTGGGAGCTAATGTGAATCTCGATTCGAAAAATATTGATACGGGGGCGGTGCGTAATCTGGGAAGTTCAACGTACAACCTCAATTTAAGATATGGCCGTTTTATAGCCAATAATTTTGCCGCAGGTGTTGCCCTGCCACTTACATTCAGTAAAATTGATCAGCAGAGCAACCTTAGCTGGGGAGCAGGTCCTTTTATCCGTTATTATTCTCCGTTTGAGGATGAAGAGGGGAGCGGGTCGAAGTTATTTTTGCTGCTCGAAGCCAGAGCAACCTATAATCAAAATACATTTGAAGATAAGACACTCAAATTAAAACGGGAAACCAGCTACTTTGGAGCAGGCGGAGGTTTTGGCATTATTTATTTTGTAAACGAAAGTGTGGGCATTGAGTCGCTGCTGGATTACAACTACCTTGCTTCGCTTAGCAACTCAAATAAAAGTGCTGGTTTCAGTTTCAATATCGGGTTTCAGATTTACCTGAACCGCTACGGATTTTAAAGAAGGGAAGCAGCCACCAACCGGGTTTCTTTATCGGTGAGTACGTAATCTTCGTAAGTGGGTTTTTTAATAAACTGCACTTTTTCCATACATGCTTCGTTCACTTCGGCTATTTGTAAAAACTTTATTTTGTCTTTTAAGAATGCATCAACCGCTACTTCATTGGCGGCATTCAGAATACAGGCTTTGTTACCACCGCTGTGTAAAGCGGCATAAGCAAGTTCCAGGTTTCGGAACGTTTCTTTATCGGCCTGCTCAAACGTGAGCGTAGGATAATTGAGAAAATCAAAGCGCGGAAATTGTGAGGGGAATCTGTCGGGGTAGGTAAACGCATACTGAATGGGAAGTTTCATGTCGGGTAATCCCATTTGCGCTTTCATGCTGCCATCGGTCATTTGCACTATGGAGTGAATAATGCTTTGTGGATGTACAATCACATCTATCTGCTCAGTTTTTAATCCAAACAACCATTTTGCTTCAATCACTTCAAGTCCCTTGTTCATTAGCGTGGCCGAGTCAATGGTAATTTTTGCACCCATGGTCCAGTTGGGATGTTTCAACGCCTGCACTTTTGTTACCTGTTCCAGTTCAGTTCTTTTTTTCCCTCTGAACGGACCGCCCGATGCGGTGAGGTAAATTTTTTCGATGCGGTGCAGGGGCTCGCCCACTAAACATTGAAAAATGGCTGAGTGTTCTGAATCAACCGGAATAATGGCAGCCCGTTTTTCCATAGCCAAGCTGGTAATTAATTCTCCGGCTACCACCAATGTTTCTTTATTGGCTAAGGCTATGGGCTTGCCTGCATTCAGTGCGCTTATGGTGGGTTTTAAGCCAGCATACCCTACCATGGCTGTAAGAACCATATGTACACTATCGAATTCTACTACCTGTGCAATGGCATCGGCTCCGGCATACACTTTTATATCATGTGGTAACAAGGCATCCTTAACAGCGAGGTATTTATTTTCATCGGCAATTACCACGCAGTTGGGTTTAAATTTACGCGCCTGCTCAATGAGTAAATCGGCATTTGAATTAGCAGTGAGTACTTCAACGGCAAAATGCGCTTGTTGTTCGGCAATTACCTCGAGCGCCTGTGTACCTATTGAACCGGTAGAGCCAAGAATGGCTATATTTTTTTTATGTGGTGCAGTCATGTTGATGGCAAATAAAGTGGCTTAATCTGTCAGCAATTTTGCGGTCGTTACTTAGTCGGGGGACTTTGTTTTGCCCGCCCAGTTTGCCTTCACTTTTCATGTAATCAATAAAAGTGTTTTTTTTCATGGCATGCATTACCAGCGGTTGTAAAATATTTCCTCCAATCAGGTCGCGGTAATAAATATTTTTAGCCCGCATAGCTTCATCTACTTTTGAGGCAAAAAGAAGCATGTCCTTTGGTATTACACCAAACTCTACAAACCATTCATGGTAGGGTAACCCTTCGGTAGGATTTACCTGCGGAGCCACCGTGAATTCAATAATTTCACAATGCTCCTGTTCCGCTACCGATAAAATGGCCCGTTCAACTTCTTCCCCAATTACGTGCTCTCCAAAAGCCGATATATAATGTTTGATGCGTCCGGTTACTACAATACGGTACGGATTTTTTGAAATAAATTTTATGGTATCGCCAATATTGTAACCGTACAAACCGGCATTAGTGTTTAAAATGATGGCGTAGTTTTTATTCAGCTCTACTTCATTCAGCGAAATGCGGGTGGGGTTTTCATTAAAGAACTCATCGGTGGGAATAAATTCATAAAACATTCCATTATTTACCAGCAGCAGCAACCCTTTTTCGGTTTGTGAATCCTGGTATGCAATAAATCCTTCCGATGCAGGATACGTTTCAATAATATCTACCCGTTTGCCAATGGCCTTTTCAATTTTTGCCCGATAGGGTTCATAATTTACTCCGCCAAAAACAAAAAGATTAAAATTTGGAAAAATATCCTTTATGGGCTTACCTCCGGCTTTTGCCGATAACTTATCAAAATACATTTGCACCCAGGGAGGGATACCACTGATAAGGGTCATGTTCTCGCTGAAAGTTTCTTCCACAATGGCATCTACTTTTTGCTCCCAGTCGTCAATGGTATTGGAGGCATAAGAAGGCATTTGGTTTTTGCGCAGGTATTGTGGTACATGATGGTTTACAATTCCGGATAAGCGGCCAACGGGAATTCCGTTTTTCATATCAAGTTCCGGACTTCCCGAGAGGAAAATTAATTTACCGTCAACCCAATCCGCTTTTCCTGTTTCGGCAATATAACATAGCAGGGCATTGCGTGCCGAGTTTATATGAAACGGAATGGAATCTCTGGTGATGGGAATATACTTTACCCCCGATGTAGTTCCGGAAGTTTTACTCCAGTACAAGGGTTTGCCCGGCCACAAAATATGTTCTTCGTTGTGCAGGGCCTTGTCAATGTATGGGCGAAATCCTTCGTAATCCCGAATGGGGACCTGTTTTTTATAATCCTCATAGTTGCCGATCGCATCAAAATGATGGTCGCGTCCAAAAAGGGTTTTTTTGCCGTTTGCCAATAGTTGTTCAAACCAGTATTGCTGCCATTGCAGGGCATTGGCACTTTCACGCGCCACTTTTTTACGAATGAATAGGGCGAATGGTTTGGCAAGAATTGATTTGAGTCCCATATAAAAAGTTCAACTACCGTTTCGGTAATCAGTATTGATTAATCTGTTTGTCTTTGGGGTATTTCACATCAAAGCTGAAGCGCACTTTTTGTACCTGCGAGCTTTGAATCGTGAATACCCAGCTGAGCTTACCCGTTTCGGTATTGTATTGTGCATTGCCTGTATTGGTAGCTTCAACGGTGATGTCCTTGTTTTGGGAAACCGGAATCTGGTCTTCAATTAAAATGTCAATAGGCTCTTTTTTACTGTTACGAATAGTAATTTCCCAGGTGCTGCTTTCTTTTATATTTCCACCCACTTTACTTTTGGAAGAGAATTCTTTTACCTGTACGCGTTCAACCGAAATGCGTTTGTCGCGGCCAAGAGATAACTCCAGGGTGTCAGTAGCTCCCGGGTTTATTTCGGTTTGTCCAACATAGGTTCCTTCAAAATAAATATTGGCTGTTCCACGCAGGTTGTAAAGATCGTTATCACCAATAATGCGGGCAACAAGAAACGCATCTTTATCTAGTTTGGGCGTAACGATGTATCCGTATTTGGCCTGCAAATCTACCGAACGTATATCCACTGTTTGCGGATTACCATCGGGAGTAATTGTATACGGGTTGGCAATATCAAATTCTATATTGGAAGCCGTTTGGTTAACAGCTACAGCATTGGCATTTCCAATTACACGCACTCCATCTATGTAATATGCGGTACCATCTTCACGGGCGCCACGAAAATTAGGCTTAGCCGAAGACGGTGCGCTGATCATTCCGTAGCTGCTTTCATTCATTTCTTTTGATTTTTGATTGTATTGATTTGTGTAAAAATCGATAAAGTAAGGGTTCAAAACGGGCCGGGTTCCGTTAACGGAAGGATTTCCGGTAGAGAGTTTTATTTTCACCTGTTTCCATTCTTCATTGCTACGCTGCACAATGCGGGCTTTGTAAAATAACTGCACCGGTGATTGGGTATTTTTTACCCGTACATCATAAAACGGCTCCCACGATGCAGCCGAGGTAAAATAGCTGAGTTGCATATGGGCATTCATGGCTGTTTCGCATTTAATGGTTACTACCGCTTCGTGCGAGGGAGTGTTTTTTTGCTGATTAAAATCTTCAAGGTGGCTGTTGAGGTTATCAATAATGTTTTGCAGTTTGCGTTCTTCCCGGGTAAGGTTGAGCCATTCTTCGGCAATGGTCATCATGCGTTTTCTGAAAAAATCGGCTCCGTCTTCCAGTTCGGCAATCTGCACTCCGTTATTCTGGCCGCCAATGGATTTGTTGGAAAGAATCATTGATTTCTCTTCTTCGTAGGCATGTTTCTTTCCCTTTACCATTTCAAGTTTAAATGAAGTTATTTCGAGCGAATCTTCCATGCCAACAATTTCAGGCGTTTTTTCCTGATTGCGCAAATGATTTATGCGGTATTGCACCGAGAGAATGGTCATATTTCCTTCTACATTGGCTTGTATGCTTTGCGCATTAATGGCGGGAGAAAGGTTGCTGAAAAGTAACCGATGGGTACCGGCATTCAGGTTTCCTTTCCAGTCGCGGGTAACCTGTGCTCCGTTCAGGTACACCACTACTAATTGTACGGGAGCATTTACTTTTTGTTCGGTTTCGTTCTGTGCCCGTAATGTTTGCAGCGATAACACAGCCACGATAAAAAGCGCAATTTTTTTCATATGTATTTGCATTAGTGCAGATGCCTTAGTCAAATTTGATGCCTGTGTTATAACGGAATATTACCATGTTTCTTGCGCGGAAGTTTCACTGCCTTATTCTCTAGCATTTTAAATGATTTAATCAGTTTGCTCCGGGTTTCTTCGGGCATTATTACCTCGTCAATAAATCCACGTTCAGCAGCGCGGTAGGGGTTGGCAAAAATATCTCCGTATTCTTTCTCTTTTTCGGCAAGGGCTTTGGTATGATCGCTTGCAGCCGCAATTTCTTTTTTGAAAATAATTTCGGCAGCACCTTTGGCACCCATCACCGCAATTTCGGCAGTAGGCCAGGCAAAGTTCATATCGGCTCCAATATGTTTACTGTTCATCACATCGTAAGCACCTCCATAAGCTTTGCGGGTAATAACGGTAACACGTGGTACGGTGGCTTCGCAAAATGCATACAGTAATTTAGCTCCGTTAGTAATAATGGCATTCCACTCCTGGTCGGTTCCGGGTAAAAATCCGGGTACATCTTCAAACACCAGCAGAGGAATATTAAATGCATCGCAGAACCTGACAAAACGTGCCGCTTTTTGCGATGAATGAATATCAAGTACACCTGCTAAAAACGCGGGCTGATTGGCAACTATACCAATACTGCGTCCGGCAAGACGCGCAAATCCAACTACAATATTTTCGGCATAATCTTTATGAACCTCAAAAAAACTTCCTTCGTCAGCAACTCCCTGAACCACTTCTTTGATATCATAGGGCTGATTGGCATTATCGGGTACAATATTTTTAAGCTGTTCACGGGTTTCATCACCCGGTTCGTAGACTATAGAAGCTGGTTGCTCTTCACAATTCTGCGGAATGTAACTTAGAAGTTTCCGGATATTTTGTAAACACTCAATTTCATTGGCAGCCGTAAAATGTGCAACGCCAGATTTGCTCGAATGTACCGATGCTCCTCCCAATTCTTCCGAAGTTACTTCTTCGTGCGTTACGGTTTTTACTACATTGGGTCCGGTAACAAACATGTACGAAGTTTTCTCAACCATCATAATAAAATCAGTGATAGCCGGGGAGTACACTGCTCCTCCGGCACACGGCCCCATGATAGCAGAAATTTGAGGAATAACTCCAGAAGAAAGCGTATTGCGGTAAAAAATATCAGCGTATCCGCCTAATGAAACCACGCCTTCCTGAATACGTGCGCCACCCGAATCGTTGAGACCGATTACCGGTGCTCCGTTTTTCATGGCGAGGTCCATAATTTTACAGATTTTTTCGGCATGTGTTTCCGAAAGTGAACCGCCAAACACCGTGAAATCCTGTGAAAATACATACACTAATCTTCCGTTAATGGTTCCATAACCTGTAACCACTCCATCGCCCGGAAACTGTTGTTTTTCCATCCCGAAATCGCGGCTGCGGTGCGCCACAAATGTTCCTATTTCTTCAAATGAACCTTCGTCAAGCAAAAAATGAATGCGTTCGCGGGCTGTTAATAAACCTTTTTTGTGACGGGCTTCTATTTTATCTTTTCCTCCACCTAAAAGCGCTTTGGCTCTCAGGTTCTCCAGTGTTTTACGTTTATCCATGAAATTTTTAATCAACGCCCGAAATTAGGGGTTTTTCGGTAATAAGAAAGCAGGTGAAACGAGGGATATCCCCACAACTAATGAACGTAAAGTAACTTCTTGGTTTCGAAGAACTCTTCAGAGAAGATTTCTTTCAGTAAATACGTTTCAGTTTTAAGATGCGGGGCAACTTGCGCCATGGTTTTTATTTCATCGTCCAAATCACCGCCCTTCAAACATATCCAACCATTGGGTTTTTCATTTCGCCATTTTAATGCCAGTTTAGTATGCGTCCATCCGTATAATTCCTGGAGCGGAGCAACTGCCCTGCTTACAATAAAATCAAACTTTTTGTTTAACTGTTCCACCCTTCCGGCATGGGCGGTGAGGTTTTTCAATTCAAGGGTATGGGCCACTTCATTTACCACTTTAATTTTTTTAGCTATTGAATCACATGCGGTCAGTTGAACTTCGGGAAACATAATGGCCAATGGAATAGCAGGGAAACCGCCACCCGTACCAATGTCGAGTAATTGCGTGGCGGGTACAAATGAAAAGTGTTTGGCAACAGCGAGTGAATGCAACACATGGCGTTCATAAAAATGCTCCATGTCTTTACGCGATATCACATTGATTTGTGCATTCCAGTGATTGTATAATTCCTGAAGTCGTGAAAAACGCTCCTGTTGTTCGGAAGTAAGGTTAGGGAAATATTTGAGGAGTAATTCCACTACCAAACTTTTTGTTTAACAAATAGCGCCCGGGTGCCGTTAATCAGGAAATAGAAAATGTAGAATAAATCAAGAAATGGCAGGAAGAACAGCAGGCTTGTTTCCTTTAATCGTTTAGCTGCCATAAAGCCGATGATGTACTGCACCAGCAGACGCAATCCGTAAAATATGGCTATAGCCTGCAGTAATTCGGTGTAGGGAAGGCATAAGATCAAGGAGGCAATGAGTGAAGCGTAGAAACATAACAGACTTCCGTAATATAATCCGAGCCTGAATTTATCTCCGGATTTATAATATTTTCCGGTACTCATATGCCGGGTTTTTTGCCTCATCCAGTCGCCCCAGTTATTTTTAGGTTCGGTGCTCACAAAACTTTCCGGATTGAGCTGAATGGCCACATTGGTTTTGGTGGCGGTTTCGTTTACAAACAAATCATCATCCCCACTAAGAATATGCTGGTGGCTGGCAAATCCCTTTACTTTAAAAAATAAATTTTTACTGTAGGATAAATTGCGCCCCACGCCCATATACGCTTTCCCTTTAAGCGCCCATGAGAAATAAAGCAGGGCTGTGGTAAATGTTTCGTAACGGATAATAAGGTTTAAAAAAGTGTTGCTGCGGGTGTACGGAGAATAACCAAGTACAATTTGCGTTTGGCTACTATAACTTCCCGCCATTTGCCTTATCCAATTCGGACCCGCAGGCAAACAATCGGCATCGGTAAAAAGTAATACTTCGTTTTTGGCTGCTTTAATTCCCAGCATCAGGGCAAATTTTTTCCCTTTCGGATATTTTTCCTGCTCTTTGTAGTCAACAATTTTAAGGTGCGGATATTCTTTCTCTAAGCTTTCCAATACCTCAAGGCTATTGTCCCAGCTACCGTCATTTACCACCACCACCTCATAATTGGGATAATCCTGCTGAAGTATAGCCGGAAGATACTCAATTAAATTTTTGGATTCATTGCGCGCGGCAATAATCACCGATACTTCGGGTGTTTCGAAATATCCTCGGCCGGGAGGTTGATAAAAGGCAACTTTACCAAAAACGGTCAGGTAATAATATAACTGAACCACCAAAGCTGCTACCAACAGCCCTAATACCCCCCATAACCACAAAGGAATTTGTTCCATACCGAAGGGCAAAGCTATTTATTTCATCAACCTTGCCTTACAATGGAATTTCCACAGGTGTTTACAATTAAAACTCCTCTTTTGCAGCAGGTATTTAGCGTATACGTTAATCATCTTTTCTTCGTTTAAAGATAAAACCCTCAGGTATGTAACCATTTTTACACTTTCCGTTCAACCTAAATATTGATGTTATGAAAAGTGTAAAGATCTCCGGTGTGCTACTGTTGATTTTGATGGTATTCACCCTAAGGGCTTCAAACCCGGTGGCCATTGAAAAGGCCATTAAACAAAAACAGGTTAAATTCTCGGCAACGGGTAAGGGGCAGGTTGCCGGGCTAAATCAAAGTTCGCATTATGGAAAATGTGTGGAGGTGTGTTTACAGAATTTAACGAACAAGCCTTTAACAGTTATTCTTGAAAGCGGGCTGATGATGATTCCGGATGACCCGGGGGTGCAGAATATGTTGCTAACGCAAAAATGTGTTTTTGCGCTGGCTCCAAATGCTTCTCAGAGAAAAACGGTGTATGCCATGTGCAGTGAGCATAGTGATGCAAGTCCGCGAAAGGGAACTTTGTTTGGTAAATTATTTATTTCGGATAGCAACCTCATTAAAATGGCCGGGTTTATTGCTCGTCAGCAGTTTCAGGATCAAGACGGACAAGCGGCTGTATGGTGTGTAGCCGATAAAAATCACCCGTCAACCATTCATTGCCGCGACAGTATGCGAACAAAATTGTTGCGTAATTTTATTTCCAAACTTCCGGGAATTCCCAAAACCATACAACAGGCGCCCGTGCAACAGAGCAGCCGCAGAGTAGAAACCCACAAAACCATTTTTCATTTCGGATTTACACTCGACTACCGCAGGCAGGTGAGCCTTATTTTATACGATGCTACCGGAAATGTGGTGAGCAAACTGATAGATAACCAATGGTTGGATAAAGGAAGTTATAACAGCAACTACGATATTACAACCGAAACGGCACTTAACGGGCGCTATTTTATTCAGCTGGTAATGGATGGCCGCGAGTTATTTAAACGTGAACTTATTATGGGGCAGGCCGTGCACAATACACAAGAGGAGTGAAACTGAAGGAAAATAAAAAAGGCATCTCATTGCTGAAATGCCTTTTTTGAAAAAATGAGTTTAAGTATTAACGAACTGTTTGAACTCTAACAGCGTTGATTCCTTTTTTACCTCTTTCTGTTTCAAATTGTACACTGTCATTCTCACGAATGCGGTCGATTAAACCTGATGAATGTACGAAAATGTCTTCACCGCCATTTTTAGGGGTGATAAATCCGAAGCCTTTCGTTTCGTTGAAAAACTTCACTGTTCCTTCTTGCATTGTATTGTGTTATTAAAATTTGTGGGTCAAAGGTAGGGATAAATATTTGATAAACAAGATATTTATTTTAAGTGGCGGATGCGCCTCCAAACAAACGCAACAATTAGAACCGTATTGGCCAACAAAGTGCCTGTGTATCCGAGTAAAAAAGTCTAAAACGGATTGAACTGAAGCGAAGGGTTTATTTTTTTAATGTAAACGAGAAGGCTGAGCCCTGTCCCGGATTACTCGTAATGGTTAAGTTGCCCTGGTGTTTAACGATGAACTCATTAGATAGCAGCAAACCCAGGCCAGTTCCTTTCTCTTTTTGTGTTCCCTGCGTGGTGTACCTGTTTTCAGTGTTCAGCAATTTGCTTATATGTTCCCCGGTCATTCCTATTCCGGTATCGGTTACCGTTATTTCCCAATCATAAGGGTTGGAAACTGCTGTAATTTCAATACTGCCGGTGGCGGTAAATTTAATGGCATTGGTAAGCAAATTTCTAAGGATAAACTGCACCATGGCTTCATCGGCATTTATACTAAAATCATCCGGAATATGATTGACAAGCGTGAGGTTTTTATTTTCAGCCATAGGATTCACCACACTTAAGCATTTTTTTGCCGTATGGTTAAGGTTGAACGTGATTTTGTTTAGTTGGGTATGGCCGGCACCTTTTGCCCAATCCATCATGTCGTTCAAAAGGGTTAAAACCATTTTTACCTGTCCTGATGCATCAACTATGATATCCTGAAAATCTTCTTTACTTATGTCGCCTTCGGTCATCATGGTTAAGAGTCCATCAATACCAACTAAGGGGTTCCTCATATCATGTGAGAGGATTGAAAGCAGCCGGTTTTGTAATTCGTTTAACTGAGCCAGTTTTTTGTTTTGAAGGGAAAGCTCAAAATGTTTAATCACTTGTTTGCTCAGGGTTTTCAATGCAAACTTCTGCTGTTCGGTTAGTTTGTGGGGTTGTTTGTCGATAATACATAACGTACCCAGTTTAAACCCATCGCTGGTTATTAATGGGGCTCCGGCATAAAAGCGAATATTGGGGTCAGATGTTACCAATGGGTTATCAAAAAAACGTTTGTCTTCAAGGGCATTTTCCACCACCATCATATCTTCTTCCAGCAACACATGCGAGCAAAATGCCACATCTCTGTTGGTTTCGGGCACATCCAATCCTAAACGGGCTTTAAACCATTGCCGGTTTTCATCAATTAGTGAAACAAGGGAAATAGGTGTTTGGTAAATGGCCGATGCCAGTTGCACAATTTCCTCCAGGTCTATCTCCGCATCCGTGTCAAGAATTTCGTAGCGCCTTAATGCATCAAGTCGTTCCTTTTCATTTGAGGGTATGGCTGCACTGATCATGCTTTTTTATTTCAAAATAACAAAGATTTAGTGAAGGAAGCAACTAGGTAAGCAGTAATATGTTTTTAGTTAAATGAAGAAAGGCAGTGTTACAACTTTGCACCTAAAACCCATGGCCGGGAAGAGGTCTTATGAACAAAGCGGATAAATACGCTTTCTGAGGTTATGTAGATATTCGGTCTTGTTTTATTGGATGTAAATTCGTAGCATTGTATGTTGTTAAATGAGTATCATGTCTTTTGCCTATTTTTAAAAAACCTTTAATAAATTTTAATCACAACTTTTTATGAAAACATTTTTGAATTACCTCATGAAAAACAAATTACTGCCTTTTGTAATCACAGTAGTTATTTGCTTGGCAACTTCTATCCGCTCATTTGCACAGGATGGGTATTTTGAACAGGGTTATGGAGGGGAAACTGATGAAGGAGGAAAGGCTGTCTATGTAAAACTGGATCATTCAGTCATTATGGTTGGCTTCAAGCAGGTGACTTCTACTAACAGGGACATTCTGATAATTAAAACTGATTCACTTGGGGATACTCTATGGACTAAAACGCTTGGCGGGGCTCAGGATGATGAAGCTCTTTCATTGATTCGGGATAGAAACGGAAATTATGTTTTGGCCGGTTATACAGCTAGTTCGGGTATGGGTGGGAAGGATATATATGTTGCCTCTTTTACCGATGCGGGTGTAATCAACTGGGAACAAACTTACGGAACCAACTACGATGAAAAAGCGGAAAGTATTATTCAATTTCCGGGGAGTGGTAGTCCAAACTTTGCATTGGTAGGGACTAAAGTACTTTCCTCATCAGATGAAGATGCGGTGGTGCTGAAAATAAATGCTACCGGGACTCAACAATGGACAACTTCTATAGGAGGAACAGGTATTCAGCAGGGAAAGGCTATTGCCATCCTCAATGTGGTCGATACCATTCCTGGATCAGGTGATTCTCTGGTAATATGTGGTACAGAGTTTCCAACAGGGTCTTCTAATACAATAGGGTTCGTAGCTTCCTTGGGTTTTAACGGAAATGCCGGAGGGTATTTTTCCTATCCAACTTTAGGGAATACTGAATTTTACTCGCTTGCATTTTATTCGGGCAGTTTATATGTTGCCGGACAGTTAACCAGCACAGGTAATGACGTAAATGGATTACTGTTAAAAACCAATACCAAAGGAGAGGTTATTTATTCTTATGATTATGGTGGAGATGAGACTGACGTATTTTATCATATTATCAATTTTTCCGGTTCTATGGTAGCTACCGGCTTTACGGAATCAACCGGTGAGGGTGATAAGGATATGTGGCAGTGCTTTATTGAAGAAGATGGTACGCTACATAAGGAACTAAGATACGGTGGTGAAGGTACAGATATTGGTTATCATTCGTTTTTACGGGGCAGTGAACTCTATACGGTAGGTTACAACAACAGTTTTGGGATTACCACATCCGGTAATTTGTATCTTACCAGAGCTAACCTTGCCAAATGGGTATGCAATTACCCTAGTTATCCTGATGGATCTTTACCTAATTATTGGCTTGAAACAGTACAGCTCGACTGCTCCATGAAACGTATCCTGATGGTGCGCGATATGTTTACCGGCATCCGAAGTAATTTTTACATTTGTAAGTGGTGTACCTCTTATCCCAATAATCCTGACCATTTAAACACGAATTCTATTCCGGTAACTGACATTACCAATTCCGGTAGCAATTACAATGCAAATCACTATACGGGTATTATCGGAAATGATGATAATGAAACTAAACTGCTTGACTTTTGCCAGAAACATGGTATTAACCAATTATTATTCTATAGTGCCGGATACCTGTTTGTACGAACAGGGCCTGATTTACCCAATGAGTATGTAACAGTAACTGGTATCAATATTACCGGGTTACCCACAAGCATGACTATTCAAAAATATATGACTTATCGCCTAAACCAGTTTATTACCCGTGCCAAACGCGATTACGGTGTTGAATTGGTGGGAGTAATTGCCGGGGGTAACAACTACACCTTTAACAACTGGAAGTTTTATGAAAATGTCACCAATTTCAATCAGGTGAAGGCGGATTTTTCTCAATATAATTACAGTAACACGGGTAAAATAAATACGGTGATGATGGAAGATGAGTTTTGGAATGATGTGGATAAAGATGCCAATGGGAATTTGATTCGTTATGTGCGATCTGACGTTAACGCAGCAACAAGGGAAGCCAATTTTAGAACCTACTTGTTCGATCCCCACCTGGCCGGTTTAAAAAGAATGTTAGATTTGCCTTATTATGATCGGAACATGGTGGATGTGTTCGGGTACTATGGGTATATGCATAGAATGATGTGGGATCAAGTGTCGCCTGGGGTTTGGAACCATATAAATGATGAAGACTGGAGCAGTAGTACAGACCAACCGGCTATTATTGACAGGGTGGAAGAAATAGAAAACGCAGCCGGGGTAAAAGAAGGGTTTAAACTCTCCAATATCTTCTCCCTTTATTACACTACCACCACCAGTACCCAGATTTATGGCGATGGCAGTATTCCTTTTCACAGGCCCGATTATGCTTTCCGTACGGCCACTTTCGGGCAAACCCGTCCCATCAATATTTATCCTTTATTTTCGGTTGAAGCCTATCAGCGTTCTGTGGACTTAAGCGAACCCTGGCAGTACTGGTCGGGGGAGGATGTGCCTGACAATTTCCTTGGGATATGGCTTACCGCCCGCGATAATAACAACTCCGGTGAAATGCGCACGCTGATTGATGTAGAAAACAAGTGGATGGACGGGTATCCCTCCAATGCCTATTACAATGTAAGTGGCGTTGACCCCGGTAATAAAAAATTTAACGGTTTTGGGTATTTTATGTACGAATTCCTGCAGCGCATCAGTCAATACAACATTACTGAAACAGCCAATACCTCCACTTTTGCCAACAATTTCTCCAACAACACCACGAATTCGGCCGTCCACGTACCCAAAGATGAAACGGTGAATGCGACCAACTTTGCCCTTATAGGTAACCTTTGTGGTAAATGTGTTTACCATTGGTTTGGCGAAACGGCTTTTCAGTTTCATTTACCTCAAACGGACAAGGTTGGCGAATCGGAAGCACGGGTATTCATCTATCCGAATCCTAACCTATCAGAGAGCGCAGTAATCGTATTCAGCCAACCACTTCCTGATGAAGCCCTTATTCATGTTAGTTTTACCGACATGGTAGGCAAAACCGTTTGGCAGGGAACATTAACCGCTCTGCAACTTCGGCAGGTGGATATAAGTATGCTGCCTGCAGGATGGTATGTGGTAAATATAACCGGATCTGATGGGATAATGCTTAAAAGTAAATTTATTAAACAGTGAAAGGTAAATTTATTCTTCTTGGTACGCTGCTGTGTTTGGGATTTTTTGCCCAAGCCCAGCAGCCTTTTGTGATGTTTGCGGTAAAGATAGACATGCAACCTTCGCAGGTATATAATGTGTTTCAGTTAGAAGATTCCACCTACCGGGTATTTACCCGTGCAGGGCAAATCGGTTCACCCGTACCTTACCCGCCCGATGGTTTGTTTTTTGACGTAAGTCGCGATGCCAAACAAATACCTTTTCACCGCAAGTTTCCGGTAAATACGCTGGGCGAATACCTGCCCGGTGATTATTATTACACCGGGTTGCGTTATGATTCGGCCGGTACCCGTTATAGTAAACTGGGGTTATTTGATACGCAATTAAAATTGCTTTGGGATTTTAGAACTCCCAATAATGATGTGGACTTAAAATTATGGCCTGTTGATAGCAATCAATACATCAGTGTAAAACAAAACGGGCGTATCCTGAAATTTAATAAGAATGGGTTTATAGATTCCTTGGCCAGCGTACAATATTCTGGTATGCAATGGTTATTTGTCCGGGCGTTTGGCGAAAAACATTTTGTTTTCAGTCCATGGGAAGCACAATGGAAAAATCTTTTTCATGATACGCTCATTTTAATAAAAAGTAACTTGGAAGGTGTGACTAAAGGTACTTATAAATACTACCAGAAAGATGGATTGATATTTTACAGCAGGTTTGAGCCATTACCGAACGGTAGAGGTTATGAGTTACGTTTTTTAACCCGTGTAGATAGTACTCCTGCCTTAAGCTATTTTAATTACAAAATCATTACACTCGATAGCAATTTGCAGGAGGTGCAGGTAAAAGAATTGGACACGGCTTTGGTAAATAAATACTATATGGATGGTTACTATTTTACTTTTGTTGATGCCAGATTAAAGCACGGATTTGTCAGACTGGAACAGCCCCGATATCCCGATGGTAAACCCAGCAATGGTTTTATTATTGACGTATTCAACGACAATTGGGAATTACAACGGCAAACCTATATCACCGATAGCATTATCAAAGCCAATTCAAAAGAGTATAAGAGTTTTGATACACGACCCTGGATAGTAGATGTAATGAAAACAACTAAAGACAGCGGAGTTATTATAGCCGGTAATTATAAGGTAGGCATGTTTTCTTACGAAACGCTTCCCTTTCTCATCAAAACAGATACTGCAGGCAATGTGGTGTGGCTGGATGCAGGTTTGGGAGATTTTCCTGCGGGTACGCAAGAAAAGAGACCTGTAACGGAATACTTGGTTTTATACCCCAACCCTGCAAATGATCAAATTGTTATTACAACGCAAGAGGCCCCGTCAACAATTGATGTGATGGATTTAAACGGAAAAGTTTTGATTAACCGGTTTACCACGCTACAGCAAACCGTTATAGATATTCAGCATCTGCCCTCCGGAATTTATTTTGTAAAAATCATCAACCAAAATGGTGTTGCTGTAAAGAGAATGATGAAAACCGATTGACGGCTGTGCCGTGGATAAGGGCAATAAACCGATATGAAACACTTGTGTTTTTTCATTTTTCTTATGTGGATTTTTGTAACGGCCCAGGCCCAGCAGCCTTTTGTGATGTTTGCCGTAAAAATAGATGTGCAACCTTCGCAGGTGTATAATGTATTTCAGTTAGAAGACTCTACGTACCGTGTGTTTACCCGCGCAGGGCAAATAGGTTCACCCGTGCCCTACCCGCCCGATGGCCGTTATTTTGACGTAAGCCGAGATGCCAAGCAAATTCCTTTTCACCGCTCTTTTCCGGTTAGTACGTTTGGTGAATACCTACCCGGTGATTATTACTATGCCGGGGCGCGTTACGATTCAGCAGGCACCCGCTATAGCAAAGTGGGATTGTTTAATCCACAATTGAAATTGATGTGGCAGTTTACTACCCCCAACAATGATGGGGATTTAAAATTATGGCCGGTTGAGGGGGGGGCAATATATTAGCGTAAAACAAAACGGACGTATTTTGAAATTTAATGCTAACGGGTTTATTGATTCGATGTCGATTGTTCAATACCCTGTTATGAAATCATTGTACATTAGGGAGGTTAGAGAAGAATATTTTATTTTTAGCCCTATAGACGGACAAGGGGACAATCTGTTTTATGACACTTTAATATTAATCAAAAGTAATTTGCTGGGGATTACCCAAAGTGTTTACAAATACTATCAGAAAGATGGCCTTATTTTTTATGATGGATTAATGCCATTGACTAGTGGGGGCTATGAGTTACATTTTTTAACCCGTACGGATAGTACAGCTACCCTTAGTTATAATCAGTACAAAACTATAAAGTTAGATAATAACCTCAATGAATTACTGGTTAATGATATGGACACTACACTCTTAAATAAATACAAAGGGGGGTATTATTTTTTTACATTTCTCACCAGAATAAAAAATGGTTTAGCAACATTAGAACACGTAATTTCATCGGAACCAAGTGTAGGCAGCAACTACACGAGAGGATTTGCTATTTGCATTTTCAATGAGAATTGGGGGCTTATAAACCGCGTTACTATTACTGACAGTATTATTAAGGCCAATTCAAAAGAGTATAAAAGTTTTGATGTTAGGTCGTGGTTAGTGGATGTTGTGAAAACAACCAAGGACAGCGGCCTAATCATTGCCGGCCACTATCAGGTGGGCATGTTTCCTTATGAGTCTCTTCCTTTTCTCATCAAAACCGATACCGCTGGTAATGTAGTGTGGCTGGATGCAGGTTTGGGCGATTTCCCTGCGGGTGCACAAGAAAAGAGACCTGTAACGGAACACTTGGTTTTATACCCCAACCCTGCAAATGATCAAATTGTTATTACAACGCAAGAGGCCCCGTCAACAATTGATGTGATGGATTTAAACGGAAAAGTTTTGATTAACCGGTTTACCTCGCTACAGCAAACCGTTATAGATATTCAGCATCTACCCACGGGAATTTATTTTGTAAAAATCATCAACCAAAATGGTGTTGCTGTAAAGAGGATGATGAAAACCGATTGACGGCTGTGCTTTGTTTGGATGAAGCGTAGTTGCAAACTACGCTTAGCGAGGGGAATGCTATTTGGATGTCCCCATTTTTTCATTTATTCTTTTAGCAATTATTTTTCGTGCTTCAGCTACCCCTTTTTCAGTAAGTTCTAATTCATCAGATTTCTTGTTTTTAATTGTTGTTGCTCGAATTAATCCCTTCTTTCTTAGCATCCCGATTTGAGTATAAATCATGTAATTGAATCGATAATTGCCACTATCAAGTCTTGAAAAATCACTATAATTAAAAAGATCTTTATGCGTCACATAAAGTCCGTTGAGTACTTCTTTTGATTTTACTTTTCTATGTAAGTACAAAAAGGAAATTATCAAAGGCCCATAAAAGCCCCCCGGGTGGTGTTTTTCTCCACCGAAATCAGCACCGCCCCAGTAGTTTATTTCTTTTCTAAAGTCAACTACTTTCTTTTCCAGTGCCAAGAGTTTGGATAATTGAGCA
Organism: uncultured Bifidobacteriaceae bacterium; assembly: GCA_964535575.1. Taxonomy (GTDB): domain Bacteria; phylum Bacteroidota; class Bacteroidia; order UKL13-3; family UKL13-3; genus JAGPCK01. The sequence goes on from CAZHTC010000003.1 coordinate 45,811, forward strand.
TCATTGATATCGTTCATAAAATTTTATATAGTTGGGTTATCAAATTTACTCAAAAACAAAAGCCCCGCAAGTTTCCTTGCGGGGCTTTTGTAATTATACCTTCGAAGTTTTACTTCACCTCTTCAAAATCCACATCCTGCACATCGGCTGTTTTATCACCGCCCCCGGTGTTGCCACCATCATTCGGGTTGGTATTATTGGCCTGTTGCTCCTGAGTGGCTTTGTACAAATCTTCCGAAGCAGCAGCCCATGCAGCATTCAGCTTTTCGGAAGCCGCATCTATCTCGGCAAAGTTTTTATCGGCATGTGCTTTTTTCAACACTTCTTTTGCTTCTTCAATAGCGGTCTTTTTATCGGCCGGTATTTTTTCTCCGTACTCTTTCAGTTGTTTTTCGGTAGAGAAAACAAGCGCATCAGCTGTGTTCAGTTTTTCAACTTCTTCTTTGGCTTTGCGGTCGGTTTCGGCATTGGCTTCGGCTTCTTTTTTCATTTTCTCAATCTCTTCCTTGCTCAGTCCGCTCGAAGATTCAATGCGTATTTTTTGCTCTTTACCGGTGCCCTTGTCTTTAGCGCTTACGTGCAAAATACCGTTGGCATCAATATCAAAAGTAACTTCTACCTGTGGCACACCGCGTGGAGCAGGTGGAATACCGTCTAAGTGAAAACGACCTATGGTGCGGTTGTCGCGGGCCATGGGGCGCTCGCCTTGTAACACATGTATTTCTACCGATGGCTGGTTATCGCTGGCAGTAGAGAAAGTTTCACTCTTTTTGGTAGGGATGGTGGTGTTGGATTCAATCAGTCGGGTCATTACACCGCCCATCGTTTCAATTCCAAGCGAGAGTGGAGTTACATCAAGCAACAACACATCTTTCACTTCACCGGTGAGTACACCGCCCTGAATAGAGGCACCAATAGCTACTACTTCATCCGGGTTCACGCCTTTGTTAGGTGCTTTACCGAAGAATTTTTCTACAGCAGCCTGTATGGCCGGGATACGGGTTGAACCACCCACCAAAATGATTTCATCAATATCAGAGGTTTTGTAACCTGCATTTTCTAAAGCCGATTTACATGGGGCAATGGTGCGCTGAATTAAATCGTCAACCAATTGCTCAAATTTGGCACGGCTTAGCGAGCGCACCAGGTGTTTTGGAATTCCGTCAACCGGCATAATGTATGGCAGGTTGATTTCGGTTGAGGTGGTGCTTGATAATTCTATCTTGGCTTTTTCGGCAGCTTCTTTTAAGCGTTGCAATGCCATTGGGTCCTTGCTCAGGTCAAGTCCGCTGTTTTCATCTTTAAATTCCTGAACCAGCCAGTCAATAATTTTCTGGTCAAAGTCGTCACCACCCAGGTGGGTATCTCCATCTGTTGATTTTACTTCGAATACGCCATCACCTAAATCAAGTACCGATACGTCATGTGTACCACCACCGCAGTCAAACACCACAATTTTCTGGTCTTTGTGTTTTTTATCCATACCGTAGGCCAAAGCGGCAGCGGTAGGTTCGTTTATAATCCTTTTTACAGTGAGTCCTGCAATTTCTCCGGCCTCTTTGGTAGCCTGACGCTGGGCATCATTAAAATAAGCAGGCACGGTAATTACGGCTTCGGTTACCTCTTGTCCCAGATAATCTTCGGCAGTTTTTTTCATTTTCTGAAGAATCATAGCCGAGATTTCCTGTGGTGTAAAGAGGCGTCCGTCAATATTTACCCGTGGGGTATTGTTGTCGCCTTTGTCAACCTTGTACGGTACGCGTTTAATTTCGGCAGTTACCTGATCGAAATTGTTACCCATAAAACGTTTAATGGAGAAAATGGTGTTTTTGGGGTTGGTTATCGCCTGACGTTTGGCAGGGTCACCCACTTTGCGTTCACCATCTTTCATAAATGCCACAATAGAAGGGGTTGTTCTTTTTCCTTCGCTGTTGGCAATCACCACCGGCTCGTTTCCTTCCATCACGGATACGCAGCTGTTAGTGGTTCCTAAGTCAATTCCTATTATTTTTCCCATAATTGTTAAAGTTTCTTTGTTCGTTGTGTCCTGAGCTTATCAAGCCGCTTGCCAAAGGAATTTTCTGCCAAAAACAGCAGGTAATGTCAGGAAATAAAAAGAGGACGGAAAAAATTGTGGTGTCAAAAAGGCAGGATCCTAGAAGAATTTGAGCCCTTTAAGCGGGGCGGCATTGGCCATAATGGATTGCATATTGGACGAAAATGGAATACCATTAATTTCATTCATGTTGCGGCTGCTGAAAATGCCGAGCCCATTTTTGATATTGGTATAAGTTACATTTTTTTGTACAACTCCAAAACTTGGGGCATTGAGCAAAACATAGGTCGAAAGTTCTTCGGATGAGCTCGAAACTCTGAAGTCCAGCGAATAAGCCCTGCGTTTCACATTTGATTTTACGGGGATATTGGCCAGCAGAAAATTGAAAAAGTCGTTTTGCATAATGTTTTTCGACAGGACATCGCCACCGCTTCGATTGGGAGTGGGAATATACGGTTCGATTGACCAGTCGAGCACCTGTTGAACCGAATCAATAATCTGTCCCTGAGCGTTCAGCATATAATCGGTGTAGTGAATACGGGCCATTAAATCGCAGGCATAGGCATAAGCAGCCGATTTCCAGCTTACGGGGTAATATTGATCCTGTCCGTTCAGGGTTTTCGACTTTACCTCAAACGGAAGTAAAAGTGAACGCGAGGGGTTTTTCCAGGAGATGGAGTCAACCAGGCTTACCGGATTTTCATTCTGAAAGGTTTCTTTGGTGTCATTATCGGTAATGAGCAGGTTGTAAGCCGAGTATTTATCGAGCGGCACATCGGTATAGTAAATAAAGTTGCTGTCACTGGCAAAAGTTCCGGGCTTCATCGGAATGGAGTTGTCCTTTTTCAGAATAATCTCACTGCCATTGACCACATTAATAAGTTTTACCGTAATGTTTTTGAAATAAAGTGAATCGGTAATTTTTGCGTAGTCATAGGCATTGCCGCTTCCATTCTGAAAGGTTTTCATAATTCGAATGTACTGTCGGGGCTGATTAATATCCAATAAACCGTAAACCACAGCTGTTGCTTTGTAAGGAGCATTGATATCAAGCTTGGTAGAGCATGAAATACTGAACAAAATAAGCAACACTGTTGTGCCGGTTGCCCACAGGCTGTGTTTAAACATGGCGGCAAATTTAATCCTTAATCGGAAACTTTGATGTGCCTTATTTTTTTTATTCATGCGGATTAAAGAAATCATTGCTTGTGTGTGCATAGTCCTGTTTAGCCCTGTAAGGGTTGCATGGGCTCAATCCGTCATGGTCGATTTTAGCAAAGAGGTTATTGCCGAAACGTTTGATAATAATGAACTGCGATGGGAGCAAAACAGCAATGCCGATAAGTTTTGCATACTAAGTGAAGGAAGGTACTGTATAAAGCGCCATAATACCGAAACGGGGGAGTTTTATTTTAATTCCTTTATTCCTGTTTTAGATAATTTTGATCTCACCGTTCAACTGACACTGGATGCTCACACTAATAAAAATCAATCGGCCGGAGTAGTATTTATGGCAGATGCGGGATTGTTGAATATGATGGTGCTTGAGGTAAATGCCAATAAGCAATACCGGCTTTGGAGCAAAAGGGGGGACGATAAAATATACCTGAGCGGAGGCAATGAACTCGGTTGGGAAAAATCTTCCCTGCTAAAGGGAGGAAAAGCAGCCAATACCATCGAGATAAAAGGTGACAGCGGAAATTATGATGTGTATTTTAACAGTTATCCTGCCTTTAGTTTTACCAACGAAAATTTTAAAAGCGGCTCCGTTGGGTTGTATGTGGCAGCCAATTCGTATGTGAATTTCGAATCGTTTACCATCTTAAAAAAGGCTGTGCCTGTATTAAAACAGGCCGATGGTTCGGTTAAACAAAATGCCACTGTCCCAAATAGTTCGGTTCTTACCGATGAGCAACGGATGATTTTACTTGAAAAGCAGGTAGAAGAATTGCGGAGACAATTGGAAGCTTGCAGGGCACAAAAACCGTAAAAAATTTGCTCCTGCTTAAAAACAGCTAACTTCGCTGCATTAAACAATTGTTTTATGTCTACCCAAACTCACAAGGAAGTTAAAAAAGTAACCACGCATGTGTTGCAGGAAATGAAAATGCGCGGTGAAAAAATTTCCATGCTCACGGCCTACGATTTCAGCATGGCCAAAATTTTTGATGAAGCCCGCATCGATGTATTGCTTGTGGGCGATTCGGCCAGTAATGTGATGCACGGGCACGAAACTACGTTGCCCATCACGCTGGATGAGATGATTTCGCATGCCGCAGCGGTTATTAAGGCGGTAGACCGGGCTTTGGTAGTGGTTGATTTGCCTTTTGGTTCTTATCAGGGAAACTCGAAAGAGGCCCTTAATTCTTCCATTCGCATTATGAAAGAAGCCGAGGCTCATGCCGTAAAATTAGAAGGTGGGGAAGAAGTAGTAGAGTCAATCAAGCGCATTTTAACTGCGGGTATTCCGGTAATGGGACATCTGGGGTTAACTCCTCAAAGCATTTATAAATTTGGCACCTATGAAGTGCGTGCAAAAGAAGAAGCTGAAGCCGAAAAATTAGTACGTGATGCAAAAACCCTGGAAGATGCCGGTTGTTTTGCGCTGGTACTTGAAAAAATTCCCGCCACACTTGCCAAAAGAGTACAGGATTCCATTCAGATTCCGGTGATTGGTATAGGAGCGGGACCACATGTAGCCGGACAGGTATTGGTGAGCCACGATATGCTTGGAATAAATAAAGATTTTTCTCCTAAGTTTTTGCGCAGGTACCTTAATCTGTTTGATGAAATTAAGAAGGCCGTTGAGCAATACGTGGATGATGTAAAAAGCGGGGATTTCCCCAATAAAAAGGAGCAGTATTAACTTGAAAGTTCTGTTTGAAGATAACCATTTGATTGCGGTTGAAAAACGCAGCGGTCAATCTGTGCAGCCCGAACCGGGCAAGCCCGTAAGTTTGGAAGAAGAAGTGAAACAATACATCAAAAACAAATACCAAAAGCCGGGAGATGTTTTTCTGGGAGTTATTCACCGGTTGGATATGCCTGTGAGCGGAGTAGTGTTATTTGCCCGCACCAGCAAGGCACTTGAGCGGATGAACAAGCTGTTTCACGATAGGGAGGTACATAAATGGTACATCGCCAATGTGCATGGTGCTCCGGATGATGAAACCGGATTAATTACCCACTACCTGAAGCGGGATGAAAAGCGAAACTTTACCAAGGCGTTTATTAACGAAGCTCCGGGTACGCAAAAGGCTCAACTTGAATATGAAGTGCTGATGCATAAAAAAAACAGTACTGTTTTGAAAATAAAATTACTTACCGGGCGCAAACATCAGATACGCGCTCAATTGGCGGCTTTGGGTTGTCCGATAATAGGAGATACCAAATACGGCTCAGATAAATCCCTGCCTGAACATGCCATCCGCCTGCAGTCAGCCGAACTTTCGTTTATACATCCGGTAACCGGAGAAGCAATTGTACTGGCAGCAGGGCCCCCTTCGTGGTTAACAAACTAATCTATGAAAATAAACTTTAAAAACGCTCTGATCAACACGGCAGTTTTTATGGTGTCGCTACTGCTGTGTCTTGGAACTGCTGAATTTGCTTTTCGCTGGATGATTTTTGGAAATAATAAAAAATTTGCCAACCTGCGCAATCCGGGGGATTATGCCGACTGGAATTCGGAATATATTTACTGGTATCTTCTAACCAAATGGAATTTAAACGGATATCTCCCGGCTTCATCAATACCTCTTTTGGGCTGGGTTACTCCCAGATATAATGGCCTCACATTCGAACATAACGAAGACAAAACACTAGGGGAGAAGAGACCTGTGCTGCTTTATGGCGATTCTTTTTCGAGTTGTGTTGACAGTACCATTTGCTTTGATGAGTTTTTAAATGCCGATAGTTCATTTTCACAAAAGCACCATTTGTTGAATTTCGGAACAGGCGGGTTCGGGGTTGACCAGATTCAATTGCTCATGTCGCAAACGGTTGATCGGTATAATAAACCATTTGTGGTTTTTGCCTTTCTTACATTTGACCTCGACCGGAGTATTCTTCCGTTTCGCGATTCATCTAAACCTTATTATACCATTGGAAATGATTCGCTCGTGTTGCATACCGAACATCTAAAGCAAACACCTTCGCAGTTTGTGGCAAACAACAGTCCCGGCCCAACTTCGTATTTGTGGCGGAAGCTGTTATATATGCAGGTTGAGGGTGACCGGTTGCTCAGGCTTCATAAGAAAATACAAAGGTTTAAGATTTCCAATTCTGAGGAAAAAATAGCTCTCAATACCCTGATTCTGGATAAAGCGCTGGCTAAATTAAAGTCATCAAAATGCGATTATGTTTTTTTGGTCTTCTCATGTTATGATGATTTTATCACTCCACAAGGTGAGAACTGGAGGGAAAACTTTATAAAAGAGTACACTTCAAAAAATCAGGTTCCGGTTATCTGGACGAAAGATATCATGCAACGGAATCTTAAGAACAATGATGATATCGGGAATTTCTTTATTCCGGTTGACGGGCATCCCACCTCTAATTTTAACCGGCTTATTTCGGAAGAATTGGTCCGTTACGTTCAAAAATCCTCATTAGAGTAATTGCTGTTTTCTTAACCCAGCGCTCGGTCTTTCACTGATTTGTCACACTTTCATCTTGCAATCAATCGATTAACTATTTGTTTACAATTAATTCACCTTGGCAGATTAGTGTTAACTAAAGGTAAAGGTTAACATTAGCTTAACATTCCGTTAAAACTGTGGTCACAATTTGTTAAGACCTTTGCCCCATATAATTTACAAACCAAATGTTTATGAGATTTAACAAATTGTTCATGTTCATTATGCTGGTGTTGATGAGTGCAGGCGTTTCCTTTGCACAGGAAAACTCACCGGCCGACACCACATTGGAAAGCTACATCCGCACTTTGAATCAGTTAAAATCGGAAGTAGAATTCCTTAAAAAAATTAAGATTAATGGGTGGATTCAGGCGCAGTACCAACGAACAGATACGTTAGGAGCTGCCGGTGTTGCAGGCGGAAATTTTGCTCCGGGATCCGATAACCGCATGATTTTACGAAGAGGACGTATAAAATTCACTCATGAAAGCAATAATGCGCAGTATGTGTTGCAAATTGATGTCATAGATCCAACGCCTACCAACCCCACCACCTCGTTTGCCGTAAACGTCCGCGATTTTTATACAAAAGTAACTTTACCTTTTTACAAGCCTTTATCGTTTACGGTTGGTATGCAAAATCGTCCGTTTGGGTATGAGATTGCTTATTCTTCGCAGTTTCGTGAAACTCCGGAGCGTTCACGTTTTGTTCAAATGCTTTTTCCCAACGAGCGTGATCTGGGAGCCATGTTAACCTGGGCGCCTGCCAACACATCAAAATTGCATGGGTTGAAAATAAACGGAGGTTTTTTTAACGGTACCGGTATTGCCAGGGAGTTTGACTCTAAAAAAGATTTTATGGGGCAGATCATTTATAACCGCTCCACAAAAAATGAGAAAGTGCAATACGGAATTGGTGTTTCTTATTACAATGGTGGGGTACGTCAGGTTACCAATGTTATTTATAAAGACATAAGTGCCGATTTATCAGGGAATATTGCTTATGTAAAAGACAGTTCAAAAGTTCATAACGGAGAGTATGCAAAGAGAAATTACATAGGGGCCGATGCCCAAATTTCAATTGATACCAAACTTGGTTTAACTACCCTGAGGGGAGAATATGTGAGCGGAACACAACCGGGGGTATTGGATGCAACCCGTAGCCCCGAAGTACAACCGGCAACCGATGCTTATATCAGAAGTTTTAATGCCGGTTACTTTTACTTTATTCATAAAATTGCTAAAGCTCCTTTTCAGTTAGTATTTAAGTACGACTGGTACGACCCCAATACCAAAGTGAAAGGAAATGAAATAACATCAGCCGGAAAATTCGGACAGGGAGATATAAAATACACCACTTACGGATATGGAGTGAATTACCTTATTTCGGCCAATCTTAAATTAATGGCGTATTACGACCGTGTAATTAATGAAGCCACACACGTTAACAGCTATTCAACCGACAAAAAAGATAATGTTTACACCCTGCGCATTCAATACAGATTTTAATTTTAAAATTCACTATACACATGAAAAAAACAATGATTTTAATGGTAGCCATTTTGGTATCGGCTATTGGACATATTCAGGCTCAAAAAATAAAAGGAAGCGACACTGTATTGCCACTGGCACAAAAAGAAGCTGAATTCTTTATGAAGAAGAATAAGGGCTCTCGCATTACGGTAACAGGAGGCGGAAGTGGAGTTGGAATTTCAGCCTTGATCGAAAACACCACCGATATTGCTATGGCATCGCGCAAGATGAAGCTAAGCGAAAAAATGAAAGTGGGCGAGAGCGGAAAAACATCAGTTGAAACGGTTATTGCCTACGATGCACTGGCGGTAATTGTGAATCCAAACAATACCGTGAGTCAGTTAACCCGCGAACAACTGGAGGGTATTTTTACAGGTAAAATTAAAAACTGGAAAGAAGTAGGCGGAGAGAATATGCCCATTGTGGTGTATGGTCGCGAAAGCAGCTCGGGTACTTATGATTTTTTCAAAGAACATGTGCTCAACAATAAAAATTATGCACCCTCGGTAATGAGTATGCCGGCTACGGGCGCCATTGTTCAGTCAGTTAGCCAAACCAAAGGAGCCATCGGATATGTTGGGTTAGCTTACGTTGAAAAGAATGTGAAAACTATCAAGGTTTCTTTTGATAAGGGGAAAAAATATGTAGCTCCGTCAGTTGCTACAGCAAAAGATAAATCATATCCTATTGTTCGTCCTTTGTTTTTTTATTATGTTGCCAGTTCGGCAAAATTGGTAAAGCCATTTATTGACTTTATTCTTTCGCCCGAAGGTCAGCACATTGTTGAACAGGAAGGATTTATTACTTTGAAGTAATTGTTTTGAGAAAAATAATCGAAAAAGCAACACACGCTGTTCTTTTTGCCAGCAGCACCGTAAGTATAATTACAGTGCTGCTCATTATTTTATTTCTGTTCAGGGAAGGGTTTGGGCTTTTTGGTCAAAAACCAATTGAAGATGGACAGGTTTTGATGGTGAACAAATCAAATCCTGTCAATAAACTTACTTCTGATGAACTGAAGAATATTTTTGATCAGGAATATACCAACTGGGAGAAAGTTGGAGGCGCACACGACAGTATTCTGCTTTTTCGAATAGACGATATTTTTAATTATTACACCGAGGAAGAGCTTGCAGGAGTTGATACCAATATGCAATTGCTTAATGAAAAGGTGAGCGAGTTGGTTGGCAAACAAAAAGGGATGGTGGCGTTTATCCCCGAAAAACAATTGGTGCTGAATGATAAAGTAAAAATCATTGAGGTAGAACCTGTAACCGTATCTGGTTTTTTTGGCGGGGAATTATGGTTTCCCACTTCCCAACCGGCTGCCCAATTCGGTATTTTGCCTTTGCTTTTAGGGACATTATGGGTTAGCTTACTGGCTATCTTAATTGCCTTGCCATTTGGATTAGCCACCGCAGTTTACATGGCTGAAATTGCGCGTCCATCTGTTCGAAGTATGTTGAAGCCAGTTGTTGAACTTTTAGCCGGAATTCCTTCGGTGGTGTATGGTTTTTTCGGATTAATTGTCATTGTTCCTTTGGTGCAGCAATTATTCAATTTACCCGTTGGCGAAACCGGTTTGGCAGGAAGTATTGTTTTAGCCATAATGGCTCTTCCAACTATTATTACAGTAGCTGAAGATTCTATCCGTAACACTCCCCGTTCCATGAAAGAAGCAAGTCTGGCTTTGGGAGCAACTCACTGGCAAACCATTTACAGGGTAATTATACCCTATGCCTCATCCGGGATTACCGCAGCTGTCATTCTGGGTATTGGTCGGGCCATAGGCGAAACCATGGCAGTACTTATGGTGACGGGAAATGCTGCTATAATTCCTCATACCATTTTGCAACCCATGCGCACCATACCTGCTACCATTGCAGCCGAATTGGGCGAAGCGGCTAAGGGTGGGATGCATTATAAAGCACTTTTTGCGCTTGGATGTATTTTGTTTTTGATTACATTATTAGTGAATATTACCGTTGAGTTTATTTCGGGCGGCAAAAGAATTAAGCGATGAAAACAAAAAATATTTCAGAGTTTATCGCATTTAATATTTTTCGGCTGCTCAGTCTGATTATTGTACTGGTATTAGTGGCCATTCTTTCCTTCATTGTAGTTCGTGGGGTGAAAGTAATCAGTTGGGAGTTTCTAACCTCAATGCCCAAAGAAGGGATGACACAAGGTGGGATTTTTCCGGCAATTGTTGGTACTATATGTTTAGTAATGGGGAGTATGTTATTCGCTTTTCCTTTAGGGGTGCTCTCAGGGATTTATATGAACGAGTACATGAAGGCCAGCCCATTTAAGAAATTTATGAAACTTATGACAAATAATCTGGCCGGGGTTCCTTCCATCGTGTTTGGCTTATTCGGGATGAGTTTATTTGTAAATACGCTTGGTTTTGGCGATAGTATTCTTGCCGGTTCACTCACATTGGGATTGCTTTCACTGCCGGTAATAATTCGTACAACCGAGGAGGCATTAAAAAGTATTGATAATACCTACCGTGAGGGAAGTTATGCACTTGGTGCAACTAAACTGCAAACCATTCGAAGAGTTGTTTTACCAATGGCCTATCCCAATATCATTACCGGGTTCATTCTATCAGTTGGTAGAGTGTCCGGAGAAACTGCTCCTATTTTATTTACCGTTGCTGCCTATTTTCTTCCTAAACTTCCATCCGGCATTTTCGATCAGGTAATGGCACTTCCTTATCATTTATATGTAATCACTACCAGTGGAACCGATGTGGAGGCCAGCAGAGGAATGGCTTACGGAACAGCCCTGGTTTTAATAATGATGGTACTGGTTTTAAATATTACGGCTACCATTGTAAGAAAGAAACTGAATAAAAAATTGAAAGTAAATTAACATGATTGAGTCTAAGAATCTGAATTTATATTACGGGCAATACCATGCGCTAAAAAACATTTCGCTTTCAATGCCTGCCAAAACGGTAACCGCACTTATTGGTCCTTCGGGATGCGGAAAATCCACCTTTCTGCGCACCCTCAACCGCATGAACGATTTGATTCCGGGGGTGAAGATTAACGGGGAGGTACTTATTGACGGGAAAGATATTTATAAAGATAAAATGGATATTGATGTATTAAGGAAAAAGGTAGGCATGGTGTTTCAAAAAGCGAATCCGTTTCCTAAATCAATTTTCGAAAATATTGCGTATGGATTGCGTGTAAACGGAGTGAGAGATGAATCATTTATTAAAGAACGTGTTGAGAAAAGTCTGAAACAAGCTGCATTGTGGGGAGAGGTGAAAGATGTATTGAAAAAATCGGCACTGGCTTTATCCGGTGGGCAACAACAGCGGCTTTGCATAGCACGTGCATTGGCCGTTGAGCCACAGGTATTGCTTATGGATGAACCTGCCTCAGCCCTCGACCCCATCTCCACCTCAAAAATTGAAGAACTGATACATGAGTTGAAAAAGGATTTTACCATTGCCATTGTTACACATAATATGCAGCAGGCTGCACGGGTAAGTGATTATACTGCGTTTTTCTATCTGGGAGAATTGATAGAGTTGGATGAAACAAAAACTATTTTTATAAATCCTAAGAAGGAGCAAACTCAAAATTATATTACCGGTCGTTTCGGATAAAAAATACTAACAACATGACACATTTAGAGGAAGAATTAAAGGCACTTAAAAGGGAGGTAACTATTATGTTTATGCTGGTGCATTCGCAATTGGCAAAAGCAAATAAAGCCCTGCACGAGCTGGATAAAGATTTGGCTCATGAAATATTGCTTACCGAAAAGCGGGTGAATGCCCAAGAGTTAAGTATTGACCGCGACTGCGAAAACTTTCTGGCATTGTATAATCCGGTTGCGGTTGACCTCAGGTACATCCTTGCCGTATTAAAAATAAACAGTAATCTGGAACGTACCGGAGATATTGCCGAAGGAATTGCCCGTTTTTTATTAGAGTCGGAAAATACTTTTGATAAAAAATTACTTGAAGAAACACGGCTTACCCAAATGTTTGATATCGCAGTAAAAATGATGGACGATATTTCCGATGCGTTCGAACAGGAAAATACAGCCTTGGCCCGCAGTATTTTCAGGCAGGATGTGTTTTTAGATGAAGTAAACCGGGCAGCTAATAAAAATATTGCTGCGTATATTATGGCTAATCCTGCCAATAGCGAGCAAGCACTACATATTCTCTCCACCATACGTAAAATTGAACGGGTAGGGGATCAGGCTAAAAATATTGCCGAAGAGATTATTTTCTACATTGAAGCCAAAGTGTTAAAGCATAGTAAAAAGAATGGATAACCTGTTTGGCGTTTACCCAACGCAGTAGTATTTCTGTGCCTGTCAGCTGATTGCCATAAGCCGTTATTTCTGTTTAAAATCATTTTTTGTAATCTCCGTCAGCTTATCTTTGCTGCACTTTTTTAAAATGATTATTTAAACGAATTGATATGAACGGATTTTTCAATGTCCCTATTCCACAAAACGAACCTGTTTTAAACTATGCTCCCGGAAGTGCCGAGCGCAAAGCACTTAAAGAAGCTATTTCCGAGGCCCGAAACAAACAACTCGATATTCCGATGTATATCGGAGGGCGTGAAATAAGAAGTGGTAAAACAGTTGACATTCGTCCGCCTCACGACCATAAACATGTGCTTGGAAAATTTCATATAAGTGAAGCAGGCCATGTTACCGATGCCATTCATGCAGCGCTGGCAGCTAAACCTGATTGGGAAGCATTAACCTGGGAACAACGGGCCGCTATTTTTTTAAAAGCTGCCGAGTTAATTGCCGGTCCGTACCGTGCCAAACTGAATGCCGCAACCATGCTGGCACAAAGCAAAAATGCATTTCAGGCCGAAATTGACAGTGCCTGTGAGATTATCGATTTCCTTCGTTTTAATGTGCATTTTATGAGTTTAATTTACAAAGATCAGCCTCAAAGTGCCAAAGGAATATGGAATCGTCTGGAGTACCGTCCGCTGGAAGGATTTGTTTATGCTTTAACTCCTTTTAATTTTACGGCTATTGCCGGCAATTTACCTACCAGTGCAGCAATGATGGGGAATGTGGTGGTTTGGAAACCGAGTAACACGCAGGTATATTCGGCTAATGTGCTGATGGAAATTTTTAAAGAAGCCGGGGTACCCGATGGAGTAATTAACCTCATTTACCCAAGTGGTCCGGTGGCTGCAGAGGTTATTTTTAATCACCCCGATTTTGCCGGAATTCACTTCACCGGTTCAACCGGAGTGTTTCAGGATATTTGGAAAAACATAGGAAATAATATTCATAAGTATAAAACGTATCCGCGCATAGTGGGCGAAACAGGAGGAAAGGATTTTGTTATCGCACACAGTTCTGCAAATGCCGATGTGGTAGCTACTGCCTTGCTGCGCGGAGCATTCGAATATCAGGGGCAAAAATGTTCGGCAGCATCGCGGGCTTATATACCATCAAATTTGTGGCCGACCATTAAAGCAAAAATGGTGAGTGAGATAAAAACATTTAAAGTGGGGCCGGTCGAGGATTTCAGAAATTTCGTGAATGCCGTGATTGATGAAAAATCATTTGATAAACTCGCAAAATATATTGACGAGGCTAAAAAAGACAGCAGCTGTGAAGTAATTGCCGGAGGAACTTATGATAAAAGCAAGGGATGGTTTATTGATCCAACGGTAATTGTTACTTCCAATCCTAAATACACCACCATGTGCGAAGAGCTTTTTGGTCCGGTGCTCACCGTTTATGTATATGACGAAAATAAATTTGAAGAAACGCTCGATTTGCTTGACGGAACTTCGATTTATGCCCTTACCGGTGCAGTGCTGGCGCAAGACCGTTATGCTATTGATTTGGCGACCCGGAAACTTCGGAATGCTGCGGGTAATTTTTACATCAACGATAAACCTACCGGAGCGGTAGTAGGGCAGCAGCCTTTCGGGGGCGCACGAGCCAGCGGCACCAACGATAAAGCAGGAGCCATGCAAAATCTGATGCGCTGGGTGAGTACCCGCACGATTAAGGAAACATTTGTACCGCCTGTTGATTACCGTTATCCGTTTATGGAAGCTGAATAAAAAACAGGAAGCATCATAAAACAAAAATGCCCGTTGATTTTTCAGCGGGCATTTTTAGTTAAATATGATTTTAGGTTTGGCGAAACTATCCCAGAAAAGTACGCAGCCTCACGCTGCGCGAAGTAAATTTCAATCGTCTGATTCCTTTTTCTTTTATTTGACGCACCCTTTCGCGGGTGAGCCCGAATTTTTCACCAATTTCTTCCAGACTCATTTCTGTTCTTCCCAATAAACCAAAATAGTGGCAAATAATCTCTCTTTCTCTCTCAGAAAGGGTAGAGAGTGAGCGGTCAATTTCTTTGCACAACGATTCAGTAATTAAAATTTTATCCGGTTCCGGTTCGTGGTCGCTTTCCATCACCCCCAAAAGAGTATTGTCTTCTCCATCTTTCATCGGAGCATCAACCGAAACATGTCGCCCCGACATTTTAAGTGTTTCGGCAACGGCATCTTCGTCTAGTTCCAATACGGCAGCTAATTCGGCTGCTGAAGGTTCCCGCTCAAATTGCTGCTCAAGGGCCGAGTAGGCTTTCGAAATTTTACTGAGCACACCAACCCTGTTTAGCGGAAGGCGTACAATGCGCGCCTGTTCGGCCAGTGCCTGCAAAATAGATTGACGAATCCACCACACGGCATACGAAATAAATTTAAAACCTCTTGTTTCATCAAATCGCTGGGCTGCTTTTATCAAACCCAGATTTCCTTCGTTAATCAAATCACAAAGAGTGAGGCCCTGGTTTTGGTATTGTTTGGAAACCGAAACAACAAACCTGAGATTGGCATTTACCAAACGCTCCAATGCCACTTTATCACCCGATTTAATTCTGCGGGCAAGTTCTACTTCCTCTTCGGCAGTTACCATTTGAACGGCCCCAATTTCCTGCAGGTACTTATCAAGCGAACGGCTTTCGCGATTGGTAATTTGTTTGCTGATTTTTAATTGTCTCATAGGCCGGTTTACGTTAGAGGTTGTTTGAATTTACATCATATGTGGCTGCAAAACTTTGAATATAAGAGGTAAATCGAATTTAATACAGTTACTTGCCATTTAGTGAAAATGGTTGCATCAAAATTTTGCTTAATAATATAATATATTGAATTACAGGGTATAAAATTTATAATTCGCCCTTATTTGGAATGCGTCTATTTTTATAAGGCATATATGTACCCAAGACATAAGTGGACTAAAACGGGAAGTTTTTTACGATGTAAGGTAGTGATTCTGTCAATAAGTTTATTGATATTTGTCACGCATTTTTTCAAAAAGTTATGTTGGGGGAAAAGGGAAAACAAAATTTGGTATCAGTGTTCATTCCGGTGATTGCCCTTGCAGTCGGAGTGTTAATAGGGTATCTTATTTTTCACAAAAAAGAGCATTTAGCCACTTATATTGCACCAACTGTTTCGCAACCGGAAAACAGTTTTACACATATAAACCCGCTATCGGGCTGCATGGATTATTGCGGAAAGGAATTCATTATGCGTGAACTTCAATGGTTCAGGAAAGATTTGGACGCCTATATTGAAAAAGTAATAGCCAAACAGCCCGATATTCATGTTTCCTATTATTTCCGCGACCTCACCAGCGGTATGTGGATTGGTATAAATGAAAAGGATGAGTTTAGTCCGGCAAGTTTGCTTAAGCTGCCAATAATGATTGCTGCCTATAAACAGGCAGAAAAGGACCCTTCAGTTCTGGATGTAAAAATACTTTACAATAGAAAGGACTTTGAAGGTGTATCAGAAGAAGCCGGATTTAAAAAGGTTGACGGACAGTATTATTCAATTGAAGAACTCATAAGGCAGATGGTAGATTATTCTGACAATGCGGCCGCACTTATTTTAATGAAATATTTTGGTGAAGATAAAGTGGCTGCCGTTGAAAAAGCGTTTAACCTATCGATACCTAAGAATGCTACCAATACCACCAATTTTGTGCGGATAAAAGATTACGCTTCTATTTTCCGAATCCTGTTTAATTCATCCTACCTGAATAAGGCGATGTCGGAAAGGGCACTTACCCTGTTATCTCATTCGCTTTATAAAAACGGTATTCGGGCCGGAATCCCCGATTCAATAGATGTGGCGCATAAATACGGCATCAGAGATGTACATGATGCCTCAGGTGCATTACGCGAAGGTTATCAGCTGCACCATTTCGGAATAGTATATTACCCCGGAAAACCATTTTTAATAGGCATCATGACCCGCGGAGGAACCAAGGAAACTAAAGAACAACTTGTGCGCGATCTTACCGCTATTACATTTAAAAATATCGACCGGCAACTTAAAACTCCGCATACCGTTATAGCGATTGAAAAGCACTAAGCTTTCAGCATGTTTTTAAAACGCACCCGGTGAGGTTGTGTATCGCCTAGGCGTTGTTTTTTGTTCTCTTCGTATTCACTATAATTTCCTTCAAAGAAATATACCTGAGAGTTGCCCTCAAAAGCAAGGATATGGGTAGCAATGCGGTCGATAAACCATCGGTCGTGCGAAATAACTACTGCGCAACCTGCAAAGTTTTCAATAGCTTCTTCCAGAGCACGCAAGGTATTTACGTCAATATCGTTGGTGGGTTCGTCAAGCAGTAATACGTTGCCGCCTTCTTTCAATGTCATTGCCAAATGCACCCGGTTACGTTCCCCGCCCGATAATACACCCACTTTTTTACTTTGATCTGTACCGCTGAAATTAAACTTTGAGATATACGCCCGTGCATTAAACTGTTTTCCTCCCACCAGCATGGTTTCGGTTCCTCCCGAAATAACTTCGAAAACCGATTTTTCAGGCAACAAGTCTTTATGCGATTGATCCACGTAAGCAATTTTTACCGTTTCGCCTACTTTAAATGTTCCGGTATCGGGTTTTTCAAGTCCCATCATCATTCGGAACAAGGTGGTTTTACCTACTCCGTTCGGACCGATGATTCCCACAATTCCTCCTTTGGGAAGGGAGAAACTCAGATTTTCATAAAGCAGTTTATTGCCATATGATTTACTAACGTTTTGTGCTTCTATAACCACATCTCCCAACCGGGGCCCGGCAGGAATAAAAATTTCAAGTTGTTGTTCTTTGTCCTTCTGTTCTTCGCCCAATAGTTTTTCATAGGCAGTTAAACGGGCTTTTTGTTTTGCATGACGCGCTTTGGGAGCCATTCTAACCCATTCCAACTCGCGTTCCAGGGTTCGGGCCCGTTTGCTTTCCTGCTTTTCTTCCTGTGCTAGTCGTTTTTGTTTTTGTTCCAGCCAGCTGGTATAATTTCCTTTCCATGGAATGCCTTCCCCGCGGTCAAGTTCCAGAATCCATCCGGCAACATTGTCCAGAAAATAACGGTCGTGGGTTACAGCAATAACAGTTCCGGGGAAATTTTTAAGATATTGCTCCAGCCAGTCAACCGATTCGGCATCGAGGTGATTGGTGGGTTCGTCAAGCAACAATATATCGGGATTACTCAATAACAAACGGCACAGGGCTACGCGTCTGCGCTCCCCTCCCGACAAAATGTTAACAGGAGTGTCGGCATCAGGGCAGCGCAATGCATCCATGGCTTTTTCAAGTTTATTATCAAGTTCCCATGCATCCAATTGCTCCAGTTTTTCCATGAGGGTAGCCTGTTTGTCTAACAGTTTATTCATGGCTTCATCACTCATGGGTTCAGCTAATTTGTTATTTACGTCATCAAATTCAGCCAGCAAGTCTGTAATATGTTTTACTCCTTCGCGCACCACCTCAATCACGGTTTTGGTTTCATCCAGTTGAGGTTCCTGTTCCTGAAACCCTATTTTATAGGTTCCGTCAAAAACTACTTCACCATTGAAGTTTTTATCAATACCGGCAATAATGCGTAGCAAACTCGATTTTCCGGCACCGTTTAAACCAAGTACTCCTATTTTGGCTCCATAAAAAAAGGAAAGGTAAATATCCTTGAGAACCTGTTTATTGGGCGGGTAGATTTTGCTAACCCCGGCCATTGAGAAGATGATTTTATGATCGCTCATACCATGTGTTTATAAAAAGAGGTCAAATATCAGCATTTATAAAACAAAAATCATAAATCTGATTGGTAGAAATGTATAACTTTGTTTCAGGATTTTAAAAATAAGCAGGGGGAATGCGGTTCAGCATACGTATAGGTTGGTTAGTGGTACTTTTGGTTAATACTTTTCAGAGTAGGGCTACCCACTTAATGGGAAGCGATTTAACTTACACCTGCAGCAATGATACGGTTACATTCACACTAAAAGTTTATCGGGATTGTAACGGAGTGGCTTTAACCGGAACGCAGGTACTCAACCTGAAAGGGGGAGCCGTGAATACCAATTTAAATCTTGCGTTTATTTCTAAACGGGATATTACTCCGGTTTGCGAGTCAAAAATCAGCACCTGCAAACCGGGCGGAAATGTTTCCTACGGATTTGAAGAACATATTTTCAGAGGGAAATTCTTTTTTGGAACAACACCCTACAACAGTGTTTGTGCGTGGAGGGTAAGCTGGACTAACTCGGCCCGAAATTTAAACATTACCACAGGTCAGTCCGGTCAGAATTATTATACCTACACGGTATTCGACCGTTGCCTGGCTCCTTGCAACAACGCCCCCGTATTCAGCGATGCACCGGTTTCGGTAATATGTCAGGGGTATCCTCAGTACATCAACATGAGTGCTATTGATACGCTTGATGGAGGAGGTGATTCCCTCAGTTATCATCTGGATACAGCCTGGCAGGCGCTAAATGTAATGTGTACCTATACAAGCCCGTTTTCACCAATGGCGCCTATCAGTTCTTTTGTTACGGTAAAAGTTGATTCCATTTCGGGAACCTTAAACCTGATTCCATCGGTTCAAAATCAGCAGGCCGTTTTGGTGGTAGCGGTAAAAGAATGGAGAAAAGTGGGTGGAATTTACCGGCTGATAAGTGTTATAAGGCGCGATATTCAGGTATTGGTGGATTATTGCGGAACCAATAGTCCTCCTATTCTTCCATCTATTGCTACGCAAACGGTTTGCCCCGGAACTCAGATTTGTTTCACCATCTCACCCAATGATGCGAATGCAAACGATTCGGTATCGTTAAGGTGGAGCAGTAATATTTCGGGCGGAACTTTTACCACAGCTTATACTAAGCCGGGTAAACCCTATGTACAGGAAGGAACGTTTTGCTGGACACCAACCAATGCCCAGATTAAAACCAGTCCTTATTATTTTGCCGTACTGGCCAGAGATAATGCCTGCGATTTTAATCTCTACTCAACGCGTACCTATTATGTTCGGGTAAAGGAGCAGGCCATTGCCGCTATCAGTCCGGTGGGGCCGGTAAGTATTATTTCGGGCGATAGTGTACTGCTAACCGCTACTACACCTGCAACAGGTTATACGTATCAGTGGTTTAGAAACGGAAGTGTTATTTCGGGGGTTGCATCCAATACCTATTATGCCAAACAAAACGGTGTTTACCGTGTGGTAATTAACACTACCGATAATTGTCCCGACACTTCCAATGCGGTGACTGTAGATTATGTTACCTCCATCAGCAGTTATCCGTATTATGAGTCATTTGAAGGATCAACTGCAAATGGCTGGACCACTTCAGGCACCAATAATTCATGGCAGTGGGGCACGCCATCGGCTGCAGCCAAACCCAATATTGGAACAACTGTGGCTAATGGGGCTAAAGCATGGTACACCAATCTTACAGGTAATTATGCCAACAGCCAGCTTTCTTACCTCACCTCACCGATATTTGATATGTCGGCCGCATTTGGTGCCACCAATCCTGTATTGTCGTTTAATTTTATACGCAGGTTGCCTGTAGCAGGAAGTGATTTGCTTTGGGTAGAATATAAAGACGGAGCATCGTGGATTAAACTGGGAGTATCAGGAAGCGGAACCAATTGGTATGATGCGGCAAGTACCCAAACATGGGACGGGCAAAGAACAAAATGGCATGTGGCCAGTTACGTTATTCCACTTAATACCATAACAAATAAAAGTGCGGTACAAATACGATTTGTATTTTCTACCAATGCCTCCGTTAACAATGAAGGAGTAGGAATTGATGATATTCATATTCACAGCAATGAGCCCATATGGACTTCCGCCACCAGTATTACCAATCAGAAACAACGCAGCACCGGAACGAACACGTGGATTAATTTTTCATCGGGCGGAGGGCGCCTTATTTCTATAAAAGATAATGGATTTTATCTCGATACAGTTACGGTAAATTGTTATCGCAACACCGGTGCAGTGCGCAGTGTGAATGCGGGCGGACTTCAGTACTACCTTGACCGCAACTGGGTGATACGAACAAAAAATGCACCTTCAGTTCCAATCACAGTTCGTTTGTATCTGACCGATGCCGAATTTCAGGCATTAGATGCCGTTGACCCGGTTATTAACGATATTAAACGAATGGGCATTACCAAATACAGCGGGGCCAACCAGGATAATCTGTTATCAAATAATACCACCATTGGGTCGGCTATTTTTATTTCCCCCGACAATATCACTTCGGTATTGCCATATTACAACGGATATATAGTGGAGTTTAACGTGAATAGTTTCTCCGAATTCTGGATTAATGGCGGAACGGCAGGCATGAATCAACCTTTGCCGGTAGAGTTTATCAGTTTTGATGCAAAACGAATGGGTGATAACGCGTTTTTAACGTGGTCCACCGCATGGGAGAGCAATAATGAACGCTACGAAATAGAACGAAGCAATTTTTCTTTGGATAATTTTTCGAAAACCGGAGAAGTGCCTGGTAAAGGTTTTGCCAACACCGTTTCTTCATATGAATTTACTGATGCAAATGTTCCATTCAGCGGCCCGGTATATTACCGCCTCAAACAGGTAGACCAAGACGGAGCATTCCGGTATTCAACGGTGCGGGTGGTTGATTTTGGGAGTACACTGCCCGAGGTTACGTTAGTTCCCAATCCGTTTAGTAAATATTTAAACCTGAACATGTGGATGCCGGTAGCACAACAGGCAGTTCTTCAACTTACCGACATGAACGGAACGGTGGTAAAACAGATAAATGTTAAACTGAATGAAGGAGAAAACAAACTGGAAGTAGTTTCAGAGAATATGCTGATCCCTTCAGGGTTTTACGTACTCACCATTCAAACTTCACAGGGATTGTATCGCTACAAAGTGATACGTAATTAATCAGGCTTTTTTAAGCGTAAACAAAGTAATTTCAGGAAGGATTCCTACACGCCCCGGATAACCAATAAACCCAAACCCGCGGTTTACATACAATTTTTGTTTTCCTTCTTCATACAACCCTGCCCATTGTTTATACATATACTGCGAAGGGCTCCATTTAAATCCGCCTATTTCAATACCGAATTGCATACCATGTGTGTGTCCGGCAAACATCACATCAATATCCGGATGATTTTTTCTTACCACGGCATCCCAGTGCGAAGGATCGTGTGAGAGTAATAGTTTTACCGGCACTTTTTCCATCCCAAGTTGTGCTTTTTCTATATCTCCCAATCGTTGAAAACGACCGCGGTCGCCCCAGTTTTCTACTCCTATCAATCCTATTTTTTGTCCGTGTACAGCGAGTGTTTCATGCTCATTTCGCATCAGTCGCCAACCAAGATCTTTATGTATGGTGCATAAATCATCCAGATTTTTCTTTTTAGCTTCAGGGCTTTCCCAACTGGTAACATAATCTCCGTAGTCATGATTTCCCAGGGTTGAAAATACACCCATCGGAGCTTTAATATGCCCAAAGATATCCATGTACTCCACAGCCTCCGAAGCCACATTATTTACCATATCACCCGTAAAGAAAATTAAATCGGCTTTTTGTTCCATGATCATATCAATGCCTTTTTTCACGGCATCTTTATCAAAAAAACTTCCTGAATGAATATCCGATATCTGAATAATTTTTAATCCGTCAAAATATTCTGGCAAATTAGGGAGCAGCAATGTTTCTCTCCTCAATTTATAATCATATGCGCCTTTTACAATGCCTTTGGTAAGCATTAGGAATGGAATTCCACCTGCTACCAGGCCCGTTTGTGTTAAAAATTTAGAACGCGAAATTTTGTGTTCACTTTCATTTTGCACTTCGGCTGCATTCGGGGTCTGGGGTTTAATAAACCCGGTTTTAAGTAAGAGCCAATGAAAAAAACGTTTGATATCATCCGCAAATAAAAATGGAAGTGCAATGGATTTAGAAAAGTAAGTAATCACCAGCAGCGCCATGTAATAATTACGGAAAAGTTTATTTACTTCAAGTGCCGGAATAAGTATATACAGCAAACTACCGAGGATAAAAATGGCCGGAACACTCCAGAAAATACGTTTCACCCTTTGTTTTCGGGTGACAGTTGAATTTCTCAACAACCGTTTTATTCCCTGCCATAAATAGCCGTCAATAGCCATTACAAATGCAATGGTTCCAAATAGTAATCGTAATTTAAAAGCAATCATTTTTTTTCTGTTTCGCGGTTCTTTTGTTTATTCCCATTCGCCTTTTATAACCTGCGTAAATTTGCATGGTACGCATATCTGGTTATTTTTGCGCAAAGTTAATCAGTAAACCGGGCTTCGGGTGGCAAAGCAGCAAAAGAACAGTAAAAAATCGGCAGGTGGTTTTTTAAAACAGGTAAAACGCTGGATTAGGTTCCTGTTAATTCTGCATATTCAATGGAGCCTTATTTTTATTTGCCTGTATCGGGTTATTCCGGTTCCGGTTACACCGCTGCATATGATCAGGTTGTTTGAAGAAAATAAAACCGATAAAGAACGTAAAATAGATAAAAGCTGGCGTTCGCTGAATGACATGTCGCCCAATATGCCGCTGGCAGTGGTAACCTCTGAGGATCCGATGTTTTTTACACACCATGGTTTTGATTTTGAACAGATAAAAAACTCACTGGAGAGCAATATTGAAAAGGGGAAAAAGTTAAGGGGAGCCAGCACCATCAGCCAGCAAACGGCAAAAAATCTTTTTTTGTGGCCTTCGCGCAGCTGGATTCGCAAAGGTATTGAAGTGTATTTTACTGTATTGATGGAGGCTTGCTGGAACAAACGCAGGATATTGGAAGTGTACCTCAACATTATTGAAATGGGCGATGGTATTTACGGAACAGAAGCAGCTGCGCAAAATTATTTTCACAAAAGCAGCGAAAAACTTACCAAAGGAGAAGCGGCACTCATAGCGGCCGTTTTGCCCAATCCGCGCAGGTGGCACCCTGATGCACCTACTCCTTTTATCCGCAAAAAGCAGCTAAAAATTGTGCGGTATATGAAGTTTGTGGATATGAGTCCGCTTACCGTATTGAAAAACGAGGAAGCAAAACCATAGTGGAGCATTGGTGATTTGCGCGGCAATACTGCCTATATTTGCAGCCATGTCGCATAAACCTTTAATTCTTGTTACCAACGATGATGGCATTACGGCTCCGGGCATACGTGCACTGGTAGAGGCTGTTGAACCATTGGGCGAAGTTGTGGTGGTGGCCCCCGATAGTCCTCAGTCGGCTATGGGACATGCGGTAACCATCAGCAAACCGCTGCGGTTGGATAAAATGCGTTCGGCAATTTATGGCAAGTTGCAGGCATATCAGTGTTCGGGTACTCCGGCCGATTGCGTTAAGTTAGCTGTTTCAAAAGTGTTGCATCGCAAACCCGATTTATTGGTTTCGGGTATTAATCATGGCTCCAATTCATCTATCAATATCCTTTATTCGGGTACCATGAGTGCCGCAATGGAAGGGGGCATTGAAGGAATACAGTCGGTAGGATTTTCATTACTCGATTTCAGTTACGATGCCGATTTTACCTATGCTAAAAAAGTGGCACACATCGTTAGTAAAAATATTCTTGCATCCGGACTTGCTCCCGGAACATTGCTCAATGTAAATATTCCGCGCGGAACTGAGGAAGAAATAAAAGGAATTAAAGTGTGCAGGCAGGCGCGTGCCAAATGGGAGGAGGAGTTTGACGAACGGAAAGACCCCAATGGCCGCACCTACTACTGGCTCACCGGAAAATTTGTGAATTACGATAAAGGGGAGGATACCGATGAATGGGCATTGCAAAACAAATTTGTTTCGGTAGTACCCGTGCATTTTGACCTTACCGCACACGAAAGTATTGCTAACTTAAACCAATGGAACTGGGAATGAAACGAGATCACTTACTCACCGGGTTGATTCCCGGATTGATTATGCCCATGCTGATAGGTATCGGCTACTATTTTTATACATTTGGAATTGGTTCGTCCGAAAATTATTTAGATGTATTTATGCGTGAAGAAATGCTTTCGCCACTGCTCGCCATCGGGTGCTTTTTTAACCTGGTTATTTTTTTTGTGATGCTGCGTAAGTACATGGAACGAAGTGCGCAGGGAGTGGTAATGGCCACTATTCTTTACGGAGTGTGGATCATCGTTATGAAAATGTTCTGATGAAATATTACCTCATTGCCGGAGAAGCCTCGGGCGATTTGCATGGTTCTAATTTGCTGCGCGAACTGAATCTTCAGGACACGCAGGCACAGTTTCGCGGCTTTGGGGGCGACCTCATGGAGCAACAGGGACTCGCACTTGTAAAACATTACCGTGAGCTCTCGTTCATGGGACTGATTGAGGTGATTAAAAACATTCGCAGCATTGCCAAAAATCTCGCATTGGCAAAAAAGGATTTACTCGATTTTAAACCCGATGTACTTATTCTGATTGACTATCCCGGATTTAATTTACGTATGGCTGAGTTTGCCAAAGCAAATGGCATAAAAGTCATCTATTATATCTCGCCCAAGTTATGGGCCTGGAAAGAATCGAGGGTAAAAAAAATAAAAGCTTTAGTGGATTTGCTGTTGCTTATCCTGCCATTTGAAAAGGATTTTTACTTAAAGCACGGATACAAGCAAACGGTTTACGTAGGCAATCCGGTGGTAGATGCCGTGCAGGCGTTTGTCCCCGAAACTAATTTCAGGCAAAAACATGAGCTAAATGACAAACCCATTATTGCTCTTTTACCCGGCAGCCGGCTACACGAGCTGGAGCATATGTTGCCTGTTATGCTGCAAGTGGTACCTCATTTCCCCGATCATGAATTTGTGATTGCCAAAGCACCCGGAATGGATGATGAGGTATATGAACGCTTGCTTCATGGCTTTCCGGTAAAGGCGGTAAAGGCTCACACCTACGATTTGCTGTATGTGGCGCAAGGGGCTTTGGTTACCTCGGGCACCGCTACACTCGAAACGGCTTTGTTTCATGTGCCGCAGGTGGTGTGTTACAAAATCAGTGCGCTTACCTATGCCGTGGGAAAAAGGTTTGTGAAAATCAGTTTGTACAGCCTGCCCAATATTATTGCTGGCAAAGAAATTATACGCGAGCTGATACAAAGCGAACTCAACCTCGTCAATCTGGTGGATGAATTAAAGGCTGCACTACCTGGTGGAAACAAGCATCAAATCATAACAAATGGTTACCGGGAACTTCATCAATTGCTTGGTACTGAAAACGCTTCGCAAAAGGCCTCAAAAAAAATACAGCAGTATTTGTCAGAAGGGACTTTCTGAATATATTTGCACCCCGCAACGGGGGATTAGCTCTCCCGA
>CAZHTC010000003.1:71817-191516 GCA_964535575.1 uncultured Bifidobacteriaceae bacterium
TACTCATCGGGAGGCTAGAGCGTCCCGCGGGTGCGGGAAGGTCAACGGTTCGATATAATTATTATTGTTCTATAAATTCTGGGGGATTAGCTCTCCCGATACTCATCGGGAGGCTAGAGCGTCCCGCGGGTGCGGGAAGGTCAACGGTTCGATAGAATTTTATTGTTCTATAAATTATGGGGGATTAGCTCAGCTGGCTAGAGCGCTTGCATGGCATGCAAGAGGTCAACGGTTCGACTCCGTTATCCTCCACACTTACCTTAAAGGCTTTATGATTATTTTCATTAAGCCTTTTTTATTTAGGGTGCAACATTGGTGCATCATTTAAAACTCAATGTTACCTCCATTCCGAATGAATTTTACGGTTGTTCATATGCCATGTAATGTATTGCACCAATCTTGGTGACCGTCCTCTGTTGGGCGAGGCACCATGCGGCAATGCCTGATGCCAGATAATAAAATCTCCGGCTTTTGCCGGAACGGCTATGGGGGAGAATTCGTTCAACGCTATTTCTCTGGGGTCGGCATGAGCAGGTAAGCCGGTTAGCCAGGTATCTATTTTTTTATGAAATCCGGGAACACATTGAAAGGCTCCCTCATTCAACCCTACATCTGTCAGGTATAACAATCCCTGTAAATCTAACGGAACAGGCGCAATTAAACTGGTATCCCAGTGCAGGGGAGAACCTCTGAAGCGGAAACTTTCTGTTTCGGGAGGGTTAAAACTTATTTTGTCGGTGCTCACAAATAAATCGCGGCTTTGGTAAATCTGTTCGTAAGCCCTACGTATACGGTCACACTTCCGGTTAGCTTCAAGTGCGGGATGGTGATAAAACAAATACATTAAACCGCGTTGTTCGGGATGCGTTTGGTACCAAGTTTCGGGCTGGTAGGGGTTTGCCTGTAAAAATTCCCAGATGGCATTAACCGTTGCAGCAGTTTGGTCGGGAGTAATAGCCTGCTTTATCACCACGTATCCATTAGTATCCCAAAAATCTAAATCGGAAGGTGATAATACAACATCTTCATTTGGGTTTTGAGGCGACTCAATTAAACGATGACGCAACCTGTTCAGTTTTTCTTCAGTAAGTTCTCCATTGCTTTTTTGAAGCACCCACGTTTCAAATTCGGGGTATGACGGACGTTCGAAAAAAAGGTACTGAAGTATTTCATCCAATCCTAAATTCAGGTTGTTTATCAACTGCATTTCTTCGGCCCATTGATTGGGACTTGATTTTTCCTCGGGTTTACCGATGGTTCGTTCCCACAGGGCAAAAAGCACCGGAAGATTTAATTTACCTATAGCATTAGTTTGCTGATTTGGCATAGGAGCAACAGATTTTTGGAGGCAAGATACAACGTTGAAGTAACTTTCGTTCCAACTTGCAGGGTTTGAATGGAGACAAAATTGAAAGAAAAGTTGGGAACAGAATTGAAAATTATCACTAAATTGCTCATTAATATAAAAACACACATACACTCATACGTACTTGTAACCACCTTGGAGATGCAATCCAGCTTGCCAGACAAAGACCAATATAAACCTCCATGCCTTACACTATTATGTTACAAAATCGTGCTTGTGTTCATGCTGCTCATGTTTTGCTCAATTGGTAAAGCGCAAAACTGGGAATTATTTCCGCTAAATCAACTTAACTACTTTTCATTTAATTCAGCCAGTCAGGTTTCTTTCATTGCTTGCGATAGCACCATTGATAGCACAAATCAGAAATACTATTATTTCAATACCCAAAAAGCAAAATGTAAAAATGTTAACCTGAGAGCAAGTACAAATACGTTGAGTTATGTACGTGCTTTCAGCGATTCTGCTGTTTTTTACTTTAAGCAGAATGTGTCGTATCCGATATTTTATAATGATACTTCCACCCATTATTTTCAAATTGCGGCTGCTATTCCAACATCAAGCAGCAGATTTATGGGTGTATCGATTGATACATTATTTGGTTATCCTGATAGCATCAAAAAGTTTGAAATCCATGTTGACGGATACACCGGTGAGGTGCTCTGGAGCAAGAAACTTGGAGTAATTGCCTTTGTAAATCCGGCCATAGATCCGGGAACTATAAGGTCACCATTTAGTTATGCGCTCATCGGATTCGAATCAAACGGACAAAATTTTGGGTATAAGCCACAAAAAAGCAGTCTCTATTTTCCCTATCAGAGTGGTGATATTTTGTTTTGGGAATCCATTACTTCAAACTTTACAGGCAACCCTGCAACCCACTCAATGAAATTTTTACGAGACAGTATTATCTCTACTTTCAGCATAAATGACAGTATTGGATACCTGGCCAACCGAATTGTTTATGAAGAAGGGCAAACTACCTCATTTCTTTTCAAACAAATGATTCCCGTTCAATTAGTCGATCAACCTGCTGACGATGCAAACATCGAAAGAAGATATTACGGGGCTAACTACATGTATCAAGTATGGCTCACATCACCATTAGTGCGTAATTCTCCTTTCAGTGATAGTATTGAAACAAGAACATTTATAACCGGATTTCAAAGTATTGATTTGACTACGTGTTCAATCTCCTCAATATTATCTCCCTTTGCAGTTAGTTTGCGAACCGGATTAGGGCTAATAAGCATTGAAAGTGGTACCAATATAACCTACTCAGATCAATTAAGAGCATGGCGAATTGGAAATAATCACTATGGCTCGGTTGAATTTCATGTTGGTATAAGTGAGATTGAAAACAACTTAGTTATTATATTTCCCAATCCGGCACACAAAATTTTAAATTGCAAAGGCATCAGTAATTTTGGTTACGAAATTAAAAATACCATAGGTCAAACGGTATTATGTGGGTTTGCAGACCGTCACATGATTGATGTTTCAGAATTACCGAATGGAGTTTATTTTATGACTATTCTTTCTGATGCGGTATCACGACCGGTAAAATTTATTAAGAATTAACAATTAACAATGAATTAAAATTCCCCCCCCCCTCACCCACGTAATGCAAGTGTAATCCAATGGCGCTGGCATATTGCCAGCCCCAAAAATTTTATTATGTTAGCGGTTGATGAGTGAATACCGAAAAACAAGAGCTCATGAACTTTTTTGTGCAAAGATCATCTGCAAATTCATTTAATTGCAGTTTATATGAACACGCGGCAAAGGCTTTTCAAACGTACTCTTGGGGTATTGTGCAGTGTGATAGCCATACCCGGCCTTTACCTGCTGTTGCGTATGGTGGAGGTAAACCCGCTGCGTGGAGATGAATTGTTTTCTTTTTTTCACAGCGACTTCAACAGCCTTGGTGCTGTGCTTGGAAACGTGCGCTACGGGGCAGACAATACCTACCTCTACAACGGGCTGCTGTGGTGTGCTGCAAAGGTTTTCGGTCACACTATGACCGTGCAGCGCCTGCTGTCGCTGCTGTGCTGGCTACTGTGTGCTGGCGTGCTGTATCGCCTGTTGCGTATGTTTTTGCCCGACAGGTTGTGGAGTGTATTGGTTTCACTGCTCGTGTTGTTTTCGGCTCAGGGAATTTTTTTAGCCACCGATGGGCGCATGTATGGCCTGTTGCTGCTGTTGGCTTTACTGCACCTTTACCTGCTGTTGCGTGCACTGCATCAGGTACAAAACCTTTCGTTCTGGATTACGGCCATGCTGCCGCTCATCGGACTGCTCGTCACACCCGTTTTTTTTGCCGGGCAATTTGTCCTTATCATTTCCCTCTTGTTGCTGGGTCGTTGGTGTAATGAAGGTTACCTGATACGCCAGAGCCTGCGTCTTGCGTTGGGAGCGTTATTCAGCCTGCTGGTATTCCTTGTTTTTTTTCATGTGGATTACCAGCACAGTTCGCTGCTTGACGGGTACCTGCTCAATTACCTGCGTCACCCGCAGCTGCAGCCGTTGCCCGGGCTCGAGTTCTGGAGCATACCTTTCCGCTGGGTGCTGCTGCCGCACGTGCCCGGCATCTCTGAAAAAGCAGATGGGGGAGTTGCGTTAATCGCTTTTGCATGGCTCGGAATAGTTACACGCAGAGAATGGAGCACAGCGCCAGCAGGTATCCGGCTGGTTGGGGTTGCCACGCTGCTGGTGCTGGTCCTGCTGATGCTCCAGTTGCTGCTGCATCTGTGCACCGGCAT
Source organism: uncultured Bifidobacteriaceae bacterium (assembly GCA_964535575.1). Lineage (GTDB taxonomy): Bacteria > Bacteroidota > Bacteroidia > UKL13-3 > UKL13-3 > JAGPCK01. The sequence continues at coordinate 75,943 of CAZHTC010000003.1, forward strand.
TCCACTGTGGGCCTATCGCTATTACACCGCACTCTTTTTTTTCCTGCCGCTTGTGGCCGGGTGGTTGCTTTGTCGTTATACCATTTCACGGGGAAAGTATCTGGCCGCAGGTGTCCTCCTGGCATTGGGCTGTTTCCGCATAGCGGGGTTATGTATGGAGATACCGGAACGGGAACAGCGGCAACACATACTGGAAGTGTATCGTGATGCCATAGCAGGGCGCGGCTGTGCGGTGTTTGCCGAATACTATTCACCCGATGCCTACGAGATGGGTATTTACGGAGAGCTGTACATACGATACCCCGAACTGCGCGGTAAAATGATTTACGCGGCCGACCGCGGTGCGGAATGGAATGCGTGGTTTGGAATTCTCGACAGCCTCGGGTACCACACCGGCATCAGGGATGCCAAACAATTTGTGCCGTCACCGGGCTGTCTGGTGTTGAAACGACCCAGGGTTCCTTCCGGCTACCACGGATACCCGGTGCTTGAGTTGTTGTCTCCGTTTGCAGGGGAGTGAGCCCCTGCCGTTCCTGCCTTTTCTTTCAATAGCGCTACTTTTCGCGCCATAAGTGTAAGCCAAATACACTGACCTATTGCAAGCCCCGAAACTTTCATTAATTTAGCGGTTGATGAGTGAACAAAAAAACAACCAATGAATTTTTTGATTAAACTGTCGCTTACAAATTGACGTGTTATGTCTGTAAAAGCAGAGGTAGCCACAGGCTACATTGATATTGTACACTCACGGCACGCGAAAGAAGGCGGAGGAAAATCCGATAGAAAAGTAGTTACACAAGCCGTACCTTTAAGAATAGGTAAGAAATTTTTTCTTTTAGCGTTTCTCCTTTATCTCACTTGTAATGTTGCCTATCCGCAATCAATTGATAGTGCAGTAGTCGAACACAAAATTGTTGTTTATTCAGGATTTATTGATTCAGCTAAAACAATTTCAATTAAAAAAACGCAAGTTTTTGATGTGGTTGTTAAGGATTCTTTTCTAATTAAGGAGAAGTATGTTATTGATACATTTTTGACTGTTTACATTTTCTATGCCTTCGAAACAGAAAAAATAAATCAGATATTAATTAGTGGGGACTGCATCGCATTTTTATTAGATAATGAAGGGTCCGAAGAATTTTACAGAGCCTATATACCCTACAATAAATTCAAAATTGAGTTTACTATTTATAGAGCACTAACAAATGTTAAAAGTAGAACGTGCAGTGACGGAGATTTATGGGACATTGAAATGAATAATCGAATTAATACAAATATTACCAGTGATAAGAGAGCTTTAATTTGTATAAAACTTAGAAAAGAATAATGTATTAGTGGTAGTGTTCGATATTGCAACTTCTTAAAAGCTCGCACCAGCAACGTACAATACGACTGAATGAATTATGGCAACACACGTTAAAAATATTATGCTTCCAATTCTTTTTTATGTAATGTGCTTTGCAAAACTTATATCTTGTAATGATTACAGAAATTTTGCGAATCCTGATTATTTATACCGAAACTCAAATGTTGAGTTGTATGTCAAATACATCAACGATAGCCATGACTCTATTGACTTTTTATTGACGATTGATAGCATAGGGTTAAAAAATTTCAGAGGAATTGCAACCTTAGTTTTGGTTGAAGATGTGGATGGTAAAATGATTGTGCCAGAGGGGACAGATAGGATTGATTACAATAATCATGATGATTTAATTGGAATAAAATGTGATAGCACATATTACTTTGTAGGGGAGCACAAGAATATATCTTTTGCGATAGAAAGTAAGTCAAAACAAAGAATGGATTTTCATCTCTTAAAATATAATAAATCGGGGACTAAAACGGAGTTAAGCCTTGATGAAACTTTGTTATTGCATAAACATAAATGAGAGTAATGCTCAGGTGTAGTTATCCATAAAAGTATTAATTTTAAATTGGTGAGTAATTACTTCAAGTAAATCCGGTTTTTCTCAATTCTGATTACCTTCGCATGGCCTATGCATCATGAAACAGAAACGGTACGGTTAAACAAATATATCAGCGAGAGTGGCATTTGTTCCAGACGCGAAGCCGACCGCTATATTGAAACAGGCCAGGTGCTCATTAACGGGCGCAAGGCAAAAATTGGCGACCGCGTAAAACCCACCGACCGTGTAATGGTAAGCGGGCGCGAGATAGAACCCCGGCAACAAACCGAACATATTTACCTTGCATTTAATAAACCCGTGGGCATTACCAGCACCACCGAGCAGGGTGTGCGCGATAATATCGTAGATTATGTAAACCACAGCGAGCGCATTTTTCCCATAGGGCGATTAGATAAAGACTCGCAGGGATTGATTTTTTTAACCAGCAACGGGGATATCGTCAATAAAATTTTACGTGCATCCAACCACCACCAAAAGGAATACTTAGTTACGGTAAGCAAACCTATAACGCCACAGTTTATTCAGGACATGGCGGGCGGGGTTCCTATACTGGGTGTAATGACCAAAAAATGTTTTGTGCAGCAGGAGTCGCCCACAGTGTTTCGCATCATTCTGGTGCAGGGGCTCAACCGGCAAATACGCAGGATGTGCGAATATTTTGGTTACGAGGTGGTGAAACTGGAACGCATCCGCATCATGAATGTAAAACTGAAAGGACTTCCCTTAGGCGATTGGCGCGAATTGACACCCGATGAACTTTCTGAAATTTTTAAGCTGATTGAAAACTCGGTGGGCGAGGATAAAAAAAGTGTTAGTAGCAAGCCGGTAAGCAAAAAGAAATCATCTCCTTCTTCCCCTTCAAGTAAATCAGGGCAGGCGCATCAAAAATTTTCTTCAGGTCCATCTCACAATCATCGCACCCGCCCCGGTAAAAGCGGAGGTAAATCCAAAAGGCGTTCAGGAAGGTAGGCTGTTTACGATTTTTCTTCCCACACGGCACACAGGTGCACAATGGTTTCAACAGCCTTTTGCATATCCTGCACACTCACCCATTCCTGTTTGCTGTGAAAAGCATGTTCTCCTGCAAAAATATTAGGGCAAGGCAGGCCAATAAAAGATAAACGCGACCCATCGGTCCCTCCGCGAATGCTGGAGAGGTGAGGGGTGATGCCTGCCAGTTTAATAGCTTCTACCGCATAGTCCACCACCTGGGGATTTTGCTCCAGTACTTCTTTAAAATTACGGTATTGTTCGGTTACGGTATATGTGTATGAGCATTTGTTGTAATCAGCCATTACTTGTTCGGTAATCTGTTTCAACTCTGCTTCCAGTTTGTGAAGGGTAGGTGTATCAAACGCACGGATGATGAATTTTATTTCCACCTGCTCCAGTCCGCCATTAATAGCAGTGGCATGGATAAAAGGTTCTTTTCCTTCGGTGGTTTCCGGTGCTTTATCTCTTGGCAACCGGTGAATAATAGCTGCTGCAATTTTAATGGCATGTTCCATTTTATTTTTGGCAAACCCCGGGTGGGTTGGAAAACCATTTATAACCAGGCTCACTCCATCGGCACTGAAGGTTTCGTTTTCAATATGCCCGAGGGTTTCTCCATCCATGGTGTAGCCAAAATCGGCTGCCAGTTTTTTCATGTTTACTTTATCTACTCCACGCCCTATCTCTTCATCGGGTGTAAACAGGATGCGTATATTGCCATGCTTCACCTCAGGGTGTGTCATTAAGAAATGGGCCGCATCCATTATCTCGGCCACGCCTGCTTTATTATCTGCCCCAAGCAGGGTGGTACCATCGGTTGTTATAATATCATTCCCTATCTGTCCGCACAGGTCAGGATGTTCGGCATAACGGATTACCTGCGAAACATCATTGGGCAGCACTATATCCTGTCCCTGATAATTTGCATGGATAACAGGATTTACATTGGCTCCGCTGCAATCGGGCGAGGTATCCATATGCGAGCAAAAACATATAACCGGAACTTTCTTATCGGTGTTGGAGGGAATGGTTGCATACACATACCCGTGTTCATCCAGTTCGGCATCCTGCACGCCCATCGCCTGTAATTCCTCCACTAACAGGCGACCCAGATTTTTTTGTTTTTCGGTTGATGGGCAGGTGGGCGATTCAGGGTTTGATTGGGTGTCAATTTTTACGTAACGCAGAAACCGTTCTGTAACTGAAAAGGGGTAAGATGCTAACAACATATTGCTTTTAATTAATGGGCGAAATTAAGGAAATAGACCAAGAGTAGGGAAGTATTGTAAGAAGTAAACGGATAAAGTAAAAATGGCTGACCTGATATGCTGGGGAATAAAACACTTTCAGAGGGGAGTCCTACATTTTGTAGCAATTTAAACACAACTCTTTTCAATTCCTTATTTTTGTTTCGTGGCTAAAGCAAAAACACCCACTCCCCAGCGTTTATTTGCGGTAGTTGATATAGAAACTACCGGAGGTCATGCGGCTGCCCATGGCATTACGGAGATTGCCATTATAGTGCATAATGGGAAAAAAGTAACGGAGCGGTTTCATTCTTTAATAAATCCCGGTTGCGAAATTCCCCGTTTTATTACCGGCCTCACCGGAATTACCAATGAAATGGTAGCAGAGGCACCTGAGTTTGATGACCTGGCAGCGCAGGTTTTTGAATTGCTTCACGGAAAGGTGTTTGTTGCCCACAATGTAAATTTTGATTATTCATTTGTAAAACATCATTTACTGGCGGCAGGCTTTGAGCTCAACACGCAAAAATTATGTACCGTGCGTCTCAGCCGCAAAGTATTTCCCGGTTTAAAATCATATAGCCTTGGTAATATTTGCGGGCATCTTTCCATTCGCATTGATGATCGTCACCGCGCTACGGGTGATGCCAATGCCACGGTAAAGTTGCTGGAGAAAATTATGCATCACGATGAAGGCGGACATATAGATGCAGCTCTTAAAAGGGGGTCGAAGGAATACCTGTTGCCCCCTGATTTGCTGAAAGAAGATATGGATAAACTGCCCCCTTCACCGGGAGTTTATTATTTTCATGATAAACGCGGAAAAATCATTTACGTAGGTAAAGCCAAACATTTAAAACGGAGAGTTACCTCCCATTTCAGCAATAACTCGGTGCAAAAACAAAAGCAGGATTTTTTGCGTCAGGTAAAACGCATTTCATTTGTTGAAACAGGAAACGAGTTGTTTGCTCATATTCATGAATTGATTGATATTAAAGAAAAGTGGCCCGATTTAAACCGTGCACAAAAAGGATATACCCCGCGATTCGGATTGTTTTCGTATCAGGACCAAAACGGGTATCAGCGGCTGGAGGTAAAAACCATTGGCCGCTACCAGCAGCCGTTGTATTATTTTAAATCGGTACATGCCGGACTGGATTTTTTGCGGGAGCAGGCCATGCTGCATCAGTTGTGTTTTCGTTTGTGCGGATTGCAGCGTGCGGCAGGAGCCTGCGAAAACCACCTGGAAGGAATTTGCCACGGAGCCTGCGTGCAACAGGAAGACGTTGTTGCTTACAATACTAAAGTGGAGCATATGCTTGCTGAAACACTAGACCAAAGTTTTATAGTAACTGAGAGCGGACGCAACGAGCAGGAACTTGGCGTTTTGCTGGTGGAGCAGGGAAATTTCTGGGGTTTTGGTTACGTACCCAAAAATGAATTTGTAAATGAACGGGAATGGGTACGGGCACATATTCCCCGAGCTAAATGGTTTCCCGGAATTGATCAGTTAATACAAAGTTACCTGCTCCACACGGCCCCTGAAATGGGCTGAGTTTTTTAATTACAAAAAAATAATACGAGACTTAGAGGCTTGGCTGTCATAAAACAAAGCAGCAACGGGAAATGATATACTGAAAGGGTACACTGGGGTAAATCCATTTCATGTATCTTTGCGGCATCACCAAAAAAATTACCTTGTGTTTTCATTTAACGAAATAGCTACTGTAACCCTCACTTTGTTTGCCATTATTGATATGCTGGGCACAGTGCCGCTTATCATCAGCATGAGGCAAAAGGTGGGGCATATCCAATCAGAAAAAGCCACGCTGGCGGCCGGTTTTCTGATGATCCTGTTTTTATTTGTGGGGGAAGATTTATTGCGCCTTATCGGTATCGACCTGTCGTCATTTGCCATTGCAGGTTCCATCGTTATTTTTATCCTCGGGCTCGAAATGATTCTGGGCATTAATATTTTTCGTCCCGACCCGAATGATGAGGCGGGCAGTATTATCCCAATTGCATTTCCGATTATTGTGGGGTCAGGAACGCTTACTACCATTATTTCATTAAAGGCAGTTTATCAGGTGCCGAATATTTTAATTGGGATTCTGTGCAATCTTGTTATTGTGTACGTGGTGCTCAAATCGAGTGGATGGATTGAACGCAAATTGGGAAAAGCCGGACTGGCAGTGATGCGTAAATTTTTCGGGATTATCCTGCTTTCTATTGCCGTAAAGTTGTTTAAGAGTAATATTTGAACTAGAGCTCTAAGTGGTAGTTGGCGGGGACGCCAACCACGGACAAAAAAGCCGGACTGGCTGTGATGCGTAAATTTTTCGGGATTATCCTGCTTTCTATTGCCGTAAAGTTGTTTAAGAGTAATATTTGAACTAGAGCTCTAAGTGGTAGTTGGCGGGGACGCCAACCACGGACAAAGCGGGCAGACTCTTCGCGTTGCTCAGAGTGACGGTAGAGTGAAATTAAAATAGTTATCGTCTTTCTGAGCGCAGCGAAGAAACTGTTTCCTGAAGCAGAATTCAGGTTCGTAACAGAATGTTGTTAGTGGTTCTAACGGGCAGACTCTTTCCCGCATAAGCGGGACAAGCGCGTTGTTCGGAGTGCAGGAGAAAAATTTTACTTCTTCAACAATCCTATTTCAATCAATCGCTCATTCAGGTATTCGCCTGCGCTTATTGGCGCGTAAGCCTGCGGGTGTTGTGCATCCACGCATAATGGCAAACAATCTAACCGCATCTCTGAACGAGGGTGCAAAAAGAACGGGATGGAAAACCGCGGGGTGCTCCACTTTTCTTTGGGCGGATTCACTACCCGGTGTGTGGTTGATTTAAGTTTATTATTGGTGTGCCTTTGCAGCATATCCCCCACATTTACCACCAGCTGATTAGGAAGTGCTGTTATAGCCACCCATTCTCCCTGTTTATTCAATACCTGCAATCCTTCGGCCGAGGCACCCATAAGCAGCGTAATTAAATTAATGTCTTCGTGCTCGGCTGCACGCACGGCCGATTCGGGTTCGCTTGTAATTGGCGGGTAATGGATGGGTCTGAGGATGCTGTTGCCATGATGAATTTTATCATCAAAATAGGTTTCATCAAGACCAAGGTAAAGCGCAATGGCGCGCAGCATGTATTTACCTGTTTCTTCTATTTTCTGATATACTTCTTTCCCTGCTGCATTAAATCCGGGAAGTTCGGTTACCGTTACATTTTCGGGGTATTCTTTCTTTATCGGGTCGTTATCTTCTACATATTGACCAAAATGCCAGAACTCTTTTAAATCGCCCACATTACGTCCTTTGGCATGTTCCTTACCAAAGGAGGTATATCCGCGCTGACCGGCCAAACCCGGTACTTCATATTTCTTTTTTATGTCTTCGGGAAGATTGAAAAATTGCTGCACTTCGCTGTATAATTTATCCTGCAGTGCATCGCTTAGAAAATGCCCCTTTACTGCTACAAATCCAATGTCTTCATACGCCTTGCCCAGTGCTTCAACAAAAGCCTGCCTGCGATGGGTGTCATCGGAAAGGAAATCGGATAGGTCAACTGACGGAATACCTGCTGCGTGATTCATATGATGTTTGTTAAAATGACAAAGATAAAAACCCTGATGTATTGTACAACTATTGTTATTTGCCAATAAGGTTGAAATAACTTTTGCTTTTTTCGCGGTAATACGGCTGCAGTGAAGGAGGAATGGTGAGTAGCAATTCCTGTTCTTTGTTTTTCTGTTTCAAAAATTCTTCAATATCCGGAGGCAGTGTTCGTGTTTTTTCATCGGCTGTCTTCGATTCGCGTTTGTTGTCCTGCTCCCGTTCTTTATCGGCTTTTTCGGCTTCCAGCATACGGGTTTTAATTTCTTCCTGCCGTTTTATGGTTTCCGAATTCAACCGTTTGTTCACCAAATCTTTTTCCGTTTGCTCCATCAGTTGCTGCATTTCCTTTAGCTCTTTGCTCAACCCCGATGAGCCTCCTGCTGCTTTTCCTTCCTTTTGCATCTGCTGCTGCATTTGCTGTAATTGCCTGCGAATAGCAGCTTGTTTGGCAGCCATTTCGGCAAATTCTTTACTGCTCATTCCACCGGGAGAACCTTTGCCGTCTTTGCCTCCGGGTTTCATGCCGTTTTTCATCATTTCATTCAGTTGATCCTGCATTTTCATCAGTTCGCTTAATGAAGGCTGGCTCCCTTTTCCTTTTTTCTTTACTTTACCTCCCGAACCCGAACCACTGCCTTCCTGCATGGATTGCTGCATTTGTTTCAGTACATCGGTAAGCATTACGGCAATATTATTCACCGAGGTCATCACGTATTGCTGCCGGGCGCGTCCCTGCTGAATATCGCGGTCGGCAAAGTTTTTAATGGCTTTATCCATATTAAAATTTACTTCGCCCAACTCCCGGTTAATGAATGCCGAAATTTGCGGCACACGTTTGCTCAGCGCAAACAAACTGTCTTCTACAATTTGCGCATAATCTTTTAATTCCTTTTGCTTTTGCGCCAGTTTTACGTACTGCGGATTGTAGCCCTGCATAGTAGCCATCTGTTGCATCAGGTCTTCCTGGTCTTTTGAAAGCTGAATCAGGTTTTCGAGTAAAGCCCGCAACGCATCGTAATCTTCTTCCTGCTTTTTTTCCTGCTCCGACTGCATGCTCTTTTTCATCTTGGCACTCATCTCCTGCATTTTTTTCGCTGCTTTTTTCTGCGACTCCGAAGCTTTTTTATTTTCTTTCTGTTCTAATTGCTCGCGGCTGTTGTCCAACTCTTCTTTGGTTTGTTTTTCTTCCGTATCGGTGTCGGGTAATTTTTCAGGCTGTTCCAGCTGTTCGTTCTTTTGTTCTAATTGCTCCAGATCTTTTTTAATTTGTTCAAACTCTTTGGTGATTTCTTTTTGCTGCTCTTTCAACTGCTGCTGATCGGCTTTTTTATCTTTGGTTTGTTCGCTCAGCTTATCCTGCTTCTCCGCTAATTTTTCAAGCGCATCGGCATTTTCTTTCAGCTTTTGTTCTATCTCCAGTTTTTTATACAACTCAAGCATGCGGTCTAATTCCTTTTCCACCTCTTTATTGTTCAGCTCCATTTGCTCCAGGTCTTTCTGCATTTGCTCCTTGTTGTTTTGCTTCATCATGTTTTCGAGCTTTTGCATCAATTGTTTTATCTCCGGGTTTAATACCTCGTCCCACATTTTCTGTAGCTCTTCCTGTTTTTGCAAAATGGTTTCATCGGTTTTGGTAAACTGTTGCTGCTGTTCCGCATTTCGTTTACTTTCTTCTTTCAGGTTGTTTATTTTTTTCTCCAGTTCTTTTTCTCTTTTCAGCATTTCATCCAGTTTCTTCTTCTCTTCCCAGCTCAGCTCTTTTTTCTCCAGCATTTTTTGCTGCAGTTCTTTCATTTCTTTGTTCAGGGCACGAGCCTCCTTTATGGCCTCATTCATTTCATCTTTCAGTTGCCTGCTGTTGTTTTCGGCTTGCTCTTTCAACTCTTCCTTGTTTGGAGCTTTGTACAGCTGAATTTGCGAACGGGTAGATTTACTCCCGCTCACTCCGTCATTATCCCAAACCTCAAAATAATATTCTACCTCATCTTCCATTTGAATATTGATGGCAGCGAGATTAAACATGTGATAAAAGTTTTGTTTCAGTTGCGTGCTGCGTACCGGAAGGGTAATCACATTTTTTACCGGTTGGGTTACTTGTTTCCCGTCTTTTTTCAAAAACGAATACACAAACTGAAGTTTACGAAATCCGTGGTCATCTTCAATTTCTCCAATGAAATAAACTGTTTTTGGCGAAAGGCTGTCGGCACGCGGAGTAACCTGAATGGATGGAAATGCATCGGGAATCACCTGCACTGACCAGGTGAGTGAATCGCTTTGCCCAGACTCATTGTTGCGCGTGATGATATGGTACAAACTCCCTTTCACAAATCTGCGTGCAAATCCAAAAAAACCATTTTGCTCTTCGCTTATTTCGGGTTTTCCTTCGCTTAGCTGCATACTCATTGTCGATACATTTCTGGTTTTAAACTTCCAGTTTACTTTTGTACCGGCCGGAATAGTGAGGTCGCCTGAGTTGGAGAGTACTTCATTCTTTTTCCCCAGATATGCGGGGTAATCAAGCTGAACAGTGAAATTTAAAATATTTGGTTTGGCCAGCATATCCAGCAGGTATTCCTGAGAATAAAACTCATCGGCAAAAAGGCGAAATGGAATATCGTGCTGTATGTTTTTAAACCGGTAGCTGAATGCATTTTTATCCTGTTTCTGCATTTTAAACAGCGTGCCGTTTACTTCAATAAAAACTTCATCCGGCAGCAGTTTCCCTCCGGTGTGTATGGTCAACTCAAAATCCTCCTGCTGGGCGGCTTTCAGTTCTTTATTGTCAATGGTAAATGTAAACGGAGCTGTTTTTGGGAAAAACTTATTGTAGTTTACCAGTCGTTGCGAGCTATCGCTAATCATAGATGGGGCTATAAACTGAATAAGGGCAAATGCCAGCAGGGGCACTGCGGCATATTTGGCATATCTGAAATTTTGTTTCAGGTTAATGGCACTGGCAAAGGGTATTGGTTTTATCTCTGTTATTTTCTGGTTTATTCCTGCCTCAATTAACTCAAGACTGCTACTGTTGGCTGCCCCATGTTTCAGTTGAAGAATATTCAGCAATTTGTCTTTTACCTCGGGGAAATGCGTACCAATAATGGATGACGCCTGCTCGTAGCTGAGTACTTTTCCTAATTGCATCCAATGGGCAGCGGGTAGCACCACGTATTTGCCAAGTACAACTGCCGCAAAACCGATGTAGGTGTAAAATAAAACCGCCCTAATGCCACTGTTGAATTGCCCGAAATATTCGAGAACGGCTACCAGCAGAAATACAGCCACCAATCCGGTGAGGGCATACAAGCTGCCACGGATGAGTTGATTTTTGTAATACTTTCGTATAAACTCATCCAGTTTGGTCAATAAAACGCTATAATTATCCTGATTATTCACAAGGCACTACTCGCATCAAATTTAATGCAAAATTGCTGATTTTAGTATTTACAGCGGAATGGTAAAATAAGCGGAGGTACCTGAACCTTTTTCGCTCTCAAACCAGATATCACCCTGCTGAGTGGCTACCAACAGCTTACACACCTGCAGGCCTAATCCTTCCGAGGTATGCTCATCATAGGATGATAATTCAAAATCGTAGGTAAAATCGGTGCTCATGCCTTCGCCTTTATCGCGAATGCTTATTTCCAGTTTGTGATTTTTTTCCCGGGCACTTATGCGCACCGGTGCTCCATCCGGGCTGAATTTAATGGCATTATCAAGCAGATTCCATACAATGAGGCTAAGGGTGGCATCATCAGCCATCACGTTTATTTGTGCATCCACATCATTAATAAACCTGATATTTTTATGTTCGTAGGGAAACATTGCTTTTTGCCTTACCTTTTCAATAAGCTGGCGCAGGGAAGTTTCTTTTTTGTTCCGGTGTATATCGGTTGAATTATGACTGCGAAGCGTGGTCCAGGTAAACAAGTTAAGCAATACAAGTTCCGACCGGCTAAAGGTGTCGCGGTAGCGGGTGAGTAAACCGCCAGACAACAGCTCCTGTAAAGGCAAGTTCCCATCGCGCACAATAGTGGCCACGCGGTAAAGTTCACTCAGGGGTTCCCGCAATTCGTCAGAGATAATATGATATATCTTATTTTTTTCCTTGTATTCGTTGTCGAGCAATTTTTCCAATACCTGTTTGCGTTCATCATTTTTTTTGCGGTAGTTAATATTGGCCAGTAACAGAATGGTTAAAATGATTATGAAAATAAGCAGTAAAATAAGTTGTATGCGCACTTGCAGTTTCACATCGTTTTTTAAGGAATCAATCTGACTTATGGCTGCACGCAGCGAATCAGCGGTAGCCGGGGTTTCGGGCAACTCCACAACGGGTGCGGCAGCCTGTGAAACGTAAACGATGGTATCGGTGTGCACACTGTCGCCTGCCCGCAAGGTGAAGGCAACAAGGCTAAGGAAAAGAAATACGATTATTCTCAAGCGGGGTAAAAATACTAAAAAGCAGGGATAATTTTACACCAGACCATCAAGGGCCAATGCCAGTTTGCGGTCGAGATCAGTAATGGTATTGGCTGCCGAGTGGGTGCATAATTTTACTTCCACCCGATTGTATACATTGGTCCATTCGGGGTGATGGTCCATCTTCTCTATGATATAGGAGGCCCGCACCATAAAGGCCATGGCATCGCCAAAGGTGTTAAAAGTAAATACTTTCTGCAACTGATTGTTGTGTTCTGTCCATCCGTTCATACGTGAGGTGTTTTTTACAAATAAAGGGATAAATTTCTAAAACGGTATTTTGAGGTGCAGCTAAAAAAAGTAACTTTGGCAGCATCAAATTCACCTTAAACCCATGCGCATATTACTGGTTTATCCCGAGATGCCCGATACGTTTTATGCGTTGAAACACTTTATAAAAGTGGTAGGTAAAAAGGCGGCCTTTCCGCCCTTGGGTTTATTAACCATTTCGTCTCTTTTACCTGCCGACTGGGAGAAAAAATTAGTTGATTTAAATGTAACCACCTTAACGGATGCTCACTTGCAATGGGCCGATTATGTTTTTTTGTCGGCCATGAATGTGCAGGAACAATCGGTGAGGGAAATACTGAACAGATGCCGGAACAACAATACAAAAGTAGTTGCCGGTGGGCCTTTGTTTACGCATGAACACGAGCGTTTTGATGGGGTAGATCATTTTATTTTAAACGAAGCAGAAATTACACTGCCACTTTTTCTGAACGATATTCAGCGCGGAGAAGCCAAACCCATTTATCAAACCAAAGCATTTGCCGATGTAACGCTTTCGCCATTGCCCGATTTTGGATTGGTGAATATGAAAAATTACCTCTACGCCATTGTGCAGTATTCAAGAGGCTGCCCTTATCTGTGCGATTTTTGCGATGTAACGGCATTGTTTGGCCGCGTTCCCCGAACCAAAACCCCCGAACAAATTATTGCCGAACTGGAAGAAGTAAATAAGAATGGAAATGTGCAACTGGTATTGTTTGCCGATGATAACCTGATTGGCAATAAGAAAATTTTAAAATCGGAGCTTTTACCTGCATTGATAAAATGGAGAAAGGAAAAAAATCCTTCGTTCTTTTTTGCCACGCAGCTCACCATTAACCTGGTTGACGATAACGAGCTGATGCAGCTATTGCTCGATGCCGGATTCAGGCATGTATTTATAGGAATTGAAACACCTGCCGAGGATAGTTTGAAAGGCTCTCACAAAAATCAGAATTTAAAGCGCGACTTATTGGAAACCATTCATACCATTCACCAAAAGGGGTTCATTATTTCGGGTGGTTTTATCTCAGGTTTTGACACCGATACCGAGGCCAGTTTTCCAAATATGGTTCAGTTTATTCAGCAAAGCGGTATACCACTCCCTATTGTTAATTTATTGAAAGCACCTCCGGGAACCGAATTGTATGAGCGGATAAAACGCGAAAAAAGATTATCGCGCGCTTTTGCTTTTGCCGAGGGCGAAACCAATATAGTTCCGGTAATGGAGGAGGTGAAACTTTTTGAAGGGTTTAAGTATATCATTGATCATATTTATGTGCCCGAGTATTCCTACCAGCGGTTAAAAACGTTTTTTAAAAACCACCGTTTCCCTGATACTTCTGTTAAAATCCGCAGCCGGTTTTCATTGTCCGATGTGATTTCACTGGTACAGATTTTTATACGAATGGGCATTAAGCAAAAGCACCGCATTTATTTTTGGAAACTTTTTTGGTGGACGTTGCGCTACAACCGCAAGTTTATGGACAAAGCCGTATTTTATGGAATTATGATGTATCAGATGAACCAAACCTACCACCATATTCTGAGGCAGGTAGATGCGCAGCTAAATGAGAAAAAATGAAACGAGTGAGTTAAGAGGCCGACTGACTTTCTTCTTCCACCACACCCATGGCCGAAAACTTGGCAATACGTGATTCAATCAACTGGTCGGCATTCTTTTTCTGAAGTTCCCCAAGCATTTTCAAAATTTCTTCTTTCATGGTTTGGTACATGGCTGCCGCATTGGTATGAGCGCCTCCCAGGGGTTCATTGATAATGCCATCAATCAATCCGTTTTTAAGCATATCATTGGCTGTAAGTTTCAGTGCCTCGGCTGCTTTTTCTTTATGCTCCCAGCTGCGCCACAAAATGGATGAACACGACTCGGGCGAAATCACCGAGTACCAGGTATTCTCGAGCATAATTACTTTATCGCCCACACCTATGCCCAAAGCTCCCCCCGATGCGCCTTCGCCAATAATGATGCAGATAACAGGTACTTTAAGTACGGCCATTTCCATCAGGTTTTTTGCAATGGCTTCTCCTTGTCCGCGTTCTTCGGCTTCGAGGCCGGGCGAGGCTCCCGGAGTATCAATGAATGTTATTACAGGCTTGTTAAACTTCTCGGCCAGTTTCATCAGGCGCAGGGCCTTGCGGTAACCTTCGGGGTTGGCCATTCCAAAATTGCGCTGTTGCCGCTGTTTGGTGTTACGGCCCTTTTGCTGACCAATGATCATCACCGTTTGTCCGTCAATTTGCCCAAACCCGCCTACCATGGCGCTATCGTCTTTTACGTTGCGGTCGCCATGCAGTTCAATAAAACCATCGCAAATGTTTTCAATATAATCAAGTGTGTAAGGCCGCTCAGGGTGACGTGAAATTTGCACCCGTTGCCATCCGTTCAGCCGGCTGTAAATTTCCTTTTTGGTTTGCAGAATTTTGCTTTCCAGTTCCTGAATCTTGTCGGTCATATCAATTTTGCCCTTGTCCTGCACTTTTTGCATGTCTTTCAACTGCTCTTCCAGTTCGGCAATGGGTTTTTCGAAATCAAAATATGTGCTCATACGGTTTTGATATTGGGGGGCAAGTTACACATATCGGGCAAAAAACCACGGGTAAAACAGGGCTTCATCACCCATCAATTTATATTAAAAACTGGGAATGTGCCTATTAAGAAATTTTGGTAAGGATGTTTGCATAAAAAAGGAAAGCGGCTATATTTGCACTCCCTTAAATAAACGCCCCTAACGGGAGTTTAAACAAAGGAAACGGTGCGGTAGTTCAGCTGGTTAGAATACGTGCCTGTCACGCACGGGGTCGCGGGTTCGAGTCCCGTCCGCACCGCCAGAAAAAAATCAAATCCTTCAGAATGAAAATTTTGAAGGATTTTTTGTTTTAGTATTGTTTTGAAAAAAATCAGTTTTCCTGCTTTTGTTTCACCAATGTTTCACCAAATAAGAGTTGTTTCACCTTCACCATTATGGATTGCAAATCTTATGGTGCAGTATGTTCGGGATTACAAATCCCGAACGGCTGGGGTGCAATATCCAACACTCTCCATTATCTCTTTGTAGTTTTAATCAAGATATTATTTTCATAATACTCTTTTAAGTACACCTCTCCCTTTTCAGTATAATAAATCCATATACCATGCTTGATATAATTTTCATCGAGTAGTGTTGGTGTGAGACTTCCAAGTTTATGCAAGTTTAACTCTGGATTCACGATATATTGTTGAATTGACCTAATTTGTCCGTTTACATAGTATAGCGTTTTACTAGCATTAGAATCTGTGTATACATCCAATTCGGTCATAAGACCTAATGAATCATATAATTTATACCTCCTACAATTTCGGTTTGATTTCATTAAATAGGAATCGCACTTTTTTACTCCATTCTCATAATATGCAGTTGATTTATTAAATGTGGAATCAACATTATTTTCATGAAACATTAGCAAATTCAAAGAAATGCTATCCGATGAGGAAAATACAAATTGCTTTGTGGTACTTAGCAAGCCATCCTTATTCTGCTTTAAGATACTTATACCGGAAAGATTTAGCAAATTATTTTCCCTTTCTATAACCAGTATCATATTTGAATCAAGATAATACCAGTCTTCTCTTGTCTGGTATAAAGTTTTGTTCCAATGCCAGTGACCTACTTCCTTTCCATTAATCATTTTTCCTTTGCCAGTTCCTATTGAATTCGTTATAATAGTATCCTGAGCAAAACTTAAAAAGGGTATACAAAAAATTGCAAGGAAAAGTGTTACAGCTCCAATTACGTTCGCTATTCGGGATTTGCAATCCCGAATGAAATTATTTGAAGGATTTGTAATCCGCCTTACCATATCAAATAAATATCGAGCAGTGTTTTTTCGGAAGAATAATCTGCGGACTGTGTACTAAAATATGCTTTGTCTTTTTTGGTTATGCTTTTTAAACCCATATAGCTGCAAGTTATTAAATTGAATGCCGGATTGCAAATCCTATGGTGCAGTATGTTCGGGATTACAAATCCCGAACGGCTAGGCTGCCTAGGTCCAATATCGAACACTACCACACTACCACTTCTAGTTACTTTCGTTCTTTATAAGATCTTCAATATTGTTATAGAATTTAACTTTCTGTTTTTTTTCTTTTGATCGTATGGGCAGAAAGTACTTTGTCTCAATACGTGAAAGGTTCCCATCTCTTTGAAAAATAAAGGTTATCTGTTTTTTAATTGTCCAGAATTGTTGCTTTTCTTTA
Organism: uncultured Bifidobacteriaceae bacterium; assembly: GCA_964535575.1. Taxonomy (GTDB): domain Bacteria; phylum Bacteroidota; class Bacteroidia; order UKL13-3; family UKL13-3; genus JAGPCK01. The sequence continues at coordinate 92,740 of CAZHTC010000003.1, forward strand.
ACTGAGGACAGCTTTTGGATATAATCAAACTCATTTCGCGAAAGGCAAACAGTAATACTAACTATTGAATCTTTTGAATAGATCAAATCAGAACACCTTTTATTCCAATCCTTCGTTTGTATAATTTCATACTTGCTAGAGGTATATAGCTTTGACAAAATCGGAGAGCTTCTTATAAGTGAGTTATATTGATTTTTATTCCAAAGCTGCACTTTACCTTGAGAATTGAAATAAATATAAAGCAAGGCTAAATCCTTGGACTTTATTTTCTTTTCATCTCTCCTTAAATTATTTAACAACTCAATTGTTTCAGGGATAATAATTTTACAATCTTGCCCGAGAAATGCAGATTTTGAAAAATGGACATGTTCCTGAAATTTAGTTCTTCTATCTTCAAATTCGATTAGTTTGTAATGGATTAATGCGTCACCTGTTGAATAAACATACATATCAAGATGCTTAATTAGTTTAACAAGACTTGTATCTTCCCCATTATAAAGATGAGTGGAATCTAAAAAATAGCTATAAATTGAAGAGAGAGCTAAATCCCTGCAAGTGGAATCAATATCTTGTCCATTAACTCTTGTAACGATAGAAATAGAAAGCGTTAAGAATATGGTCGCGTAAATATTTTTTTTCATTTTAATTTGTATTCAAAATACGGTTTCTATTGAAGATATTTCCTTTGTACTCACTTAGTAGCTGGAGCCTCTCTACTTTTTTAGCATAAACCCTTCGCTATTCGGGATTTGCAATCCCGAATGAAATTATTTGAAGGATTTATAATCCGGCTCACCATACCCAAATAAATATCGAGCAGTGTTTTTTCGGAAGAATAATCTGCGGACTGTGTACTAAAATATGCTTTGTCTTTTTTGGTTATGCTTTTTAAACCCATATAGCCGCAAGTTATTAAATTGAATGCCGGATTGCAAATACTATGGTGCAGTATGTTCGGGATTACAAATCCCGAACGGCTGGGGGGGATGCAAAATCGAACACTACCTACATCTTGACGCAAGAAAATAGGCCGGTATAATTACTATTAGGATAAATAGTCCCCAAATCATTGGGTTCGGAAAAGAATTAATATAAAGTAAAGAAGGAGTATTAGGTGGATCAAGAACAACAAAATACTCTATTGATTCTACCATGATTATTTCGCCAAAGGCAATCAACCCAACAAATAAAAGTGCATGTTTATCATAATTTTTTAACTTAAGCGTACATGCAATACCACCAATTACAAACCCAATTATATATTTCAAAAACCAAAATTTGCTATTTCCAAAAAGGAGAGCAAAAATGACGCAAATAAGGGATGACGAATATAGAAACAGAACCCATTTTGTCAATAACTCAAAAGCTCGTTCTTCTTTTCGGTAACAAATCAATATCGTTAAAATTAGGATTAGTGTTAATCCGGGGCTTACCAAGTAATAATTATCCCTAAGTATATCTATCGGTTTAGGAAAGACCTCATCAAGAAACACAATGAAGTTAAATATTGTGATTACAAGCCAAACTGCGAGTAATAGCAATAAAACCGAGTGCTTCATATATCTGATTTCAAAGTTGTTTTTCATTTTATCCGATTTCTGATAAAAATGCAGGTGCAATATCGAACACTACCATTCTTCTTCTCAATATTTCTCTAAATACTCTTTATTATATAGCTCGTAGAATTGCTCCGGTATTTTTGTTTCCCAATAATTCATCCCTCGCTCCTTTAAATATGCTACAACTTCCATTTTTGTTTGATATTCCTTTGAATCTAATGGAAAACGTAACTCGCGCAACAAATGGTGAAGATACAATGAATCCCCATTAAGCTTTACAAACAAAGGTCTTGATATATCTGCTTTTTTTTCAATCACTAAGTATTTAATAATATCAATCCTGTCTAAGTTGCATGCATAATGTAAGGCACTTTGCCATTGTTCACCAATATAATTTATATCTGCTCCAGCTTCAACCAATATCTTCACAATTTCAATGTTAGACTGGGCAGCAGCCACCAAAGGAGCCTTTAATTGCTGGACACACCCTGCTTTTGTAGTATCTGGTTTTGCAACCGAATTTACATCAGCTCCATATTTGATAAGCAGCTTGGCATAATCGGATGTTTCATCTTTATTGCATGCGTGAATAAAAGCAGATGTACCATCATAAGATTGTTTATTAGGGTCTGCCCCTAATTCAACTAAAATTTTAGCCGATGGGTAGTGATTTGTATAAACAGCCCACTCCAGCAAGGTTTGCCCAAATCTTGGCTCTTGAAACAGAAGTAATGTTTTATCTTTCTCACATATACTTCTTATTTTAACAGTGTCTTCTGCATCCACTGCTTTAGCAAGGCTCCAAGATTTGGTACCTTCGTATAAGTTCACATCATTGCCTAACATATTATTTTGACCTTTACTGCATGCGCCTATCAAGGTTAGCAGTACAATTTTGATTAGTGTATTTTTCATATACTTTACTCCTGTTGGCGCGAGCTTGCAGCTCGTGCCATTATCATCCCATAAAACAAAAGTAGCAAACTTATTGGTAATAGGTGCGGGGTAAATCCCCAATGACCGAATCAAATTTCATTTTTCAAAATTTTGACAGCACCGGGCTACGGATGATTTAAAAGCCGGTATGCGGTTACATAATAAAACCGGATGCAGCGGGCCCCTCGTTAAATAAGGCATCGAGTACCGACAGATTAGGGATAAATCCGTACTTGTGTTCAAATACCTGTGGATACCGTTTAAACGAAACGGGCGGCTCTTTTTTGGCGGTAAAAACAGCACGGTAATCATTTTCGGCAGGGGTTGATATAACCGAATCGCTTTGGCGGTAATCGGGTTTTAGTTTTAGTTGCTGCATCAGCCATTGGGTAAATTGTAAATTAAAATCGGCCAGAAATTGTACCTGTTGCCGGTAAAATGGTTCGAGTAAATAATCGTAATACTCAAAAAAAGGAGAGGAGCCATAGGCCGTTTTAATGGCATTCCAGTGCATTTTTTGCCAGGGCTCGCTGTAGCTTATTTCCACCTCATAAAAGGGCCGCTTAAAATTACTTCCGCGGGTAGGAATGGTGAGTGCCTGTTTTCCGTTTGGCCCGGCAATATAACAGCGGTTGTGGTAACTTTGTTTCTGAAAAAAATGGTGCCTGTCAAAAATAATTTCGGGGTGTGGCAACAACTGTTGCCAGTACCACACACTGCCTGCATAATGCAATGGAAAAACGGCTTCCATGGGTTATTTCTCTTTCAGTTTTACCTGATGAATACCGGGTGCATACGGCTTATTAAGCAATTCTTTTATTTGTTCAAACTGCTCCATGTTGGCTACAAAATCAATGCTGCTGTTATCTATCAGCAACACCCGCTGCGAAGGCGTTTTGTGCATATATTCAAAATATCCCTGTTGAATATTTTGCAGGTAGGAGTCTTCAATCTGTTGTTCGTAGCTGCGACCCCGCGCATGTATTTGGCGCTGCAGTTTATCAATAGGGGTGTGCAGGTAAATCAGCAAATCGGGTTGGGGTAGTTGCTGGTTAATGATTTCAAACAAATGCAGGTACAGGTTGTATTCATCTTCTTTTAAATTGTTCTTTGAAAAAATAAGGCACTTGTAAAAAATGTAGTCGGCAATAATCAGGTTGTTGAATAAATCCTGCTCAAACAAATGTTTTTTGAGTTGTTTAAACCGCGAAGCCACAAAACTCATTTCTAAGGGAAAGGCATACCGCTCGGGTTCCCGGTAAAATTTGGGCAGAAAGGAATTTTCTTCAAATTCTTCGAGAATGAGTTTACCACCCAGTTCGCGATGCAATAAATGAGCAAGGGTGCTTTTTCCGGCACCTATATTTCCTTCAATAGCAATGTACCGGTACATCATAATTTGGTTACCTCCAGCTTATCGGTACAGTCGGCCAGCAGCTGCCTCAGATTTTTTTTAAATACCGGGTGCACAAATAAGGGAGCTACTTCTGCCAGGGGCTCAAGGGTAAACCTTCGCTGGTGCAAATGCGGATGCGGAATTTGCAAATGGGGGGTTTGTATTACCTGAGCTCCGTAGAAGAGAATATCAATATCAATATTGCGCTCGGCCCATTTTTCTTCGCGTTGGCGTCCCATTTTTTTTTCAATCAGTAAAATGGTTTGAAGCAATGTTTCGGCCGGGACTGAAGATTCAAAAACCAATACCTGATTGAGAAAGGCCGGTTGATTTGTTTTGCCCCAGGCAGCGGTTTGGTAAAGGGCTGAAACCGCTATGGGCGCTCCCAGTATTTCGGTCAATTTATTTTTGGCTTCCTGCAAATATGCTTCGCGCCTGCCAAGGTTGCTGCCGGTAAGTAAAAAGATTTTTTCGGTGGTCACGTATAAGTAATCAAGCAGAAAAAATTAGTCGATGGTCTCGGGCAATGTGTAGGTGCGGCCTTTGTTCACTTCTTTTAAATAGGGAAGCAGAGGTTTAAAATACTCGAGCATGGCTGCTGCACTTAATTCGCTGCCTGTTTTTTCTTTCAGCACGGCACGCCAGTCTTTGGCGGCACCGTATTTCATTATATCGCGCAAAAAATCTCCGGTAGCTGTGCTGCCAAAGTAATTGCAGTTATGCGGATCCTGTTTCAGAATATTTTTGGCAATATGGTTATGCACCTGGTAAAGGATAATGTACGACAAGGCGTAGTCGTAGTATTGGGCCGCATCATCATTTATATGTGTTTTGCTGGCTGCATCGCACCATATTTCATTGCGTGGTGACGGAGGTTCAATGCCCTGGTATTTTTTTACCAAATCCCACCAGCGGGTATTGTATTGGTCTTTGGGCAAACTTTTTACATAGAGGTCGTGTTCAAAATGAGTCATGGTTCCGGCTGAAAAAGGAATAAACACCACCGAGTTCAAAGCCTGTTTCAGCAGGGTTTTCATTTCATCGGTTTGGGTACCTGCAGGCAGCAATCCGTTGTTGGCTAAAAAAGCTTTTTGCATGGCGGCAAGTCCTATCATGGTGCCAAATGCTTCATGGTAGGCGCGGTTGGCTCCTTCGCGCAACAGGGGAGGAACCTGAGGTGTGCTGTAGCTAAGGTAATAGTAAATATGTCCCAATTCGTGGTTCACGGTTTCATACCATTCGGTATTGGGTACCACACTCATCAGCGAGCGAACATCGCGGTTTAAATCCATATGCCAGGCACTGGCATGGTTGTTTTTTTTGTAGGTGGCATCGGGGGCTACCGGATATAAACTTGATTTTTGCCAGAAAGTTTCGGGCAGTGATTCAAAACCTAAACTTTTATAAAAGCGTTCCCCTTCTTTCACCAGCCATTCGGCATTTTTTGTTTTTAGGGATGAGTCAAGATTCAATCCTTCTACTTCAATCATCGCTCCCCAGTCCTGTCCCCAGCGGTTGGTGAGCCAATGCGCGGGTATCATATCAGGTACTTCTTTGGCTCCGTATTTTTTAGCCAGTTCATAACGGGCATAGGTGTGAAGTTCACGGTACAGTGGCCACAGTTCTTTAATAAACTGTTTATTCAGCTGCATCATTTCATCAGTGGTCATGCCGTAATCCGATACCTGATAAGTAAAAAAATCGGAGTAACCCAATCCTTTTACAGTTTCATTGCGCAGGTGTTGCAGGTTGGCTAATCCGTCTTTCAGTGTTTTACCTACTTCCTTACTCGCTTCCCAGGCAGCCTGTCTTTTGGCAAGGTCAGTTTCAGTTCCCAGTATTTCATCAATATCATTGGTAGAAACAGCTTTGCCATTGATGGTAAAATTGTATCCAAAAAGCTTTTCGGTTTGGGCGGTTTCAGCTTTTATACGTTCGTCAACCAGCGACTTTAATGTTTCGGGGTTGTTGGCCGCCAGGTAAAGTATTTTGTTGAGTTGTTTTACCTGCAATTCGGTGAGTTTGTCTTTTTGCTCCAGCATTTTTTTAGCTGTTTCAATGTTTTCTTTGCTTCCGGTAAAGGCAGCATAGGCTTTGTTGGCTTTTTCGGCAGCTACGGCATTGCTGCTGTCGCCTTCCACAATCATGGTGTTTACTTTCCACTGTGCTTCGTTGGCAGCAACAGAGAGTTCCACATATTTTTTGTTGTAAGCATCCAAAAACTGTTGTGTTTCCTGCTGTACTTTTTTGTTGTTGCTGCATGCGGCAAAGGCAAAAGCAGCAAGAGTTATAAATAGATATTGCTTCATATGCATTGGGTATACTAGTTAAACCAAGGGTACAAATTACCAACTTTTACCTGAATTCACAGGTAAAAAAAGTTGACTCATATGCAGGGCCATTCGTAAAAATTAAATTCGGTGTTGAGTTCGAAGCCTTCCTGCGGGTATAGTTTATTGCCAATGGAGTTGCTTTTGGCCGTTTCCAGCATTACGGCACAGCCATTGGTTTGGCGGCATAAATTTTTAGCAGCATCAATAAGTTGTTTGGATATTCCTTTACCTCTATAGGACGGGGCAACAAACAAATCGTTGAGCAACCACAACCGTTTCATGCGGGTTGAAGAAAACAGGGGATACAATTGTGTAAATCCGCATAGTCCGGATTCGTTTTCGGCTACAAAAATTTCGGATTCGCTCCGTTGCATCCGTTCCTTTAAAAACAGGAAGGCAGTTTGGGTGTCTGACTCTTTTTGATAAAACATCCGGAAATCATCAAATAATTGCGCTAATCGGGGTAAATCTTCCGGAGTTGCTTTGCGTATAATCATTGATAAAGTAAGTTAAAAAGAAAAACCCCGCTGCATGGCGGGGTTTTTCACTATGCTTTTATTAATTCTGTCTTAGTAAGCCAGTTTAAATTCAACCCTGCGGTTTTTAGCTTTTCCTTGCGCTGTAGCATTGTCGGCAATTGGTTGGGTAGAACCATAACCAACGGCAGTGATGCGGTCGGTTGAAATACCACGGGCAATCATATATTTTTTAACTGATTCGGTTCTGGCTTGTGAAAGGGTCATGTTTTTGCCAGGGTCACCTACGTTATCGGTATGTCCTTCAACGGTTACTTTCAAATCAGGCTCCGCTTTCAGGATTTCAACCAACATATTCAAATCGTCATACGATTCTTTTTTGATTACGTCTTTTCCCGATTCGAAGAATACTCCTTTTGCAGCTACAGCTACTTTCTTAGCTACTTCAGCCTTAATTTCAGGACAGCCATTGTTGGCTACCAATCCGGCCACGGCAGGGCATTTATCCATTTCGTCAATTACACCGTCACCGTCTGTATCAGGGCATCCTTTATTAGCTACTGTACCCACTTTGTCTACACATTTATCTTCCGAGTCCTGTACACCGTCACCATCTGAATCAGGGCATCCTTTAAACACGGCAATACCTGCTTTATCCGGACAGGCATCATCCATATCTTTAATACCGTCTCCGTCTTTATCAGGGCATCCTTTAAAATCAACCAGACCTGAATCGTTAGGGCACTGATCTTCGTTGTCTACAATTCCATCACCGTCAGAATCCATGTCGCAACCAAACTCATCCACTTTGTAACCAGGGCGGGTGTTAGGACATTTATCCAATTTATTTGATACACCATCGGCATCATCATCTTTAGCAATTTTTTTGCTTCCACCGGTCGATCCGGCCGAACCGCCAAATACATATTTAATACCGGCAGCGTAGTATAGGAACTGGTCGTTATCCGACCATTTGTTTACTTTCTGCACACCGTCCCATGCATCGCTCATGGTGTAGTTGTAGGTAAGTTGTCCGTAAATGGTAAACATTCCATTGAGGGGATAATCGCAGCCGATACCCATAGGCCAGTTGAATTTGTACGATGGCTCGGCTTTTTTGTTTCCAAAAACATCGTTGTTCAGGTTAAAACCAAAATTGTTTTGGGTGAGGAAATTAAAACCTCCTAAACCCATAAAAGCATAAGGCTTAAATTTGGTATCTTCACCAAGCAGGTAGCCGTTGCTGAATTTGTATTTTACTCCTACAAAATAATCGGCAATATGACCACCGAACTGATATCCCTGGTAAATGCCCGATTTTGATAAATAACCAATTTGTCCCCAATTGGCATTTAACATTCCGTCAAATGACGGGCTCACATAGTAGTGAGCAGAAATACCTGCCGTTGGGTGAAAAACCTGATCATTTAAAATAGAATAAAATCCGAGATCACCATGGTATTCACGCTGACCAAAGTGGACACCAAAAGCAAGTTTATGATCGGAAGTTTGGGCATTGCCCAAAAACGTACTTAAACAGGCAATAGCCACTACAAGTAGTTTAGTAAAACTTTGTTTCTTCATATACGTAAGCAATTTAATTTCTAAAATTGAGGATATAAAAGTAGGATAAAGCAAAGTAAATGTAAAGTGAGAGTTGAAATATTCTTGTAGATTCCCAAAAATCAGTTAGTTATTTCTTATAAAAAATAAAAACAGCCCCGTTAAAAGGGCTGTTTTCTGGTATACAATGCTTAATTAAAAATTCGTTTCAACTTACATAAAGCACACTTTTTACGGCTTCAATGGTGCGGGTTGTGTTGGGAAGAAAAGCTTCAACCATGGTGGGTGCATAGGAGAGAGGAACATCGCGGCAGGTAACCCGTTTTACTGGAGCATCTAAATAGTCAAAAGCTTCCTTTTGAATCATGTAGGCCAGTTCAGACGAAATGGAAGCCAGTGGCCAGGCTTCTTCCACCACCACCAGTCGGTTGGTTTTTTTCACCGATTCAATTATGGTAGCATAATCAATGGGGCGAACGGTTCTGAGGTCAATTACCTCAGCCGAGATGCCTTCTTTGGCTAATTCTTCAGCAGAGGCCAATGCCACTTTCATTATTTTCCCGAATGATACAATGGTTACATCGGTGCCTTCCCGTTTAATATCGGCTTTGCCAATAGGAAGCAGGTATTCTTCTTCGGGCACCTCGCCTTTATCGCCATACATCTGCTCCGATTCCATAAAAATTACTGGGTCATTATCTCGAATAGCCGATTTTAGTAATCCTTTCGCATCGTAAGGATTGCATGGAACCACCACTTTTAATCCGGGGCAGTTGGCAAACCAGTTTTCAAAAGCCTGTGAATGCTGTGCGGCTAATTGCCCTGCCGAAGCCGTGGGCCCTCTGAATACAATAGGCACATTGTATTGTCCACCGCTCATCTGATACATTTTTGCGGCTGCATTTATTACCTGATCGATGGCTACCAGCGAAAAATTAAAGGTCATGAACTCAATCACGGGCCTCAACCCATTCATGGCGGCACCCACACCTATGCCTGCAAAACCCAGTTCGGCAATGGGAGTATCAATTACCCGCTTTTCACCAAACTCGGCCAGCATACCCTGGCTCACTTTATAAGCTCCGTTGTATTCGGCTACTTCTTCCCCCATCAGAAAAACGTTTTCATCTCTTCTCATTTCTTCATTCAACGCTTCCCTTAGGGCTTCACGAAATTGTATTACACGCATATGTTAAAATTGCTGAGGGGCAAAAATAAGATTTTATATGATTCAAAAAACGGGCTGTTTCGGTTTCGGGATAAATAGTATCTTCGCAGCCTTATGACGCAGCAATTTGAGTTTAAAGAGCTTGACAGCGAAGGACTGGAGAATTTAGACGTAATATCGGAGGCCGTAAATTTTAACCGGTGGATGTATGACCAGATTAAAGATCATTGCCACGGAAAAATTCTGGAAATCGGTAGTGGAATTGGCAATATCTCCGGGTTTTTTATTGAAGAGAATAAAAATATTTATGTAAGCGACCTGAGAGAAAATTACCGCGATGCACTGGCAAAAAAATTTGAAGGGAAAAAAAGCCTGGGCGGGGTAATGGATTTAGATATTGTACGGCCCGATTTTGACCAGGCCTGTAAGCACCTTTTCGAAAGTTTTGATACCATTTTCGCTCTAAACGTAGTGGAGCATATTGAAAACGATCATCTGGCTATTCATAATTGCCGCAAACTTTTGAAAAAAGGGGGCAAACTCATTATTCTGGTTCCGGCCTTTCAATCGTTGTATAATGGGTTTGATAAAGAATTGTACCACTACCGCAGGTACACTAAACATACACTGAACAAACTGTTTAAGGAAAATCAGTTTCATCTCGCAGAGTCGAGGTACTTTAATGCGTTGGGAATATTGGGATGGTATGTGTCGGGTAAATTGCAGCGAAATAAAACCATTCCTAAAGGACAAATGAAACTGTATAACCTGATTATTCCCATAAGTAAGGTGCTTGATGCGGTAATGCTCAAAAAAGTGGGTCTCTCGGTGATTACGGTAGGGCAGAAATAAAATATCCGTTTTCCTCTTCTCTTATACTTTCCTTTACCTACTTTCGTTAGGCAATAAACTCATTTTTATGGCTGACGGTAATGTATCTTTTTTCGACCGGCTCAATAACTGGGCTTCGGGTTCGGTCATGCTCAAACTGATGGTAATAGGTATTCTTATTCTGGTATTACTTATTCCTTCAAGCATGGTTCAATCTTTAATAAGGGAGCGGGAAGGCCTGCGGGATAAGGCCGAACAGGAAATAAGCGGCAAATGGGGCGGAACACAGGAGCTCGGAGGTTTGGTATTAAGCGTTCCGTATGATGTAGAGATTAAGGGAGACAAAGGCCAAACCATGTCGGAAGTAAGGTACGCTCACTTTTTGCCTGATGCGGTTACCATTGATGGGAATCTGGTCCCTCAAAAAAGGTATCGCGGTATTTACATGGTGATGCTGTACAATACCCGTTTAAAAGTGAGCGGCTCGTTTTCGCCTCTTAATCTCGATCCGCTCAATATGCCTGCCGGGAGTTTTAGATTTAAAGATGCATTTTTTTCAGTAGGAGTAACGGATATGCGGGGAATAAATGAACAGGTAAAATTAAAACTCAACGACTCCACATTATTGTTTGAATCAGGCATTCCTACTTCCGATATTTTTTCATCCGGAATAAGTGTTCCGGTGGTGGTAAATCCACAAAACACCTATCATTTTTCTTTTGAACTTGATTTAAACGGAAGTCGTTACCTCCGGTTTTATCCACTTGGAAAGCAAACCGAAGTTTCCCTGCGTTCTCCCTGGCCAAGTCCCAGCTTTGACGGAAGTTTTTTACCCGATGCGCGCACGGTTTCCGATAGCGGATTTGTGGCAAACTGGAAGGTGCTTCAACTTAACCGCAATTACCCGCAACAAGGTTTGGGAGCTTATATTGGCGGACATCGGGTGGCCGAAGAAGTTGAATATGATTCGGACCTCGACCGCTTTGCTTCATTCGGGGTAAAATTATTATTGCCGGTTGACGAGTATCAGAAAAACAACCGCTCGGCCAAATACAGTGTGATGTTTATTTTTCTTACGTTTCTTACCCTGTTTTTTGTGGAGATGCTCAATAAAAAACGCATTCATCCCATACAATATTTGCTGGCAGGTTTTGCCATTGTATTGTTTTACGTATTGCTGCTTTCATTCAGCGAACATATAAATTTTGATAAAGCTTACTGGCTAGCGGGTGGAGCTATCATAACGCTGCTTTCGTTTTATGTATGGAGCATGGTGCGCCACGTTAAAGTAACCATGGTGGTTACGTTTGTGTTTTTAATTCTCTACGGATTTTTCTACTCCCTTTTGCAACTCGAAGATTATTCGTTGCTGTTTGGCAGTTTAGGATTATTACTTATCCTTGGTACAGTGATGTACCTTACCCGCAATTTGAACTGGAATAATATAAACAGGGAGTAAATTTAGCTTTTAGGTCCTTTAGGTTGAAGCGGGCGGATTTCGAGATTCACCGTGTGAAAATTATCGGGCATTTCTAACGCCTGAATAATATTCAATGCAACATCTTCGGGCATCAGCATGTAGTCGTGCGGTTTTATACCCGGACTGTTTCTGAAAAAATCGGTTTTGGTAGAGCCGGGATACAGGCAGGTAACCTTAATTCGAAAATCACGCACCTCTCTGAAAAGTGATTCGGACAAACCTTTTACAGCCCACTTGGTGGCACAGTACGCACTTACCTGTGGCATTCCTTCAAGGGCAGCCGTTGATGCGATATTAATGATATGGCCGTATTGCTGTTTTTTCATTAAAGGTAACGCAAGTTTGCAGCAATAAAACATGCCATTCACATTGGTGTCAAACATTTCGTGCCATTGTTCCAGCGGGGTTTCTTCAAGCAAGCCAAAATATCCTAATCCGGCATTGTTGAGTAAAATGTGAAGTTCGTTTCCAAAGTGTGCTTTTACTTTTTCAAAAGCCTGTTCTGTTTCTTCCCATTTTCTGATATCGCATTTTATAAATAGCAGGTTGGGGTGACTGTAATCGGGGGCTGTCATACCCAATCCTGCCACCTTACACCCTTTATCCAGCAATTGCAATGCGGTGGCACGTCCTATTCCTTTACTGATACCGGTGATGATGGCGGTTTTGTTTTCTAGTTGCATGTGTTAATTTAATTTTCCTGAAACAATTCGTTCTTTCCCCTGCATATCCTTCAGCACTTCTGTATGACCAAATCCATCCTCGTTAAGTAATTTTTCTGTTTGTGCTGCATATATTTCATTGCATTCAAAAAACACCTGTCCTCCTTTTTTCAGGTGTGTTTGGGCAAATTTTGCAATGGCTTTATAAAATTGTAACGGGTCGCCATTGTTTACAAACAATGCCTGATGAGGTTCGTGCAACAGCACATTGTTATGCATTTCGGCTTTCTCTTTTTCGGTAATATACGGAGGATTGCTCACGATTACATCGTATTTTCCCAATTTGCTCCAATCCGATTCGTTGAGGATGTCCATCTTATCAAAACAGATCTTATCAGCTTTTAAATCTGATGCATTTTTCTTAGCCGTTTCGAGTGCTTCGGAAGAAATGTCAATGGCTGAAATTTCGGCATCCGGAATTTCAAGTTGCAGCGATACGGCAATACACCCCGAACCCGTACCAATATCAAGGACGGAAACTTTTCGTCCGCGGCACTCTTTTATAATGCGGTACACCAGTTCTTCAGTTTCCCTTCGGGGAATAAGTACTGACGGGTTCACACTGAATTTTTGCTTGTAAAACCAGGTATAACCCAGCGCATATTGCACGGGCTGGTGTTGCATTAATCCGTGCAGGTATTTGTACACTCTGAACACAAAAGTTTCGGGTATCTCCTCCCGGTCAAGGCTGCGCAGTTTACTGCGGCTGTAACCGGTGGCGTCTTCCATCAGCATAAAAGTAATGTTCTCTGATTCCTGCTCATCGTAGATGGCACTCAGCTCATTTTGTGTTTTCCGGTGGAATTCTTTGTAGGTCATGACTCGAAATCTACAGCCAAAGTACAAAAAATGTTATTTTCGTTGCGTGTTGAGTCAGGAAATATTTATGCAACGGGCTTTGGAACTTGCCCGGCTGGGTGCAGGTTCGGTGGCTCCCAACCCAATGGTAGGATGTGTGATTGTGCATAATAACCAAATAATAGGCGAGGGCTGGCACAGGCAGTTTGGCGGACCACATGCCGAGGTAAATGCCATTAATACGGTAAAAAATAAATCATTGCTTTCATCAAGCACCCTGTATGTAACGCTTGAGCCCTGTAATCATTTTGGTAAAACTCCTCCCTGCACCGCATTGATTTTAGAACATAAAATACCTGAAGTGATAATTGCTTCGCCCGACCCCAATCCGCTGGTGGCAGGAAAAGGAATAAAAAAACTGCAGGAAAGCGGAGTACAGGTAACTTCTCAGGTGCTGCTGGACGAGGCTATGGAATTAAACCGCAGATTTTTTGTGTTTCACCGGAAAGAGAGGGCGTATGTGATTCTAAAATATGCACAAACAACCGATGGGTTTATTGCAAAGAATATACATAAGGTAAGTAATGATGAATACCTGCACGCTAAACAAATTAGTGGTGCTGCAGCGCAAAAGTTGGTTCATAAATGGCGAGCGGAGGAAGATGCTATTTTGGTAGGGTCGGCCACCGTTGCCAACGATAATCCCCGGTTGAATGTACGTTTGTGGTCGGGCAAAAATCCGGTACGCGTGATTATTGATGATAAAGGTGCCATAGCCGGGGATGCCCATGTGCTTGATGGTTCGCAGCCAACATTGATTTTTACAACTCTCAAAAATTATCCGGCTGTGAAAGGTGCCGAAGTAATTGTATTGGCTAAACAACAGTTTGCCGCACAGTTGCTGCATCAGTTGTTTGAACGCAAAATAATGTCGGTATTGGTTGAAGGAGGTAAACAAACCCTGCAAACGTTTATTGATGAGAACTTATGGGATGAAGCCAGAATTTTTACTTCGCCCAAAACATATATTTCAGGAATACCTGCTCCCAAACCGAAAGGGGAGGTTTTACTAAAAAAGCAGTTAGGAGATGATTGGTTTACCCTGATTAAAAATACGACTAATTGAGCTGGTTAATACTTAGCATTGTTTTTTCAACCCTGGTGGTGCTGTTGTTCAAATTTTTTGAGCGGCATAAAGTGAATATGTTTAACGGCATCATTGTGAATTACGCAGTTTGTTTTCTGGTTGGTATTGCTTTTTCTAATGAGCGTTCGGTTTCAACTGTGGTTCACTCCCCGTGGTTAGGTTGGGCATTAATATTGGGTATTTTATTTATCACTGTTTTTAATGCCATTGGTTGGGTGGCTCAAAAAATTTCCGTTTCCGTAAGCATGGTGGCTGCAAAAATGTCCGTAGTTATTCCGGTGCTGTTTGCGGTTTTTTATTTAGGAGAACAACTTCATGTGATTAAAATAGCCGGTATTGTTTGCTCTCTGGTTGCGTTGTATTTCGTAGCGGGGCAGGGGCAGGAGCAAACAAAAAAAGCTGGCGTGGTACTATTGTATCCGTTATTAGTATTTGCCGGTAGCGGGGCCATAGATACACTGATGAAATACATTCAGGTTACGTATCTGCATCAAAGCACCGCAGATTCGGTACTAACCGTTGTATTCGGAATGGCTTTTCTGTCGGGGTTACTCTGGTACGGATTGATTAGCGAAAAAAAGAAAGCCGTGTTTACCCAACGTGATTTGATGGGAGGAGTAATACTTGGAGTGCCAAATTATTTTTCAATGTACTTTCTTTTTCGGGCATTAAATGAGCCTGCATTGGGAGCAACCGTTATTTTTCCTGTCAACAATATTGGAATTGTATTGTTATCTACCCTGCTTGCTTTTGCTTTATTTAAAGAACGCCTTACCCCAAAGGGAATAGCCGGAATAGTGCTGGCCGTAATTTCTATCATAATAATCGCCCGTTTTTAATGCTGTTCTCTGATACGTATAAAACTCCGTCTTCACCTGCACAGGCAGAATTGCGCGAACGCGGCAGCAAATTTTTTGCTTATGTTTTTCCGGTGGCAAATGAGCAGGAGATAAAACAGCATCTGGCCGATTTGCGCAGGGAGTTTCCCGATGCAACACACCATTGTTACGCATGGAAACTGGGGACTGATGATACTCACCATCGGGCCAACGATGACGGAGAACCGGCTAATACAGCAGGAAGGCCTATTCTCAGAGCCATTCAATCGGCAGGGATTACCAACGTACTGGTTGTGGTGATTCGGTATTTTGGCGGAAAATTACTGGGTGTTCCCGGATTGATTCAGGCTTATGGAGATGCAGCTACCGGAGCTCTAAAAAATACTTCGTTCATTGAAAAGGAAATTTCTTCTTTTTATCACCTCACTTATCCTTTTGAAGCGGAGGGAGAGGCCTTTCGTTTTTTAAAACAACAGCAGGCAACCATTCAACAGCAAACCTTGTCTGAAACAGGAGAGGCACAATTGCTTTTCAGTATTCGAATGAGCAAAGCCGGGCAACTGATGAGTGGAGTAAAAGATTATCATAAATTAAAAATTCATTACCTTTACACTATATGAGAAAGTTGTGTACCATATTTTTTATTCTGATTCAGTTAATCAGCAATGCGCAGAAAAATACTTCTTTGGGGAAAGGGAATTTATTTCTGCAAAGCCGTACTTCCCAATTGCTCACCAACCGTGTTTTTTTTGGCGGAAATGAAAACTCGCTTGATTGGAATATTCAAGAGTATTTCATTTCAACTTTACCTCAGTTAGCCAATCCGCTTTCCCGGTTGCAACTTGTATCAAAGCAGAGGGGGCCATTGGGGTTTCATTATAATTATGTCCAAACCTACAATAGCAAGCCTGTTTTTGGAAGCGAGCTTCGGGTTAATGTTGATGTGTACGGAAATTTAATTTCGGCATTCAACGGATTGTTTCAAATGCCACTGAACGCACCAGCGTATACAGCCGGGGTATGGTTTTTTGACGGCAGTAATCTGATCCCTGCAATGGTTAATAAAGCAGGTAATTATTGTACACTCAAAGATGAAAACGGACTATTGCTTTATGAGGAAAATTTAAACAAATATTTGTTGCCTCAGGATTCTCTGGTTCAGGCAAAGGTATTTTTACCGGATCCACTTACCTCGGCACAGGTAGCTTATGGAAGTCCATATATTGATAATAATGACGCAGACATAACAGAGCTAAATGCGCAGCGGAAAGCAGTTTTATTGCGTGTAGATTTCAGTAACGATACCTTCAGATTAACCAATCAGTATTTTCAATTAAAAGATTTCGACCCTCCGGGTATTGCGCCCGTTCAAAGCAAATCACCTGTTTTTGATTATACCCGATCACAAAGCGGATTCGAAGACGTGAATGTTTTTTATCATCTCAATATGTACCGCAATCATGTAGACAGTATCGGATTTCAGCAGTATGTGAAAGATTCGATGATGGTAGATGCGCACGCCATGGGTACCGCAGATAACTCTATGTATTCTAATTATAACGGTAAACCTGCCATGTTTTACGGGGTTGGCGGAATTGATGATGGGGAAGATGCCGATGTGATTGTTCATGAGTACACACACTCCATTATTGACAAAGCTACGGTTACCGATAATGAATCGATAGAGCGGCAGGCTATTGATGAGGCTGTTTGCGATTACATGGCTGCGGTTTATTCAAAAAATATTTCCAGCTATAACTGGAAGCATTTATACAACTGGGATGGAAATAATCCAACGCTTTTGTGGTATGGGCGTGATGTAGGTACAACAAAAACTTATCCTTACAATACATCTCAAAATTACTATTGGAACTCTGAAATCTTTTCCGGGGCTTTGGCTGATATTGACGACCGCATCGGTTCAGTTTTAACCGAGCGGTTATTGCTTGGTACTCTTGGGTCGGTAAGCCGTACCGCTACTATGAAACAAGTAGCAGCGTTAATGCTCATTACCGATAGCATCATGTTTAATAAGGCAAATAGCTTTCCGGTTCAACTTGCTTTTTATGACCGTAAAATTATATCGCAAATGACTAATGTTCCTGCATTCGATAAAACTTCACTTCACATATTCAATTCAGAAGCATTTGCCAGCGGCAACGGAGATTTAACGGTAACCTATGACGGGGCCGAACAAATGCAGTTGAGTTGTTACGACATCACCGGACGACTGGTAATGAAAGAGCAAACGTTTTACCGGCAGGCAGTCGTTTCTTCTGCTCTCCTGAGGAGCGGGGTGTATATAATACAGCTACGCATCAACGGAATGGTGTATGCGTTTAAAGTGGTACGAAATTAACGGAAATAAAAAAGGGGCTTGAGGGCCCCTTTTTACAACTCACTAAAGAAAATTAATTTTACTTGATAGAATCTACTACTTTCTTGAAAGTTTCAGGATGATTCATGGCTAAGTCGGCAAGAACCTTACGATTCATTCCCAGATTTTTTGCATGAACTTTTCCGATAAACTGTGAGTAGCTCATACCATACAGGCGTGCACCTGCATTGATACGCTGAATCCACAAAGCGCGATACAACCTTTTCTTGGTTTTACGATCGCGGTAAGCGTAGCCCAAACCTTTTTCAATGGTGTGCTTGGCTACAGTGAGCACATTTTTTCTTTTCCCAAAAAAGCCTTTGGCTAGTTTAAGGAGTTTTTTCCGTCTTCTTCTCGAAGCAACTGAATTTACTGAACGTGGCATATTACTGATGTTTTTTGGAACTGGGCGTTCCCGCTTGCACGGGATTCTTAGAGCCTCGCTCCGGGTTAAACATAAAAACTAAAATTACTTTCCTAATCCTAAAAGCCTTTTGATATTTCCTTCGTCAGGCTTCTCTACGTAAGCAGTTTTGGTAAGGTTACGTTTCTGCTTGGTTTCTTTTTTGGTAAGAATATGATTTTTGAAAGCACGGGCTCTCTTAATCTTACCGGAAGCAGTTACCTTAAATCTTTTCGCTGCGCTCTTGTTGGTTTTTACCTTAGGCATTGTTCTTTGCTATTAATGGTTGTACTAAATTATTTCTTTCCTTTCGGAGCAATCAAAAGGAACATTTTCTTTCCTTCCAATTTAGGCAATTGCTCCACTTTGCCTATTTCCTGTAATCGCTGTGCAAAAGTAAGCAGCAATACTTCGCCTCTTTCTTTGTACACAATGGCCCTTCCTCTAAACATCACATAAGCTCTTACCTTGTGACCATCTTCGAGAAAACCCTGAGCATGTTTTAATTTAAATTCAAAATCATGCTCATCGGTATTCGGGCCGAACCTTATCTCCTTCACGGTCGTTTTTACCGTATTGGCTTTGAGTTCTTTCTTTTTCTTCTTTTGCTCGTAAAGGAATTTTTTATAATCAACTACTTTACAAACCGGAGGAACAGCTGTAGGGGAAATTTCAACCAGGTCAAGTTCCAATTCTTCTGCGAACTTCAATGCCTGCGAAAGTGGGTAAATGCCGGTTTCAATGTTTTCACCAACCACCCTTACTTCATGGGCTGTGATCTCTCTGTTGATCTTGTGTTCGTTTTCTCTTTTTTGAGGGCCTCTTCTGCCAAGAAAAGGTCTTCCTTGATTTGGATTTTGTACCAAGCGGGTTATTTTTTCTCCTTTATTATTTTTTTACATATTATCCGGATGCTGTGAGTGAATAAGGCGGGCAAAATCTTCAGTTTTAAATTTGCCTATATCACCTTCTCCATGTTTACGCACCGAAATGTTTTCTTCATTTTGTTCCTGTTCTCCAACAACCACCATATACGGGATTTTTTTAGTTTCAGCATCTCGTATCTTTCTGCCAATCTTTTCGCTACGGTCGTCAAAAGAGGCGCGAATATCGGAACTTTTCAGTAAATCCACAACTTTTTGTGCATATGGATTAAACTTATCACTTATGGGTAAAACAGCTACCTGATTGGGAGCCAGCCATGAAGGTAAATTTCCGGCATAATGTTCCAATAAAAATCCTATAAACCGTTCATGGGTGCTTAATGGTGCCCGGTGAATAATGATTGGCCGCTCCTTTTCGTTGTTTTCGTTGGTAAACCACAAGTCAAATCGTTCAGCCTGAGCAAAATCAACCTGATTGGTGGCTAAAGTAAACTCGCGGCCAATGGCACTGTATATCTGAATATCTATTTTTGGTCCGTAAAAAGCAGCTTCATCCTCTACTTCCACAAAATTTACTCCCAGCTTTATCAAAACATTTCTCACCATAGCTTCGGTTTTAATCCAAAGTTCGGGCGAGTTGATGTATTTCTGCCCAAGTTTTTCGGGTGAGTGTTTTGAAAAACGCATCACATATTTTTCAATCCCGAATACTTTAAAATATTTCAGGTAAAGGTCGTTTACTTTGGTAAACTCCTCCTGAAACTGGGCCTCGGTACAATAGATATGGGCATCGTTCATGGTGAGGCTGCGTACCCGCATTAATCCAAACAGTTCACCGCTTTGTTCATAACGGTAGCAGGTTCCATACTCGGCAAATCGCAAAGGCAAATCGCGGTAAGATTTCGGAGTAGCCCCGAATATTTTGTGATGATGCGGGCAGTTCATGGCCTTCAGGTAGTATTTGTCGCCATCCATTTCCATTGGCGGAAACATACTTTCGGCATAATAGGGAAGGTGCCCGCTTTTCAGGTACATGCTTTCTTTGGCAATATGCGGTGATTTTACTCTCACATATCCGGCAGCTTTTTCGGTTTTTTTTGCAAAATCCTCGAGCAGTTCAATGATGGCCGCACCATTGGGTAACCATAGGGGTAATCCAGGTCCTACATCATCATCAAAGGTGAAAATATCCAGTTCTTTACCCAATTTGCGGTGGTCGCGTTTTTTGGCTTCTTCCAGCATTTTCAGGTACTCCTCCAACTCACCTAGCTTGGGGAAAGTAATGCCATAAATCCGGGTTAGTTGTTTGTTTTTTTCATCCCCGCGCCAATAGGCTCCGGCAATATTCATAAGCTTCACGGCTTTTATAAAACCGGTATTGGGCAGATGCCCGCCACGGCATAAGTCAGTAAAGTTGCTGTGTTCGCAAAAAGTTATTTCACCGTCATTCAGGTTTTCAATCAGCTCAACCTTGAACTCGTTATTTCGCTCTTTGTAATAGGCCAGCGCATCTGATTTGCTTACTTCTTTTTTATGGAACTCGGCTTTTTCTCTCGCCAGCTCTAATATTTTATCTTCAATCTTTTTGAAATCCTTTTCCGACAGGGTTTCTTCTCCCAAATCAACATCGTAATAAAATCCGTTTTCGATAGCAGGGCCAATGGTGAGTTTTACCTTAGGGTAAAAAAACTCGAGCGCCTGAGCAAGTACGTGTGCCGAGGAGTGCCAGAAGGCTTGCTTGCCTTCTTTGTCGTTCCACGTAAACAAGGTCAATGAACCATCCTCTTGCAAGGGCTCACTTACTTCAATAATGCGATTGTTGAATTTGGCAGAAAGCACATTTCGGGCTAATCCTTCACTGATACTTTTGGCAATTTCCAGAGCCGTGGTGCCCCGTTCATACGATCGAACGGACCCGTCCGGGAGTGTAATATTCATATTTTTTTATCTTAAGAACGGCAAATATAACTTTTTCCCAGTGTCCTTTGCTATCAATTTAGGCCGAGTGGTAACTGCAAAGGAGAATGCATAAAAAAAGCTTCCGGTAAAGGAAGCTTTTTTTATAAAATGAATAAGGTATGGTTAGTCGCCTCTTCTTCCGCCAAATAAACGAAGAAGGAAAAGGAAAAGATTGATAAAATCGAGGTAGAGATTCAATGCACCCATTAAGGCAGTTTTGCCTGCAACTTCTTTGCCCTGCATGGCAATGCCGCTTCCAATTACTTTGAGTTTTTGAACATCGTAGGCGGTGAGGCCGGTAAACACCAGTACACCAATGAAGCTGATAACATAATCCATTGCCTGGCTATGCATAAACATATTGATTAATGAGGCGATGATAATACCCACAAGACCCATCATCATAATGCTGCCAAAATTGGTAAGATCTTTTTGCGTAGTGTATCCTGCCACTGCCATTACCCCAAAAGTAAGGGATGTAACCAAAAAGGTAGTGGCAATAGAGCCAAGGCTATAGGCCAAAAATATAAAGCTCAAACTGATTCCATTTACCGCAGCATAAGCCAGAAACAAGGCTAACAGTACCGGATAGGAAAACCGTTGAAAACCCATTCCCATAGCCAGTACAAAAAGCAAAGGGGCAAACATTACCACGTAGGCAAAAATGTTCAATTTGCCGGTTTCCAGATTGACAAGAAGGCTTAGTAAATCCATTGATGTGCTGAACAGGTAAGCCATGCCGGCTGAAATAATTAATGCTACAAACATCCAACTGAAAACGGATGACATAAAAGTTTTAGATACGCTTAATTCCCGATCAGCGTAAAGAGACGGTTCAAAAGGATTATTTTCCATTTATATTAAATTGTTTAATGTTTTTAAATTGCAGAGGCAACTATATCAAAAGTTATTCCGATTAACAAAGCACGGAATTTCTGCCAAATTTTCATACAACAGGTTTTGGAGGCAGGGCAAATGCCTGAGCTTCATGTGCAAATTCTCCCTTATGGGAGCCATCACAAAATGGTTTTTTTTGCGATAGTCCGCAGCGGCATAAGGAAATTACGGTACGTCCGGCTAAATCATAGATATTTCCTTCTGCGTCTACAATTTCAAAGTCGCCTTCAATCTTGATGGCGCTGTTGCTTTTAATGGTTATACGGGTTGTCATATATTTTTTGATGAATGAATTTGTGAGGAGGATTTTCGGGCCAAACACCAAGTGCTTATTCCTACCGGATACCTCACTTTTCCAATAAGCTTGTTTTCAAGATTAAGCCAGCTGATTAAGAGGTGATTCATAAAGGATGTAGGCGCATGAATATTTTTATGAACGTTCTTATTATAGTGGAATAACCTGTTTAAAAATTGAATTAATATGGCCGGGAAAAAAAGTGCCACATTCCAGTATCCGCTCTTTACCGGATCGAATCCTGCTTGCTGCAGTTTTTTTTTCAGTTCAATCCTGCTGTATCTTCGGTAATGGTGGTTCAGTTCATCATGTTTGCTCCATAGTGATGAAAAGGCAGGAACAAACACCAACACCATTCCTTCGGGTTGGAGCAATTGATACCAATTGGCTAGTGCGGTGCTGTCATCGGCAATATGTTCAAGGCAGTCCGAGGCAATTAGGATATGGTAGTATGCCGGCTCCAACTCAGGTGTGGTTGCGTCCATACAATAAACCTGGGGAAGGCCTCTTTCTTTACATTTTTTAACAGCTTCTTCACTCACATCTATACCATGTACCTCCACAAAGGAATACTTTGACTGCAGTTCTTTAATCAGAATTCCTCCTGAGCACCCTATATCCAACATACGCATGTTGGGTTTGATAAATGGTTTGAGCAATTGATGTATGGCTTTGCGCCTAGTTGTAAACCACCACTGTTTTTCCTCAAAATGGTGATACTCTTTTTCAAAGTCTTTATCCATGCTTCTGAAAGTTTCCGGTCAATCTTTCGGATCTCCTTTTTCAATACGTATGCCTGCAGCTGCAACAGCCGCAAGCGTGTCATCTCGCATGTTTTGTTCTATGCGGAAACGATAAATACCCCTTTGGGCAAGATTCGCATTTTTAACAACCAGAAATTGGTAGTCATACATATCTCCCAAACCACTTCCCAGCCATTTTCCCAAATCGTCAGCCAACGGAATTTCAAACCGTTGTTTAAGGTCTTTTTTGTCGGGTAATTGTGTATGTAACAATACAAACATATTGTTGTATTTGTAATCGGAGCGAATGCGGGTGTTGAGGTAAATATTATAAAAATACCCTGTGTCTT
The DNA here is from genome assembly GCA_964535575.1 of uncultured Bifidobacteriaceae bacterium. Taxonomy (GTDB): domain Bacteria; phylum Bacteroidota; class Bacteroidia; order UKL13-3; family UKL13-3; genus JAGPCK01. The sequence continues at coordinate 115,896 of CAZHTC010000003.1, forward strand.
CAACCATCACATCAAAACCAACCAAATCTTTATAGAACCAATTGTATCCCGGAATTTCTTTGTTTTCATCAATCACCCGGTTTGGGTCGCATGAGGTTAACCCGATGAGTAAACATAAAACACAAAACAGATTACGCATTATTCAGCAGGCGGTTTTGGTGGATTGTTATCATTACGCTTCTGTGCATTGGGGTTGTTTCCCCGATTGTTTCGGTTTTGATTGTTCCGCTGGTTATTGTTTCGGTTATTATTTGGCCTGTTCTGGTTCTGTGGTGGACGCTCGTTTCGTGGTTTTTGCCCTTCTTTGTTTTGAGGAGGTGGTTCCTGACGATTCGGATTGTGCGAATGCGGAGTATTTGTTTTAGGTTTTTCCTGATTTCCTGTCTCTTTTCGCTGTTTGTTATCGCCACTCCGTGTCTCTCTTCTTTCGTTTTGATTGTTTCGATGGGAGGAATTGCTGCGGTTGTTGTTTTGGCCTTTTTTCTTTTTTGGACGATCCAAACGGGTAATGCTGTCTTCGCCCACCATGTCTTTATAGTCGGGTTCTTCAATCACCACCTCTTTTTCGTTCGCATATTCTGAAAGCATAGCGGGTTTTTCGCCACGGGCATTCATTTCCATCAGCTCTTTTACCTTTTGTACTGGTAAACTAATCCAGCTATTGCTGTCTCCGCCAATTACGGTAAACAGCATGATTCGTCTTAAAATATCGGTTTTTTGCAGAATGGCCCTTCCTGTTTCAAGCTCAATGGTTAGTTTATCGTCTTTAGGAAACTCCTGAAGAGCCTCCACATAGGTATCGAGTTCGAAATTAAGACAGCACTTTAATCTTCCGCACTGACCTGAAAGTTTGAGCTGATTCAACGATAAATTCTGGTAACGCGCTGCCCCGGTATTTACCTGTTTAAAATCAGTGAGCCATGTACTGCAGCAAAGGGTACGTCCGCATGAACCGATTCCGCCCAAACGACCAGCTTCTTCCCGGTAACTTATCTGACGCATTTCAATTTTCACCTTGAAAGCCTCAGCCAGGCGTTTAATCAGTTCCCTGAAATCCACCCGTGCCTCGGCCGTGTAGAAAAATACGGCTTTACGCCTGTCGGCCTGATATTCCACATCGCTTAATTTCATATCCAGCCCTAATTCAATGGCAAAACTACGTGCCTTGTACTGGGTAGGAATTTCAAGTTCCTTGCATTCCTGCCATTTAGCCAAATCGGCTTCGGTGGCTATGCGATATATTTTTTTGATGCGATCGTCATCTTCACTCACTCCGGCTTTTTTAAGCTGAAGTTTTACCAACTCTCCCTTCACTGAAACTCGGCCAATATCATATCCTCCGGTTTCAACTTCAACCACAATAGGCTCGTCTTTGTACAAATCAAGATGATGAACGTTCCGGTAAAACCCTTTCCGGCTTCCTTTAAAACTAACTTCCACCACATCAAAAGGACGCATGGAAGGAGGCAACTCCATATCGGCAAGCCAATCGTAAACATTTAATTTATTGCAGCCACCCGTGCTGCACCCGCCCGAACTACATCCTCCGCCTTTTGTACCACAAGCTACTCCACATCCCATACGTTATATTTCTCTTTTCAATAAGGTTCAAAAAAAAATGAGTGCCTGAATTAAGCCACCGGCTCCAATTTTATCAGACTCCTCTTAAGAAACAAAGATAGGTTCATCAAAATGATTTTTGGGTTGGCATTTCGCTCGATATATCCAATAGATGAGGTAAACTCCTGATTGATAGATTCTAAATTTTGTTCGTGAATGAATAAAGCAAATTTGGTTACAAAAGCTTCTTCGCTATCATCTACTCGCAGCAGTTCGTTAATCTGGTGCCGTTTCATAAATGCCTCGCGCATCATGTGCAGCCCGTAGCGCAAAAAGTTTTTAAGGTTTTCTCTTCCCATCCCACCGGCTTCGTCAATCCAGTCAACAAGATCCTTTGCATTTTTTCCGATACACAGGTTCATCCACTTCTTGAATTGTTCAAGCAGGTCCTGCTCATCCTCATCTATATGCGAAATGGCTTCGCTAAAATTGCCTTCAGCCAATTTGGCAATGGTAGCTGCCCTGCTCATTTCGAGATTGTATTTTTCTGTGAGAAGTTGTTTCACTTCCTCATCACTGAAACGATTTATTTTTATCATTTGCAAACGTGAAAGAATGGTAGGTAACATTTTTTCCGAATCGTTAGCTATAAGAATAATGAGTGTTTTTTCAGGGGGTTCTTCCAGCAGTTTAAGCAACATGTTTCCTTCATTGCCCAAGTATTCGGGCATCCACATCAGTTGCATTTTATATTCTGCTTCAAAACTTTTTAGCCCCAACCTGCGAATAATATCACGTGATTCTTCAGCGGTAATATTCCCCTGCTTGTTTTCAGCTTTTATGTGTTGCAGCCAGGTATAAACGCTCAGGTATGGGTTTTCCAATAAAATTTCTTTCCACTCGGTAATCAATTCTTTACTTTGTTTGTGAGGGGAAATTGTTGGAAACGTAAAATGTAAATCGGGGTGAATCAGTTTGCTTATTTTAATACAGGAGGGGCAGGTGCCACAACTGTCATCGGCTTTTTTACTGGTGCAGTTTACAAATTGTACATATGCCCATGCCAGTGCCAGATTAGCACTCCCTTCAGGTCCCAAAAATAACTGGGCATGACTGATGCGCTGTTCTTTTACCGTTTGCAACAGATGCTGTTTTATTTTATCGTTTCCGGGTATGTCTTTGAACTGCATGCTTCGAAGTTAATGATTGTACACAGCAAAAATATCAATTACTTTCTGCTGTAATTGGGAGCTTCTTTGGTAATGGTAATGTCGTGCGGATGACTTTCTTTCATTCCTGAAGGGGTAACACGGGTAAATTTGGCTTTTTGCAAATCCTTTATGGTTTTAGCTCCGCAATAACCCATGCCTGCACGCAATCCTCCTACCATTTGGTAAACCACATCTTTTAAATTGCCTTTATAGGGAACAATGCCTACAATTCCTTCGGGAACTAATTTGGAAATCTCTTCTTCGGCATCCTGAAAATAACGGTCTTTGGAGCCTTCTTTCATGGCTTCAATAGATCCCATTCCCCGGTATGATTTAAACTGACGTCCTTCATAAATAATAGTTTCTCCTGGCGATTCCTCAACACCGGCAAACATACTGCCTGCCATAATGGTGCTGGCACCTGCGGCAATGGCTTTAACCAAATCGCCACTGTAACGTATTCCTCCATCGGCAATAACAGGAACACCTGTATTTTTTAAGGCACTGGCTGCTGCATATATGGCAGAAAGCTGGGGTACGCCAATACCTGCAATAATACGGGTAGTACAAATAGAACCGGGACCCACTCCAACTTTTACTGCATCGGCTCCGGCTTTGGCCAAATCACGGGCGGCCTCTGCGGTAGCAATGTTTCCAACTACCACCTGCAAATTGGAGAAAGTTTTTTTAACCAGTTTCAATTCCCCGATTACTCCTTTAGAGTGGCCGTGTGCCGTATCAATAATCACTAAATCAACTCCGGCTTTTACCAAAGCACTTACCCGGTCAATAGTGTCGGATGTTACCCCAACTGCGGCACCTACCAGCAAACGTCCGTGGTTGTCTTTGCATGCATTGGGATGGTCCTTAAGTTTCAGAATATCTTTATAGGTAATCAGTCCGGTGAGTTTACCTTTTTTATTCACCACCGGAAGTTTTTCAATCTTATATTTTTGCAAAATTCCCTCTGCTTTTTGTAAAGTAGTTCCCTCGGGAGCAGTAATGAGGCGGTCTTTTGTCATTATTTCGCTTACCTTTTTATTGAGGTTTTTTTCAAAGCGTAAATCACGGTTGGTTAAAATTCCTTTGAGCATATACCCCTTATCAACAATAGGAATTCCACCAATTTTGTTATCCTTCATGAGTTTGTGTGCGTCCTTCAGGGTGGCATCCTCAAACAGAGTTATCGGATCCATAATCATCCCGCTTTCGGAACGTTTAACCCTGCGCACTTCATCAGCCTGCCTTTCAATACTCATGTTTTTATGCAGAATACCTATTCCTCCCTGTTGTGCCAGCGCAATGGCCAGCCGCGATTCAGTTACCGTATCCATAGCTGCCGATACCAGCGGGATATTAATGCGGATATTTCGGGTAAGCTGTGTGGAGGTATTTACCTCGCGCGGCAGGACTTCAGAATAAGATGGAAGGATTAAAACATCATCGAAGGTGAGACCATCACCGGTGAATTTTTTAGAATCGAGCATGGCAAATAATTAGGATTGATTACTTGCCGGGCAAAAGTAGGGGAAAGATTTCAATAATTTGTTACCTGAACTAAATTATCCCACATCCTGTGTATTTTTTATTCTTTAGTCATCTGCCTGGCGTATTACCTTTACCCCATGATGCAGGAAGAATTTAGCATTTCCTTAAAACCATACAACACCTTTGGGATTGATGTGCAGGCTGATAAGTTGGTGCACATCCAAACACAGGAACAGTTAAAAGAACTTATTCGCAATGGGGCATTTACCACCGGCCCTTTTTTAATTTTAGGAGGCGGAAGCAACGTGCTGTTTACAAAAGATGTGAACGGACTGGTTGTAAGAAACGAATTAAAAGGCATTGAGGTGATCAAGGAGGATGACAGCTATGTGTGGGTGAAAGCAATGGGCGGAGAAATATGGCATGAGTTTGTACTTTGGAGCATAGAACGGAATTTTGGCGGCATTGAGAATCTTTCACTCATTCCGGGTACTGTGGGTGCTGCACCCATGCAAAATATAGGCGCTTATGGAGTGGAGATTAAAGATACATTTGATAGTTTGGAGGCCTTCGATTTGAAAACCGGAGCATTAAAAGTTTTTTCTCAAGGCGATTGCAGGTTTGGATATAGGGAAAGCATATTTAAAAATGAGGCTAAAGGAAGCTATTTTATTGTTTCGGTTACGTTCAAATTGAACAAACATCCGGTGTTTAATAATTCTTACGGAGCCATACAACAAGTGCTGGAACAAAACGGGGTGAAGGAATTATCCATTAAAGCAATAAGCGATGCGGTTATAGCAATCCGAAGCAGCAAATTGCCCAATCCTTCCGTAATTGGAAATGCCGGGAGTTTTTTCAAAAATCCCGAAATAGACATAACTCAGTTCAACACATTAAAGCAACAATATTCTTCTATTGTGGGGTATCCCACCTCGTCCGGTAAAATTAAAGTTGCGGCAGGGTGGCTTATTGAACAATGCGGGTGGAAGGGAAAGCGTGTTGGCAATACCGGTTCGCATAAAGATCAGGCATTGGTTCTGGTGAATTACGGAGGGGTAAAAGGAGAGGAAGTATATCAGTTAGCCGAAGCCATTAAAAAGTCGGTAGCTGATAAATTCGGGATTAACATACAAATGGAAGTGAATATTATCTGATAAGATTCATATTTCTTTAACGCATAAAAATTACCTGCCTCTTTTTATTTTCGTTGATATTTGTGACATGCCCCGTAAATGTTTCAGTATTATTGCGTGTAGCATTCTGTTGTGTTGCGAGATCGTTTGCACTCCTGCAACAAAGGATTCAAACGAAAAACCGTTAGAAAAAAAGCAAACGGAAGATTTAAATAAACCACCGGTTGATACTTTTTCTGCTCCGGTTGAGTTGGTAGGTTATCAATTGATACCTCATGATTCAGTAAACCTGAGCGATAGTTTAACCAAAGCAGTGATTTGTGCATTAAACCGCATGGATGCCTATCATTTGGGCAGGGCTGATTCACTTGTTATACCCAATATAATTACAGAAGATTTTCTTCGTTACACTCCATTCCCAACTGAGTGCAGTTCATTGAAAGAAATTCCAAAATGTATTCTAATTTCTTACCCTTTACAGGCTTTTGCGGGTTACGAAAACGGGAAATTGATAAGGTGGGGGCCGGTAAGTTTGGGCAAACAATCTTCACCCACACCACTCGGACTTTTTTACTGTAACTGGAAATCAAGGAAAACAGTAAGCACCATTAATCCAGAATGGATTATGGAGTGGTATATTAATCTCGATAACCGTTTGGGTGTTTCCATGCACCAATATGATTTACCAGGTTATCCTGCTTCGCACGCCTGTGTAAGGTTGTTAAAACACGATGCTGTTTTTTTGTACCGATGGACGGATTCCTGGCAATTAAAAGATGATTGGAATATATTGCGTTACGGGACTCCTGTACTTATTTTTGGGTCTTATGTATTCAAAACTTCATCACCCTGGTTTAAAAACGGAGAAATGTTGACCATGCGGGAGGATGAACTTACCAAAGAAGTTTCACCCTATTATGCAGAATTGATGCAAAGGCTGCAACCCACCGGTGGTAGCATTGGACCTTCACCTTAATAAATTTGGCTGATAGTTAATTTACGTCCGTTAAATTCAACAAAATCATTTTTTGTTTTTCCGGTTAATGAGCGGGCTAAGGGAGCCTTGGGAGAAAGAACAATAATTTTTTTATCAGCGAGATGAATAACACCAATACCCGCAGCAACAAACAGCAATTCCGATCCACAGTCAATTAATGCTCCGATCTCTGCCTGTTGGTGATGAACGGTTAAATCAATTTTCAGCAATTGGGTCAGTTCTTCTTTTGCTTCAGCCAGTTGTTTGGCATTCCGGTCCCGGTCTATCTGGCTCATCGCCCTTCCGGTTTCATACTTATCTCCGGCACTGCTTTTTTCTTCGCTGTTGGCACTTTCCTGAGCTGCTTTCATGGCGTGTTCTGCCACCTGCATTCTGTTTTGAATATATTTTTTGCAAGCGTCAACTATTTCTTCTTTAAATGCTTGTATCTCTTTGCCTGATTTCATTCGGACGACAAAGGTACATTGATTACAATAGTTTCAGCACTATAAAAATCATGTAATCAATTCTTGTTACTCTTTCAGTTTATCAGCACCTTTGCACCATGATCACCGAAAAAGAAATACTTCAGGCCCTGAGCCACGTAGAGGAGCCCGATTTACACAAAGATCTGGTAATGCTGAATATGATTAAAGATATTCAGATTAATGACCTCAATATTGAATTCACCATTGTATTAACAACCCCTGCTTGTCCGCTGAAAGAAAAAATTGAAAAAGATTGTGTAGCGGCCATTCATCAATATGTAAATGATAAGGCCATTGTTAAAGTACATATGGCATCCAACGTAAGCAGCACCCGTCAGGATAAATTTGTGTTGCCCGGTGTACGCAATATTGTTGCAGTTATATCCGGAAAGGGAGGCGTTGGTAAATCTACCATTGCAAGTAATCTAGCTATGGCTCTTTCGTTGTCAGGGGCAAAAGTAGGGGTACTTGATGCCGATATTTACGGCCCGTCTCAGGCATTAATGTTTGGCTTGCAGGGCGAGCAACCTTATATGGAGGAAGTAGATGGAAAATCTATGATGATCCCATTGGAGAAGCATGGAGTGAAAGTAATGTCGGTTGCATTCCTTTTAAAACCCGATCAGGCCGTTGCGTGGCGCGGGCCAATGGTTTCATCGGCCCTTAAGCAATTTGTGAGCGATGTAAGCTGGGGAGATCTGGATTACCTAATTCTGGATATGCCTCCGGGAACCGGAGATATTCATTTAACTCTATTGCAAACAACTCCACTTACCGGTGTGGTGGCTGTTACCACTCCACAGGAAGTGGCGCTGGCCGATGCACAAAAGGCTATTGCCATGCTTAGCATGGTTCCTGTTAAAATTCCTGTTTTGGGTGTGGTTGAAAATATGTCCTGGTTTACACCCGTTGAATTGCCGGAGAATAAATATTTCATTTTTGGTGAAGGTGGAGGGGAAAAACTTGCCTCACTTTCCTCAAGCCCCCTACTGGCAAAGATTCCGATTTATATGGGTATCATGAAGGGTGCTGATACAGGAGAACCAGCCGCTTTACAACAGGATTCACCTTATGGAAAAATCTATAGTCAGTTGGCGCAGGCAGTTGCTCAGCAGGTGGCTATTGTAAACGGGAAAACCTCATCAGTTTCGGCATAAAAAACATTAGCCCACGCTCTTTCACTTTTTCCATTATATTTGCCCTAAGTTTACACATATGTCAGTTACCGATAACATGCTTCATGAAAAAATAGAATTGGCACTTAATTCCATGCGTCCGTTTCTGCAGGCCGATGGAGGTGATGTGGAGTTTATAGAAGTAACTTCAGATATGGTGGTAAACCTTCGTTTATTGGGTGCATGTAGCAGTTGTGCGATGAGCCACATGACCATGAAGGCAGGAATTGAAGAAGGACTAAAGCGGGCAATTCCCGAAATAACCGCGGTAGTTGCCGTTAATTAAACCGCCTTCTCCGGTTTACCCTTCTATTTTACGTTTCATCCCCTTTTTCGTACACTTTGTCCTCTTTAATTTTTTCGTATTGTCAATAGTTTTAATCTTTGCCCCCAAGTTTGAATGACGTATGAAATTAATTTTTACTATTAGTTCGCTGCTGTTTCTTTTCACCGGCACCCATGCCCAGAATTTTACTCAAACCGTACGTGGTATCGTTATCGATAAAGAGTCGAAAGAGCCATTAATTGGTGCCAGTGTTAGTCTGTTAAATTCCGACCCTGTAAAAGGAACTGCCACAGATATTAATGGAAATTTTCGTCTGGAGCAGATACCTGTGGGTCGCCAAAGTATTAAGGTTACTTATGTTGGGTACAAAGAAATAATATTGCCCGATGTTATTGTGAATTCAGCCAAAGAAGTGGTGCTAAATATTGAAATGGAAGAATTGGTGGTGATGAAACGGGAAGTGGTGGTTAAAGCTAAGGCCAAAAAGAATGAAACCAACAATGATTTAATCACAGTAAGTGGCCGTTCATTTACCATCGATCAAACGCAACGTTATGCGGGCAGTTTAGGAGATCCCTCGCGCATGGCATCAAATTTTGCAGGAGTGGCCGGTGGGGGCAGCGACCAGCGAAATGATATTGTCATACGCGGAAATTCTCCTTTAGGCTTACTTTGGAGACTCGAAGGTGCTGATATACCCAATCCAAATCATTTCAGCAGTCAGGGAGCAAACGGAGGGCCTGTAAGTATACTAAATAATAATACGCTGGCTAATTCTGATTTTTTAACCGGAGCATTTCCGGCTGAATATGGCAACGCAAATTCTGGTGTGTTCGACTTAAAAATGCGTAACGGGAACAATGAAAAATTTGAATTTCTGGGTCAGATGGGTTTTAGCGGGGTGGAGTTAATGGGAGAAGGGCCCCTCAATAAAAAGAAAGGGTCTTCCTTTTTAGTAAGCTATCGCTACTCCACGCTGGCTGTGTTTGATGCAGTAGGATTCAAATTCGGGAATGCCGGTATTCCGCAATACCAGGATATTTCGTTTAAATTTAATTTCCCGCAAACAAAATTCGGAAGCATTGGCTTTTTTGGAATAGGGGGAAACAGTGCTACTCAATTACTGGATAGTAAAAAGACTCCTTCAGAAATGGCGAAACTTGCTTTTCCGCTCGATATAGATTACTCGAGCAGCATGGGAGTAGCCGGAATTTCTCATTTGCTTCGTTTAGGTAAAACATCTTTTGTGAAAACGGTATTTACCGTTTCGGGGGAAGGCAATGATGTAGACATCGATTCGCTCAACTACCTGGACAACTACAAAGGGATACCCATTCAATACAGGCGAACGGCCACCACACGTGAATCGTTGCATACCTATTTCAGTAAAAAAATTAACTCCAGAAATGCGTTTAAGGTGGGAATTATTGCTACCTCATTTCAGTTAGATATGAAAGACACTGCGTTTAATGCACGACTTGGGCGTTACAAGGTAAATTATGACATAAATGAAGGAACAGGTTTAGTGCAGGCCTATGCAAATTATAATTTTCATGTAAATGAAAAGATTACTCTTAATGCAGGGTTACACTACAATCGTTTTTTGCTGAATGCAAGTGAAGGCCTAGAACCCCGTGCCGGAATAAAATGGAAAGTAACCCAGAAGCAAACATGGGGTTTTGGTTTTGGGTCTCATGGGCAAAATCAACCCCTTCCGGTGTACTTCCAAAAAACATTGATTGATACGGTTACAGGAAGTTATATTTTCACCAATAAAGATTTAAAAATGAGTCGTAGTATGCATTACGTGCTGAGTTATGAAAATCAACTCGGGGGAAATTTATATCTGAAGGCGGAAGTATATTATCAGCAACTTTCTAAAATTCCGGTGAGCAGTAATCCATCAGTTTTTTCTGTGGCAAATTTTGGAGCCGACTTTGTTTTTCCCGATGCCGACAGTCTCATTAATAAGGGAAAAGGGAGAAACTACGGAGCCGAATTAACACTGGAACGTTTTTTTGCTGAAGGGTATTATTTTCTAATCACTGCTTCGGTTTTTAATTCGGAATATAAGGCCGGAGACGGAGTATGGCGAAATACAGCATTTAATGGGAATTATGTTTTTAACGCTCTGGCCGGACGAGAACTGAAATTGAAAAAAGGCGGCATTCTCACGTTTAGCCTTAAAGTTACCGATGCAGGCGGAAAACGTTACACTCCTGTTGATGTAGTCCGGTCCTCCATGGAGGGGAAAACGGTTTACATCGAATCGCGAACCAATGAATTAAAGTATAAAGATTATTTCCGTACAGATATACGGATAGGATTTAAAAAGAATGGCAAAAAAATCACACAGGAATGGGCTTTAGATATTCAAAACGTATTTAATACCCAAAATATACTCACCCAGCAATACAATATACGTACGGGTAAATTGGAAAAGCAATACCAGATAGGTATTTTCCCTGTACCTCTCTACAGGATTTATTTCTGAGGAAAAAGCGGTTAACGGATTTAATTAAAAATTCGTCCGAAAAATAATTGTTGTATTTCCGTTCTTTTACTAATTTGTCAAAAAAAATATACGTGTTATGAAAACAATTATTATAATGATTTGCGGGTGGTTCATGACCATTTCCGCTTTTGCGCAATCTGGTTATTACATGCAATACAGTGTGTCGGGTACCGATGGAAAACAAATGCATATGACCGGTTCAATGACCATGTATCTTAAAGGAAACAGCAGCCGCACTGAAATGAACATGAACATTCCGGGAATGGGTGCGATGAAACAGGTTTATTTATGCAGGCAAAGTACCCCCAATATTGTGTACATGATTAATGATGCCGATAAGTCGTTTTCTGAGGTGGCCACTATGACCAATGGCGGAAAATCAACCACCGAAGTGGTATCTGTAATAGGTACTGAAAAAATAGGCAGTTTCAATTGTACCCATGTAAAAATAAAGCAGGAAGGAAAAGTAAACGATATGTGGGTGTCGAAAGACGTAACAGGTTATGCCTCCATGTCAGTAAAAAATGAATTCATGAAAAGCGATGAGTTAAATGCAGCACTGAAAGCTAAAAATGTTGAAGGTTTCCCTGTTAAGTTTACCTCAACTGATAATAGAATGACAATGACTATGGTGCTCACCGAGGTGGTTGCAAAAACTTTAAGTGAGGATTTGTTTCAGATTCCGGCCGGCTATACCAAAAAGACCAATGCCATGATGATGCCGGGAGGTCAGTCGGTTCCCGATATGCAAAAACTACAAAACATGAGTGAGGAGGAAAGGAAAAAATACATAGAACAAATGCGCAAACAAATGGGCGTTAAAGAAGATTAATCCTGCAGTTTCATTTTATTACCTAATTTTGCCGAAATATTTTTTTAATGAAACTGGTAACATATACACACAATGGAACTTCACCGCAATTGGGAGTTCTTATTTCTGATAGAGTTTATAACATACATCAATTACAATCTTCATTGCCCGATAACATGAAGGATTTTTTATGGGCCGGAGAAAAGGCAATGGAACAAGCCAAACAGGTGGATGCCGATCTGAAATCAGGAAAAAAAGATGCTCCTTCTCATCCGATCAGCGAAGTGCAATTGCTGGCACCTGTTCCTGCACCCACTTCATGCCGCGATGGATATGCATTCCGTCAGCATGTGGCGGCTGCCCGAAGAAATCGTAAGGTTCCGATGATTGAAGAGTTTGATCAGTACCCCATTTTTTATTTCACCAATCACAATGCAGTGCAGGGTCCGGGCGAAATTTGGTGTATGCCCGATCATTTTCAAAAACTCGATTTTGAACTCGAAGCAGCCGTGGTATTAGGTAAAAAAGGCAGAAATGTAAGGGCAAAGGATGCTGACCAGTATATTGCAGGTTACATGATCATGAATGATATGAGCGCACGCACCCTGCAAATGGAAGAAATGCTACTCAATTTAGGCCCTGCCAAAGGAAAAGATTTTTCAACAGTTATCGGGCCGTATATGGTAACGCCTGATGAACTGGAAACTTTTAAAGTACCTGCCAAGGCAGGTCATGAAGGAAATAATTATAACCTCAGAATGAAATGCTGGGTAAATGGTATTCAGGTATCAGATGGAAACGTAGGTGATATGGACTGGACCTTTGCCGAAATCATTGAGCGTTGTGCCTATGGAGTAGATATTCTTCCGGGCGAGGTAATTGGCTCGGGAACGGTTGGAACCGGGTGTTTTCTGGAACTGAACGGAACCGGATTACTCAACAACCCTAATTACAAAGTGCAATGGTTGCAGGATGGCGATGAGGTGAAAATGGAAATTGACGGATTGGGAACTCTGGTAAATACCATCCGTAAAGAGCAAACAGATTATTCCATTCTTGGATTAAAGAAACATACCCAACCGGGTTAAGATGAACAAGTCATTAACAAAAAAAGGTCGCTGCATAGGGCAGCGACCTTTTTTGTTGCAATTGATAATTGCTATTAGTTCTTGGTAAATGTTTTGGTAATCACTTTACCGTTTTCAAACACTTTAATGATATACATACCGGCAGGTAAATCTTCAATAGAAATAGTGGTAGTGTATCCGGTATGATTAACGGTTTTTACTTTGTTGCCTATAATATTAAAGATGTCAATACGGGCACCGCTTTTTGCATCATAACGGAAGGTAAGTACGTCCTGAGCCGGATTTGGATAAAATACAAACTCTTTTGAAGTGCTCATTTTAGGAGTTCCGTTGGCAAAAGCATTGGCATAGTAATATACCGTATCGCCACCTGCTCGGTTTCCTTTTTGATAAATGTAGAGTTTAACCAACGTGTGCCCGGGGTTGTTATTCGGGCTAATGTTTACATCAATAATATTGGAATCGCCCGCAGCCATATAAAATGAACTGCTGTCCTTGGCATCTCCCCAGCAGGTAATCACATCGCATATTTGCGATGACCATCCCGAAGGTAAATTCTGAAAACGAACCCAGGTAAAACTATCACCTGTTAAAGCAGTATTTTTAAAAAATGCTTTGCAAATTAATACGGTACTGGGGGCGCCACCGGTGTACACCGGATTTGGAGCAACAGTAAACTGAGCCTGAGCGGCACCGGTAAAAAGGAGGATAGCTAAAACGGTAAAAATCTTTTTCATGTAAAAGTTAATTTGTTACAAATTTAATCAATAAATCGAGTTCTTTGCAAAAGTCACAAAAATTATGCAGCTATTGCATGAATACAGTTTACACTACTTCGGTTTCTGAATATCAGCTAACTACACTTAAGTTGCAGGTGCTGCAACTGGCGAATCAAAGTGATTTCGGGGCTGTATATGTATCCAATGGTTTGCCGGCAGCCTGTGATTATAAAACCTATGAGTTGGTAGCCGGAATAGGGTGCAGGCAAAAACTGTTTTTGCCTGCAGGGCAGGTGTTTTCTTCCCTTCAATCTTTTGCGGCAAACGAATGGCTCTTTGGTTATCTGGGATACGATTGCAAAAACGAAGTAGAAAATCTTACTTCACAAAACCGTGCGCATTTAGCAACTGATAACGCTGTTTTTTTTATTCCCGAAACCGTTATTGAGATTTTCCCAAACAGGCAGGTAAGTATTACCGGGAATAATCCTCAACGGGTATGGAATCAACTTTTGGCCATTGAACCATACAATGAAGCTTCATTTAGTATGGAAGGAAAGGTACATGCGGTAATGACCAAAGAAGATTACCTTTCTAAGGTGGAGCAGGTGCTGCATCATATTGAAGCGGGAGATGTGTACGAATTAAATCTTTGTCAGGAGTTTTATGGGACTGTAAAAGAAGGTGACCCTTTGGCCACTTTCCTTAAATTAAATGAGGTATCGCCTATGCCCTTTGCCGCTTTTCTTAAATTAGAAAATACCTGGGTGCTTGGAGCCAGTCCCGAAAGATTTTTGTCGAAAACCGGAAATAAATTGGTTTCCCAACCAATAAAAGGAACCACCCGAAGAGGTAAAACTCCGGAAGAAGACAGGGAAAAAAGGGCCGGGTTACTCGCATCGGAAAAAGAGCGGGCCGAAAACCTGATGATAGTGGATTTGGTGAGAAATGACTTATCCCGCTCGTGCCTGCCGGGGACTGTACGTGTAGAAGAACTGTTCGGAGTGTACTCGTTTCAACGGGTGCACCAGATGATTTCAACCGTGAGCGGTGAGATAGAAAAGGAAACCACTTGGTGGCAAACGATTAAAAATGCTTTTCCCATGGGTTCCATGACCGGGGCCCCCAAGGTAATGGCCATGAAGTTGATTGAAGAGTATGAGCAAAGTAAACGGGGCATTTATTCAGGGGCTATCGGGTACATTACCCCCCATAAAGATTTTGATTTTAATGTAGTTATCCGAAGCATGGTGTACCATGCCGATACAAAAAAATTGTCCTTTCAGGTGGGTGGGGCTATCACCTGGGATTCGGTTCCTGAAGCTGAATATGAGGAATGTATGCTCAAGGCCCAGGCCATTCGCCAAGTGTTGGAAGCTTGAAACTCAGTAAGTAATTTTTTGCCCTCAGGTTTGCCAAAGTGAAAATATATCGTACATTTGCACCTCATTTTACAGAACTGTCACCATGGACTTAATTAAAATTGTAGAAAACGAATTTACCACGGGAAAAACATTTCCTGAGTTTAATGCAGGCGATACCGTTACCGTTCATTATAAAATTAAAGAAGGTAACAAAGAGCGTATACAGCAGTTTCAGGGCGTGGTATTGCAACGCAGAAATGCAGGTATATCGGCATCTTTTACGGTGCGCAAAGTATCAAACGGGGTAGGTGTGGAGCGTATATTCCCTCTTTTCAGCCCAAATATTGATAAGATTGAAGTCAATATGCGTGGTAAAGTCAGAAGGGCAAGGCTGTTTTACCTCCGCGAACTCACAGGCAAAAAAGCCCGTATCAAAGAGAAAAGAGGTTAATTTTTTTATAACACATAATCAGCCCCGGCCTTCAATCCGGGGCTTTTTTATTTATTTTCGCAGCACAATATGGAACTGGCAACAAAATATACTCCGCAAAACATTGAGGACAAATGGTACAGCTACTGGACGAAGCACCGGTATTTTCACTCGGAACCCGATAACAGGGAGCCTTTCACCATTGTCATTCCGCCACCCAATGTTACCGGAGTATTGCACATGGGCCATATGCTCAATAACACCATTCAGGATGTGCTTACCCGCAGGGCACGCATGCAGGGGAAAAATGCCTGTTGGGTACCGGGAACCGACCACGCCAGCATTGCTACCGAAGCCAAAGTGGTGCAGATGCTTCGTGAAAAAGGCATCAAAAAATCTGACCTCTCTCGCGAAGACTTTTTGAAATATGCCTGGGAATGGAAGGAGAAATACGGGGGCATTATTTTAAAACAATTGGAAAAACTGGGCGCCAGTTGCGACTGGGAGCGTACCCGTTTTACCATGGAGCCCGAAATGAGTAATGCCGTTACCGATGTGTTTATAGACCTGTATACAAAAGGAATGATTTACCGCGGACTGCGCATGGTGAACTGGGATCCGCAGGGCAAAACCGCGCTGAGTGATGAAGAGGTAATTTATAAGGAAGTAAACAGCAAACTCTATTACATCAATTACCAACTGGCTGATGGAAATGGAAATGTAACGATTGCCACCACTCGCCCCGAAACCATTTTGGCCGATACGGCTGTTTGTGTAAACCCCAATGATGTGCGATTCAAACACCTTATTGGGAAAAAAGCCCTGGTGCCCTTCATTAACCGGGAAATTCCAATTATTGCCGATGAATACGTGGCGATGGATTTTGGTACCGGATGTTTAAAAGTTACTCCGGCTCACGACCTCAACGATTATGAACTGGGCAAAAAACACGGACTTCCGGTAATTGATATTTTAACCGAAGAAGGTTTCTTAAACGAAAAGGCCGAAGACAAGCGCTATATAGGAAAAGACCGCTTTGCCGTGCGTAAACAAATTGCCCTTAACCTGGAAGAGGCCGGATACATTGCCAAAATTGAAGAATACAAAAACCAGGTGGGCACCAGCGAGCGCACCGGTGCCGTAATTGAACCACGGTTGAGTTTGCAATGGTGGGTGGATATGAAGAAGTTTGTGGCTAAAAATCCACAAGTATTGGATGCCGTGATGAGTAATGAAATTAAGTTTCATCCGGCCAAAATGAAAAATACCTATAAACACTGGATAGATAATATCAAAGACTGGTGCATCTCACGCCAGTTGTGGTGGGGACAGCGCATCCCGGCATGGTATGATGAAAAGGGAAATTACGTGGTGGCTAAAACCCATGAAGCAGCGCTGGAAAAATACAGCGAGTTACATGGTAAAAAGGTGGAATCGTTACATCAGGATGAAGATGTGGTTGATACCTGGTTTAGTTCATGGCTCTGGCCCATCAGCGTGTTTGATGGGTTTAAAGACAAAAACAATGCTGATATCAAATATTATTATCCTACCAACGATCTGGTGACAGCACCTGAAATCATGTTTTTTTGGGTGGCACGTATGATCATGGCCGGTTACGAGTGGATGGGACAAAAACCGTTCAGCAATGTATATTATACTGGTATTGTTCGCGACAAACAACGCAGAAAAATGAGCAAAAGCCTGGGTAATTCTCCCGACCCGCTCGATTTAATTGCTGCCAATGGTGCCGATGCCGTGCGTATGGGTATGTTGTTGTGCTCACCTGCCGGAAATGATATTTTGTTTGATGAATCGCTGATTGAACAGGGAAGGAATTTCAATAATAAAATTTGGAATGCCTTTAGGCTGATTAACGGATGGGAGGTAAAACCCGACCATGCATTTGATGCAGAAATTTTAAAGTCAAATCAACTTTCGGCACAGTGGTTTGCAGGCAGAATGAATGAGGCCGTAAAGGATATTGAGGAGAAGTTTTCCGATTACAAGCTGAGCGAAGCATTGATGGCCATTTACAAACTCATATGGGACGATTACTGCTCGTGGTACCTGGAGATGGTAAAGCCAGGTTTTCAGCAACCCATTGATCAGACCACTTACAACAATACCATTTCCTTCTTTGACGAACTTATGCGGTTGCTGCATCCGTTTATGCCTTTTATCACCGAGGAAATATGGCAGCAGATTAGTGAAAGAAAAGAAGGCGAAAGTGTTTGTCTGGCCGCTTATCCGCAAAGCAAACATACCGGCACAAAGGATATGGCACGGGTTTTTGAATGCATTGCTCAGATTCGAAATTTGCGAAACTCAAAAGGACTAAGCCCTAAGGAAGCTTTTGCAATTGCGGTTAAAACAACACAGCAGCAGGCTTACAATCCGTATTTTTTCCTGATTAAAAAACTGGCTAATGTGAGTGAAATATCATTTGTAGAGGTAAAACAAGAAGGTGCCATTTTGCTACCGGTTGATACAGATGAAATTTACGTTTATCTGCAACTGGAGGTAGATGCAGATGCCGAAAAAGAAAAACTCACTAAAGAAATAGAATACCTCAGTGGTTTTCTTAAATCAGTAGAGGCCAAGCTGAGCAACCAGAAATTTGTAGCCAACGCCAAACCTGAGTTGGTAGAAAAAGAACGTCAGAAAAAAGCAGATGCCGAAGCTAAGATGAAAGTACTTGAGCAAAGCCTTGCCTCGCTGAAATAAGGTTCGGGAAAAAATTGTAATTTACGCACTGGTAAAAAATTATCAGTAAGTGGGGGCTCCCGGCATATATCAGGTTTTAAAACAATATTGGGGATATGAACAGTTTCGACCGTTGCAGGAAGAAATTATTCAATCGGTGCTTGCCGGAAAAGATACGTTGGCACTGTTGCCCACCGGTGGCGGAAAATCACTTTGCTTTCAGGTTCCTGCTTTAGTTTCTGAGGGTATTTGTGTGGTGGTTTCGCCACTTATCGCACTAATGAAAGATCAGGTGGAGAATTTGCGCGCACGTGGAATCAAAGCCGAAGCGGTTTATTCAGGCATGTCATCGAGAGAAATAGATCGTATACTCGATAATTGCGCTTATGGAGATATTCGTTTTCTTTATGTTTCGCCCGAGCGTTTATCAACCGATTTGTTTAAGGCCCGCGTGCAAAAAATGAAAGTAAATTTATTAGCGGTGGATGAAGCACATTGTATTTCGCAATGGGGATACGATTTCAGGCCCGAGTATTTGCAAATTGCCGAGATACGTCCTTTGCTCAAAGGGGTTCCCGTTTTAGCCTTAACAGCGAGTGCTACAAAGCAGGTAGTAGAGGATATTCAACAGCGATTGCAATTCCCGAAATTGAATGTTTTCAGAAAAAGTTTTGAGCGCAAGAATCTTCATTACCACGTCAGGACTGTTGAAGACAAAAATGCCAAAATGATTGACGTGTGCCGCAATGTAAAAGGCACTGGCATTGTGTATGTACGAAACCGCAGGTCCACCAAAGAACTTGCAGCCCTGCTGGTAAAAAATAAAATCAGTGCCGATTTTTACCATGCCGGACTTACGCATAAAGAACGAGAACAGAAACAAAACAACTGGAAACAAAACAAAACAAGGGTAATGGTTTGTACTAATGCTTTTGGAATGGGCATAGATAAACCCGATGTGCGCTTTGTGGTGCATTACGAAATTCCGGATGGCCCCGAAGCTTATTATCAGGAAGCAGGAAGGGCTGGCAGAGATGAAGAAAAGGCATTTGCGGTTTTACTCTTTAACAAGGCTGATAAAACTGAGGCCGAACTGAAACTTAAAAACAGCATTCCTAAGGAGGAAGATATAAAAAGAGTATACAATGCATTGGGAGCTTACCTTAATATAGCTATAGGTGCTGGCGAAATGCAAACTTACCAGTTCGATTTGGCCCAGTTTGCACAACGGTTTAAAGTACCCGGGCCACTAGCCTACAACAGCCTTAAGATTTTGGAGCAGGAAGGTTTTATTCGCCTTTCAGATGCTATCCATGAGCCGTCAAGAGTGATGTTTACCGTGAACAATGCCGAACTTTACCGCTTTCAGGTAGCTCATGCGCATTTCGACCCATTTGTTAAAATGATTCTCCGTTTATATGGCGGTATGTTCGATGAATATGTAATCATTCATGAAGAAGATATTGCTGCCAAGCTGAAAATAACGGCTGCTGAAGTAGTAACGTTTTTAGACCAGTTAAAACAATACAATCTTATTGATTATATAAAACAAACCGATAGCCCTAAAGTTACTTTTGTTAAAGAACGATTTAATTCTTCCAATTTACGCATCGATAAAAAACTTCTTCATTTCAGAGAAGAGGTTCAAACAACACGATTAAAAGCAGTGATTGGATATGCCGAACAATATACGGTGTGCCGAAGCCGTTACCTGTTACATTATTTTGATGAGGTAAACACGGGCGACTGTGGAGTATGCGATGTGTGTTTATTGAAAAATGAACTCGACCTTACCGATAGAGAAATTGAAGAAATTTTTAAAGCTATACAGGCTGAGCTTAACAACGGGTTATGTGACACAAAAATGCTGGTAAAAGCTTTACGTTTGCAGGAGAAAAAAGTACTGGCCGTTTTGCAACTTGCGTTGGAACACGACCTTGTTTATACCGATAAAAAGGGGATGCTTAATTGGAAGAAATGAAAACCGTAATATTCACAGTAATCAATGACCTTACTTATGATCAGCGCATGCAGAAAATTTGCACCACGCTGGCCAAAAGCGGGTGGGAGGTTACTTTGGTAGGGAGAAAACTACCGGCATCGGTTTCTTTAACTTCCCCAGGCTACTCTGAAAAGCGACTTTCCTGCCTTTTTCTTAAAGGCAAGTTGTTTTATGTTGAATACAATATCCGATTGTTTTTTTATTTGTTGTTCCGCTCAACTGAGGTGATAAGTGCAGTGGATGCCGACACGCTGCTTCCTTGTTTTCTGGTCTCAAAAATCAGGTCGCGCAAGTTGGTATTTGATGCACATGAATATTTTTCGGAAGTGCCCGAACTGGCAGAAAGACCAAAAACAAAAAAAGTGTGGCAATGGGTGGAACGAACTTTTATTCCGGCTGTAAAAAATAAATATACGGTAAGTGAAAGTCTGGCCGAGGAGTTTACCAAAAAATTCAACACATCATTTGAAGTGATACGAAATATGCCGTTTAAAAGTGTGGCCAACCCAGAACTTTCAGACGAAAAGTTTATTCTTTATCAGGGAGCATTAAATGAAGGAAGGGCGTTGGAACAGTTAATTTTTGCCATGCACCGTATTCCAATCAAACTGAAAATTGCCGGTGAGGGAGATTTAAGTATAACTTTAAGAGAACTTGTGCAGAAGGAAGGCCTTTCGGATAAAGTGGAGTTTTTGGGTTTTGTCTCTCCGCAGCAGTTGAGGGAACTTACTGCAAAGGCCTATCTAGGCTACAATTTATTAACCAATAAAGGACTGAGTTACTATTATTCGCTCAGCAATAAATTTTTTGATTACCTGCAGGCAGGTGTTCCTTCCATTAACCCCGATTTCCCTGAGTATAGAAAAATAATAGCACAACACAAGATCGGTATTACATGTCATCCTGATTCGGATATTATTGCCTCGGAGGTGAACCGTATTTTGGCAAATGAGCACTTTTATCATAATTTGCAAACTGAATGTATGCGCACACGGCATCTTTTTACATGGGAAAACGAATCAAATAGGTTAATTAAATTGTATGAAGCACTCCGGTGAGCATATTCATCTTATTTCGTTTGATGTACCATTTCCTGCCGATTATGGGGGTGTGATCGATGTATTTTACAAAATCAAGGCACTTCATGAACTCGGAGTGAAAATTCATCTACACGCCTATCACTACGGTCGGAATGTGGCTCCGCAGCTGGAAGAATTATGCCATAAAGTTTACTACTATAAGCGCAAAACATATAAAAATCCGTTTATAAGCCGGGTGCCATACATTGTAAATAGCCGCAATGATGATAATTTATTAAGAAATCTTTTGTATGATGATCATCCCATTATTTTCGAAGGACTTCATACCACCTATCATTTATCGGATAAATTGCTTCGCAAGCGATTAAAAATTGTGCGCATGCACAATATAGAGCATCATTACTACGCCAAACTGGAAGAGGCAGAGAAAAATTTTTTTAAAAAGTATTTCTTCAAAACGGAGTCGGAGAAACTAAGAATCTATGAACGAGTTTTAAATCAGGCTCAACTTATTGCGGCCATCTCACCTGCCGATTTTGGTTACTTTTCAAAAAAGTTTAAATCGGTTTTTTACCTGCCCGTTTTTCATTCCAATCAACAGGTAACTATTGATGGGAAAAGCGAACCATATGTGTTGTATCATGGCAATTTGGCTGTAGGTGAAAATGATGTAGCCGCCTTATTTTTACTGCGCGAAATTTTTAATGATATTACCGATATAAAATTGGTTATTGCAGGCAACAATCCCTCTGCCGAATTACTGAATCAAGTGCAGGGGCGACCAAATGTTGAATTAATCACATCAGTTTCCACCGCAGGCATTGACGAACTTATTGCTAAAGCACATATAAACTTACTTCCTACATTTCAGGATACGGGAATAAAACTGAAACTCATTAATGCGCTTTACAAAGGAAAATTTTGTATGGTAAACAGTATGATGGTTAAAAGTACAGGGCTCGAGAAATTGTGTATTATAAAAGATAAGCCCGATCAAATGAAAAATGAGATTAAACGATTAATGAAACAGGCTTTTGATTTGAATCAGATTAACCAGCGAAAAGAATTACTTGAGAATAGTTTTTGCAACGAGAAAAATGCCGCTCTGCTTGTTTCGGAAATTGATAAACTCAGAACTTAAAATTTTCTATCAGACGCCCGTTTTCACATTTAAGAATTCGGCTGTTAAATTTATCAATCAGTCGGTAATCGTGGGTAGCCATTATAACAGCCGTACCGCCCGATGCAATCTGGTGTAGCAGTTTCATAATTTCATCCGAAGTTTCCGGATCAAGATTTCCGGTTGGCTCATCGGCAAGTATCACTTCCGGGTTATTAAGCAAAGCACGGGCTATCACCACGCGTTGTTGCTCCCCGCCCGAAAGTTCATGCGGCATTTTAAAATCTTTGGTAGCCAGCCCCACTTTTTCCAGCACTTCTACAATTCGATTTTTAATTTCATCGTCCTTTTTCCAACCGGTTGCCTTAAGTACAAATTCCAGATTTTTAAAAACACTTCTGTCGGTGAGTAATTGAAAATCCTGAAATACGATTCCGAGTTTCCTTCTCAGATAAGGGATATCTTTTTTCTTCAGCTCCTTAAGTGCGGTTCCGGCAATAGTGGCTTCTCCATTGGTCACAGGTACTTCTCCATACAGGGTTTTGAGTAATGACGATTTTCCGCTTCCGGTTTTCCCTATCAGGTAGCAAAACTCCCCCTGAAATACCGAAAAAGTAACATCATCAAGAATGAGATTCTTTTGCTGAAAGATATCTACTTTTTGAAAAGAAATAATTTGCGTTTTTTCAGTCATTCAAATTGATTTTGTGCATTTTGCCGAACGGAATTTTGGCTAATTCATCTAAAATAACCTGTTGTTTGTGCTCTAATCCGCATTTAGCCAGTGCCCTTTCCGGACGGTCGAGGCGAAAATAGGCAATCAGGGTGAATTGTTCATCTCGCAGTTGAACGTAATCCGGAATCTTTGCTTTTCCTTTAATTTTAATTAGGTACAAGGGGATTTTTTCTTAACTTCGCCACAAATTTAATAGTTAACATCCAATAATTTAATATTATATGAAATTCAAACAGACGTATTTAGCTGCGCTTATTACTTTAGGAATGGTGGTAGTGGCTGGTTGTAGCGTTAAGAACAACATGGGTAAAAACAGGTATCAGGTAGAACCTGAGGTGCTTGAGGTAAACGGGGATTCAGTTGCATTTACTGTTACTGCTATTGTTCCCGAAAAATCCATTAACCCAAAAGCTAATATCAAATTTGAGCCTGTGCTTAAAACGGATAAAGGCGAAACAGCACTGCGCACCCTCACTGTAGGTGGTGAAAGTGCCGAAGGAGTTGATGTGAAAATTAATTCTAAAACCGGAGGAAAGGTTTCGTACACAACTAAATTCAAGTATTCAGGAGACATGCGCAAAGCCAAAGTAATGTCGGGCTTTAGCGTGAAGGTTAAAGAAGACTACAAGTCGTTGAATGAATTGGAAGGTGTTGTAAAAGAAATTGCACAGGGAACCATCACCACTGCATATTTGGTCCGCACCAATGTAGCTCCAAAAGTTGCCGGAGATGCATATGCAGCTGAAATGTCAGGCAAATCGGTTGAAATTTATTTCCCTCAGGATAAGGCAAAATTTGATCTTGCTTTCGGAATCAAGAAACTGAAAATTACCAATAAAGGTCAGGTTGAAGAGTTAAAAAAGATTCTTAAAAATGACCCTAAATTTGTACCGGGATATATCAAACTTACTTCGTTTGCTTCGCCTGACGGAGAATTGCAACGCAATGGTGGATTGGCAAAAAGCCGTTCTGAATCAAGTTATGCTTATTTCCAGAAAGAACTCAAAAAATTAGGTTTTGCTCAGGCCAATGACTCTAATTTTACCATGGGGTTTGAGGTAAGTGAGGATTGGGACGGAGTTAGAAAAGCTGTAGAAGCGTCTACACTTGCCGATAAAAACGAAATGCTCGTAATCATCAATAATAAAGGCATCAGTGATGACCAGCGTGAAGAGTCACTTCGTAACAACCATCGCAAATCATACGACTGGTTAATCAGCGATGTATTTCCAAAACTGAGAAGATCTTCACTTACAGTAATGGGTTCTACTCCTTTGCGCACTGAAGCTGAAATTATTGCTTTGGCCAAAGCAATGAAATTTGACAGTCTTAATGCTTCGGAATTATATCACCTCGGATACATTATGCCTGATGCAGACATGAAATTAAGAATGGCCGATTATTATATTACCCGTTTTCCTGAAGACTGGAGAGCGTATAATGATAAAGCCGTATTGTTAATGTATCAGGCTAAATGGAATGATGCGTTAACCGAATTGATGAAGGCTAATAAACTGGCTGGCGCAAATGAGGCTATGTTGCAGCACAATGCGGGTATTTGTTTGTTGAACATGGGTAACCGTGCAAAAGCAGAAGAAATGTTTACCAAATCCAATGCTTCTTATGGATTAGGTGTAATTGCCATTCAAAAAGGAAACTATGCCGATGCCATTAACTACTTCAATAAATCCGGAGTAAAAGACGGAAACGTGGCTTTAGCTTATTTGCTCAACAAACAAACCAATGAGGCAAAAGCTGTATTGGAGTCAATGAAGCCAGAGCAAATGAACAGTTTCTCTTACTACCTGATGGCTATTGTAGGAGCCCGTACCGGTAACGTGGATATGTGTACCACCAACCTCAGCCGTTCGTTGGTTGAAGCGGGTAAAGAGGGAGTAGATTTAAATGCTGCAAAAAAATATGCAGCCGAAGATTTGGAATTCCGTGCCTTCTTCAGCAATCCTAATTTCCAGGCTGCTGTTAAATAAGTATAATAATAGCATATACTATAATAAAAGGTCACCCCCGGGTGACCTTTTATGTTTAGGTAATATGCCGAAATCTAATGTTGTTCCTCGTCTCTTTTTACCAGCATATAATAGCTGCCATCCAGTGGCAGGTATCCATACTCGTAACAAAACATATAAACGTTTCCAGTTTTAGTACTGTATCGATGGGTGTGATAATAAAAATTGAATCCCTTATCTGATAACCTTTGACCACTCACCTTAATTTTTCCTTCAGCAGCAGGTATCAGTTCTTTCATGATAAGCCGGTTTTTTCGAAGGATATTATTTATGTTGCGCATATGGGTATCATCAGCCTTCAATCGGTTGTTGTAGGCGGTACGGCATTGGTCGTCACAAAATTTTTTGTCAATGCGGCCTTTTAATTCGGCCTGGCAATACTGACAGGTGTTTAGCTTCATATTATCTAAATTTCAGGCAATTTAATAAAAAATATTTCCGTGTACAAACGTGTACAAACGGGATTAGCCGATTCTAACCGGAAACTATACGGCTAACCTATTTAGCGCCCCCCACCTTTGTATCGTCAAATTGACAACAAGAGGCCATCGCGCAGCCTCACACGTTAAACAAATTATTAAACATTAAAAAAACACACGTTATGAACAATTTAAGAAACAGCGTTCGCCTTATTGGCAATTTAGGAATGGATCCTGAAGTAAAAGATTTAAACGGAGGCAAAAAACTGGCAAAATTCTCAGTTGCCACAAAAGAAACCTACAAAGATGAGCACGGGGAACGCATTACGGAAACCCAATGGCACAACCTGATTGTATGGGGCAAGCAGGCCGAAATTGCTTCTAAATACCTTAAAAAAGGAAGTGAAGTGGTAATTGAAGGTAAGCTTACCAGCCGCAGCTACACCGATAAAGAAGGGGTGAAGCGATATGTTACCGAAATTGTTGTGAATGAATTTCTGATGATGGGATCTAAGAAAGAAAACTAATTTACTTTGATGAAAAAGGCGCCCTCATCCGGTCTTAATTTACCGGGGAGGGCGCTGATTTATGAAAACGGGAGAAGTTATTTGCGCAAATAAAAACGGATAAACTGCCAGAGGCAATAAGGTAAATAAATGAGCCCTAGGAATAAAATTACTGCCTTAAGTTTCATACTGCTTTCGTTCTTATCAGACCCCACAACCAAAAAAAAGGTTGCATATAAACCAAAACGGGCTTCAGGGAGTTACATTGTAGGTGTGAATAAATAAATGGAATCGCAGGAAGAATATATTAAGGGTCGGGGGGCACAGTTTAAAAGTGCTAATCCGTTTTCGCGACTGAATATAGTTCAGGAATTTTTAGAAGGTATTGATGAATCACAATTTTATAATGAAACAACTACTCAGATAATCTATGATTATCCTAAAACGATTGTGAACAAAGTTGAGAGCCCTGATGTAGGTATGCGCTGGTCACTTAACCCCTATCAGGGTTGCGAACACGGATGCATTTATTGTTATGCCCGCAATTCGCATCAGTACTGGGGCTATAGTGCCGGATTGGATTTTGAAAGTAAAATAATAGCCAAACCCGAAGCGCCAGGATTACTCCGGGACTGGTTTAATAAAAAAAGCTGGGAGCCCGAAACAATTTCTTTATCGGGTAATACCGATTGTTACCAACCGACTGAACGTAAATTAAAGTTAACCCGACAGCTTCTGGAGGTGTTTCGGGAGTACAAAAATCCGGTAAGTATTATTACCAAAAATCAATTAATTCTGAGAGATATCGATTTATTGCAGGACCTGTCAAAAGAGAATTTAACAGCAGTTGTAATGAGTATTACTTCATTAAATGAAGACCTTCGATTGAAACTGGAGCCAAGAACAGCATCGTATAAAAGCAGGATCAAAGTAATTGAAGAGTTGGCCCGTCAAAACATTCCCGTGGGAGTAATGGCAGCACCGATAATTCCCGGTTTAAATATTTATGATATACCTAAAGTAATTAAAGCAGCGGCCGAGGCGGGGGCCACATTTGCAGGATACACGTTTGTGCGTTTAAACGGTAGTGTGGCCGATTTGTTCAAAGACTGGCTTTTTAAAAATTATCCCGACACATATAATAAGGTATTGCATCAGATTGCGGGTGCTCATGGAGGTTCGGTCAACGACAGCCAGTTTAAAAGGAGGATGAAGGGAGAAGGGCAGATTGCTGATACCGTTGCTCAGCTTTTTAAAATAGCCCGCAATAAATATATGCCAGGCCACGGTTTTCCAAATCTGGATACCGGCAAATTTCAGCGACCACACGATAATGGCCAGATCCGGCTTTTTTAAATTCGACAATTGTTATTTTTTAGATGAATTTTAAATTTATTTTTTAATATAATTATAAATATTTGTTTTACAAGCATTTATTTTTTTATAAATTTTAATTATTTTAGACAAATAATTTTGTTTTATGAAAAAATGTGTACATTTGTGTCCGAACAAACGAAAAAATGAGTACAAAACTTAACCAATTAATTACATCCGTTACGAATTGCCTTGATGAGGTGATCTGGTTACTCATACCCGGACAAAAAATGACTTACCAATTTTATAAACCTTTAAAAATTAATGTTATGAATGCACTTAAAAAATTATCTCTGGCTGCACTTCTTATGTCGGCACTTCCGTCTTTTGCGCAATTGCAGGACGAAAAAAATGTTACTATCACCATGGATCTTCAACCCATTCTTCAGTTAAACATGACAACTGCTGATCAGGTGAATTTTGTATTTGACGATATTGCCAGCTACTATGGTGGGTTGGTTCGTTACGGGGCTACCACCCTTAAAGTATCAGCTTCTGTAACCTGGGATTTATATGCCGTGGGAACATCAACAAATGGTACAAGCTGGGACCAACAGGTGAAATATGGTACAGCGGCTAATCCAAATGCAATTGGAGCACTTCCTTTATCTGCACTTGAATTACACCAAAGAGGGGCTAACAACTATGATGCGAATGCTACCGGGGCACAAACCGATTACAGTGCTCAGTTTTCTCCGGCTCAAACAGCTGCCGTGGGTGTAAATTGTATTTATACAAATGCAAATCCATATATCGCACCTACCGCTGCCGATAAATACATTCAGGGCCATAAAGGAACTGTTGCCGCACAGGATGGAGCACCTGGAGGAAGTTACCTAACAGCTACCACTTCGGCCGGTAGCGGTAACATAAGTGATTATATGTTTATCATTGACTATCGTATTTTGCCCGGATTACCAGCAGTATTTCCGAATGCTGGAGATAATGCAGGAACGTCTCAATCCCTCACTGCGGGGCAGTATGCTCAACCCGGTGTGTATACTATGAATGTTAAATATGTATTACTCGAGGATCAATAGGTTGATTGTTTTTTCATATGCCCAAATTCGTAGTCGGTCCGAAAGGATCGGCTGCGTTTTTTTATCGGGCGGAAAACACAATTCCAATAATAAGAACGAGGACTAAGTTATCAGACCTAAACAAAAGGGCAGATGAAAAACAACAAACCAAATTTATTTTTATTCCTATTCTTTTTCGGAATAATCGGCACGTTAAAGTCGCAGGTAATTTCAACAAGTGATTTGAAATCGGATACAACTACAATTGCCGATGAAGGGGTTGCGGTAACTCCGTCCAGCATCAGATTATTTCTTAGACCTGGCGAAACAATTACTAGGGAAATAAAGGTTACCAACAAAACAAAAAGGGCCTATTCCTTTAGTGTGGCTTTTAATGATTTTAATATGGGCGAAAATGGAAAACCTCAAAACATGGACAGTGCTTTTCATAAGTTCTCTCTGTCGAAGTGGGCCGTTGCATCGCCTATGTTTTTTGAGGTTCAGCCTGGTCAGGTACAAAAAGTTCAACTTACTATCACTATTCCGGCTGATGAGTCGGGGAAAGTGGCTGCCTGGACAATTATGAGTATTGATCAGGTGGCTAAAAGAGAACAGGTGGTAACAGCAAGCAGTGATGCCAAATCGGTTGCACTGGGAGTAATTCCTAGTTTTGGCTTTGGGATTTATGTGTATCAAAACCCACCTGATGCCGGTGTACCAAAACTTGAAATTGACAAATTTGAAAAAACCACTGATGGGAAAGATAAAGAGAAAAGATTATTGCTCCATGTAAAGTCGGAAGGCAATGCCATAGGTTTTTGTCATTCGTATATTGAACTTACTAATACTTCAACAGGGGAGTTAATCAAATTGCCGGTGCGCCACTTTACTATTCTCCCGGGTTTTGAACGGGCCATCTATTTCAGTTTACCTGCACAACTTTCAAAAGGAAAATATTCTGTCATGGCAGTGATAGATTACGGAAGTAAGGAAGATATAAAGGCAGCCGAACTTGAGTTGCAGGTAGAATAATGTTCAATATAATTTCCGGTACTACCAATGGAAATACAAAAACAATATTTCGTTCTTTTAGGCACATTGTTGCTATGTGCCGCCACTACACAGGTGAATGCCCAGTGCGGGCCACCGGCAGCAAGCAATTGTCAGGCAGTTCCTGCCAGCAATATGTTTATTACCGGAAACACTAATCTTGACTTTATTTTCGATTCATTCGGCAAATATAGCAGTGGTATTACCATAAGCGGGGCCACACAGTTACGCCTCACAGTTTTGCCAAATAATGCTTCCTGTAAATGGAAATTAAGGGTGTATATCGACAACAATCCTTCAGCCCCTACACCGTTAAATGAATGGGAAACACTTTCAGGCTATGGAGGAACAGGAAATATTCCGCAAATAGATCTAATGGAGGTTAGAATTTATAACGGATGCAATACCCCTATCAACAGCGGAATTTATCAAAATTTCACCCCACTAAATGGTTCTTATATCGATATCATAAATGATATAGTGCTTAATCCTGCAGGTTCTTGTGTTTCCAATGTAAATGGTGCCGGAAGTTATCTCACCAATTACAAGGAGTACAGTTTTACCATCGACTACCGCCTGCAGCCCGGATTGCTTTATAAGGCTGGGGCTTACCAATTAACACTAAGGTTTTGTCTGGTAGAAGATGTATAGCCGCAAAACGATAGCAGGGATTAAGGTCGAACCAAAAAGAAAAATATTCTTTTGTTTCCACCTTTTTTTGTTTCTTCTTGTTTTTACCTATTCAATAAGTTTTGCTCAAAATAACCCAGCGCAGCTTCTTATTTTTCCAAAGCAAAAGATAATACGCATTGAAGAAATGGCAATAGTAAGCAATGTAGTACTTATAAGAAACAATTCAAACGCGGAGGTAAGGTTTTCGATAGAAGCAACCATGCCCAAAGGATGGAAGCTGTTAAATACAAAAGCTGTTTATACGGTGAATGGAAACGATTCGCTTTTTGTTCCGGTAAGAATTATTCCGACAGGTCCTCTTAAGGGAAATACCGAGTATATTATTGACCTTATTGTTTATAATACATCAAAAGTAAGGTTAAACTCGGCCTCTTTCTCACTGCTTATATTGAAGAAAACAAACTGGACCCTTGGGGTTGAACCATCAAATAAAATTTACTTTCTTAACAATTCAACTAAAACCAATTTTACGGTTCGCTATTCTAACAATGGAGATGACGATGAACCGGTGCTTACTACTTTCAAACAAACAGATAAAAAAATTTCCATCACTGATAGTTCGGGTAATGTAATAGAGAATTACAAAGATATTTTTACTTTACGGTCGAGGCAGGATACACAGGTAACTTTTAATGTTTCGTTTGCCGAAAATACGCATAATATTAAGCGGGTTGATTTGGATAACCATCTCCCAAATTCAACGGATGAAGAGCGAAAATTCTTGCTTTTTCTTCAATCGGCTGAGGCAAACAGCAAAGACAATAATAGTACATTCAGAAAGAGCGAGAAAATTGAATTTATTAAACTGTCAAACCGCAAAAAAATTAATCCATATGCCTCAGATGCACTGCCGTTGGTAATGGAAAATAATATTTTTAACGTTATGGGAATACAACCGGTAATGTACCTTAATCTGCGAGGGAATACATTACTTGAAAATAATTCCAATCTGTTTTATTATGCCCAAACAAGCTACTCCAGTTATTTCACAACTCCCGATTTTGCCCGAAATATTGCTTATTACGCGGGTTACTTTCATGAAAAGGGAGATATTCAGATAGGAGATATGAGCGGTTCAGGTACAATAGGTTTTCAAAGTTTCGGACGCGGGATTAAAGGAAGTTATAATTTTACCAAGCGTCACAATGTTGGTGGTTTTTTGCTAAAGTCTCCCCGGTTGTCTGATCCCAATGGAAGCGTTTCGTACGGGGCCAATTATAAGTTTTCATTCAACCGCTCTGATTATGCATCTGCACAGGTAAGCCGATCTGAAAATTTGTTGCATCATACTTCAAGTAATTTTGTAACTGCCACTACACGGATGAATTTATTCAAAAATCACGGGGTAACGCTTGGAGGAGGAATAAGTTCAAGAAACCATCCCGTGAGTAATCTGAAAAAGAACGGAACATATGTTAACTTTAACTATTCGGGATTGTTTCTGCAAAATCGGCTTTCGGCTGTATTGCGTATAAGTAATTTGTCAAAGTCATTTGGTGAAAGTGGCTCGGGGCGTTTTTATGTGTATCACCAAACCGGGTTTACTGTTTCAAAAAAATTAATGCTCATGATGCAAAATAATTATACCACCATGACTACAGTCGGCAATGCCGGGTATAATTACTTTAACAATCAACTGTTTTTTAATATTAAACAGCAAAGAGGTGCAGTAGTGCCAAGCCTTTTATTCAACACTCAAAATACGTTTGGTTTGAGAAGACACTTTAAAGGAGTGGGTTTTGATTATAATTATTATCATATACTCTCAAATATTAAAGTCTCTACTTCTCTCAGAGCGGGCTACAATAAACTGATTGATTATCGTGATGTATCTTCATTTTTTTCAGCTAACGCCAATCTGCTTACACAGTTCAGAACGTTAAGTTTTACCATGCGGTATTTCTACGGACCTACCGTGGTGAGAAATGCCGATGATATAAAAAATCTGCGCAGGTATCCGCAAACTTTTTTCACCTCCCTTCAGCATCAGCTAATTTTTAAAAAGGAATATTTTGTTTTGCAAAACAACCTCAATTATTCTTACTATAATCAGTTTTTCAGCCACACGTTCGGGTATTTTCCCGAACTTTATCTGTTTACACAAAATGGTTGGCGTTTCAGAGCGGGGGTTGGTGTTTCAATGAATGTAAGTAATCCGCGAAAAGCGCTCGAAATGCAAAACCCCGGACAAATTCCAGGTAGCAATGGCGTGAGCACCAATATTCTTACAACCAACCTGAATGTTCAGTTTGGGGTGCGTAAACAATTTGGAATACCTGTGCCTGCACAATTTACTCATCGCAGGTTTGTTACCATTAATTATTTATGCTTTATGGATTTAAACGGAAACAGGATTAAAGATAAAGCCGAACCCGAGCTTGAAAACATTGTTATAAGAACCGGGGATGAAGAACTGATGACAGATTTAAACGGGCAGGCCGAACTCATTAATCTGGAGGCGGGGCGCTACAAAGTGAGTCTGATAAATCTTAGTGAATCTAAAACATGGTTTCCGGTTATTGGGGATAGTGTATTAATGGATCGGTCTAAAACCATAATGGTTCCTTTTGTTAAAGGATCAAAAATTACCGGACAAATATACCTGCAGCGCGAAAGATATGCGGTAGATGAGGAAATAAGTCTCGACTTATCGCGTATAGTGGTTACTGCCGAGGATTCGATGGGGAATAAATACCGAACCATTACACGAATGGATGGTACTTTTGAGTTGTTTGTACCAAATGCCCGCTATATCCTTAATTTAGATGCCGGAGTTTGGGGCGATCAGTTTACGGTTGTCAACAATAACATGATTGTTGAGCTCAATCTTAAAACGGAAAATACGTTTGTTTCTTTTCAGGTAGTGGAGCGGCAGAGAAAACTACAGATAAAAAAATTCTGAGCCGTTTTTGATTTTTGCTACTGTATTTCCAGGGTAATGAACCAGTTGCCAGATGACAATTCTGGTCCGAAGTGTATAGTACATGCGTCATATGTTGATGATAAATTGAGGTAAATATTTTTAAAATCAATACTTTATCCTAATTTTAAGAAATCATTTTATAAACTATTATGAAAGTAGTACCCTTATTTCTCCTGCTTACATTCCTTTGCTTTCAGAAGGCGAAGGCCCAATCAACGTGGCAAAACCTTGATACAGTAAAGGCTCCTGCGGTGTACGATCATGTGCATTCGGTAAGGTTGTATGGTGATACACTGGTCACCAGTTTTTTACTTTTCATTAAAGATGAGGTCAAAAACCACTTTCATGATGAGCACAGTGAGCATATTTATGTGTTATCAGGCACTGCACTTATGACACTTGACGGGAAAACATTTCCAATTAAAAAAGGCGATTTCATTTTTGTGCCTATGCAAAAAAGGCATAGTGTGAAAGTAACCTCTACCGTTCCACTCAAAGTTATTTCCATACAAGCCCCTTGGTTTGACGGGAAAGACCGGTTGGTTGTGAAGTAATTACCCGGGTTCTGAGCATAATAAAGCAGGGCTAACTTCTTTTTAGTCCGAAAGATGTGAAGAATTCGCTTGGCCTCTGTTTTCATAGTTCGGTTTAACGTTTTACCTTTGGAGCCTGAGAATAGTTGTTTTCAGCTTCAATAAAGTTAATGATGAAATTTGGCGTAGTAATTTTTCCCGGCTCTAATTGTGATCAGGATGCCATCAACGTATTACAGGAGTATAGCAACCAGCCTGTTGAAAAGCTTTGGCATAAAGATACCGATCTTAAAAAAAGTGATTTTATTTTACTCCCCGGTGGATTTTCCTATGGAGATTACCTACGCTCGGGAGCTATTGCCCGCTTATCGCCCATTATGCAAAGCGTAATTGAATTTGCAGGCAATGGGGGGTATGTAATGGGCATTTGTAATGGGTTCCAAATTTTGTGTGAAGCAGGTTTATTACCGGGGGCATTGCTTAGAAACGATCATACACGCTTTTTATGCAGCAATGTGTATCTGAAATGTGAAAATAACGACCTGCTCATCACCCGAAATATTAATCCCGATAAAGCGCTTAAAATTCCTATTGCACACGGAGAAGGCAGGTATTATGCCGATGCCCCTACCATGAAAAAACTGAATGAAAACCGTCAGGTTATTTTCAGGTATTGCGATGAAAGTGGAAATATCTCAGCCGGTGCCAATCCTAATGGCTCATTAGAAAATATAGCCGGAGTTTGCAATGAAGGCCGTAACGTATTCGGGATGATGCCACATCCGGAGAGGGCAGCTTCTGAATTACTTTATAATTTTGACGGAGCCGCTTTGTTTGAGAGTATTATTGCCTGACCGGTGATTACCGGCAAATTCCGGTTTATAATCTCCCGCTTAATCAAACAGTAATTTGCTTCTATCTCCGAAGCTTTTTCACACTTAACTTTCAACCAGAATATTATCTTTGCGCCTGTTATGACAGACAGGAGAGTTAGAGTACGTTTTGCCCCAAGCCCCACAGGCCCACTGCATATTGGCGGAGTGCGCACTGCATTATATAATTATTTATTTGCCCGCAAACACGGAGGTGACTTTATTCTTCGTATTGAAGATACTGACCAAACACGTTATGTGCCGGGAGCCGAAAGTTACATTATAGAAGCCCTGAAATGGGTAGGCATTGAACCTAATGAAGGTGTGGGATTTGGCGATGGGCCATATGCCCCATATCGTCAAAGTGAACGCAAGCATTTGTACCGCGAATATGCTGATAAATTACTTTCTTCGGGTCATGCCTATTACGCTTTTGATACAGCGGAGGAATTGGACGCTATGCGTGAACGGTTAAAAGCATCCAATATAGCTTCGCAATACGATGCCATCACCCGGATGGCGATGAAAAATTCACTTACTCTCAGTGAAGATGAAGTAACCAAACGCTTAAGCAGTGGGGAACCCTATGTTATCCGAATAAAACTTCCGAAAAAGGAAGAAGTGAAATTTCAGGATATGATACGCGGATGGGTGAGTGTAAGTACTTCTCAAATGGACGATAAGGTACTGTACAAAAGTGACGGAATGCCTACCTACCATTTGGCAAATGTGGTTGATGATTACCTGATGCAAACCACTCATGTGATTCGCGGGGAAGAGTGGCTGCCAAGTGCACCTTTGCATGTATTGCTTTATCGTTATCTTGGATGGGAAGAGGTAATGCCTCAGTTTGCCCATTTACCACTTTTGCTAAAACCTGAAGGAAACGGCAAATTAAGTAAACGTGATGGCGACCGACTGGGCTTTCCGGTTTTTCCGCTTGAATGGAAAGACCCTTCAACAGGAGAGATTTCATCAGGATACCGCGAAACAGGTTATTTTAGCGAAGCAGTTGTAAATATGTTGGCTTTGTTGGGTTGGAACGGAGGCACTACGCAAGAAGTATTCACCAAAGAGGAACTCATACAGGCATTTTCAATAGAGCGGGTTAGTAAACACGGGGCTAAATTTGATCAAAACAAAGCACGATGGTTCAACCAGCAATACCTTCGTCAACGCAATAATAACGATATAGCCCTACGACTTAAACCGGTTTTGCTGGCACAAAATGTACAAGCCGATGATGAATACATAGCAAAAGTTTGCGGGCTGATGAAGGAGAAAGTAAATTTTCCGAAAGAAATCTGGGAATTGGGCTCCTACTTTTTTGTTGAACCACAAAAATTTGATGAGGAGGTAGCGAAGAAAAGATGGAAGGATTTTGTTCCGGCTTTCATCAGCAATTTGAAAGAGAAATTTAATCAATCAGCCATATTTACAGCGGCTGAAACTGAGAAATTATTTAATGAAACACTTACCGAACAAAATCTTCAAAGCAAAGATGTGTTGCAGGTTTTCCGATTGAGTGTTACGGGTGTGGGGGCAGGGGCTCCTGTTTTTGAAACGGTGGAGTTGCTTGGAAAAGATCGGGTGGTGAACCGAATGGAACGTGCATTAAATGAAATTCAGATTCATGCGTAATAAGGGATTGTTTTTGTTTCTGATCACCTTGTTAAGTGCTTGCTCGCTGGCAAAATTTGATCGTTTTCCCGGAGTAAAATTAAATGAAATTCCGGGCGAATTTCAGGGTTATTACAAGCAGGTAGTTCCTGAAAAATTACTTGACAGGGAAGATTCAACCGGATTACGGATTGGCTCTACCTGGTGGGAAATGGTAAAGCCCGAGGGCACCACGCGCACCAATATGGGCGATAGCGTAATTTTAAGTCAGTACAATGGACATTATTTTATTTCTGTCACCAACTCATATGTTAAGTATTGGTATGTATTTGTTGCTGAACCTGACGGGAGGGGAACCATTACAACCCGTCCGATTGTAGCCAATGGACGTAAATTGCCTTTACGAAAATACATGGAGCGAATGCCGGTAAATGACAGCGATATTGTTTACAAAATGAATGAGGAGCAATTGCTCAGATATTATGTAAAGGTTATCAGAAAACGTCAAGGGATTGAAATTAAAAAAGTAAGCCAATGAACCGACCCATACGTGTTTTAGTAGCCAAGGTAGGACTAGATGGTCACGACCGCGGGGCAAAGGTAATTGCCACCGCTTTGCGCGATGCGGGAATGGAAGTAATTTATACAGGCCTGCGGCAAACCCCAGAAATGGTGGTAAATGCAGCTTTGCAGGAAGATGTTGATGCTATTGGGATAAGTATTTTATCAGGGGCACACAATACGGTTTTCCCTAAAGTGCTCGATTTGATGAAGCAAAGGCAATTAGATGACGTATTATTGACCGGTGGAGGAATTATTCCGGACGAGGATATGGAAGAATTGAGCAAATCAGGTGTGGGTAAGTTATTTGCTCCGGGAGCCAATACCCATGAAATTGCGGATTATATACGCGAATGGGTGACTGTGCACAGAAAGTTCTGATTTTATTTTCTTTTTTATTGCGCTTACTCTAAAGTTGCGCTGATTTTTAACAAACTTCCATTCAAATGAGCACACAAACCATGTACGAAACAATTTTAACAGAAATCCGAAATCAGATTTTTTATGTTACCATTAACAGAGAAAGTCGGATGAATGCACTCAATATTCAAACGCTGACCGATATAAAAAATGCGGTGCTAAGTATTTATGATAATGCAGGGGTAAAAGGTGTAATTATTACCGGATCAGGGCCAAAAGCATTTGCAGCAGGTGCTGATATTGCCGAGTTCGCTAATTTTACCGTTGAAAAGGGAACCCGTATGAGCGAAGAAGGCCATGCTGTACTAAATGCCCTGGAGAATTGCCCTAAACCTGTTATTGCAGCTGTAAACGGATTTGCTTTAGGAGGAGGTTGCGAACTGGCTATGGCCTGCCATATGCGCGTGGCTTCTGAAAATGCCAAATTTGGCCAACCAGAAGTAAACCTTGGTATCACTCCGGGTTATGCCGGAACCCAACGCCTCACGTTGCTGGTGGGTAAAGGTCGCGCAATGGAATTATTAATGACTGGTGATATTATTGATGCGAAAGAGGCGCATCGCATTGGTTTGGTAAATCATGTAGTACCATTGGATCAGTTGATAACCAAAAGTGAAGAGATTATTGCCAAAATAGCGGCAAAAGCTCCATTGGCAATTGCCAGCGTGATTAAATGTGTAAATGCATTTTTCGAAAAAAGAGTAGATGGAAATAATCTCGAAATAAATGAATTCGGACATTTCTTCGGCACTCAGGATTTTATTGAAGGCACCACTGCGTTTCTCGAAAAACGGAAGGCCAATTTTCAGGGGAAATAAATTTACTCTCCTATAAAACTAAAACAGCCCGACATGTGTTTGTGCCGGGCTGTTTTAGTTTTATAGCATCAAGTTATACTGCCAGTAAAATTTTCCAGGCTTCGGATACTTTACCTTCATCCAGATACTTTTTAGCAAGCATATGAGCCCGATGTTCAATTTGTTCATGAGGAATTTGTTCCCTGAGTAAAGAGGCAAGTTCAAGATTTATTTTTTTGTAAATTTCAACATCATCCCTGTCTGGCAATACCTCAACATTGCCAAGTTGCCCCAGATTATTCCCGGTTAAAAAATGGCTGTAGCGAATTCGTTCGGGTATCCGGTCAACGCCCATGCCTTTTGTTCGTAAAGGTTTTTCTACTTCAAATAAAGCAGATCCAGAGGCACGGCAATACCAATCGCCACCCAGCCGGGCCACCAGATCAATTTTGTGCTGATTAATATGTCCGCGTTCATCAAGTACGCTTTCGTTGACATGCATGCGCAGCAGTTCGCAAATAATCAGGTTCCCGGCTCCGGGGGT
Source organism: uncultured Bifidobacteriaceae bacterium (assembly GCA_964535575.1). Classification (GTDB taxonomy): domain Bacteria; phylum Bacteroidota; class Bacteroidia; order UKL13-3; family UKL13-3; genus JAGPCK01. Next base: position 154,105 of record CAZHTC010000003.1, read on the forward strand.
ATGCCCAAGTTCAATAACCTGTTTCACCTTGCACTCCATTTGCACAGGAGATTCTTTAACCCGATACGGTTTAATTAATTCGGAAGGAATGGGTGTAAGTCCGGCTTTTTCAAATTCATTCACTCCTTTTTCATATTCGGTACTGCTGAGGGAACATTGTTGAACCAAATCGTAGTTTACCACATTAATTACCACCTCAGCCACTTCATAAACGTTTTCTAGGGTATGTTTAATGGTATTATCGCGCACTCTGCGGGCCGGAGAAAAAACAAAAACCGGTGGGTTGGTGCTGAACATATTGAAAAAGCTAAACGGGCTTAGATTGGGGATTCCGTTTTTATCAATGGTGCTGGCAAAACAAATTGGACGTGGGGCAATAGCTGTTTGCAGCAATGTTTGCAATTCAGCTACCGGAATTTCCTTCGGATCAATGCTTCTTATGGGTTTGTGTTGCGTTTCCATACACGTGATGTTTTACGATGCAATAATCAGAAAATAATTCTTTTTACCCTTTTGTACCAGCAGGTATTTACCATTAATCAGTTGCGAACGGGTTACCGGCAATTCGGTGTCTCCAATTTTGAATTTATTAATACTTACTCCTCCTCCCTGAATCATTTTTCGGGCTTCTCCTTTTGAAGGGAAAATTTTGGTTTTTTCAGCAAGTAAATCAATGATGGGAATGCCATTTTCTATAACCGAAAGGGGTACCTCAAACTGAGGTAATCCGTCAAAAATATCAAGTAAGGTAGATTCGTTAAAAACTTTTAAGGCTTCGGTGGTGGCATTACCGAATAAAATATTTGTGGCTTCTACCGCCAATTTATATTCATGTTCGCCATGCACCCTTGTGGTAATCTCGGCCGCTAAGGCTTTTTGCATGGTACGCAGATGCGGGGCTGCATCCTGTTCGGTTTCCATTGCTTCAATTTCTTCCTTTGATTTAAGGGAAAAAATGCGCATATATGTTTTAATATCGGCATCGCTCGCATTGAGCCAGAACTGATAAAACCGGTAAGGGGAAGTTTTTTTAGGATCGAGCCATATATTGCCGCTTTCTGTTTTTCCGAATTTCGTTCCGTCAGCTTTTTTTATAAGAGGAGTGGTAAGGGCAAACGCATCTTCACTGCTGCTTTTTCGTCTCAGTAATTCAGTACCGGTTACAATATTTCCCCATTGGTCGCTTCCGCCCATTTGTAGTCGTACTCCGTGATGGTGGTACAGGTAGTAAAAATCGTATCCCTGCACCAGCTGATAGCTGAATTCGGTAAACGACATTCCGTTTTCAAGCCTGTTTTTTACCGAATCCTTTGCAAGCATATAATTAATGGAAATATGCTTGCCTACCTCTCTGATAAAATCTAAAAATTTAAATTCCTTAAACCAGTCATAGTTATTTACTATCAGGGCAGCGTTTTCTCCGCAGTTAAAGTCGAGAAATTTTTCCAGTTGTTTTTTCTGTGAACTTAGGTTGTGTTGAAGTAATTCCTCAGAAAGGAGGTTTCTTTCGGCACTTTTGCCTGAGGGGTCACCTACCATTCCGGTTGCCCCCCCCACAAGTGCCACGGGTTTATGCCCTGCTCGCTGAAAATGGAGCAGGGTCATTATCTGTACCAGATTTCCCACCCCCAGTGAGTCAGAAGTGGGGTCGAACCCGATATATCCGGTACACATGCCTTTATTAAGCATATCCTCGGTGCCCGGTACCATATCGTGGAGCATTCCTCTCCAGCGTAATTCTTCTATGAAATTTTTCACCTTATTCATACCGGGCAAAGATAGGTTTTAACCCTTATGCGATGAAACAGAAAACAAAGAATATTTATGCCACTTGTTTCGTTCTATAAATAATAATATTGAAGCCCTTGTGGTCTATTCGTCTTTCTTTAAATCCCTGAACTGATGCTTTACCTTATGCCACCACTCCATGCCGTGGGTTTGTTTAAGGTAACTTATCATGGTTTTATTATAGATATTGATGCCGTTGTTCTCGCCTATAGAAGGAATTTTGCCCGTTTTTTCAAAGGTAAAACCAAAGGCTTTGGCAAGAGAATCCCTTCCGGTATCGGCAGGCGGATTACCAAATTCAATTATCCGTATCTTACCTTTATCCTGATCTATCATTGCAGTAATGTAATTGTACCGGCAAAAAAAGCCAAGGTAGTAGGCCATATACCCAAATACCCCCAAAATAATAATGGTGATAAAATGAGCGGGCTTTATTTTATTCATATGAAGTAATTATTCAGGTCAAAGTAACATACTTTTTTTCAAATTGCGACAGTTACTCCTATATATATAAGGTAAAACAGCAGTTTTTCATTGCTGATTCTGCGGGTTTCACTCCGAAATACCTTTGTTCTGGGTGTATTTTCATTGCAGAAGTTGAATCCTGACCCGTTTTTCCCTGTCGATAACTGGTGTTTTTAGAGGGAAAAGAGGGTTTTTAAAGAAAAAAACAACTTTTTTTAGTTGGGCGTATAGGCTGTTGCCAATGAAAATTCTGCGCGGTAAAGCGAATTTACCAATGAAAAAAATATGCAGACAAAATATGCAGAAATAAGTTTTTACGAAAGAATCGTTTGCGTATTATCAATTCGCTGAAACTATTGAAAACACAGGCTTCTTCAAGGATTTGCAAAAAGGCTATTGTTTGTTTGTTTTCGCAATTCATCAATGGAAAAACAGGCTAAAAAATCACATTTAGCAGGGAAAATAGCCTTAATTAAACCAATTCTCATTGGATATTGCAATAGGGGAGTGTACGATTTTAATAACATTTATTTTAAGAAATGTGGAAACTGTTTTGTTGCAACCGCTATGAAATTTGCAATGAAGATGTATTTTTGACTATCAGATCAACTGAATAAAAGTTTAAACCCATGGCAAAAAAAGTAGTAAAAGCAAAAAAAGCTGCTAAAAAAGCAGCTCCAAAAAAGGCTGCTAAAAAAGCAGCTCCAAAAAAGGCTGCTAAAAAAGCGGCTCCAAAGAAAGCAGCTAAGAAAGCAGCTCCTAAAAAGAAAACTGCAAGAAAACCAAACGCAGCTTTCATGGCTCCATTAACTCCAAGCGCTACGCTTGCTGATGTAATCGGAACCAAAGCCCTTCCAAGGACTGAGATCGTTAAACAAATTTGGAACTACATTAAGAAAAACGGTCTTCAGGACAAGAAGAACAGAAGAATGATTAATGCCGATGCAAAACTGAAAGTTCTTTTCGGTGGCAAAGGACAGATTTCTATGTTCGAGCTTGCTAAGATTGTTTCTAAGCATGTAAAGTAATTTAGCATTTCATGCAATAAAGAGAGGGCAGCAATGCCCTTTCTTTATTTACAGCGATTTCTATAACCGGGATAATACCTATCTTTACTGCTTCATGAATTTTATTGCGCATTATCATTTTACTCATAAACCCGGCAATGCTTACCATAATCTGGGTATAGTTTTGCCCGACCTTACCCGTAATTTTATTCCCTCAAAGCGAATTAAACCCGAAACGCTGCGCAGCATATTGGAATTAGATGCTCATCACCAGCTGAACGAAGGGGCAAGGCAGCATTATGCCCTCGACCGATTTTTCCATAATTCGCCCTTTTTTATAAATGGATATACTTTTGTCAAAAACTGTACAGCGAATGCTCAATTTGATGATACCTTCAGCAGGTACTTTTTCCTGAACCATATTTTTCTGGAATTAATGCTCGACCGATACATTATAAGTCGGCACACGCCATCTATTGATGGGTTTTATCAGTCTTTAACAGAGGTAGAGAGCGAAGTTTTGGGAAGCTATCTTGATTTGAACGGTATAGAAACCAAAGAATTATTTCTTGAACGCTTTCATCAATTCAGGGAAATACGATATTTGTATCATTACACCGATAATGAAAAGCTGATTTATTCGTTAAACCGGATAATGATGCAGGTGGGGCTTTACGGACTTAGTGCCAATAATCAGCAACAGTTATTACCGTGTATTGCAGAGACAGAATTATGGATTGATTCAGAATTTCCTTCTTTGCTGCAGCAATTCAGTGAACATAATTTATAATGAAGAAAAATATTTTTGCCTTTGTTTTACTGCTTACCGCCCATTGGGCTTACAGCCAAAAGTACAGCAATGAGTTTATGAATATAGGAGTGGGTGCAAGGGCTTTTGGGATGGGCGGGGCGGTTATAGCCACCACAAACGATGTAACTTCCGGCTACTGGAATCCGGCCGGGTTGTTACAAATAACAGACAATATGCAATTATCCCTGATGCATGCCGAGTATTTTGCCGGTATTGCCAATTATGATTACGGGGCCATCGGATTTAAAAACGGAGATAAAAGCGCTATGGGATTTTCTATTGTGCGCTTTGGGATAGATGATATCCCCAATACCATCGACTTATATAAAAACGGACAGATTAATTACAACAATATTAAAAGTTTTTCGGCTGTTGATTATGCCTTTATGGGATCATATGCCCGCAAAACCAAAATAGAAGGATTGATATTGGCAGGGAATGCCAAAATTATCAGACGTAAGGTTGGATCTTTTGCCAGTGCCTGGGGCTTTGGGCTCGATTTTGGGGCACAGTACACCCGCAAGAAATGGCATTTTGGCGCCATGCTGCGCGATGTAACTTCTACTTTTAATGCCTGGACTTACACGTTTACCAATGACGAGAAACAGGTACTTCAGGCTACGGGCAATGCCATTCCTTCCAATACACTTGAAGTAACCCGCCCGCGCATTATACTTGCTGCCGGAAGGAAATTTGAAGTTTATAAAAAAATTAGCTGTCTGGCAGAAACCAATTTCAATTTTACCACCGATGGGCAGCGGAATGTTTTGGTGAGCAGTACCATCTTTAATATGGATGCTGTGGCCGGAGTAGAATTTGCCTGGGACAATTTTGTTTTTTTACGCGGGGGAGCAAGTAATTTTCAGCACCAAACCGATATTAACGGGAAGCGGAGATTGCACTTTCAGCCCAGCGTGGGAGCAGGTTTGCGCTTTAAGGGCCTCACTATCGATTACGCATTTACCACCATCACCGGGCAATCATCGGCCTTGTATTCCAATATATTCTCTCTTAAACTGGGCATCAATAAATCGGCTGCCCCTGCAACGAACACGGCACAGTAATCTTTCGTATATTTGCCCCTTATGAAGATTGTTGACATCATCCGTAACAGTAAAGGAACTGAGTTTTCATTTGAAATTTTACCTCCTCTTAAAGGGAAGGGGATTAAATCTATTTTTGAAGGGATTGACCCATTGATGGAGTTTAATCCGCGCTTTATAGATGTAACCTATCATCGGGAAGAGTATGTGCTTCGCAAAAGGGCTGACGGTGGGTTTGATAAGGTTTCAACCCGTAAGCGTCCGGGAACGGTAGCTATTTGTGCGGCTATTATGAATAAGTACAAGGTAGAAGCGGTGCCGCACCTTATTTGCGGAGGATTTACCAAAGAAGAAACCGAAAACGCCTTGATTGATTTAAACTTTTTGGGTATTCAAAATGTGTTGTTATTGCGGGGCGACAGCATTAAATCGGAGCCCAATTTTGTACCCGAACCTGACGGAAACCGCAATTCCCTTGATTTAATTCATCAGGTAGTGAACCTTAATAACGGCATTTACCTCGATGATGAACTTGCCGGTGCTAATGCTACCGATTTTTGTATTGGGGTGGCTGCTTACCCCGAAAAACATTTTGAAGCACCCAATATGCTCTCCGATTTGAATTTTTTAAAACGTAAGGCAGAATCAGGAGCTAATTACATCGTAACTCAGATGTTTTTTAATAACAGCAAATTTTTTGAGTTTACCGAACAATGCAAAAAAATGGGGATTAATATTCCGATTATTCCGGGTATAAAACCAATTACCAAAAAAAATCAGCTCACTGTTTTGCCTAAAATTTTCCATATTGATATTCCATTCGAACTATCGGATGCAATAGAGAAATGCAAGGATGATAAAGCGGTTCGTCAGGTAGGAATTGAATGGGCAATTCAGCAATCCAAAGAGCTAAAGGATGCAGGAGTGCCGGTATTGCATTATTATACTATGGGATTGAGCGAGGCTACCAAACAAATTGTAACCGCAGTTTTTTAACAGAATCAATCAAGCAGTAATGCATATATCATGAAACGATTTTTACTGCTTCTTTTCAGTATTTCATGGGTGAGCTTAAAAGCCAATTATGTTTTTATTCCCATGGACGAAAGCCAGAAAAATCATTTAAAATCATATGGTGTGGCTTATTGGGTGCTGGGTAAAGATGCTGAGGTGGAGTGGTTGCTTAATTACAGGGGCGGCAGTTTCGCTTTTATTTATACTCCCACTTTCGAGAAGGAATGTCTGGTGCGTGGCATAACTTATCAGGTAATAAATGATAGTAAAATGCAAAGCATTCGCAATGAAATTGCCCTTCCTGAAGTAAATATGGAAGTAGTAAAATTGCAAAAGGCTCCCAAAATTGCCGTGTATTCCCCAAAAACCAAACAACCCTGGGACGATGCCGTTACCCTGGTACTTACCTATGCCGAAATTCCGTACGAAGTGGTTTTTGATGATGAAGTGCTGAGTGGCAAGCTACCCACTTACGATTGGCTTCATCTCCATCACGAGGATTTTACCGGGCAATATGGAAAATTCTGGAGTGCCTTTCAAAATGCGGCCTGGTATAAAGCCGAAGTGCGTGAATCGGAAAACATGGCAGCCAAATATGGGTTTGCCAAGGTATCGGAAATGAAATTGGCCGTAGCCAAAAAAATTAAAGAGTATACCATAGGCGGAGGTTTTTTGTTTGCCATGTGTTCGGCAACCGACACCTATGATATTTCACTTGCAGCTGATGGAACGGATATTTGCGATGTGCCTTTTGATAACGATCCACCCGACCCGAATGCGCTGGGTAAATTAAACTACGATAATTGTTTTGCCTTTAAAAATTTTGCCATCACCACCAATCCGTATGAGTACGAACATTCCAATATTGACATGACTTACCAGCGGGGAATGGTGGGAGAGGAGAATGATATGTTTGTTTTATTTGATTTCTCGGCCAAGTGGGATGTGGTGCCCACCATGCTTTGTCAGGATCATACCCGGGTGGTAAAAGGATTTATGGGGCAAACCACTTCTTTCAATAAAAAAACAATTAAAAGCGAGGTGCTCATTATGGGAGAAAATAAAGGATTAGGCGAGGCTCGTTACATTCACGGTACTTACGGCAAAGGCACCTGGACTTTTTTTGGCGGCCACGATCCAGAGGATTATGAACATCGGGTGGGCGAACCCCCAACCGATTTGGCATTGCATCCAAACTCTCCCGGTTACAGATTAATTCTGAATAATATTTTGTTCCCTTCGGCAAAAAAGAAAAAGCTGAAAACCTAATCAAACATCCTCCATCGAATTCCCAAACGGAAGGAACGATAGGGCAAAGGTTGGTGAGGGCTGCTGTAAGAGTTGTTCCCGCTTAAATCGGCATTTGCATGATCAAATTTAAAAAACAGGATGGCCCGTTTTAACTGCATATTGAAAAACACATCTACAATGGGGTAATTTCCGGTTTTTACTGAATTTTGTAATTGAAACTGCCGGGTAACCGGATTAAATTCTTTAGCATAATAAGCCGTAAAAAATGAAACATCTACGCCAAGCTGAGCCAGTAATACTTTTTTAAACAAGCGTTTTTCATAATAGAACCGTTCAAAAATTCCAAACTCGGGTAAACGCATCACCTCTTTATTGTCGGTGTGCTGATACCAAAGCTGGTTGTGCAAAAAGAAATGGCCGAATTGAAAACTTTTGGCAAGTGAAATCCCTATAATTTGTACTGCTTTAGCCGATTGGAATGGCAATGCGGTAGTATCAAAATAAACTAAACGGTTGAGTGAAGTGAGTGAGCCACTCAGTTTCCATCCGCTCTTTTTTTGTTCAGAAACAGTTGCCGATAAATGCATGGTTTGGGTTTTCTTAAACTGATTGTCCCAAACATAATGATTCGATAAAAAGTGATTGGTTAAGTAATCCTGTTCTTTTTGCTGAAAGAGTGTATTCAGGGAGAATAAGAATTTACTGAGGTTGTAATATAGAACAGGATTAACATAATAATCTCCCTTATTGTACCCGGTGAGGCAATACGATGCATCGATAGAAGGGAAAAATTTGCCCGGCACCGTGTTTAACCACGGAAGAATACTCACGGCTGCTAGTACATTATTTATTTTTACATTATTTACCCGCTGGGCAATTTCAATGTATTGGTGCCTTAACGTGAAATAGGAAGTGTATTTTTCGCTGATAGAATCTTTAGTGAACAACCCTTTAAACAACGTTACACTATTTTGCAGCATAAACTGGTGTAGCGAATCGTACGTTTGAGTTGTATCGAAATAAAAGGCCGGATAGAAATCTTTATTCAGCAAATTTTTGTCTTTGTACAAAAAGGAAAATCGCTCTACATCTACCGTGTGTTTAATACCTGCCCGTTGTGTAAATTGCTTTGAAGTATCATTTCCGATTATTATGGTCCGGTATTTCCCAAAGTACCAGTATTGGGCTAGGTGAAAAGAGGTATTGCGAAATAAGTTTCTCGGGCCCCCGCTGCCATCAGTGCCGTTTCCCAGCAGGTTTACGCCCACCTGTTTGTTGGCTCCGGATAATGCCTCGTATGAGGAATCCTGAATAAGGCCTCCGTTCATTTCTGCATATCCCTTGTTCCAGATAAGGCTATTGAGCAGTACATACCGTTCGTTTTTCGATTCGTAGCTGCTGAACACCCTGGTGCTCCATATGCTCGTCTTTTGATTTACGTAATAACCCAGTGAGCTTATTCTTCTGAAATCAACACCAATATTCCAGCGTTTTGAAACATTTTTGGTAAGTAACAAATCAAGAAATAACAATTCTTTACTTCCCTGAACATACTGTATATCGGTATAAGGTTTTTGGGCTTTATAAAAACGGGTATCTTCACTGCGTTTGTAGTACTGTTGCATGGCACCGGTACCCAATTGAAAACCATTATCGGCAGTTGGATTAAAAAGGAGTGGTTGCGCAGGCGAACCAATATTGCCAAGGTCCTGATACAGCCGGTATTTCTTTACCATCGGGTTGTAAAGTTCGGCTTCAAACAGTGATGTGTCTATACTGCGATGCCGGAACCCGGTTAAGAAGTCGTGTTCCATTTTGTACTGTGGGGCAGCCCGGCCCGATAAACTGTCTTGAGCCAGCACAGGTGCTGCACTCAGGAAAAAGATAAAAAGAAGGGTAACTAAACGCATGCCTTTACCGCAAATATGCTGATAAAGGCTGAGACCAGAAAATCTAACGCTTGAGGAGTTTCAGTGTTTGGCTTCCGTTTTCATTCTCAATACGTAAAAAATAAAACCCGGAAGAAAGGAAATCTAATAGAAGCTCACTTTGGACAGGTAATTCATAAGCCGACCGATAAACTACCTGTCCGGAAATATTGGATATGGAAACAAACGAAGGGTAATTGCTGACAAGTGTTATTTGGCTGGTAAAAGGATTGGGAAATACTGAAGCAGTTTGCGTTTTTACTTTAGCCACAGCCGTATTGGTATCAACTTTAAGAATGAATAAACCATTGGCCATATCTGATGCCAGCACATTTCCCGATGGCAGGTAAGGATATACTCCCCAACAACCGAAAAGGCCACTGTAATCTCCGTTATTGTTGTAGGTATCAAACCATGCAGCTGCTTTTACCGAATCGGGGTTGCTTACATCAAATGCATATACTCCATCGTGGTAATACGAAACCCAAAGAAACGGGAAGGTAAAATATGGCTTGTGCGCTACGGCCGGTGTTGACGAACGAAATATATCGGTTATTGAAAGATTGGTTACACCTTTTATGGCAGCCAGTTTTACTCCGCTCCCCGAACTTTCATCGGTAAAACTTAACAGGCGGTGCACCGGGTCGAAAGCAGCTGAGTGATTAAATCCTTTTTCAGGGTAATCGGCCAGGGCTTTTATTAAAACCGGAGCCGATGCATTCTGGTAGTTAAAAATATAAAGTCCGCTGGTTCCGGTGCTGCAATAAAGCGTATCCCGCCATGAAAACGCATAATGTACAAAAGTAAATGATGATGGCGGAGGAGTAAGGTTACCCAGCCATTGGGGAACTTCGGGGTTGCCAAGTGAAAGTACTGTGGCGGCATACATAACCACCTGATTCAGGTCATTGTCCATTCGCTCGGTATTGCACAGGTAAAGTCTTTTCGAAAAAGTATCGATACACAGGGTATGTGCGCGAATACAGAGGCTGTCATGATCGTAAACTTTGTGAACCGAATCGGGGAGGTATTGCAAATCAAAAATCTGAAGTGAAGAATTTCCCTGTCCGGCTGCAGCATATGCATAATGACCGAACGTAACTATATCCCTGTTTCGGCAACCAGCCATTTTGCCTGCTTCAGCATCGCATACCACCGGAGCAGTTGGGTTAGTTACATCAATAAAATAAACCGAATCGATGCTGCAAAGCAGGGCATATTCTTTATGTTTCACTTCATCGTAGTAGCCATAAACTTCGTTGTACTGTTGGTTGCCCTGCACATTCAGGTTATCATTATCCCATCGGGCCAGTTGCACCATTCTAAACGATGACTGCCCGAAGAGGCCAAAAGGAATCAACAGAAGTACCCAAACCCGAATCACTACACTAAGGTACGGAATTTTTCAGGAACTGCAGTGCAGCATGACTGAAACAATTTTTAATGACTGATGAATTACGTTGGTTCCGGATTTTAAACGGTTATTTTTTATGTAAAAAATTGTTGTGCGAAGTATTAAATCTTTTCGCACATTTGCACCCGCTTATGTTATACGTTAAAAAATCAAAGATACCTAAATCGGGCAAGGGCCTTTTCACTGATGCTCTTATTAAACGCGGGGAGATAGTTTGTGAGTATGAGGGCGAAAAACTCACTTGGAAAGAATGTGAGGCACGCAATGCAACTATGCCCGGCAAACAGAAGGGCGCTTACTATTTTTTCATCAACAATAAAAATTGTGTGGATGCCGCTGCGGCAATTGATACTTTTGGTCGCTATGCCAATGATGCTGCCGGGCCAAGCCGTATTTCGGGGATACGTAATAATGCCCGTTATGAAGTGATAAAAGGCAAACCCTATATTGTTGCGAGCCGCACCATTAGGCCGGGAGAAGAAATTCTGGTTGGTTACGGAAAGGATTACTGGGAAACCATGCTCGAAAATTAATTTCCGCTTAGGGAAATTTTCCGGCACGCTATTAATTGGGTTCCTGCCGACACCCGTACAATATACACTCCGTTAAACAACAGAGTTAAATCAATTACCTGCGTTCCACGGTCAAGGGCTGCCTCAAAAACCCTGCGTCCGGTGAGGTCGAAAACCTGAACCGTAGCGGCTGGTGTATTGGGTTGAATAATTAGTTTGTTTCCTGCCTGTACAAACCCGTTGATTGATGCAATGGCAGGTGCCGAAACTCCGGCTGCAATATTACAAACCAGTTCAAACGTCACGGTATCGGCATGTTCAGGATCTCCAACGGCATAAATGCGGTATTTTATTATTGAAGTTCCTTCTATTTTATTGGTGAGCGTATGTATTTTAATAAATGCCTCTTCGTTTATCTGTAGGTTTTTCCATTCGCCTGAATCCGGCAGGCCGGGCATGCAATTTCCGTTATTGCAAAAATTAAGTTCCCAACCCGGATAAATGGTTTCACTTAATTTTTGCCATTTTACATTTACCGGCAGGGTAGTATTGTTTTTATAGTAAATGGGCACATCATTAAATACCCCCGGAATCACATCATGTTTTACTTTCCCATACGGAAAACTAAGACTTTGCGCCTGAACCATGCTTGTGAGGGCGATAAAAATGAAGAGTACCTTTTTCATGACCTATGCTTTCGTTCAACAAAATTAAGTGAATAAATAGGAAAGCACAGCTATAATTTGATTTTATTTGCATCAATGAAACAAAAAGCGTGGTTGTTGTTGTGGTTTATTCCATTGGCCATTAGGGCTCAGGTGGGGCAACAACTCATTGAGCTCACAGAAACCGAATCCAAACAATTGGTCTATACAACCGCTTACAAAACCAATGCGGCCTCCCAAAATTACGATGTGCACTATTACCGCCTGCATGTTTACCTCGACCCCCGTGTATGGTATATAAAAGGAAATATGGCTTTGCATTTCAGTACCGGTCAGAGTTCTTTTCAGCAACTGGAATTGGATTATGCCTTAGCCATGCTTATTGATTCGGTGCATTACCACGGATCGGCCTGTACCTACACCCATGCAGGAGATGTGATTACCATCACTCTTCCGACTGCGTTAAATAAGGGAATTAACGACTCGGTGCAGGTTTTTTTCAGGGGAATTCCGGCCAACACAGGTCTGGGTTCGTTTTCGGCTGCCCCGCATAGCAGTGGTGACGTGATATGGACTTTGTCGCAACCCTATGGTTCACGAGAGTGGTGGCCGAATAAAATGACATTAGACGACAAAGCCGATTCACTTGATGTGTACATTACCTCTCCTCAACAATACCGCGGTGCTTCTAACGGACTGTTGGTGATGGATACGGTTGTCGACACCCTGCGTACAGTACACTGGAGACACCGTTACCCCATTGCGGCATATCTTATTGCAGTAGCAGCAAGTAATTATGCCGTGTACCGCGATTATTGGGTGCACAATAACGACAGTCTGGAAATTCTCAATTATGTGTACCCGCATTCGCTAGCCCAGGCACAGCAGCAAACGCCTTATACAGCTACCTGCATGGAGTTATACAATAACCTGTTTGAGGACTATCCTTTCCGAAAGGAGAAATACGGACATGCACAGTTTGGCCGCGGGGGTGGAATGGAACATCAAACCATGAGTTTTATGGGTGGTTTTGGCGAAGACCTTATTGCTCATGAACTCGCCCATCAGTGGTTTGGAGATAAACTAACCTGCGGCTCATGGCGCGATATATGGCTAAACGAAGGTTTTGCTACTTACCTTACCGGGCTCACGTATGAAAATCTGAAACACGATTCTTTATGGATGAAATGGAAACGTACCGTGATAGACAATGTGTGCAGTCAGACGTATGGTTCGGTTTATCCCGATGATACCACTGCTCCGTTTGTGTTATTCGATAGCAGGCTCACTTATAACAAAGGCGCTTTTGTGTTGCATATGCTCCGGCAAAATATGGGCGATGCCGATTTTTTTGCAGGAGTAAAAAATTATTTGAAAGACACAGTAATGGCTTATGGCTTCAGCTCAACGGCCAGGTTCAAACAGCATTTGGAGCAGGCAGGTGGTAAAACCCTCACTGCTTTTTTCGATCAGTGGTATTATAAGGAAGGTTACCCTTCCTACACAACTACGTGGCTGCAAGGTGATGATAAAGTTTACCTAAAGGTAAATCAGGTAACCTCGCATCCATCGGTATCCTTTTTTACCGCTCCGTTGCAATATTTGCTAATTGGTGCAAATGATACAATGTTGGTTACCGCACAATCCACTGAAAATAATCAGGTATTTGTGTTTACGGTACCTTTTGTAGTGGATACAGTGGTATTTGACCCGAAGCTTAATCTGCTGTCGAAAGGAAATAAAGTTATAAGCAAAAAAGCGTTAACAGCACTGGCCGGTGGTATCATGATTTATCCCAATCCGGCCAGGGAAACGGTACGGATTGTATTTAGAAATGCACGTTTAAAGGAACCCCTGCTGGAAATTATTGATGCCACAGGAAAACAAGTGATGACCATGCAGCTTGGCAATACCCCGTTGGTATATGACCTGGATGTACGCAACCTGGCAGCAGGCTATTATACTTTGCGGGTAAGGGCTAATGGCGAAGAACAATTGCTGCCACTGGTTAAACAATAGTTTTTCTGTTCATCTATTCAGAAGTTATTCCTTGCATAAAAATTATTTATCTTTGAGGTGGGGTGTTATGAAACGGGGATTTAAAACTGCAACGCACAATACCACTTGAATGAAAATATTACTTACTACTTGTATCGTTTGCCTGACATCATTTTTTGTACATGCCCAACTGCAGGTTTTTCATGAAGACGGCAAATACGTGTACGGCCTGAAGGACAATAATGGAAAAGTGGTTGTTGAGCCCAAGTACGATTACCACGAGTTTATCGGAGATGGATTGATAAAATTAAGATATGAATACAACTGGACTCTGTTTGACAGTACCGGAAAAGAAATCAATCAGTACGACAAAATTTATGATTTTGAGTACGTCAGTGATCTGGGCTGTGAATGCGCACGTGTAGATAAAAACAATAAATCGGGGTATATAGATAAATCTGGTAAGGAAATAATAAAACCGATTTATACTATAGGGTATTTTTCCGAGGGACTTGCGGTTGTGAGTGCAGTTCATCATTTCGGGTACATCAATATCCATGGTAAACTTGTTATTGACACAATTCTTAATTACATGATGGTAGGTAATTTTAAGAATGGAATGGCGGAGGTTTTTGTGTTTGGTGTTCTATGGGATTCCAATGGTAATATTTTATCAGATGAAGCTAAAATATTCGGGTATATTGACCGGACAGGAAAAGAAGTAGTGCCTGTGAAATATCAATCCGCTCAGGGCTACTTTAAAGATGCCGGAGACAGGTTATACATTAATGCAGGCGGGTTGCAACAGGTCTATGCCGGCTTTAAGCCTGCACAGCAGTCAGTATCTTCTTTCCGAGACGAAAACAATAAGTATGGCTTCAGGAAACAACAATTTCAGGAACAATATGGAATGTATAAAATCACTGATACTATTGTGATCGCTGCAAAATATGATGCAGTAGAACAGAAGGTATATGATGATTTGGGAAATGAACTATTGAAGAGCGGATATTTTTTGGTGGACATCTCAGGGAAAAAAGGACTGGTTGATTCGTTGGGTAAAGAAATCACTCCTGCCAAATATGAATGGATTGATTACGGTGCCTGTGGAAATGATTATGTAAAAGTAAAACTTAACGGCAAAACAGGTTTGATTGATCAATCGGGTAAAGAGGTGATTTTGCCTGCCTATTTTGATGTGGGGATATTTTCTGAAGGGCTTGCGTGGGTGCAGCCGGAACAAGGAGGTCATTTCGCATACGTTGACATAAAAGCCAAATTAGTTATCGACACCATTTTAAATTATGCCAGTGTACATAACTTTTCTGACGGTTTGGCCATGGTTGAAAAAAGCGGCTTTACGGATGTAAATGGCAACTCATATTCTTTATTCGGGTATATTGATAAAACAGGAAAAGAAGTAATTCCATTAAAATATACTTCGGCAGAAGATTTTAAAAACGGGAAAGCCAAAGTCCGGCTATTGGTAGTGGAAGGAAAGAGTGGAGAACCACCCATTGAAATGTACATAGGCAAAAATGGGGAAGAAGTAAAATGACACAGGAGGGCATTCTCCCTGTTATACTGAGTTTATTCGCTTTGTTGGAGGCACTGCACATCACAAACACATGCTGAAAATGATCCCGTACGTACGGGAGAAGCAGTTTCTCCAAAGGAGAGCAGATGGTTTCAAACAAGGAGATCGCCACGCCATGAGTACATGGCTCGCGATGACGGTGTGTTTGGTGTTAAAAAAGAAGCGTCACTGCGAGGCACGAAGCAGTCTCCAAAGGTGAGCAGTGGTTTCAAACAAGGAGGTTGCTTCGTCATGAGTACATTCCTCGCAAAGACGGTGTGTTTTATATTTCGCAGTCCCCCAAAGAAGAGCACATGGTTTCAAACAAGGAGATCGCCACGCCATGAGTACATGGCTCCCCGAATAAGTCGGGGCACGCGCGATGACGGTGTGTTTTGAGTTTCGTTGTTAAAAAAGGAATCGTCACTGCGAGGTACGTGGTACATCCCGTCAGTACGGGGAAGCAGTCTCCCAAACATAGCAGGTTATCACAAATGGGAGAAGTTATATCGTTTTGAAACTAAAAATTAACCTGTAACTTTGATTAAACGAAAAGCAGCCCGCTGCTATGAGCCAAATAAAACCCCTTTTACTCCTTACCGCAATTAGCTGCCTTAGCCTGCATTGCCGGCACGAGAGTGAATTGGATAAACTGCCCCCTGCTACCATGGTGGGAGCCCAAACCATAGGCTGCCTGATGAATGGCCATGCATGGCCAAGCGAGAGTGTTGATTTTTTGGGAAGCGGGTATGCAAAAGGAATTTTTGAAATAGACTGTGCAGTGTTATATCCGGGAACAGCCGCCACAAAAACCGGAGTTTACATGCGGGTTGAATATAAAATATTCGGGCCCGGGTATTATGTCATCCCGTTTGACGGAGGAGGAATGAATGATGAGTTTAAGGCCTTGTATAGAGATGTTCCATACGACTCTTATTTTACTCAAGGAGGGTATGCCATTCTTAATATTACCCGGCTTGATACCATTAACCATTATATGGCCGGAACCTTTGAGTACAATGTTTATGCCTTTACCAAAACAGATTTGTTGAGAGTAACCAATGGCCGTTTTGATTATAAGTACAATTAATTTGTACCAATCAATTCCTCATTTCCTACAGCGAGCGAATCAGTTCTTTAATGATGAGGGTCATATTGGGTTCGGCTTTTTTAGCCGCGTTTATCACATCTTCCAGGCTCACTACTTTTACCATTTCCGGTATGCCCATATCGGTAATAACGGAAATAGCAAAACACGGAATGCCCATATGTCGGGCAACAATAATCTCGGGTACTGTTGACATGCCTACCACATCGGCACCAATGGTACGTATGTACCGATACTCGGCTTTGGTTTCGAGGGTGGGACCCTGTACGGCAGCATACACTCCCTGGTGGCAACTTATTTTGTTTGCTTTGGCTATTTCAAGGGCTTTATCAATAAGTTTAGCATCGTAGGGTGCACTCATATCCGGAAAACGTGGTCCCAGTTCTTCCACATTTCTTCCTCTTAAGGGATGTTCAGGAAGTAAATTAATATGGTCATTCAGCACCATCAGGTCGGTTACCTTATAATCGGGATTTAAGCCCCCGCAGGCATTGGAAACAAATAGTTTTTCTATTCCCAGACTTTTCATTACGCGTACAGGGAAAGTAATCTCCTTCATATTATAACCTTCATAATAATGAAAGCGCCCCTGCATGGCAATAATATTTTTTCCGCCCAGTTTGCCAAATATCAGTTTACCCGCATGGCTTTCAACCGTAGAAACCGGAAAATTAGGAATGCCGCGGTAGTTAAGTGTATGAGTGATTTCTATTTCATCTACCAGTCCGCCTAAGCCGGTGCCCAGTATAATTCCAAATTGGGGTTGCAGGTCTACACGTGCTTTAATAAAATCAGTGGTCTCTTTTATTTGATCTAACATATTTTTTTATCTGTTCGTTAAAAATGGTTTCTTTATCCAGAAACCGAATGGAAATGGGGATATAATACAAAGGTAAGTTTTTTACATAGGGTTGCAGTGCTTTAGCCCTAAGCCTCATGGAATCCTTTTCGGTGGTGAGAATAAATTTTTCTTTTCCGGGCATGGCATCCAGTTTTTTTCTGATAAGTTCTATATCGTATTTACTAAACGCATGATGATCGCTGAATCCGTAATGCATTACCTCTTTAAATTGAGTTTTGCATTCCCTGATCAACGATTGTGGATTAGCAATACCGGTTACTACCAGGCACGAAGCATCGGCCGAGGGTAACATCATCGGGGTGGAGTAAAGCGGAGTTAATTTGCCGTACTCAATGGCAGTAAAATAAACTTGCTGATGTGGCAGTGGCTGCAATTGCGCTATGATGGTTGCTTTGCCTGCCTCGTCCAATTCTTTCGGACATTTGCTTACAATAAGTATATCGGCCCGTTTGGCACCGCTCACCGGCTCACGCAAATTGCCGGCAGGCAATAAAAAATCATTTACATACAAGTTGCCATACGATGTGATAAGTATTGTTAAACCTGCCTGCACATACCGGTGCTGAAAGGCATCATCCAGTAAAATAACCTCGGTGTTTTTTTCGGCAATTAAATGCGTAATGCCCAACACCCGGTCCTTATCAACCGCCACAGCAATATCCTGAAATTTTTTACTGAATTGCAGTGGCTCGTCACCAATATCACCGGCCTCGCTATCGGAGGTTGCCAGTTGAAATCCTTTTGTTTTTCGCTTATACCCCCGGCTCAGGGTTCCAGTTTTAAATTCATCTTTCAGCAAAGAAATCAGGTATTCGATATGCGGACTTTTACCTTCACCGCCCACCCGCAGATTTCCCACACAAATTACAGGAGTGTCGAACGATACAGATTTGAGGACACGTAAGTCAAAAAGTTTATTACGTAAAAACACCACTGTACCATACAGCCACGAAAACGGAAATAACAACCAGCGCCAATTCATCTTATATTGCGGCTAAATTACAGCGATCGTTATGAAAATAAAAACGGTAACCGATGCACTCGAGTTTTTTGCTCCGCTTGCCTGGCAGGAATCGTATGATAATGCAGGGCTTATCACCGGGAATAAAGAATGGGAACTTACGGGGGCACTGCTTTGCCTCGACTCAACCGAGGCGGTGGTGGATGAAGCCATTGCCAAAAAATGCAACCTCATTGTGGCGCACCATCCCATTGTATTTTCCGGATTAAAAAAGTTGAGCAACAACTCCTATATCGAGCGCACACTTATTAAAGCCATTAAAAACGATATTGCCATTTATGCCATGCACACTAATCTGGATAATGTATATGAAGGGGTAAACCGCAAAATGGCTGAAAAAATAGGTTTGGTAAATCTCTCGGTACTATTGCCCAAAGGCGGTACATTAAAAAAACTGGTTACTTTTTGTCCGGCAGCTCAGGCCGAAGCCGTACGTAAGGCTTTATGCGATGCCGGTGCCGGTACCATTGGAAATTACGACCAATGCAGTTTTAATTTGGAAGGTATGGGAACTTTCAGAGCAGGAGCGGGAAGTAACCCTTTTATTGGAACCATTGGAGAACTGCACAAAGAACCTGAAACACGTATAGAGGTTATTTTTCCATCACCACTTCAAAGCAGTGTATTGAAAGCACTTCACGCTGCCCATCCTTATGAGGAAGTGGCCTATGATATTTATGCGCTCGAAAACACCAACCCAATGGTGGGGGCAGGAATGGTAGGCGAACTGGAACAGGCGCTTGAGGAGGACGAGTTTCTAAAACAGCTCAAGAAAAACCTTAATCTGTCGTGTATCCGGCATACTTCGTTAAACGGCCAGAAAGTGAAGCGGGTAGCAGTTTGTGGAGGGGCAGGTAGTTTTTTATTGAATCAGGCTATTGGAGCGGAAGCCCAGTTTTTTATCACAGCCGATTTTAAATACCATCAATTCTTTGATGCTGATAACAAGATAGTTATTGCGGATGTGGGACACTATGAAAGTGAAATATACACCGTAGAACTTCTGGCTCAACTTATTCAGAAAAAAATACCTACTTTTGTACCCGTTTTTTCCGAAACGAATACGAATCCTGTAAATTACTATTGCTGATATATGGAAGTAACTGTAGAACAAAAACTGAAAGCGCTGTACAATCTTCAACGAATTGATACAGCCATCAATCAATTAAAATCGGTTAGAGGGGAACTCCCTATGGAAGTTTCTGATTTGGAAGATGAAATCGCCCGGTTAGAAACCCGCCTGCAGAAAATGAATGATGAGGTGAAGGAGTATCAGACTGAAATAAGCGATAATAAAATTCGCATTAAAGAGGCCCAAACTCAGATTAAAAAATACGATGCTCAGTTGTCGAATGTAAAAAACAACCGCGAGTACGATGCACTCACCAAAGAAATGGAATTGCAGAATCTCGAGATTCAGGCTGCTGAAAAACGCATTAAAGAATACAATTGGGAAATCGACCAGAAGTCGAAACTGATTGAAGTAGCCAAAGTGGAATTAGACGGACGCAAGCAGGATTTGGCCAACAAAAATGCCGAGCTTGCCGTGATTGTAGAAGAGACTGAAAAAGAAGAAGCCGGATTGAATAAGGAACGCGAAAAGGCCGTAAAGGTAATTGAAGATCGTTTGCTGTTCTCCTACAATAAAATCCGCACCAATGTAAAAAACGGGATTGCCGTTGCCGGCATTATGCGTGACGCCTGTGGAGGTTGTTTCGCTAAAATCCCACCTCAGCGTCAGGCTGATATTCGTCAGCGTAAGAAGATCCTCGTATGCGAACATTGCGGCCGTATTTTAACCGATTCCGAGATGGCCAATCAGGAAGCAGTTACTGCTTAAGTAAATTGTTATTTCTTTCGCTTAACTTAGTGCCAATGAAAAAGTTCTTTTCATTGGCATTTTTGTTTTTATTGCAGTCAGGCAATTTATTTGCCCACTACACCTTTACGCCTAATTTGGTAAAAGCACAACAGGCGGTTTTTGAATTCCGCTTGTATGATGCGTATCCGCTTATTGAGGCCGAACGAAAGGCCAACCCCGATAACCGTCTTATTGATTTGGTAGAAACCTATGCCGACTGCGCTAAACTTTCTATTGACGAAAACCGCACCGAATACAAAAACCTGTTATTGAAACGCGAAAAGCTGGAAGACAACGAGGCCGGACTTGATTCAAAATCGCCTTATGAGTTATTTGTAAAAGGAGAAATTGCGCTGCAATGGGCATTGGTTAAATTGAAATACCAGGATTATGTAAGTGCGGTGCTTGATGTGCGCTCGGCATACAACAGTTTAGATGATAATATGGCTTTGTTTCCCAAATTCAGTTACAACTACAAAACCATGGGATCTCTGAAAACCATTATAGGCACCGTGCCCGATCAATACCATTGGGTAATACGAATAGTGGGGCTTGACGGAAGTATTGAAGAAGGAACCGGTTTATTGCAAAAATTTATCTCTGCCAACCTGAATGAAGCAGTTTATCCTTTGTTTCGCATGAATGCAAAAATGCAGATTGCCTATATCACTTATTTTATTCTCAAAAATAAATCCGAGTGCTGGAAACAGGTAGATGAGCTCACAAAAGATTACAAGACCAATTTGTTTCATGCATGGAACCGGGCTGCTTTTGCCATGAAATGCGGACATACCGATGAGGCTATTGAAACCCTGCAGCACGCTCCCGATCAAAAAAAGTTTTACCGGTTTGATTACCTTACTTACCTGCTTGGGTTGGCTAAATTACATCGCTTAGATGCGGATGCCGATGTGTACCTGAAAAAATACGTGGCCGAATTTAAAGGAGAAAATTATTTAAAAGATGCCTGTTTTAAGTTGTATTGGTTTTACCTCATTCAGGGAAATGCCTCACAGGCTTCGGCATTTAAAAAAATGATTGCTACTACCGGAAAAGCTTATCTTGACGAAGATAAACATGCACTTAAAGCAGCCGTTGAAGAGCAGGATATTACGTTACTGCGATGCAGGCTTTTATTTGATGGCGGCTATTACGACCGCGCACTTCAGGAACTTAAAACAAAACGCTCTAAAGATTTCAGTTCACCTAAATTAAAAACCGAATTTGAGTATCGCTTTGCCCGCATTATGCACGAGAAGGGAGATTTTCAAAAGGCTATTCCCGTTTATCTGAATTGCATACTTATCGGAGAAAAACTGCCCTACTATTACGCAGCCAACTCGTGTCTGCAGCTGGGGTATATTTACGAGCAGCAACATGATTATCCCAAAGCGGTGTATTACTATAAAAAATGCATGACCTATTCTAACCACGAGTATAAAAACTCGCTGGCACAAAAAGCCAAAACAGGTTTGAAACGAATAGAAGAGCGGCAGAAAGGGAACTAAAACCTGCGCTTTATCATTTTTTGTTTTTGGAAGAATACAGACCTTTGTCTCTGCAATGAAAAAGACACTTAATTATATTTCTGCCGAAGCGGCAGTAAGTCATGTACGCTCGGGATATAAGGTATTTTTACATGGAAGTGCAGCCACACCGGTTCATCTTATCAAAAAACTGATTGAACGCAAAGAATCGCTTGAACGGGTGGAGCTGATGAGTATTAGCCTCTATGGCATTGATCTGAATGACCCTGCCCTTCAAGACCATTTTTTTATGAACACACTCTTTGTCTCAGCCAATGTACGTCAGGCGGTGAACAGCGGGAGAGGAGATTATATACCGGTTTTTCTGAGTGAGATTCCAAAACTTTTTAAAGAAGAGATTTTACCCATTGATGTAGCCATGATTCACGTGTCGGAGCCCGATCGTCACGGATATTGTTCACTGGGCACTTCGGTGGATGTGGCCCGTGCAGCGGTAAGCAAAGCAAAATTTGTCATCGCTCAGGTAAATCCGCATATGCCCCGCCTGCATGGTGACGGCTTTATTCATGTAAGCGAAATTGACGCAGCGGTGCTAGTCAACGAGCAATTACCCGAGTTGAGTTATGCTGCAGAATGTACTGCGGTAACAGATAAAATTGGAGCACAGGTGGCCGAGCTGGTAGAGGACGGCAGTACGCTGCAATTAGGTATAGGATGTATTCCTGATTCGGTTGTATCAAAACTCGGGCATTTAAAAAATCTCGGATTACACTCTGAAATGTTTTCTGACGGGGTCATTCCGTTGATAGAAAGCGGAGTGATTAACAATTCGCTTAAGAAAGTAATTCCGGGTTATTGCGTAACCGGATTTTTACTTGGCACCCGCAAATTGTACGATTTTGTTGATGACAACCCGATGATTAAAGGATTAGGAATAGATCAGGTAAACGATCCGCGCCTTATCAGCAAAAATCCAAAGGTAACGGCTATTAACAGTGCCATTGAAGTTGATTTAACCGGACAGGTGTGTTCCGATTCCATTGGTACCTATCAATTTTCAGGTATTGGCGGGCAAATGGATTTTATCCGTGGTGCATCTTTGTCGGCCGGAGGGAAACCTATTATTGCCATTCCATCAACAACCCATAAAGGCATTTCGCGCATTGTTCCCTACTTAAATAAGGGAGCCGGTGTGGTTACCACACGGGGAGATATTCATTGGGTAGTTACCGAGTATGGAAGAGTGAATTTATACGGGATGAATATGAATCAGCGGGCACATGCGCTTATTTCCATTGCACATCCCGACCACAGGGAAGAGTTGGAGCGTAAACTTTTTGAACGGACTAAAAGAGGCAGTGCTTCCTGATACACGGTTAATTATTATTGTTCATAGTTTTTTATTCATGCAACTTTAGCCTTTCATATTGGTGACTATAAAGCGGGTTGTCCTTTTACACAGATTATTTCACTAAACTTGTATTTACTTTTGCATGAAACCACTGCTAATATTATTCATTGCAACGGTTTATTCCGGAATTATTAAGGAAGCGTTTGCTCAAACATATCCCATTACTAATGGAGATTTTGAAGACTGGTACGTAATTTCCAATACAAACGGAGTAATGGATCCGGTGGATTGGCGTTCGTTTAATCAATGGACTATAAAAACCAATATAGCTGCTGTTTCCCGCTCTACCGATGCTTTTCACGGGCAATATGCCTTGCAGATTACTCCACTTAGAAGCAATAACATTACTGATACATTAACGTGTGGGATTATGAATGGAAATCCGATCGTAGATTCAGTTAATTTAACTTTTTCCTGGGCTGGTTCAGGGTGCCAGAACCCTAAACAAAAAATATATGGTTATTATAAGTATGTGCCAGATTCAAATTTTGCCGATTCAGCATATATGGAAATATTTACCTCTGGGCCTGGAAATCTCTACGGAAGCTACGCATTTAATGCGAGTAATAATTATACCCTCTTTGAAGTTTCGGCATACGGATTCAGTGATCCAACACAAACCCTTGGCCTAGTTTTTTACTACCGCAGCAACGACACCTCATCAGCACCCAAGGGGAAATTGCTGATAGATTTTTTAAGTACAAGCAAACCGAATGGGATGGTGGAGAGTTTTGTGAAAGAACGGGTTCATGTTTACCCCAACCCGGTACAACAACACATGCAAATTTTGATTCCGGAAAATATGAGGCAGCAGGAGGTTTTCCTGCAACTAATGACTATAGAGGGAAAAGAAATAAAAGCAGGATTTCAGCTTCTTCGTCATGAATCAGATAAATTGCTTTTTGAGCGAAAGGGGTTACCTGCGGGGATCTATTTTGCCAGACTTATTGCAACTGATGGAGCACAACTTTGTTTCCGTATAACTTTAGAGTAGCCTACACTTTTCCGCATCATCAGAATTTATTCTTCCACATCATGCTCTCCACGGGCTTTAACGTGCGTTTGTTGTACTTGGCGTTTTTCTTGGTATTGTACATGGTTTCCACTTCACCTTCTACCACAAAATAAATCAACTGGCCAATGGGCATACCAAAATATACACGCACCGGTTGTGCCACCGAAATTTCCAGGGTCCAGGTATTGCAAAAGCCTACATCGCCTTTACCTGCTGTGGCGTGTATATCAATTCCCAGTCGTCCGGTACTGCTTTTCCCTTCCAGAAACGGAACATGTTTATGTGTTTCGGTATATTCTTCGGTTACGCCCAGGTACAATGTGCCCGGTTGCAATACGTAGCCATCCATAGGTATTTCAAAAATATCAATTTTATTATGTGCACGGGCATCCAGAATACGGTCGCGGTATGTGCCTAAAAAACGGCCCAAATGCACATCGTAGCTGTTGGTGCCCAGGCAATCTTTTCTGAACGGCTCAATCAAAATATTTCCCTGTTCTATTTCTTCAAGAATGCGTTTGTCTGATAAAATCATGAATTATTTTTATTGCTGTATGAAACATCAAAGTAAAGCGGAGCACTGCTATCAGGCAAGTTAAAAATGCCCAAGTTTTGCACAACAGTTATTGTTTTGTTTCGTTTATTTCCAGTTCCCACAGCATGGTACTCCGGTCGTCACTGCAGGTTATCAGGTGCAGGTTGTCCATCCACATCACTTTATTAATGCTGCTCAGATGCCCGTTGTGGCGTGCATGGTCAATCACTTTCAGAAGTTCGAAATCTGCCGCATCCCAAATTTTGAGGGTTTTATCCATGCTCACAGTGGCAAACAAATTTCCATTTGGATTATAGGAAATGTATTTTATATGCAGCAAATGGGCATTGATATTTTTGAGCAATGTGGCGGGTCGGGTATTATTCCAAACGGAGAGAATGGCATCCATTCCTCCCGACAGGATAAATTTATTATCGGGTGAAAATGCAAGTCCGAAGACGGAATTTTTATGGGCCTCCCAATCGTTTAATAAAGTTAAATCGGGCAAACTCCACTGGCGAATGAATTTGTCGCTGTATCCGGCTGCAAACTGCGTTTCGTCCGCATTTACGGCAAGTACGCGTACATTTTTTTCGGAGGCGGCTAAGGTGCGCAGCAGTGTAAAATCATTTCGGTTCCACACTTTAATTTGCCCGTCACCGCCACAGGTAATCAGCAATTGGTGTTTGTGCAGGTAATGTATGTGGTAAACTCCGTGGGTGTGGGCTTCAATATTTCTTATTTCTTTGCGCGAAGTAAGATCGATAACATGCAAATTTCCCTTAGAGGTTCCGGCAAGCAGCCATAAATGCTGCGGATGCAGGGCAAGAAAATATACAGGGGCATTTACCCGGGCAATTAACTGCCCTTCAGCCGGATTTTGAGTATCCCATTCCACAATCATTCCATCGGCCCCCGAGGTATAAAAGCGGTTGGCATGAAGGGCGGGGCACATGGCAAATAACGCCTGCGTGTGACCGGTAAAATGGGCTATGCGCTGAACGTGGATTTTTTTCATGAACTTTGGCGAAATTAAATCAAATGCCGCTATTCCTCGAACTCCATTTACCAAACGATTGTAAACTGGCTGTATGGCAGGTAACTGAAAGTGCTGATGAGCTGATGACCCTGCTTCCGGAATTGGTGCAGGAAGACGGATTGCGGAAACCCATACCCAATGAGTTGCTCTTCCGTCAGCGTTTAGCTTCGCGCATTTTATTGAGCCGGATGCTTCCATGTGATACCATTCAGTTGGGGCGGGCAGGGGTTAAACGTACTGTTCTTATTAAACCTCAGTTCGAGTTGAGTATTTCACATGCTGGTGAATTTGCCGTTGTATTAACCAGCCGAGAAAAAAGATGCGGAGTAGATATTGAAGAAACGCATCCCCGGATAACGCGCATTGCTCCCCGATTTATGAATGAACGCGAATGGAACTACCTGCGGCACCCGCACGATTTTCAGGTGCTCATGTTGCTATGGTCGATTAAAGAATCGGTTTTTAAATACGGACAGGATGAGGACGTGGAGTTTAAAACAGATATTTTGTGTGAACCATTTGAACTTGCCTCAGATGGGCAGGTGACCGTACAGTTTACTTCACGGGGTAAACGCGAAGAACTCCTTGTTCAGTATAAGTGTATTGGAAATTATATGCTAACCTGGGTTAAGGGTTAGCACCGGCAATGGTAGCACCGGCTGTTAAACCCAGTAACTCCAAAAATTTTCTGCGTGTGGTGGATGCTGACATCATTTTATTTATTAAGGTTAATCAAGGATAATAAATGGGGGTGACTTATCCAAATAAAATTTTCCGTGTAATACAGCCAAACGGATTTTTGCTTTTACCACAAAAGTTTGCTTTGTAAACATAGGTAAACCCAATCTGTTGCTTTTTATTCAATTTAGGTATTTTATTTTTTTGCGAGAAACAGGGGGTAATCCTGAAATTGTTTGCTTTTATTCCGGAGGCGTTCTAACTTGTCAGCATCTATTATGAGGAAATTCGTTATTGTACTTTCATTAGTCTTCTCAGGAAGCTTTTTCAAACTGGCGAATGCTCAGGATTCAGTGTCATTGTTCAGAAAAACATTTCATGGTTGTACCGAATGGCAGATTCATTCTGGGTATTTTTTTTCTTCGCTTCCTGTTAGCCCCCATTCTTTATTTAACAAGTTGGCAGGAGACCGTCAGGCTTTATCTTATCCTACCCTGGATGCATCGGGGAACTTTGGGATGGCAGGAGCTGAGGGTATTCTTGGTTTTGGCTTCCGATCAAACGATAAGAGCAAAAAAGGATCTTCTTTTCTTAGATTGGGCGCAGGTTATTATGGGGGACCTGCCACCAGTTTTTATACTTTTAATGAAACCTATACCTTTCTCGATACTGTCACATCCGGTGTGACAGGCGAAAAGGTGCAATTTGATTCTGTTTTTTCCGACCAATGGAGATTTTCCTATTACTCGAATCAGCTTTTCGTTACCGCCTCGGTTGTTCATTATAGTAACCGATTGGCCAGATGCTCCTTTTACGGAGGGTATGGTTTAAAAGCCGGGGTTACTTTTAACCCTTATTTGTTTATTACCAGAGATACTTATAGCGGTCATACCGTTTCGGTAAATTCAATGAGGTTAACCACCAATATTTTAGATGCCCGGTATGGGGAGGAAAAAATCCGGAAAAGGGCAGGACATCTGTTTTCTGCCTTTGTCACCGGAGGATTCAATTTTAGAATAGCTGCTCATCATCCATTTTGGAGCCGGATGTACCTTATTTATGAATTAAGGTTGGGTTATGGAATTAATGGGGTTCCTGAAATCCCTTCTCCCGGGGTTTTTATGCTGCAGCAAAGTGGTGGAATAAGGTTAATAAACCAGGCCTCACGTCCCCTGAAATAGCAGTTTAATTGTTTGATAAATAATTGGGTAAGTTTTTTTGATGGCTTTTATTTAATCATTTGATTAAAATATTTGTTTAAATCATTCGATTGAATTTACCTTTGCCCACGGATTTAAACATACTATGGCTAAGAAAAAAGAACAGGTAAAAGAGAAACCGCTATCGGCTGAATTGAAAATAAAGGAAGCGGCCCGAAAAGTATTTACACAAAAAGGGTATGCCGCAACCCGCACCCGCGATATTGCCGAAGAAGCGGGAATGAACCTGGCACTCCTTAATTATTATTACCGAAG
The DNA here is from genome assembly GCA_964535575.1 of uncultured Bifidobacteriaceae bacterium. Lineage (GTDB taxonomy): Bacteria > Bacteroidota > Bacteroidia > UKL13-3 > UKL13-3 > JAGPCK01. The sequence goes on from CAZHTC010000003.1 coordinate 182,069, forward strand.
CAAGGAAAAACTTTTTGAACTGGTGATGCTGGAAAGTATTAAGGAATTTTTTCTGGGACTCACCGGTATTCTCAACGACCCCGATACCGATTTAGGTGAAAAACTTGAATTGCTTGCCGACAGTTATATCTCCATGCTTATCCGCGAACCCAATTTTCCGCTGTTTATGTTGAGCGAACTGCAGGCCCATCCCGATAAACTGATTGAATTAACGGGAACCAAAGACTTTATGAATAAGTCGGTGTTTTTTCAGCAAATGGCAGCACACCTTAAAAAAAATAAAATGAATTTTTCTCCCATGCACGTGGTGATGAATATGATTGGAATTACCGTATTCCCATTTATCGGTAAACCCATGATTAAACTCATGTCGGGGATGAAGGATAAAGAATTTTTACAGTTGATGGAAGAACGAAGAAAACTGATACCTGTTTGGATGAAAGCCATGTTTAAAATAAATTAATGAAGAGAACATCATGAAGCAAAAGAAAGGAAGTATGGCACTGCTGTTTGTTTTACTCATACAAAGCGTGCACGCACAACTTGGCCTGAATGAGTGTTATGATTTGGCAAAAAAAAATTACCCGCTGGTAAACCAGCAGCAGCTTATTGCCAAAAGCAGTGATTACACCATCAGCAATATTTCAAAAAATGCTTGGCCTCAGGTGGCCATCATTGGTCAGGCCACCTACCAATCTGATGTAACCAAAATACCCATTTCGGTTCCGGGCGTACCGGTTTTAAGCAAAAGCCAGTACAGGTTATACGGAGAGGTAAATCAGCCGGTCACTGATTTGATCACCGTGCGTCAGCAAAAAGAGATGCAGCAGGCCAATGCGCAGGCACAAACACAAAATATAGAGGCCGAACTGTATAAATTAAGGGAACGGATAAATCAGCTGTATTTCGGTACACTGCTTATTGACGAGCAACTCAAACAAAATGCGTTGGTGCAAAAAGATATTCAAACCGGAATAAATAAGTTGTCGGCTGCTATAAACAATGGTACCGGGTTAAAAAGTGATCTCGATAAACTAAAGGCCGAAATGCTAAAAGCCAGACAACGGGATACGGAACTGACTAATGCACGCAGGTCCTACCTGGAAATGCTCGGGCTTTTTCTGAACAGGTCGCTTCCTTATGAAACGGTGCTTGAAAAACCGGTAGAGGTATTGACACAGGAACAAATTAACCGGCCCGAGCTGGCTGCGTTTGATTTGCAGAAAAAAGCACTTGATGTGCAGGAGAAATTGATTACTACCAAAACACTTCCAAAATTTTTTGTATTTGCACAGGGTGGAGTGGGCCGGCCTACTCCGGTAAATATGCTGAGCAATGATATGAAAGGTTTTTACCTGGGTGGTGTGCGCCTCAACTGGTCGCTCAGCAATTATTATACTTCGGGCAAAGAACGGGAGCTGGTAAATATCAATAAAACCATGCTCGATGTGCAGAAAGAAGTTTTTCTGTTCAATACGAAGTTCGCACTGAAACAGCAAAATTCGGAGATAAGCAAACTGCAGGAACTAATAGCCAGCGACAATGAAATTATACAACTGCGCACTTCGGTAAAAAATACAGCTGCCGTACAACTTGAAAACGGAGTAATCACGGTAAACGATTACCTGCGCGAGGTGAATGCCGAAGATCTGGCAAGGCAGGCAGCCGTTTTGCACCGCATTCAGTTACTCATGGCACAGTATGCTTATAAAACCACATCGGGCAATTAAAAAATCAATACGTATGAAATCAATAAAAATATATGTAAGTGCACTCGCACTGATTTTGCTGGGAGCATGTAAAGGGAACAAGGAAAGTTTTGATGCCTCGGGTGCTTTTGAAGCGGATGAGACCATTGTGTCGGCCGAGGCAAACGGAGTGCTTAAGTTTTTTCAAATTGAAGAGGGCATGAATGTGAAAGAAGGGGAGCAGGTGGGCTTAATTGATACCGTTCAGCTTTATTTAAAAAAGAAACAACTTGAAACACAAATTCAGGCGGTGCTAAGTCAGAAGCCCGATATTCAAACACAGGTGGCCGCTTTACAAACACAATTGCAAACGGCAGAGCGCGAAAGCCTGCGGGTTGCCAATCTGGTAAAAGCAGATGCGGCCACCACCAAGCAACTGGACGATATGCGGTCGCAGGTGGAGCTAATCAAAAAACAAATTGATGCCCAGCAGTCGGTATTGGGTATAAATACCCGTAGCCTTACCGAACAAACCGAACCGCTGTATGTGCAAATAGAGCAACTAAACGATCAGCTGGCAAAATGCAGGGTGCTGAATCCCGTAACCGGAGTAGTGCTTACCCGATATACCAATGCAGCTGAAATGGTGAATGCAGGAAAGCCGCTGTACAAAGTGGCCGATGTGTCGGAAATGATTTTACGGGCTTATATATCCGGTGATCAGCTTGCACGGTTAAAATTAAATCAGCAGGTAAAAGTATTTACCGATGGAGCTGACGGAAAATACAAGGAATACAGCGGCACGGTGCAATGGATAAGTGATAAAGCAGAGTTTACACCTAAAACCATCCAGACCAAAAACGAACGCGCCAATCTGGTGTATGCCGTAAAAATAGTGGTGAAAAATGACGGTTATCTTAAAATTGGTATGTACGGAGAAGTGAGTTTTTAAGCATGGCAACAGTTACACTCAACCGGTTGATGAAACATTACGGAAAGGAAAAAATTCCTGCCGTAAAAGATGTTTCTTTCACGGTAAAGGAAGGAGAGCTCTTTGGCCTCATCGGTCCCGATGGTGCCGGTAAGTCAAGTATTTTCCGGATGCTTACCACGTTGCTTTTGCCCGATGGAGGAAGCGCCACTGTAGCCGGATATGATATTGTAACCGATTACAAGGCTATCAGAAACAGGGTTGGGTATATGCCCGGAAAGTTTTCCCTGTATCAGGATTTAAGTGTAGAGGAGAACCTGCATTTTTTTGCCACGCTTTTTAATACCACCATTCAGCAGAACTATGAACTTATCAAAGATATTTATGTGCAGATAGAGCCATTTAAAAACCGGAGAGCCGGAAAATTGTCGGGTGGAATGAAACAAAAATTAGCTTTGTGCTGCGCACTTATTCATAAACCGGAAGTATTGTTTTTAGATGAACCAACCACCGGAGTGGATGCCGTGTCGCGGAAAGAATTCTGGGAAATGCTTAGGCGGCTTAAACAACAAGGCATCACCATTCTGGTTTCTACTCCGTATATGGACGAGGCTACCCTGTGCGACCGTATTGCGTTAATTCAAAACGGTGAAATTTTAACCGTTGATACACCTGAGCAGATTGTACAGGATTACCCCTTCCCGTTGTTTGCTATCCGGTCTGAAAAAATCACCCATTTGTTAAGGCATTTAAAGGAATATGAGAATACCCGAAGTTGTTTTGCTTTTGGCGAGTACCTGCATCTTACTTTTAAACAACCTCACGACAAAGCAGTGGCATCGGTTACTGATTACCTCACCACGGAAGGGCACACCGGTTTGGAGTGCCGGCAAATTACCCCAACGGTTGAAGATTGTTTTATTCAGTTAATGAAAACCGCATGACCCCTTACGTAATAAAAGCAGATAAGCTTACCAAACAGTTCGGTGATTTTGTAGCCACCAATCAAATTTCGTTTGAGGTGAGCAAAGGCGAAATTTTTGGATTTCTGGGAGCAAATGGTGCCGGTAAAACCACCGCCATGCGCATGTTGTGCGGATTGCTTACTCCCTCATCGGGTACCGCTACCGTGGCAGGGTATGATGTGTACAAACAAACCGAGCAAATTAAACGGAATATCGGGTATATGAGTCAAAAGTTTTCGCTGTACGAAGATTTAACCGTGCTCGAAAATATTCGTTTTTACGGAGGCATTTACGGACTCTCAACCAAAGAGCTGAAAGAGGAAAGTGAGTCGCTGCTCGAAAAATTAGGACTGCAGGATCAGTCAAAAAAACTGGTTGGTTCGCTGCCTCTTGGATGGAAACAAAAACTCTCCTTTTCAGTAGCCATTCTTCACCGGCCTCAGGTAGTATTTCTGGATGAACCTACCGGAGGAGTTGACCCCGTGGTGCGAAGGCAGTTCTGGGATTTAATTTACGATGCGGCAGAAAACGGAATTACCATTTTTGTTACCACCCATTACATGGACGAGGCAGAATACTGCAACCGTGTTTCTATTATGGTTGACGGTCGCATTGAAGCGTTAGACACACCGGGAGGATTAAAAACACAATTTAATGCGGCCACCATGGACGAGGTTTTTTACCAACTCGCCCGGGGCGCCAAACGACAAGCCGATTAACCATGAAACAGTTTATTATTTTTATACGTAAAGAATTCAAACACGTTTTTCGCGACCGGAAAACCCTGCTCATGTTATTTGGGTTGCCCATTGTGCAAATTGTGTTGTTCGGTTTTGCCCTCACCAATGAAATTAATAATTCAAAAATGGTGATACTGGATTATGCACGAGATAAAGGTTCGCAGGAGTTGACAGCCAAACTGGAATCGAGCCGGTATTTTGAAATTGAGAAAACCCTGCTTTCGGATAAACAGCTGGAAGCCGCTTTCCGGGAAGGGAAAATTAAAACGGCTGTTATTTTTCCGCCAAACTTTTACCACCACCTGATGCATACCAATAAAACGCAACTGCAGGTAATTGCCGATGGAACCGACCCCAATACCGCTACTACGCTCACCAATTACATTCAGGCTATTGCCGGGCAATACCAGCAACAGGTAATGGGGCAAACCAAATTACCCTACCGCATTGTTCCGGAACTGCGCATGTTGTACAACCCCGAGCTGAAAGGTGCATACAACTATGTGCCGGGAGTGATGGCTTTGGTGCTGATGCTGGTATGTGTAATGATGACCTCCATTTCTATAGTGCGCGAAAAAGAATTAGGCACCATGGAAATTCTATTGGTATCTCCGTTTAAACCCCTGTTGGTAATTTTATCCAAAGCGGTTCCCTACCTTATTGTTTCATTGGTGAATCTCACGGTTATTTTATTGCTTAGTGTGTTTGCCCTGGGCCTTCCGGTAAACGGAAGTGTAGTGCTGCTGGTAAGTGTGAGCACCCTTTACATCATCACCGCTTTATCTATGGGGCTGCTTATTTCAACCACCACTGCTTCGCAACAAACGGCCATGCTGCTTTCGCTTATGGGCATGTTACTGCCCACCATGTTATTTGCAGGATTTATGTTTCCTATTGAGAATATGCCTTTGCCCTTACAGGTAATTTCAAATATTGTTCCGGCCAAATGGTATTATATTATTGTAAAACGGGTAATGATAAAAGGACTTGGTTTTACCTCGGTGTGGAAAGAAGTATTGATTCTATTTGTTATGACCATGCTGTTGCTTGGCATCAGTTTAAAGAAATTTAAAATACGACTGGCATGAGAACAATCTTATTTTTATTGCAGAAAGAATTCAGGCAGATTTTCCGCAACCGCTCCATATTGCCCATTATTTTTGTGATGCCACTGATGCAATTGATTGTGCTGCCGCTGGCAGCCGATTATGAAGTGAAAAACATCAACCTAGCGGTGGTTGATCACGATCACTCCACCTATTCGGCTCAGTTATGCGGAAAAATTTCAGGTTCGGGTTATTTCCGCCTGGTCAATTACGGAAGTGATTTCAAAAATGCTTTTGAACTGATAGAAACCGATAAGGCCGATTTGGTTTTGGAGATACCCGAAGGATTTGAACGCACGGTGGTGCGCGAAAGCGAAGACAAATTGTTTATTGCCGTAAACGCGATTAACGGTGTGAAAGCCGGATTAGGCGGTTCGTACCTGAGCCGTATTTTAAGTGATTTTAATCAGGATATACGCCTTAAATGGATGCAGATGCCGCGATACAATCCTATGCCTGTAATTGAGGTAACTTCCTCGGCCTGGTTTAATCCGCATATGAACTATAATTTTTTTATGGTACCGGGTATTTTAGCTATTCTGGTAACCATGATGGGAAGTTATATGACGGCATTAAATATTGTGAAGGAAAAAGAAATCGGCACCATTGAGCAATTAAATGTTACCCCTATCCGCAAGCATCATTTTGTGCTGGGAAAACTTATTCCGTTTTGGGTACTGGGAATGTTTGTGTTTAGTGTGGGGCTGTTTATTATTGCCCGGCTTATTTATGGCATTGTACCGTTGGGGAGCATCGCCCTGCTTTATGGTTTTCTGGCCGTTTACCTGTTGGCTATTCTGGGGCTGGGGTTGCTTATCTCTACCTATTGCGATACCCAGCAACAGGCTATGTCGGTTACGTTTTTTTTTATGATGATTTTTATGCTTATGAGCGGGCTGTTTACTTCAGTTGACAGCATGCCTGCATGGGCCAAAGTAATTGCTCACCTTAGTCCGGTAACTTATTTTATAGAGGTGATGCGTATGATTGTGTTGAAGGGAAGCACTTTTGCCGATTTAAAAATTCATTTTATGGCTATCTCCGTTTTTGCCGTTGTATTGAATACCTGGGCCATTCTTAATTATAAAAAACGAAGTTGAAAAAACGAGATCGGCTGTAACAGCCCTTAGTGACCGACAAAGATAGCTGAGGGCTTCGGTAAGGGGTAAAATTTCAATGTGGATAATCACAATTTCTTATACTTCTCAGTATACAATTTTATCAGCAATTGTTTAACATCGTTCCATTCTTCCTCTATTATACTGTAGTAAGCTACACTTCTTTTGTCGCCATTTCGTATAACTACATTTCTTAAAACTCCTTCAAATTTCCCGCCTATCCTTTCAATTGCCTTTTGTGAGCGTAAATTTTTGCTTGAAGTAATAATTTGAACCCGTATGGTTTTGAGTTCTTCAAAACAATATTTTAATAATAAATATTTGCACTCTTCATTGTATCCTTTTCCCCAATATTCCGGCAAATACCAGGTATATCCGATTTCCAGATTTCGATGTTCTGCATTTATGTGCAAGTATCTTGTAGAGCCCATTACTTTTCCTGTGTCTTTGTTTATCACAACAAATGGATATTGTTCACCTTTATCTCGTTTTAGCAAAGCCTCATTCAATGCCGCACGTAGTTTTTCATTATCTGTTCCATTCACGGGCATATAAGTCCAGATAATTTCCTCATGACTTAGTCCAATAAGTTCGTCAAAATATTCTTCCGTTAATGGTTTTAACCTAACCTTTTCCCCTTCTAATTCTAAGGGATGTTTTATCCATTCAGTCATTGTTTATTTTGTTCAATAGAGTTATAAATTGTTTGAGTCTTTTAAAATTCGCCCTGTTGTTAAAAGGTTACCTTAAGCTAGCGAGACGCGAGTGAGGACGGGGGGATTTTCTTTTTTTTCAAGTTAGTTGTCTATGTTTTTTTACCGTTCAAAAATACACCAATAAAAGTTTTGCGTACAAATAAATGATATGAAGTCAAGCTGATTACTGTTGTAATAGTTAGTACGATTAGAAATTTCAAATAAACGGACACTGCCAAATCATCTATTAAACCCGACAATAAAACAGCAATGAAGAAATGAATTAGATAAACCCAATATGCTGAATTTACTAAGTATGAAACTGTCTGGTTGGGCGAATCTGCGAAACGCAAAAAAATGCCGATTATTCCTATACTTAGGGAAGAGGTAACGAATGAATTTAATATTTGAAGACTTGTTAAATTCATTTGAGTGTGAAAATTAATTTTGAAGCAGGCTGAAACCACACCAATCAGAATCAGTATCATGTCAGAATGTTTTAAAGTGCTTATTAATGCTTTATTTCTGTACAACAACCAGCCGGTCGTATAAAATGTCAGAAAATAAATCAGAATTCCAGCGTCAGGTAGCCAGCTGACTGATGTCTCAAAGGATTTTGCGTCAAACAAAAAAAGAATGGTAAATGAAATGCCTGTCATTGTCAGTAAACGATACACCGGATTTTTGAAAGTCAGTTTAAATAAATGGTCAAAATACCATAGTGAAATTCGGTTTGTAAGTTTTAAAAACAGATATGCAAGAATACTGATGAGGAATAAATAATATAAAAACCATAAATGCGACAATCGGTAAGGAATATAGCTTCCTGCCAAAGAAAAGTGGTCTGATAAGGTTACCGGAACTTCACCTTCAAAAACAGAACTACAATATATAAACGCAAATTTTTGAAAAGGGCAAAGCACAATAACAAAAACAAGAAAAGGTATGAGTATTCGCTTAAACCGGTTTTTTATCATTTGTTCGGGATTTTTATTGAAATATAAAGATGCACCAAAAAAACCTGCAATCAAAAAAAACACAGGCATACGAAAGGAATGAATTATATCAACAAGATAAAAAAAAGCAAAACTGGTTTCTTTTGCTCTCAATGGCCATGTCATATCATTCGAACTGCTGTAACTCACGGCCGAGTGAATAACAACGCCCAAAAACATCATCGTTGCTCTCAATGAGTCAAATGCGTAATATCGTTTATTGTCTGTCATTTTCTTTTTATTGGGCGTTGGTATCAAAATGACTTTGTGCACTTACGTACAACGGCCGCGTTAAAACATAAACGAAGAAAGGAAAATTTATGAAAGGAACAAACTAAATCCAGAACGGCAGGGGGGGGGACCCTGTTATTATGCTTACTGATAAAGTGCAGCGGGGTTTTAAGTAAATGCTATTCTAAATCCAATGGTGTTATTCTTTTCTTTTTTATCAGCTATCAAGGAAAAATCTTTATCCACCCACAGTCTTTGTGTCGCCCAACCGGCCCCTTTATATAAACATTTTTCTGCCGGCAAAGCGGTCAGGTCGTTGTCAACAAAGTGATATAAATTACCTAACAAATCTGATAAGTTTAGTCTGCCTGAAGGTTTTGAGGCAACAGGATGCGTTTGATTATTACTATTTCCTTCATACCAGATAATATCATTCAAATGATTGTGGAAATCATCTTCATAATTTAAATTACATGCGTAGTTAAATTCACTTTCCTTTAAAAGTCTAAAATTCTGATTTGTTATCTGTTTCAGCTTATGAAAAAAGGCTGCAATGTCATAGTAACTGATATTTTCAATGGGATTATTTTTACCTTTAAATTTTGAAGGATTTGTAGTCATAATATCTTCCCATAACTTTTGAGTTGTTAATGTTTCGCAAATCCAGATGTCTTTTTCTATGCATATGTTCAGTTTGGTTTTGTTTCTTTTAATGAACTGATTTCGGTGAGGTTTTTGAGACCAATCTATTTCATAACTAATCCGTCCATAAGGTAGTTTATGAAAATTTAAATGATTATCTTTTATTGTGATTTTCTGCATTTAAAATGTGTTTGTACTTACGCACAACGGTCGCGTTAAAGCATAAACGAAGAAAGGAAAAATTGTGAAAAGAAAAAACTAAATCCCGAACGGCAGGGGGGATATTATTAAGGTTTTACCTTCCATATTTTGTTATGTGCGTCAAGGTATTCAGAAA
>CAZHTC010000003.1:191616-219160 GCA_964535575.1 uncultured Bifidobacteriaceae bacterium
TAGTCATCAGCTCCCAATTTTTTTGCAAGGGTAGTATCAAGGTCCGGATTGGGGGTTTGTGCAACGGATAAAGTTGCCAGAGTAAGGATGAAGGTAAAAGTTAAAAGTGATTTCATTCGTTCTATCATTTTCAGTTAATATTAATACAGGCAAAGTTTAAAGACACAAAGCCCGAACTGCAGGGGTCACGCAGTACAGGGGCGAAGACGGGATTATTTGTATTTTATTTCCTGTTTCCAAATTATTTCCCCCTTTTTAATATTAATAGCATAGGTTATTGGAAAAATATCCTGACCATAACCCGGACAGGACGCAAGATCCTCATTAAAAACAGTAATATATGCTATATTCTCTTTTATGTTTATTAATGGCGGATTTTGGTTGCGACTAAAAATATTGCCGTCCAATAAAATTTTCCATTTTTCGCCAGCAATAGTCCATTTATTACCTGAAGACTGCTTAGTTAATTCAATGTTTTTACCAAGAATTTTAACCTTTTTCATTTCATTTAAAAATTCAAATTGTTCACCTGGTAAATAACTCAGTTCTTGGTATTTCTTTTCCAAGTAGCTTTTGAAGAAAATATGTTTTGTAAAGTCGTCATAATATTTGATCATGTTAGAAGGTCCAATGGTGTCTAAATCATAGAGTATCCATTTGCCTTTCCCTTTTTTGTTAATTAGTATTTCGTAAGCAAATTTCCTGTCGCCACATAAATAATATTCCAGAATGGTATTGTTGTTTTGTGAAAAAGGGGAATAATAGGCACAATTATTTTCCTTTGTGCTTCCGTAATCAGCATTGCCGGGTTGTCTGTATGATGCTTTACAAGATATAAAATTGTAATGCCTCTCATTCCAGGTTAAATGCAATGATATATCTTTTTTGATTTCCCCCTTTTTAGAAATTAAAACATAATTTAACTCAAATTCTTTATTGTTGTTGAATACGTCCATCAATCCCCCATTAAATTCTGTTCTCAATAGAAGAATGTCGCCACCGGCAGTTAAAACCTGTCTGTCAACCAATCGTTGATTTGGTCCGCAGGGTTGGGCAAAAGCAGTTGTGAAGCTTGTCAGAAAAAAACTGAGAAACGAGGCAATATTGATATTCTTTAACTTCATATTTACATTGATTTGGTTCCGTACTATTCTATTGATTCCGTGTCTAGCTGAACTATTCATTTATTAAACGTTATCGGTTTCCCGAAGAGTATGTTAGGGATTACCAATCTGTTTGCCCCGTTAACGGTTTAGGCTTTTGAATCGCACTTTTGCATGTACTTTTAAACCTATTGAAATTGCAAGTTAACCTTTCATCCTCTGATTGCAAATCCTGTTGCGTAGCTATGTTCGGGATAAAACAAAATACATTTAGTTGCTTTGTTCTGTTAAGCGCCTTCCATTAATGAATATTATGGCAGAAGCGAGGACGCTGCAATGAACTAGACAGTGGAAAGATCACGCGGTACAACCGCGCGCCAGTTGGGAAATTTTGAATGGCGGCTAGTTGTCAACTATAACCAGCCGGTCGGTAGCGATAGTGCTACCGTCCTGTGTCAGGCGCACTACATACAAACCTGCGGGTAAATGGTCCCGCTGCAAGGCAATCTTCGTTCCCGTGATATGATCCAGTTTTCGTACGGGCTGCCCGTTGGTGTTATACAGTGTAAGCGTTGCGTTGGTTAAACGTTGGCTGGTTTGTATAGTGACGTTCCCGTTGGCAGGATTGGGGTACATGGTAAGTAGTTGTGACGGTGAAAGGAGTTGGGTAATGCCGCTCGGAAGTGAGGAAGCCAGTTTGGTAATGAATACTTCATACCCTTTGGCAATCGTGTCGGCATTGGTAAAGGAGGAACTTCCAAAGGTAGCCTGCTTGCCGGAGTAAATTCCGGTCACAGCCACATTGCCCCCTGCATCCACAGCTATGGCATTGGCCATATCACCGGCATCTGCTGAGCCTCCGTGTAAGGCCCACACTGCATTTCCTGACGAATCGTATTTAGCCACAAACGCATCGTTGAAACCGTTGCTGGTCAGATTCACCGTTCCATACGTTCCGGTGCCGCTGAACACCCCGGCCACGTAACAGTTGCCTGCAGCATCGGTGCAAATGCCCTTTCCTTCGTCATACAGGGTGGTTGACTGCTTAGCCCAAATGACGTTGCCGGTCGGGTCAAATTTTACGAGAAACATTTTGTAGGTGGTTGAAGGGTTGGTGAGCGTGATGCTCCCGAATTTGGCATTGGCACCCTGGTACGAACCGGTTACAAAACAGTTGCCGTTTCCGTCAGCGCTTATTACGGGATTGTACAAGGACGGAAATGTTCCCTCGCTCTTTGCCCATACCACCGTTCCGGAGCTGTTCAGTTTGGCCACCAGAATGGAGTAGCCTGGGCCGTTCGTGCTGTTCATTACCGTTGTGGTGTCTATTTTAATACTGGCACCTCCGAAATATCCGGTAAGAAAACAATCTCCGTTAGCAGCCGTACAGATGGTCGGGGACCTCAGAACGGCTCCTGTTGCCATTTTCTGCCACACCATGTTTCCGGAGCTGTCGTATTTCATCACCGCAGTGCCGTCAAAAAAGCTACCGGCCACATACACATTTCCGGAATCGTCAACGTCAGCCGTAAACAGCGTAACAGGTGCAACTGTGGTTACCTTGCCCGGGCACCTTGCCCATATCACATTACCGTTTGCATCGTATTTGGCCACCACAGCAGCTGGATTTAGTCCGGGTGAAAGCGTTGTGCTTCCCAGTGTCAGCGTTCCGCCCCCGTTGTAATAACCGGCTACATAGCTGGTGCCACTTGCATCCGTGCGGATGGCGGTGAACTTCGAATCACCGGTGCCCCCGGTTGCTTTTCGTGACCACACCAGATTTCCTGCATTGTCGTATTTCACCAAAAACATGGCGTTGCTTGACGGGCCACTAAGGGTATCGCTTCCAAACCGGATGTAATTGGGGTAGGTATGGCCCACGGCATAGCAGTTGCCGGCCGCATCCATACTGATGCTATGTCCGTAGTCGCTTCCCGGTCCTGTTCCGTTTTTCACCCATTGCCAGGCTGGGGTTTGGCTAAAGGCAGAACCGGTGATTAGAATCAGGATAGTAATCCAAAAAGTAATTTTTGTTTTCATGGTGTTTTTTGGTTAAAGAATATTTACTGCACCACACCAAAGGTTGATTAGATTTTAACAGTATCATCGTACCCATTGGCTAAATGCAATACGAAGTTAGCAAAATATCTGGCTAAAAAAGCCCTCTCTTCATAAATTTTCAGGGCCCTTAGATCTGCATCCATAGTGGCAGACGTGGAGGCTATTATTAAGGTTTTACCTTCCATATTTTGTTATGTGCGTCAAGGTATTCAGAAAGTGCAGCCGAACCATACCAGGCAAAGCATTCAGCCTTTAAGAGGTTAGCCTTTATGGCAGGGTCGGTTTCCAGCAGTTTATTTGCTTCCTCCACACTTTGAATATTCAGGATGAACAGGCCTCTGTAATCCGCAGTATTTTTTCCGAACGGGTCGGCAACAACAAGTTGTTTAAGGGAGGCCAGCCGGTTGATATTACTCAGATGCCCCGTAAAACAGCTGTCGATAAATTTTTTATCCGTTGTTTTGTTGTCACCGGTTTTAAGAATAACAAAAATATACTTTTTCATTCCATAGTCATCAGCTCCCAATTTTTTTGCAAGGGTAGTATCAAGGTCCGGATTGGGGGGTTGTGCAAAGGATAAAGTTGCCAGAGTAAGGATGAAGGTAAAAGTTAAAAGTGATTTCATTTTTTAAATAATTTGTATTGAGTATTAAAATAGCTCTAACCTAATGTTAGTGCTCGTTGCAACTTAGCGCCAGCGATCTCATAAACGAAGTGAATAAACGAGGACGAGTGAGGGGGCAAGGTTTATTTGAAAATTTTTGGGTCAACCTTTTTTAATGTGTCAAGGTCGTCAGTGCATTCCCTCAAAAACTGAACCATTGCTGGAACTTGTTCGTCTTCGTCAATGAGAAATTGTCCAACAGGTTTATACTTTCCAAATATGTAACAATTATCCCAATCGTCTTCTAATTCCCAACCTTTGAGATATCTTTTAAATATTTTGAAATAAGTGTCGGTGTTTTTGTATTTGTCCGCTGTCGGAAGCCAAATTCTCATACCAAGATAAACTTGTTCGTCCCACCACCAGATGAAACCAATTTCAATTTCAAATTTGTATTTCTGCCCTACGCCAACTGAATGAGTGGCTACATACCATTCGTCTTTAAGACGTGTGCTCCGTGAAGATTCTTTAGCAAAAGTGCCGATTTTCTTTTCGAAATACTCTTTCACTCCGTCAATGACTTCATTCATTTTACGGATTGTACCCGCAGTATTTTTTAAAACTGTCAAGTCGGTGTAGTTGAAATTTTTCGATTCTTCCATATGCTCGTCTTTTAGGTATGCTTTTAATTCTTGTGATAGTTCTGTGTTGTCTTCGTCTATGATATTATAAATGTCGGTCCATTTAAGTAAATGTAAATTGATTCCTTTGTTTTCATTCTCCCTAAAGTCGTAATATTTTGTCAAGTAAACTAAATGTCGTTTTGATACTTTCTTTTCTGCTAAAATTCTTTTGTAATCGGCAAGTTGATTTTCCCTTTCAAAGTGTTCAATCTTACATTCAATGAGAATACAAGTTTTAGAAATCGGGATATTTATTTCAATGTCTGGTCTGCCATACTCATAAGTTGCCTGTGTTTTGATTGAAGTCTCTTTGTCAACGACTAAATCAAGTTTGTTAATGAAGTTAGTAAGTAATTTCTCATCTGTCTGAAGGCAATGGGCAAAAATCTCAATCAAAAAATTTTCTTTTGGGTTATTGCCTTTACGTTCCCGATATGAATATACTTTGCTAAATACTGATTCAGTCATTGTCAAAAAGTTGGCATCTGCCAGTTTGTTTATTCCTGTCCGTTCGTGTTAACAATTTTGCCATATGGGTTCGTTGCAAACGAGCGGAAAAATTCGATTTCAATTAAACAATCCCTTGTATCCTCGTTGCCACCTAGCGCCAGCGATCTCATGAACGAAGTGAATAAACGAGGACAAGTGAGGGGCTTATTTTGTCAAGCAGTTAATTACATTTAAGAATTCTTCTTGATTATCGGTCGTGAAATCTTTTTCGACATAACCATCGTTTGTCCATACTCTCATAGTTTGTATTTTTTTTGTTTTCAATTCTTCTAACTGTGTTTTCTTGCCAAAAACACCACCGAAATATACTGTCGCGTCACCTTTACAGTTAAAGTCACCTTCACTTAATAATTCAAGTCTTGAACCGTCTGTAAATAATATATTGATTTTTGATCCTTCGTCAATACAACTTCCCGCCCCAACTGCTTGTATTACTAGGATAAGCTCACCTTTGGAAGTTTGCATCATAAAAATACCGAAGCCCTTTTTCCCACCGTCAGTTGAAACGAATAGTGTGTGTTTGGCTGCTGTTGAAGTGTTGCCAGATACTTTGTCTGTTTCAGTTGCAATCCAATTGCTGCAATCTGAAGAATTAACTTTTGTAGTGTTTTTTTTGACTTCGGCATATTTCCAAGATCCGTCAGAATTGAGAATTACCTTTTTCCCGTCAGCTGTTGTTGCTTCTTGTGTCTGTCCGAAAGATGAGGTCATAGATATTAAGACCGTGAATAGTGTCGTTGTAATTTCTTTCATACTTTTTGTTTTTAATTGCCGCTAAAGTCTGAGTCCCTTAAAGGCGGGATAGATGAAAAAAACCTACCCACACTTTGTATCGTAAAATAGCAGATAAAAAGGGATAAAACAAATATTGTTACATGCGTTATTAAACTTATTTGTTGTGGCTGGCAGCATGCCAGCGCAACTTGCTTACACTCGCGAGACGCGAGCGAAGGCGGGGTAATTAAGATCATTCAGCTTTTTTTTCAGCAGTTTGACCTTTTTCAGTCTGTTCAATAATGCTAAGAATAATACCACACATGAAAGCTGATTTTATTGCCATAACACCTTCACGATAGGCTTGCTTGGTATCCCATCTCTTTTGCTTTTCAAAACCCGAAGGATAATCAACAACTTTATCATAAAGCTCTTCATCATATGTATGTTTATGAGCAACTTGATTTCGTAATCTATTCAGATCTTGCACATAGGTTTCAAGGTCGGGGTGTTTACTAAAGAGCCCAAGTAACTTGCATACATTAAACTTATGCATGAAGGTAAAATTCATTTTCTCAATGTCAACACCAGATTTATTTTGAAGTTCGATAAACTGATTGAGTCCGTATTCTATAAAGAGATGGGCTTTTATAATAATAAAATCACTTCGATCTATATCGAAAAAAAGCTTATCGACAACTTCTTTTGGATACTTAAATTTTTCTTCCATCGTAGGTTATGCTTGCGTACAACGTCAGAGTGAGAAAAAACCTTTGTTCAATTTCATAATGTAAAACTTGTGAAAAGAAAGGACAAAAGCAAGAAGAAAAGTTTCGGGTTTGGCAAAAAAGATTCATCCCCCTGCCCCGTTACCCTTCGGGTTTCACATGTCACAAGCCCACGCTACAAGGGGGACTGAGCAGGATTGACCTTTGAGGAGGAGTTGAGCGGGTGTTGGTTTTTGCTGCGCCCATGGCCTGAGGCAGAAGAATGCTGTCTGAACATCCGCGCAGCGGATGGAGTTCATTCTTTGGCAAGGGCAGCAAAGGCCTTACAGCCGCCAACTACGCCTCAGTAGTCTTGACCTTTTGGTTCTTTTTAGCGATAAAGCAATTTTTTATTTTGGCATCACTGAGCGCTTCGCGGTTGGGTCAAGCTAAAAGAACATAGAATAGAAGAATCTGTCAACTTGAGGCAGAGGGTACAAGTTTAGTATAGTGTAAAACACGGGCAGATGCTTTCCCGAATAGGCGGGACAAGCCCCGCATGGGCGGGCTCAGAATGACGTTGATTTCATCCCCCTGCCCCCTTCGCTCTTACACAGTCCCGCGCTGCAAGGGGGACAAAAGCCTGCCCGTCATTCTGAGTCCCGCAGGGACGAAGAATCTGCTCACTCGGAGATTTGTTGCAAACCACTGGCAGATGCTTCGCTTTGCTCAGCATGACGGAAAGGTGAGCGGGACCGACCTTTGAGGGGAGTGATCAGGTGGTCATATCGTACCGGTCAAGTGTTTCGCCATACCCCGATAGGATGATGCCCGTTACCTGCAATCCCATTTTTTCGTAAAACGGAAAGGTATGCTGGCTGGTGCCCAAGGTGAGCCGGTAACCGGGCCAGTCCCTCGTAATGCAATCATATCGGTAGCGGTAGAGCTGTGTGCCGTAACCCCGGTGGTGAAAACCGGCATGAATCATTCCCCAGGCAAGGCGGGCTTCGTTTTCTTTTTTTACAAGATAAAAACCACCGCATCCAATCAGTCCGTTTTTGGGAGTCTCCAGCACAAAGTAGGCATCTTTCTCCGAATCGGTGTAGGTGGGGCTTTGGTATGCCGGGCCTTCTCGGCTCTGGTGGTTGAGCCAGGTGTGAAACAATTCAAGCTCGCTGTTATCAAAAAACTGCGGGCAATTGCTTTTGAAAATTTCGAGGCATTTTTCCTTGTCGGCCGGAGTATAGGGGCGTATGGTCATTTTATTTTTTTTCGTATTTCCAGTTTCTGCGCTTGCCTTCGCTTATCCATTCCACAGCCGTATCCAGGCGTTTTTGCCGGGTGGTATCTGTTTTTGCCTCATTAATCCATTCAATATAATCTTTTTTAGCCGATGGCGAAAATGCATCAAAGTATTCAAGGGCATTTTTGTTCCGTTTCAATGCGGCCAGTAAATCATCGGGCACTTCGCCTGGCGGTTTGGGTTTTGCTTTTTTGGCCGGTAGTTTAATGCCTTCATCATTCAACCGTTTTGCCTGTATCAAAAAATCGAGGATGGCCTCATCCGGAGGAAGATCTTTGAGCGAGGTAATGCGGCCCAGATTGCCCATAGCATCGCCTCCCTGTGCCGAGGGCTCGCCCAGGTAATGATTTGGGTCGTGCAGCAGTTTATATTTCCAGAAACCCATAATGGCATGTTGCTTAAACGAAGCCATTCCGCAATACGGGCCTTTGTAATCAAACGAGGGCATTCCCCATTTAATGGTTTCTTCAACTTCGGGGTTGGCCCGGTGAATCAGTTTGCGCAGGTGTTTAAGAACAGGGCGGGCAAACGGGGCAGCCTTTTCAATGTAGGCATCAATGCGTTCATCTTTTTTTGCCATAGGGTAAAAGTTATTATTCTACTACTTCGCAAGATAACCATTTACCTGTTTTCATTTTCCTTAAACTAAAAAGCCCTCCGGTAAACCGGAGGGACTTTTCAGAACCTAAACCTATTATATGAGAAACAACATAAACAACAGGGCCAACTTACCCCTGCGTTTTATTCATGTTCTACTTGCAGCGCAGCGGCTTTTTTAGCCTTTATGCGCAGTTTCATTCCTTCGCTAATGTATAGCATGGCGGGTACCAGAATAAGGGTGAGGAAGGTGGCAAACCCTAATCCGAAAATCATGGTCCACGAGAGCGGGCCCCAGAAGGCTACACTGTCGCCACCAAAGAAAATATGCGGGTTGAATTCGGTAAATAACGTAACGAAGTCAATATTTAAGCCTACCGCCAAAGGAACCAAACCAAGTATGGTAGCCGATGCGGTGAGCAGCACAGGCGTCATACGGGTGCGGCCTGCTTCAATAATGGCTTCTTTAAGCGGCATTCCCTGGTGAAGCAAAATCTCGGTAAACTCTACCAGCAAAATTCCGTTTCGCACCACAATACCTGCCAGTGCCACAATACCAATACCGGTCATAATAATTGACATTTCCATGCCTGTAAATACATAACCAAGCAACACACCAATTAAACTGAATGCAATTTCGGTCATAATGATGAGCGGCTTGCTAAGTGAGTTAAATTGTGTTACCAGAATAAGGAAGATAAGACCAAATGAAGTCATCAATGCACCTAATAAAAAGCTCATGGTTTCTTTTTGCTCTTCCTGCTCGCCACCCATGCGCACACTTATTCCCTGCGGCATCGGGTATTTTTTGAGGGCAGCATCCACCGCAGCCACTACCTCATTGGGATTACTATCACTTAGTACGTTTGAGCCCAGAATAACCATGCGTTTTTCATTTTTGCGTTTTACACCACCATAGGTGTTGCCGTATCTTATTTTGGCTACCGATGAAAGCGGTATCTGCCTCACCACACCACCCATATTCATGTCGCGATAAGTAATCATAAGATTCATCAATGCATTGAGGTTGTTGCGCTGATCTTCTTTATACCGCACCTGAATAGGGTAATCATCATTGGCGTCTTTGAATTTGGAAGCCTCCTTGCCAAAAATTGCTGTACGTAATTCCATTCCTATTTGTGCCGTACTGATGCCCTCCCGATTAGCTCGTTCGCGGTCAATTTCCACTACCACCTCGGGCTTGTTGGTTTGTAAATCGCTTTTTAATTCTTCAACACCTGGTATCTGTAAACTATCTAAATAGCGTTTAATATCTTTTGAAACAGTGGTGAGTTCATCAAAATCTTCACCGGTTATTTCAACAGCTACGGGTTTACCGGTAGGGGGGCCACCTTGTTCCTGTTCTACGGTAATTTCTGCTCCCGGAATTCCTTTTACCGCATCCCGTATTTTATCCATGTAATCCATAGTGGATTTACCATGTCGTTTACCAAACTCTACAAAGGCTACGGTAACCTTACCCAGGTTAGGATTGGCATTGAAGTTTTGTTCAAACTGCTGCGGGTCACCGGCACCTACAGCTACGTTGGCAATAATAGACTCTACCATGGGGTTATCTTCGCCTACCACTTTGTACACGCGGTTCTCTACAATTTTGGTAATAGAATCGGTATAGGCCTGATCGGTACCAACAGGGAGGGAGATATAGGTGTAAATAAAGTTCGGGTCGGCCTGAGGGAAAAACACCACTTTTAATCCGCTTACTGCTACCAGGAAAAAGGAGAGGAACAGAAGTCCCACTGTTCCGAATAGCAGGTTTCGCGGGCGTTTGCGTAACAGCACCTTTTCCATCAACCGTGCATAGGCATTTTGTACCGAAGGCCATGTTTTATTCTGAAATTTATAAATGATGCCGGGTAATACAAAGCGGTTGAGGCAGTACAAACCATACAGGGTAATGGTAAAATTGGCAAAACCCGGAGATCCGCTGATGTATCCCAACAGGACAACTACAGCAAAAATGATGGACGTTTTGCGGAATTTCTTTTTATCCTTTCGGTCGCGTTCTTCCTGCTCATGTGTTTTCATAAAATCAACCGCAAACACAGGGTTGATGATATACGCTACTACCAATGAGGCAAGCAAGGTTACAATGAGGGTAACCGGAAGGAAAAACATGAATTTGCCTATAACACCTTGCCAAAAGGCCAGCGGGATAAAAGGAGCAAGTGTGGTAAGTGTTCCTGAAAGTACGGGAAGAAATACTTCACCGGCTGCTAATTTGGCCGCCCGTTTAATTGGCACTTTTCCATTGGCAAAAATGCGGTGTGTGTTTTCAATCACCACAATGGCATCGTCTACTACAATACCCAGTGCCAAAAGAAATGCAAAGAGTACAATCATGTTCATGGTGAAACCAATGGTAGGGAATACCAGAAACGCAATAAAGCAGGAGAAAGGAACCGAAAGTCCAACGAAAAGTGCATTAGTAGTTCCCATAAAGAACATGAGAATAACAGTAACCAGAATAAATCCGATAATAATGGTGTTAATCAGGTCATGCAAAGTAACCCGTGTTTTATCCGACTGGTCACCGGTAATAGTCACACTCAGTGCATCCGGAAAAACCTCTGTGTCCATTTCCTTGCATATCTCGCGTATTTTATCGGATGCTTCGATGAGGTTTTCTCCACTTCGCTTAATTACGTTTAAGGTAATTACGTTTGAGTGATCGAGACGGGCATAACTTTCTTTTTCTTCAAAAGCATCTTTTACTTCAGCAATATCCTTGAGAAAAACGGTAGCACCTGTACTTCCGCGAATGATGATATCACCTATTTCCGCAGCATTTTCATATTGGCCTATCACGCTTATGGAGCGCTTTAATCCGTCCATATTTACCTGCCCGCCTGAAATGGTCATGTTCTCATAAGCAATAGCCGTTTCTATGTCGTTAAAGGTAATATTGGCTGCTTGGGCTTTGTACATATCCACGTTGATCTGTATTTCGCGTTCGAGGGCACCCACCATATCTACACGTGTAATTTCTTTCAATCCTTCAATGCGGTCCTTCAGGTCATCTGCATATTTCTTCATTTTATCGAGCGGGTAATTTCCATGCACATGCACATTCATAATAGGCATCTGCGACACATCAATGTCAATTACCTGGGGGTCATCCGGCATATTGGTAGGCAGATCTTTTTTGGCTTTATCTACCGCATCCTTCACACGCTGCAGTGCCTTATCCACATCCTGGTCAGTATTAAATTCAATATTGATGAGTGAAAAATCCTGTACCGAACTGCTGGTAACTTTTTTTACCCCGGTTATAGATTTTACCTGTTTCTCGATAGGTTTTGAAACAAGACTTTCTATGTCTTTGGGTGATGTACCCGGGTATACGGTAGTAACGAGAATGCTTGGAAATTTTACTTCAGGAAATTGTTCCTTGGGTAAACTGTTGTAAGCAAATATACCCGCCAGCGAAAGGATAACGCACAGGATATAGATGCTCGTTTTATTATTGATGGCCCAACTGGAGGGCTTGAATTCTTTAATTGTATCTTTCATATGTGATGTGGACTTATGTCCTTAAAATATTCTGTAAAATCAGAAGCGGATTAATTCATTATCATTTAAATCCTGATAACCGGTGGTAATAAGTTTATCACCTGCTTGTAACCCTTCAAGAATTTCGGCTTTCCCGTTGTACATAGCACCTACTTTTACTATGCGTTTTCTGGCCACTATCCGTTTGCCCGAGCGTTCGGCTACAAAAATTACATTCTCATTTTCCAGTTGCTGAATGGTATTGATTGGAACCACCAGCGAGTTGGCTTGTTTGTAATCGGCAATTTTAAGTTTTACCACCATATTGGGGCGGTATATTTTTTCTGAAAGAAGAGCAACTTCCACCGTGAAAGTACGGGTAAGCGGATTGATTCCCTGCGATACGTAGGTAACTTTTGATGTAATGGTTTTATTTATATCCGGGAAAAATAATTCAACTTCGTTCCCCTGTGCAATCAGTGCTGAATAGGATTCTGAAATTTCGGCTTTCACTTTGAGGTTGCTGTAATTTACTACCCGCACATATGGGAAACCGGGATTAACTGATTGTCCGATTTTCAGAGAATTCTCATCAATCACACCATTTACCGGTGATTTTATCAGGTACATTTCCAATTGTTCTTTGAGAGTAGCCAGTTTACCCTCTAAGGATTCTTTGTTATTTTTTGCCTGAAGGTATTGCATCTCGGTTCCTATTTTCTGGTTCCAAAGCGATTTTTGTTTGTTATATAAGTCATTGGCCAGTTCCCATGAGGTTTTCACATCGGCAATCTGGGTGCGTATAATATCACTTTCCATTTCGGCAATAACCTCACCGGCACGCACGGGGTCACCTGTTTTTAAATGAATGCGGGTGATAATACCGGGCACTTTTGAGCTTAGGGTTACGTTATCGTCTCCGTCTACACTTCCCTGTACATCTATGCAATGATTGAAGGTGGCAGGTGCTAAATCGATAACAGCTACAATTTTTTCTTTTTCGGTTATCAAAAGAGCTGTATCCAATTTGGAGATCTCGTCTTCGAGGGTTTTTATTTTTTGTGATAGTGAAGTTTGTTCACCTTTCAGTTTTTCAAGTTCTTTTTTCTTCTCATCAAGAGCACTCTTGCCACCGCAAGATACAATTGCAAACATACCAACGAGGACAAAACCTGAGAGTATGTGGTTTATGTTTAATTTCATAGAGGTAATATTATTGTTGAAAGTCATGATTATTTTTTTTATTAATTTAAAACAGGTTTTCCTAATGCTTTATTTAATTCAATACGGGCAACCATTAAATCGTAAATGGATGTGAGGTAATTGCTTTGCGCGGATTTTAAATCGCTTTCGGCCTGCCCCAGTTCAAAAGATGAACCTACTCCGTTTTTAAATTTGGTGCTCACGGTGCTGTGTATATTTTGTGCCAGTTGCAGATTTTTTTTGCGAATGGTTACCTGTTTAAGGGCTGTTTCATAATTGGCTTGTGCCTGGAATGTTTCGAGGGCAACGGCATTTTCAAAATTCTTTTTGTTGTTATCAAGTTTATCTAATGTCACCCGTGTTTGCTGCATCCATGCCTGTTTGCGAAAGCCATCAAACAACGGCATACTCATGCTCACTCCCAAAAAGGAAGACGGGTACCATCCATCGTTGGTGAGCGGTTTAAAATTGCTTCCTCTGAACGAACTTTCAGAGAAGTTATATACAGCCGAGAATGTGGGCAAAAAACCAACCCGGTAACGTTTCATGTTTAACTCGTTTAAACGAATTTGCTGATTGATGAGCTGGTATTCGATGCGGTTGGAAGGGTTGGGGGTATTCTTTTCTGTTAACGAAGAAAAACTGCTGTATAACTCTTCCAGTTTATCGGTAAGGTAAATAGGTTGTGATACCGGAATGCCCATTTGCATTTTTAACAAACGTATGGCTGATTCATGTGCATCTGTCAGTTTTTCTATTTGCAGATTTAATTCGGAAACCGTCAGTTCCAGACGGTCAACATCCGTTTTTTCTACAAACCCGTTTTTAAATAAGGCACGTGTATCATTAAGTGTTTTTTCCAATTGGGTGAGGTTTCCTTTCAGCAATTGAATGTTTTCTTCCACCGTAAGGCTCATGTAATATGATTTGGAAACATTGATTTCAATTTCCTGTTCTGTTTGTTGGGAAATTTGCTGCGATAGTTTTACATACTCTTTCGATGCCTGCAGTCCTACCAGGTATGCACCGTCAAAAAGCAGCTGACTGGCATTGATGTTTCCGTTACCTGTAATTTTTGCACCCGCGCGGGTAGGATCTTTACTCACCGGAAATCCGGGAATATTCATATTAAAATAAAATGGGGTAAGCTGAAAGTTGTTGTTGAACGATAAGCTTCCGTTTACCTGAGGTAGTCCGCCTGCCAGTGTTTCTTTTACTTGCGATTTGGCATTTACTTCATCTAAGCGGGCATTTTTAATTTCGTAACTGTTGCTTTTGGCGTACTCAACTGCCTGTTTCAGGCTAAAGTTCATACTGGTGTCTTTTTGTGCGGTTGCCTGTTGCCAAAACAGGGCACAAAACAAAACGGGGAGGAGTGATTTATACATATGTTTTTTCATTGGTGATTCATTTCGGTTAAACGTTTGTTTAAATGGTCAAGTCCTTTTTTGGTACACACTGCGTGCAGGTGGTAAGTGATTACACTCAGGTGAAGCTCCTTTTGGTTGTACTGTTTTTTCAGATTCTCCCCACCACCTATCATCATATCTACCAGATGCACGTAGATATGAGCGATAATATCGGTTTTGATATTGCTGTGATACCATCCGCCTTCAATACCTGTTTGCATATTTTTGATGATATGGCTGTATATAAATTCAGTTTTATATTTTTCCAGTTCAATCCAGCTTTCGGGGTAGTATTTTTTTAAGTCGTAAAATAAGGCAGGGTTCATATTGCTCATATCCTCGGCCCGTTCCCTGCTCATTACAAGCATTTGGTCAATGGGGTTGGTAATGTCGCTGAACGTTTTTTTACAGGCGGTGCTTGCAATATCCAGGTGATGAGTCAACGCTCTTTTTACCAAATCGTTTTTATCGCTGAAATACTGGTAAAGCGTTTTTTTGGAAATGGCCAGCTCACGGGCCACATCATCCATGGTGATGCTTTTTATACCGTATCGCATAAAAAGGGCCTTTGAGCTTACAATAATTTTTTCTTCTGTCGGGTTCATGTGTTCTAAAATCGGGGGCAAAGGTAAAAGGAAAAATACTTAGGAAACAAAAAATATTATAAAAGTTTCCTGAGTTTACTTTTTTACCCGACAAATAACCTGATAAGTGAACCGAAACGACAAAAAACGGGGACGAACGGTAGCCGGAAAGGGGGTAAAGAGGAAAGGAAATGCACCGGATTGGGAAAGGTGAGTTGAAAAGCTAAATTTGTTCCCTTTACCAATAAGTTTATCAACGTGCAATCGTATTTAGTAGGGATTACGGGCGGAAGTGCCTCAGGCAAAACAAGTTTTCTTATTTCGTTGCAGGAAGCTTTTCCGGCAGGCGACTTATGTATTATTTCTCAGGACCATTATTACCATCCGCCATCAAAACATATTTATGATGCCAACGGGAAAGTGAATTTTGATTTGCCCGACAGCATTGATTACCACACCTTCATTAGCGATTTACAATTGCTAAAAGCGGGAAAAACGGTAGAGCGAAAAGAGTATTTATATCAGAAAGAAGATGTGGAACCTAAGGTTTTACGTTTTGAACCGGCCCGAATAATAGTGATTGAGGGGCTGTTTATTTTTTGGTTCGAAGAGATTTTTAAACTCCTCGATTTGAAGGTGTTTATAGATGCAGCCGATGATGTGAAGCTGGAAAGACGCATCAGGCGCGATACCACCGAACGGGGCATTTCGCACGACCTGGTATTGTATCAGTGGCAAAACCATGTGTTGCCTGCGTATGAAAAATACCTGCTTCCGTTTAAGAATGCAGCCGATATGATTATCAATAATAACGAGCATTTTCAAAACAGCCTTCAGGTAATTAAAAATCATTTTACATCACTCATTCAAGCCGATTCAAACCAAACCTTATGAAAGAACTAACTGCCGAAGAAACCCTTAAAGCACTGGCCATTGAAAAAGAAATAATTGAAATACTGGGGCAGGATAGCAACCACCGGGTTAATTTTAATTACAGCGACCATTTGGGAAATGTGCAATTGAACATAGAAACCATTAACCCCCGGTACAACCAGATGTTTTTGTTTTTTACCGAGGTGGGAGTTACTAAATTAGATGTACTCACCAAAGCACTTGAATATACCCGGCATTACCGTGATCAGTCTGATTCATACACCATTCAATGGACTTCGGCAGGCGAAAAAGAAGTGCGTACTTCGTATTTTCACGGGCGAAGTATTGAAGAAGTATTGGAAAAATTCAGGTATGGCCGCGACCGGAACAAAACCACCGTATTTCTGGTGAGTTTAAATCCAAAGGCCTGAAACACCTGTTTTCGAGGCAAATTTCCTCTTTTTGAAAAGTCGACCTCAGCGTATATATTTGCCGCTTCGTAAAACTGACCATACAATAAGAAATAAATAAAATCAAAGCGATACAATGAAAAGTACAGGAGTAGTAAAGGTATTTGCCATCGCACTCGCACTCGTTTGCGCGTACCAGTTGATCTTTACCTGGAAAACAAACCAGATTGAAAGTAAAGCCAAGGCGTACGCCAAAGGAGACAAGGCTAAAGAGAGAGCATACATTGACTCGATAGCCCGCGAACCCGTGCTGATGAGTTTTACCTACCTGGATTGTAAAGAGCGCGAACTTAACCTGGGCCTCGACTTACAAGGTGGAATGAACGTTACCCTTGAAGTGTCTTTGTCGGATTTAGTGCTGGCGTTATCTAACAACAATCAGGATCCCATTTTTAACAAAGCGTTGGCTAATGCCAATGAAAAATTAAAAACAAGTCAGAAAGATTACGTAACCTTATTTGGTGAAGCGTATGCCGAGTTGAGCCCAAGTGGCAAACTGGCAACCATTTTTGCCACCAAAGAAAATAAGGATAAGGTAACTTACACATCAACCAATGCCGAAGTGCTCAAGTTTATTGCAGGCGAAGCGGATCAGGCCATCGACCGCTCGTTTCAGATATTGCGTGCACGTATCGATAAGTTCGGGGTAACACAACCAAATATTCAAAAGTTAGGTAACTCGGGTCGCATTCTGGTTGAATTGCCCGGTGTAGATAATCCGGAGCGTGTACGTAAACTGTTACAAGGTTCTGCCCGTCTGGAGTTTTGGGAAACTTATGACAATACCGAAGCTTTTGGTTATTTACAAACGGCCAATACTACCATTGCCAAGCTGAATGCGGCAAAGGATATGAGTGGTAAAAAAGAAAGTGATGCAGTGGTAGCCGACAGCAGCAAATCATCAACAGATGGTTTGGAATTGTTGCAAACCAATAAAGCAGCTTCAGATACCAGCAAAAAATCGACTGATTTAGCGGCAGCTGCCAATGATACCAGCAAGGCCGGAAAAGACTCCACCGATAAAAAATCGCAGGAGCAGTTAATTAAAGAAAATCCGTTGCTCTATACGTTGCTTATTCCTGCAACCAATGAAAACCGTACCGAATTGGTTAAAGGTTCTATTGTTGGTTCGGCACTTATAAAAGATACCGCAAAAATTAATGCTTACCTTAATACTCCTGAAGTATTAAACGCATTGCCTTCTTCCATTAAATTCCTTTGGGAAGCCAAAGGATTAGGTAAAAATGAGGAAGTACTTCGTCTGCATGCCATCAAATTCAGTAAAACCGGTGGAGCTGCGCTTGAAGGGGATGTGGTAACCGATGCCCGCAAAGACATTTCACAAACAGGTAACGTGGAAATTTCCATGACCATGAATACCAGTGGTGCCCGCCAGTGGAAAAAAGTAACCGGGGGCAATATTGGCAAATGCGTGGCCATTGTGCTTGACGACCGGGTGTATTCAGCACCTACCGTTCAAGGCGAAATTCCTAACGGACATTCGAGCATTTCCGGAAACTTTACCACCAAAGAAGCGGATGACTTAGCGAATATTCTGAAATCAGGTAAACTGCCTGCTCCAACCCGTATTGTGGCTGAAGCAGTGGTAGGACCAACCTTGGGACAAGAAGCCATCAGTTCAGGATTCTCTTCATTTGCCATTGCCCTCGTTTTGGTATTGGTGTTTATGGGCTTCTACTACAACAAAGCCGGATGGGTGGCCGACATTGCCCTCTTCGTCAACGTATTTTTTGTAATTGGGGTGCTTGCCTCCCTGGGTGCGGTGTTAACCTTACCGGGTATTGCGGGCGTAGTGCTTACCATAGGTATGTCGGTTGACGCAAACATCCTCATATTTGAACGTATAAGGGAGGAGATGGGGCATCATGGCAAATCGTTGAAAAATGCGGTTTCCGAAGGGTATGCTCATGCCATGTCCTCTATTCTCGATTCAAACATTACCACCTTATTACTTGGTATTGTATTGTACGTGTTCGGCACAGGTCCTATTCAGGGATTTGCTACTACCCTTATCATTGGTATCCTTACTTCGTTATTCTGCGCCATTTTCATCACCCGCATTATATTCGATAATATGCTGGAAAAAGGCCGCGATGTAACTTTTTACCGCAAAGCCACCCAACATGTGTACGACCATTTTAAAATTGATTTCGTAGGAAAACGTAAGTTGTATTATACCTTCTCATCCATCGTTATTCTTATTGGTATAACCTTCTTCTTTATCCGTGGCGGATTTAATTTTGGGGTTGACTTTAAAGGAGGCCGCACGTATGTGGTACGTTTTGATAACACCATTCCTACCACTGAAGTTCGTCAGGCACTGGGACCGTTTTTTGATGGCAAAGAACCTGAGGTAAAAACCTATGGCGGAAGTGAGCAGGTAAAAATTACCACCGCTTATCTGATACAGGATAACTCGGCAGATGCGGAGGCTAAAGTGGTTGGTAAACTAAACGAAGGTCTAAAGAAAATAAACCCGAAATATGAAATTGTAAGTTCAGAAAAAGTGGGTGAAACCATTTCGGGCGATATCAAATCAAAAGCTGTGTGGGCCGTATTGATTTCCTGTGTTATCATGTTCCTTTACATCATTTTGCGATTCAAAAAATGGCAATATGGTTTGGGAGCGGTAGTGGCATTGGCGCACGATGTGCTCATCGTACTATCCATATTCCTTGCTTTTGACGGAGTGCTTCCTTTCTCGTTGGAAATTGACCAGCACTTTATCGCAGCAATTCTTACGGTAATGGGTTATTCCATGACCGATACAGTGGTGGTGTTTGACCGTATCCGGGAGTACCTCACCATCCGTAATAAATCAGATCTCGATACCAGCGAACGAAACACGGTAATCAACTACGCGTTGAACAGCACCCTGAGCCGTACCATCAACACTTCACTCACCATTTTCTTCGTGTTGGTTGCCATCTTTATTTTTGGTGGCGAAACCATCCGAGGATTCTCATTCGCTCTGTTAATTGGTATTGTGGTAGGAACGTACTCTTCTATCTGTGTGGCTACACCGGTAGTTGTTGATTTCGAAAAGAAAGAAACCAAATAATCCGAATATTCAATAGGATGAAAAAGGGGGACCCGCAAGGTTCCCCTTTTTTAGTGCACACATGTGGGAAACTAAATAAAGCCTGCCCGACATTTTTTTCTAATATCGAACATATTTAATTCATGCTATGGCACTACTGAATATTTTAGCCCAGATTACCACCACGGTTGCCAGTCAGCCGGCACCCGCTGCACCCGCTGCTGCAGCCGAAGGATTATCCGTGTTTAGTTTAATTATGAAAGGGGGAGTGGTGATGATTCCCATTCTTGTGCTTTCCCTTACCTCGGTGTATTTGTTTATTGAAAGGCTGCTTTACGTAAATAAAGCCAGTAAAATGGACAGTAACCTCATTAATAATATAAGGGATATGCTGGTGAAAAACGATGTGAAAGCCTGTATTGCTTATTGTAACCGCACTCCGTCACCGTTTTCAAATTTAATTCTGAAAGGAATTTCCCGGGTGGGAGCACCTATTCGCGATATTGAAAACGCTATTGAAAATACCGCCCGTGTGGAGGTTTATAAAATGGAAAAAAACGTGAGTCTGCTGGCTGCCATTGCTGCCATTGCACCTATGTTTGGATTCCTGGGTACGGTTGTGGGAATGATTAAAGCCTTCTACGATATTTCGGTAACGGATAATATCAGTATCGGAGTTATTTCAAGTGGTATTTATGTAAAAATGATTACTTCGGCTTCGGGTTTGATTGTAGGAGTACTGGCTTATATTTTCTATACCTACCTTAATTCAAAAATCGAGCGTACGGTAAATAAGATGGAAGTAACCGCTATTGAGTTTGTGGACATTCTCTATAAACCTATCGAGTCATGAATTTCAGGCGTAAAAAATATGTTCATGCCGAAGTACAGGCCGGGGCGCTCTCCGACATCCTGTTCTTTCTCATGTTATTCTTTCTGATTATTTCTACTCTGGCCAGTCCCAATGCCATAAAATTATTATTACCCAATGCTACCTCGGGTCGCGATAATCCGTCCACCCCGGTTTCGGTTTCCATCACGGCCGATTTACGCTATTATATCGAAAATGAAGAAGTGAGTTTGCCTTCATTTGAAAATACGTTGTCACTCAAAATCCGTGGCAAGGATAAACCATCGGTGGTGTTGCGAATGGATAAAAGTATTGAGGTAAATGAAATGATGAAGATTATGGATATACTTCACCGGATGAAAGTGCCCGTAGTGATTGCCGTAGATAAAGGCGCCCTTTAAAAATTCTCCA
Source organism: uncultured Bifidobacteriaceae bacterium (assembly GCA_964535575.1). GTDB lineage: Bacteria > Bacteroidota > Bacteroidia > UKL13-3 > UKL13-3 > JAGPCK01. The sequence goes on from CAZHTC010000003.1 coordinate 212,273, forward strand.
TTCTTATTAAACAAGCGGTTACGGGTAATCTTTCAAGGCCTGTTTGATTTTCGGAATAAAAACGGATATTTGATTTTCAATAAACAAAGCAAGCTATGCCATTACAAAGTTTCTTTTACCGCAAACCGCTTAAAGAATTAATGAAACATGCCGAAGGGCATACCCTTAAACGCACCCTTGGCCGAACCAACCTGATTATGCTTGGTATCGGTGCTATTATTGGTGCAGGGTTATTTGTGCGCACAGCTGCTGCAGCCGGAGGTCATGCCGGTCCGGCAGTTACTATCTCGTTTATTGTAGCCGCTCTGGGATGCGCATTTGCTGGTTTGTGTTATGCCGAGTTTGCTTCTATGATTCCAATTGCCGGAAGTGCCTATACCTACGCCTACGCTACCATGGGGGAATTAGTGGCCTGGATTATGGGTTGGGCATTGGTACTCGAATATGCGCTGGGTGCGGCCACGGTGGCCATTGCCTGGAGCGAGTACCTGAATAATTTATTGGGTGGAGTAATTCCTTATGAATGGTGTCATTCGCCTTTTGAGCACTACGTAAAACGTATTGGCGATGGTGGAACAGAATTGATGGTATCGGTTTCAAAAGTGCTGCCATCCGATGTAATCATGAATCACGGAGTGATGAATCTGCCTGCGTTGCTTGTGCTTTTAGGTATTTCGGCTCTGCTCATTAAAGGTACACAGGAGTCGGCTGTGGTAAATGCCGTTATTGTATTTATCAAAGTGGCCATCGTGTTGGTGTTTATTGTGGTAGGTTGGCAGTTTATAAATCCCGCTAACCATACTCCCTATATCATTCCTGAAAATACACCCGGGTACGAAGGTTTCTGGAAACACGGATGGCCGGGAATTGTAACAGGTGCCGGAATTGTGTTTTTTGCTTTCATCGGTTTTGATGCGGTATCTACAGCTGCACAGGAAGCTAAAAATCCGGAGAAGGATATGCCGGTTGGAATATTAGGTTCATTGGTGATTTGTACCATTTTGTATATTTTATTTTCTCACGTACTTACCGGAGTAGCTCCTTATACCGATTTTGTAAAAGCGGGAAAAGAAGCATCGGTTGCGTATGCGATTCAGCATTACATGCACGGGTACAACTGGCTAGGTACGGCAGTTACCGTGGCCATTTTGGCCGGATTCTCTTCGGTAATTTTAGTGATGCTTATGGGGCAGTCGCGCGTGTTTTATTCCATGTCGAAAGACGGATTGCTGCCAAAAGTATTTTCAGATTTGCACAAAACATTTCATACCCCGTATAAATCAAATATTATTCTCTTTGTTTTTGTAGGGGCATTTGCAGCATTTGTTCCTGGTGAAGTAGCCGGTGATTTAACCAGCATCGGAACCTTGTTTGCTTTTGTATTGGTGAGTGCCGGAGTTTGGATTATGCGTAAAACCGACCCGCAGGTTCCTCGCGCCTTTAAAACTCCGCTGGTACCACTGGTTCCTATACTGGGAATATTGGTTTGCTCTATGATGATTGTAGGATTACCTGCCGAAACACGCAATACGGCTATTGGCTGGATGGTAGTAGGTCTGGTTATTTACATCTCTTATGGATACACTAACGCCAGAAAAATAAGAGCGAAACATAAAGCCGAACAGGAAGCTCAGGGCCATTAATTTTATGTAAATTTGCCTTATGAAATTTGATACAATGCCTGCCCATGCACGGGTGTGGATTTACATGGCCGATCGTTTTTTTTCCGATGCCGAGGAGTTGGAGTTGAATAGCCGTTTTGAGAAATTTACTGAGCAATGGACAGCTCACAACAACCAGTTAAAGGCCTCTATTGATTTATTGCACCACCGTTTTGTGGTGGTAATGGTAGATGAGTCTTTTAACGGAGTGAGCGGGTGTGGTATTGATAAGTCAGTTAATTTTCTCAAAACACTGGCAGAAGAATTTAAGGTTGACTTTTTTAACCGTCTGTTGGTGGCCTATCAAAAAGAAGAACAGATACGTGTGGTGAACCAGCATTTTATTCCCAACCTGCTGTTGCAGGGCGATATCAATGAAAATACACCCGTGTTTAATAATACAGTTCAAACCAAAGAGCAGTTTGACACCATATGGCTCACTCCGCTTAAAAACACCTGGCTCTCGCGTTACCTTAAGGCCGAGGTATGAGTAATCATTGACCCTGGGCTAAGCTATAACCGGTTTTGGTTCCAAAATTCCTTAGTAATTCGTACGAGGGGATCGTGTACTTTTTCCCAATTTTTTGGAGTAGTTCAAATACTTCGTCCTGCGTCATCTCGCCTTGTTCTTTTTCAATGCGCACACAACTGTGATCAACAAACTCGGTAAATATCGAACCCGAAGGCCATATCATGGTACCACGGTTGGAGATAGTTACTAATTTTTGTCCGGATGAAAGAAGGGGTTGAATTGTGGTTGCAATAGATTCGCCCAGCTCGCTGCTTTCCAGAAATAAATCCACGCCTTTTATCACAGTGTTTGCTTTATCTTTGGTGCTCTCCATCATTTTCTGGTGAGCAGGTGCTGTGGGTTTTTCAAATAGTTTTATACCTTCTTTGGCAGTGCGTGGTTTAGAAAATTCAGGTTCTTTACCCAGATTATGGATAATGGCCTGTGCAAATTCATTGGTATTGGAGAATGGGATGGCCCGGTCACCAAAATCGGCTGTGTGCACCCCTTGTTCCAAAGTATACCGCAACGCATTTTCAATTTGGGCAGCCTGTTTCACAAAACCCAAATGACGCAACATCATCAATCCACTTAGTAAAAGAGAAGTTGGGTTGGCCATGAGTTTGCCAGCTATATCGGGTGCTGTGCCGTGAACCGCTTCAAAAATGGCTATATGATCGCCAATATTAGCCGAAGGAGCAAAGCCTAATCCACCAACCAATCCGGCACACAAATCACTCATAATATCACCTTGAAGATTGGTAAGCACTACCACCTGAAACTCGTGTGGGCGGGCCACTAATTTCATGGCCAGGTCATCTACAATAATATCATTGCTGTGTATCTCGGGGAACTCTTTGGCTATATCCTGAAAGGCTTCCAGAAAAAGGCCATCCGTAATTTTCATGATATTGGCCTTATGTGCACAGGTTACTTTGGTAAACCCTTCCTTGCGCGCCATTTCAAAAGCAAACCGAATGACCTGTTCACTTCCGGGGCGTGAAATAATTCTGCGGCAAATAGTCACATCGTGGGTGTTCATATGCTCTACACCTCCGTAAGTACCCTCAATATTTTCGCGCACAATGGTGATATCAATGGGAATGCCGGCACGTGAGAATACGGTATCAACCCCAGGCAGCGATTGAAAGTGCCTCCGGTTGGCATAGGTGCTCCAGGTTTTGCGGGCCGTTACGTTAATGCTTTTCATTCCTTTGCCTTTGGGTGTTTCCATAGGGCCTTTAAATAAAATGCCCAGTTCTTCCACCACCTCTTTGGCTTTTGGAGTCATGCCCGTTCCGTGCCCTTCCAGAAAGTAGGTTTTACCCATTTCAATAAACTCGTAACTCAACGGAACGTTGGCCGCTTTAAACACGGTGAGTACGGAATCCATAATTTCGGGTCCTATGCCATCGCCTTTGGCTACAGCTATTTTTATTGAATCACTCATTTTTTTGCATTTTCAGGGGGCAAAAGTAATAAAGTAAGTGGTTTAAATGTTAAGTAAACGGAATTAAATTTGTCATTGCCGCAACCCCACACCATTAAAGGTTGTCATTGTATTAAAACCATGTTTTATGGAAATACGAAGTGTTTTATTACTTGTACTTTTGTTAATCGTCCCAGCCTCTTTGCAGGCACAAACCGATAGCGTAAATTCTCCTGCTCTCATGTTTCCTACCAAACCCTTTAAACTGTTAGGTTGGTACTGGCAAAAAAACGGGTATAATTTAGTGGTAGGTATAATGCCTTTTACATCTAGCAGTGGTGATGTTCGAAATCAGTTCAAAGCAGCCAATTCTTCGTCCCCTTTCATTCAAAAAAGCAAAACAGATTTCTTAAATGGAAGTTCATCCAAGAGTTCAAATGATGATATTTATTATGAGGTAGGTGCATCAGCTTCTTTCGATCTTATTTCACGCCACCTCAGGTATCTGGACAAAGAAGTCAGAGTCGGCATATACTATCAGCGTCTCCATGATTATTATTTCAATCAATCAGTGACTCAAGTACCCTTTAATGATTCAAATAAGGTTTTTTACGAATATTCAAGGAAAACCAGTTCCTTAACAATGAAAGCCGAGTTGTTCTGGAATACCAAACCTTTTCTTAGCAGATTGGCACTATATGGCGGAGCCGGTATGCAACTTGGCATCATCCTGTTTGATAATTTTAGTGTAACCCGAAGTTCTTTCTCTCATATGGATTCCCTGCCTCTTATTGGTTGGGGTGCGGTTTATACTCCCGAGTTATTTGAAACTCATAATACGCTTTCACTTTTATGGGGTGTAAATGGTGTGGCCGGAATTAAATTTAATGCCGGTTGTTATACCAATTTGTTCGTTGAATATACAAATAGCGTGCATTGTGTTCAGCATTTTCCAGGGGCCGAATGGACCTCAATATCCTTTTTTCGCTTTGGTGTGAGGATGAAACTGAATGTTTGGGACAATGAACCAAACAAGTGGCAACCTTCACGCCCCTTCTATTAATTTTATTTTATCTTTGCCCGCATGAGCCTGACGCATATTCAGCAATTACTGCTGGCGGGAGAAAGCGAGATCCTCGATTTTAAACAAACTATTTCTTCCGCTTCTAAAATCGCCAAAACCATGTCGGCTTTTGCCAATCATAAAGGCGGTACCCTGCTGGTAGGCGTTACCGATAAAAAAATGATATCCGGGATTCAAAGCGAGGATGAAAAATACATGCTCGATCTGGCTGCCCGTTTTTATTGTAAGCCGGAAATAGCCATTGAAATCACCGAATGGGAGATTGGAAACAAAGTAGTGCTCGAAGCAAAAATTCCGGAAGGTGAGCACAAGCCTTATTATGCCAAAGACGAAGAAGGAAAATGGTGGGCGCATATCAGGGTAAAAGACCAGAGTTTATTAGCAAGTAAAGTGGTGGTGGATGTGCTGAAACGGCAGCACAGCCAGCATGGTACCATAATTCATTACACCGATAAGGAAAAGGACCTGTTGAAACACATGGAAACAAAAGGAAAAATAACTCTCAAAGAGGTGTGCAAGCTGCTCAACATTTCGCGCTGGCGTGCACAAAAAATGCTGGTGAATCTGGTGAGTGTTGGGGTTATCCGTTCGCATACTACGGAAAAGACGGAGTTTTTTACGTTGAGCTGAAAGTGTAGCAAACTGTTGCATTTCTTTACGGGAAATGTATTTTGTAACCTTATAAATTCAGATTACTATTCCTACATCATGTAGGAAATCATTTAACTTTGGGAAATATTGAATATGAAGAAATATATTCCCCTTGTGGCAGCCGGGCTTCACCTTATCCTGAGTATTTTTTTGATAAGGTATGTAATTATGACGGTTGTGGTGCATAGTCTCTTCAGCTCTTCTTTTTCTCTGGGATGGCTATTTATTCCCATAGTCTCATTTTCTGTTTCAGTCTTTTCCTTTATCAAAAAGTACCGCCATAGCCGTTTTCTGATTCTTTACAATTATTCAGCATTGGGGGTTGCAGTACTTGCCGTTTGCGTTTATGGGCTTGTGAGGTTTGATAAATCGCTTCAGCAAAGAGAGGAGGATAACGAACACTATGAAAAACTCTTGCAATGGCAACAAATCCAAAGGAAGTCACCCCGTGTTTTGCTGGAAATGAAGGATACTGCCGGAGTGGAACAAATTTTTATTTACGATGAAAATTATTTAGAGGGCAAGGAAATAAAAATTAAGCTCAACCGCGGGGTAATGGATCTTTCCTTCGCATTTACTCCTGAAGTTATTCAGTCTCGCAACTGTTTCGTAATTGGCGTTGTTCAAAACGGACAAATGTCTTTTTCGGAGCGTTTATTTATTCGAACTTATAGCGACATTCATATCGTTTACCTGAATGGCCGGATGGAAGTGAAGGTATTGAATGAAGAATTCCATTGATATCTTTTTGCATAGTTATGGGCTACGGTCTATCTTCTGCACTAACTCTCATTCTTCAAGCCAGTCAAACAGATACTCGGGCTTATAGTCGATTTCAAATTTGCTTAAAAAATCCAGGTACTCGTCCTTAAATGTTATCTTTTGATGATGTGTTTCCTGATTTGAAATGTAGTTATAAACCTGATCAATTTGTGAATAGGCATATGAAAATGCGCCATAACCTTCCTGCCATTGAAATTTCCCCTTTATAAATCCTTTTTCGTTGATAAATTTAGAGGAGTTGTTTTTGATGTCGCGCACTAAATCCGCGATAGCCATGCCTGGTTTTAATCCAATAAAACAATGTACGTGGTCTGAAACTCCGTTTACAATAATTGATTTTTGTTGCTTAGCGGTAATAATACCTGATATATACTTATGCAACTCGTCTCTCCAGGTTTTATGTATCAGGTTTTCTCTTCCTTTTACGGCAAATACCACCTGAATATATATTTGTGAATAGGTTCCGGCCATAAGGCGTTTATATATTTTATTTTTTGCTAAATTAAGAGTTTTTAATCATTTCACCCCTTCGGGGTTCTGTATTTTTTGCTTTGTGGTATAATTATGTCAGCCCTTCGGGCTTGTTTATTTTTTGAAGTTGTTTTCAGGCTTTGCTGTTGGTTCTTATTAATCCCGAAGGGATGAAATTATTAGGCAATCTGGAACAGGTTTTTCCTTTCGGGAATGTGGTGTTTTTATTATATCACCCCTTCGGGGTTCTGTATTTTTTGTTTGGTGTTATAATTATGTCAGCCCTTCGGGCTTGTTT
>CAZHTC010000003.1:219260-347537 GCA_964535575.1 uncultured Bifidobacteriaceae bacterium
TTGCTTTTGTGTTATGAGGATTTTGGTTTACTAATCCCGAAGGGATGAAATTATTGGTTGACCTGGAACAGGTTTTTCCTTTCGGAAAGGTAGTTTTTTATAATATCACCCATTCAGGGTTCTGTATTTTTTGTTTGGTGTTATAATTATGTCAGCCCTTCGGGCTTGTTTATTGCTTTTGTGTTATGAGGATTTTGGTTTACTAATCCCGAAGGGATGAAATTATTTTAGCACATATAAAAGATAAATATGGGAACCCCGAAGGGGTGACATGATATGTGCGGTGTTTCTGACCAAGCTTCTTCACCTATTTTCTTTACGCAATACTGTGATTAAACAGGAGGGTAGTGGATTTACCTTAGCTTTCGTTCACTTTCTTTGATGAACAAATCATTGATGCTCGCAAAACGTTTTCGCATCAGGCCGTTTTCGTCAAACTCCCAATTCTCGTTGCCATAACTGCGAAACCAGTTGCCGCTGTCATCGTGCCACTCGTATTCAAACCTTACAGCAATACGGTTATCAGCAAAAGCCCATAATTCTTTTTTGAGTTTGTAGTCGAGCTCTTTGGCCCATTTGCGTTTTAAAAAAGCTTTTACCTCTTCGCGTCCATTAATGAATTCGGAACGGTTGCGCCATTCCGTGTCTTCAGTGTAAGCGAGGCAAACTTTTTCCGGGTCTTTGGTGTTCCAGGCATTTTCAGCCATCTGAATTTTTTGCAGGGCTGTTTCTAAAGTAAATGGTGGTTTGATTGGTGAACTCATAAGCGAATATAGATTAATCGAATGATTTAATTACCGGGGCCTACCAGTTGATTTCTTTCCGGTCTCTGAAAAATTTTCCTGTGGGAATGGTTTTTTCGGTGGCCAGCCACACGACAGTATCTGCACCCTGCTGCACCGTACGTGGAGCATTGGGGCCTCCCATATCTGTTTTTACCCAACCCGGACAAATACAGTTTACTTTTATGTTTGCAGGCGCATCGGCAGCCAGCAGCATGGTGTACCCGTTCAAACTCCATTTGGATAAACGGTAGGCCGTATACCCTCCAGTTTGCACATCGTGCAATGAACCCATCCCACTGCTCACATTAATGACGCGTGCTTCCTTACTTCTTTCAAGCAGGGGCCACAAGGCTTTGGTAACATACATGGCACCGTAAAGATTTACATTCATCACGGCATGCATCTGGCCCATATCAAAAGCGGTGGCCGGTTTGTTGCCGATAATGCCGGCATTGTTTACCAGCACATCTACCGAGGTATATTTTTCGGCAAGTTCCCGGTAAAACCGGTCACACGAGGAAGGATCGGACACGTTGAGTTGAAACGCAACTGTTCCGTGGCCAATCTCCTCTGCTGCTTGTTGTATTTTTAGTAAATCACGTCCGGTGGCCATCACCTGAAATCCTTTTTCGGCCAGCTGGCGACAAATTTCTTTTCCTATGCCACGGTTGGCTCCGGTTACAACGGCAATTTTCATCTTAGCTCAATTGAGCATCCATCGTAATTTCGCAGGCAAGCATTTTTGAAATGGGACAATTTGCTTTTGCATCGGCCACACATTCGTTAAATTTTTCCAGTGTAATTCCGGGAACTTTTGCCGTCAGAATCAGGTGCGATTTGGTAATGGCTCCGTTGTCAAGGGTAATTTCGCATTTGGTGTTGAGGTGTTCGGGGGTAAAGCCTGCGGCACCCAGCACAAAACTGCATTTCATGGTAAAACATCCGGCATGGGCGGCTGCTACTAGTTCTTCGGGATTGGTTCCCGGTTCGTCACCAAAACGTTTGTTGAATGAGTAGGGCGTGTTGTTAAGTACGGTGCTCTGTGTGCTCAGGCTACCCGAGCCTTCTTTGCCCGATCCCTGCCATATGGCTGTTGCATTTCTTATCATGAGGTTAAATAATTAAAGGCGAAAGTTAAGTATTTTTAGGTCACAGATTCCACAGATTCTTTTTTAAAATTTATTAGCGTAATCTGCGGTTTTTTCTTACTTTTTCAACAGTTTAAAGGCATGCATCCATTGGTTGCTGATAAAACCCGGGATACACCAGAGAATGCACAAAGGTTCAATAGCTCTTGCGGCTTCTGCCTTGCCCATGTCTTCAGTTTCCCATCCAAACTGAGTGAGTATTTGAGTTACTTCTGCTTTCGATTCTTCATTGTTTCCGCAGATAAACATAGTAGGTTTCACTCCGCCAAAATCAGGATTCACCATAAAAACGTTACCTACGCAGCTGAATGATTTTACAAAATTTGCTTCAGGTGCTGCTTTTTGCAGTTGTTCCATCAGCGAGCCATTCAGGTCGGTGAAAAAATGCAGTACTCCGTTATCAGGAGGTGTTTTTTCGTCAATGGGGTTGGTGGCATCAATTACAGTCTTGCCATTCAGGTTGGTAATTCCTGCTTTGTTTAATGCTTCAAGAGCAGCATGTCCTTTTACAGCCAGTACAATCAGCTCCCCGTGTTTGGCTGTTTGTTCAAAATTACCAATGGCGGCACCATTAACTTTTGTTTTAAGTGTTTCGTGTTTGGCTGAATCATTTGTACCTATCATCACGTTGTACCCGTGTTTTACAAATCCATTGGCCAGCACTTGTCCTACAATGCCCGACCCGATTACTCCAATTTTTTTCATATGATGTGATTGTTTTATGTTGAAGGTGCAAGTAAGTTGTTTTTTGTTAACTTAAGGTAACCGGCTGGCTGTTTTTACAGATAAACCACAGGTATTTTTCTGCGGTTTACCGACAGGCGTAGTAAGTTTGATGGAATATGTAGAGCCATACAAAGCTTCATCGCTACCTTTGCCGGTGTATTTAAAACAATCATGAGTAAAAAAATACGTTCTTTCTTTTTTCCGGCAGTTTTATTTGTGTTGTTGGATTTTTATATATTTCAGGGTGTGCTGTCAGCTATTCATTCTTTTTCTGCCATCACACAATCGGGAATTATTTTTTCCTACTGGATTGTTTCACTGATTGCAGTAGTAGTATTTACGGTGCTAATGCAGGCCAATATGTTTCGTAAGGCTAAACCCGGAAGTGTTACCCTTCACGTATTTGCTGTAGTGGTGGGTTTATACATTGCCAAAGTGATAGCAGGAACTTTTTTACTCACCGATGATATCAGGCGTCTGGTACAATTGGGAATTGAAACGGTGGGGTCGTCTTCCCCGGGATTGATTCACATCAGTCGTTCTTCTGCCATGTCGCTTGCCGGGCTTGCATCGGGTTCATTGCTTTATGTGGTGATGCTTTCGGGCTTTGGGAATAAGTATCGGTATAAACTTCATCGCCACACCTTACATTTCCCTAATCTTCCGGCAGCATTCAACGGGCTAAAAATTGTTCAGCTCAGCGATATTCATTCCGGCAGTCTAGCCAACCGCAAAGCAGTGCAGGAAGGCATTAACCGCGTAATGGAGGAACAACCCGATTTGATTTTATTTACAGGAGACCTTGTAAACGACCGCGCACAGGAAATGCATGATTACGTAGATGTATTTGCGCAGCTAAAGGCTCCTTTTGGTGTATACTCTATATTGGGAAACCATGATTACGGAGATTACGTAAGCTGGGAGAGTGCGCTGCATAAACACCACAATCTTGAACACCTGAAACAAATTCATGCCGATATGGGGTGGCGTTTATTGCTGAATGAACATGCCGTGCTGGAGCGAAACGGGGAGCAGATAGCTTTACTGGGGATTGAAAACTGGGGTGCCAAAGGTTTTGCCCAATATGGTGATTTGAAAAAGGCTTATGAAGGGACAGAAAAATATGCTTTTAAATTATTGATGAGTCATGATCCCAGCCACTGGGAAGCGCAGGTATTACCTTCCTACCCCGATATTGATTTAACGCTGAGCGGCCATACCCATGGAATGCAATTTGGGTTCGAAAATTCCTTTTTCCGTTTTAGTCCGGTGCAATGGGTGTATAAGCAATGGGCCGGGTTGTATGAAACAGGCCGGCAGAAATTATATGTAAACCGTGGGTTTGGTTTTATAGGCTATCAGGGGCGGGTGGGGATTTTACCCGAGATCACAGTGCTCACACTGGCATAAAAATACTGCCACCACATAGAGCAGGCAAACTTTCTACGCTTCTAAATAATTGATATTCTGATTCGATTCTGTGCATAATTGGGGAATAACTGCGTCTGTGCATTTGGTAACTTGCACTACTACTACAGAACGAATAACAACATGCTTACAAGAGTAATTGTACTAAATTCAAAAGTGTACGGAAAGGCCGAGTTGAGGCTGGATGATTGCGACTCATTGCAATTGGTCGGGCCAAATAATATTGGTAAAAGTACACTCATTTACGCACTGAATTTCCTTTTCATTATTGACGGAAATAAAATGACCTTCAGTGGTCAGCGTAAAGGTGATAAAGAAACCATTCACCACTATTTCCCTAACCACAATCAGAGTTTTATTCTGTTCGAGGTTTTCAAAAAATCATATTATACCATTCTGGTTAAAAGGGATACCGACAGCAACCTGGAATATTATAAGTTCGACAGCGAATACCGGGAAGATTTTTTTGTGGATGAAGAAAAACGTTTACGCAATTTCGATCAGGTAAAAGAGCGTTTGTCAAAAGAAGGACTTGCTTTAAGCATGTTCAAAGACAAACGCGAAGTTTTTCAGTTTGTTTACCAGCGCGGGCGCAGAAACAACGGGGTGGTGTGGCTGGAAGATACAGTGAAAACTGACGGATTAAGCAATAATTTTTCGCGCATTTACCGTTACCTCATCAATACCAAATTAATCACCAACAAAAACCTGAAAGAGGCTTTGATTGTGGCCGACAATCGCGAGAACGAGGTGCTCAATTTTTCGCAAAAAAACAAAAAGGACATTCAGGATTTAATGAAAATTAATACCGATATCCGGAATATCAAAGCAGTGAAAGGTGAGTTTGATGAGTTTCGCGAAGCGGTAAGTCAGTACAATGCCAAGGCGCGCATCATAAGCAACCTCTACTACGGTTTTATGAAATCGTATCAGGACACCTTGCCGCAATTGCAAAATCAATTGCTCGATAAGGATAAGAGTATTGCCAAACTAAAAACTGAAATTAATGAGGAGTTGATTCCTCAAAAAGCTGACCTCGACCGTAAAATAGGAGGGAAGGAAGCCGAGATAAGCAGCAAAGCTTCTCAGTTAAATGAGAAAGAAACCGAGGTAAAAGAGATAAACAGTTACGAGCCTCAGAACATTCTCACCGAATCACTTTCCAATTTGGACAAAAAGCGGAAGGATCTGGAAAGCCGTATTACCATGGCCGAGTTGCAAAAATTAAACAGCAAACAGGTAGAATCGCGTTTGCAATCCATTAGCGAGCAGATAAAACGGGAGGAAAATCAGGTGAGCAACTACCGAAACCTGCTGGTGAATAATATCTCCGACTCGGCTGAAGTGCGCAAAACCATGAACTCCATTTTATCGGAGCAGGTATTGAGTTTACCCAGTGAGCAGGTGATGAAAAAAATTAAAAAGATTACAGGTAAACTGAATCTTTTTGACGGAGAGATTGATATTTCGGAAAATATTACCCTTAAAAATTTCCGCAGTGCCGATGAAATTAAAGAAGAGCTTGATGCACTCAAACTCGAGAAAACAAATCTGGAAAGTTTGCTCGGCATTTTAAAAGACGTAGAAAAAGCTCAGGCCGATTTGCAGGATATTAATGCACAAATTGAAACCATTAAATTCAAACTTCAGCGCATAAAATTAAAGCCTACTCTCACCAAGGCTATTGATAAACTTGCCAAGGAAATTAATGAGTTGAAAATGGAGCGTGATCATTTTGAAACCGAGCAAAAGAAATTAGAGAAGAAACTCGCTCAAACATCAAATGATTTGCAGGAACTGGTTGAGGATAAGAAAAAGCGTGAGGACCGTATCAAACAAATTGCCGAGTACTACCGAGAACTCATAGAAATGGGTATTGCCGGTGAGGAATATGAAACAAGTGAGAGTCTTGATCAGTTGTACAATAAAATTAAACTGAATCAGGCCGACCGCATCATTCTGAAAAATAACAAGGACAAACTGTTTGATAAATTACGCGAGCGTTTGCAAAGTACTTTTGCCAGCGAAGAAGAGTTTATTCAGTATGTGGAAGAAGAGGTAGCTTTGATAGAGGATAAAGAAAACAGTATTTCGGCTTTGCTTGAAAGTATCAGTACCCAGTTTGCGAATCCGGCTTATACCATATTGAAACGATACGAAGAGTTTCGCGAGTTTGTGGTAAATAAATTCAATACCAAACTTTCTCAGGCACGCATTTCTGATATCGAAAACCTGAGAATCGAACTAATTGATAATAAACGATTGGTAGATGAGGTGAGAAAAATAAGCCAGATTCAACAAATCAAAGGACAACTTATTTTTGAATTTGACCATTCAGAGAATCTTAAAATTCTGAACAACTACCTTGATACTGGTAAAAAGATTGATTTCGATGATCTGTTCGATATTCAGCTTTCATTAAGTAAAAAGGGCCAGAATAAAACGGTTGATTTGGGAGAGCAGATTGAGTCGGATGGAACGGATAAAATGATTCGTTTGGTGATTATCATGAGTATCATCAACAGGCTAGCCATTAACGATAATGAAAACCGCATTTCGTTGTTTATTGATGAGGTGGCTACCATTGACAAGCAAAACCGTCCGGAGCTTGTTCGTTTCTGTCAGGAGCATCATTTCATTCCTATTTTTGCTGCCCCTGACGCGGTACCGGGATTTGGTAAATACTACTTCATTTTCCCTTCAGCCGGTAAAATCAATATCAGCGAAAAGGTAAATGCAGCTTATGGAGAAGTGGTTGATAATGCAAAAGCATAAGGGAATGAGAAAGGAGATTTATTCAACAAGTTCAGTCATGACGGAAAGGAAGAGAGGTTGCCAATGAAAGCAGAACCAAAAACCATACTTAATTTCCTGCACACGTATTTTGAACCAATCAAGGATTTATTTGATGCTCAAACGAGAGACGGATTTATAAAAAAAGAACGTCTGCAGGAAATATTGAAAACACATCAGCAAGCCATAGAACCGCAGCTCAACGAATACAAAATCCTGAAAAAAGTTGGAGACGACTACGAGATACGTGGAGTGTATTTTAATTTCTTTGAATTTGTTTTCAATGAATTTCGTCCGTTGCTTCCCGAAACCATTGAGAAGTATGCACACTCCATCGGGGAGTTGTTTAAGAAAATACGCGAAGGAATTAATAAAGACCGGAATATTCTGATGCAGCGCATCAGCGATTTGTATGGTGAGATTAAAGATTTCTCAGAGTCGGTAGAGAAAAATACGCTTCGGTTGCTGGTAGAAACCCGTGAATTAAAATCGAACGTAGACAAAATAGATTACCAGGAAAAAGTGCGTAAGGCCAGTTTCTGGATTGATTATTATATCAGCCCGCTCAATCAGATTTTAGATGTAAACCATAGCCAGTCCATCACCAATCGCCTGTTCGATATTTCGAATTACGTGAACGTACGCAGGCTCAATTTTGACGATGAAATGGTGAGGCAGCAATTTGAGAAAACGTATAATTTTCTGGTGCAAACAAATGATGATTTATTGCGTCAGTCAAAAATTCTTACCAATGAGCTATTGCCGTTGATTGAGCGTATCCGCACCGAAAATATGATTCTTACCGGATGGATAGAGTTTTTGAAAAAGCCGCATAAAGTTCCTGTTCCTCGCGTGTTTAAGCTATTCCGTGATTATCCTTACAGCAACGACATGTACTATAATGCCAAGGAATATATGGAACAGTTTGCCGGGGATGAGGTAGTTATTATCGATGAGCAGGATGTGCAGGCCAATATGTGGCTGTTTAATAAGGAGCGCTACCGCGAATTGATGATGAGCAAACTGCCGATGAATAATTTCTTTGACTGGGCCGGCAGCACGCTCAAATCGGAATACAAAACGGTAGATACCGACAAATTTTTTGCCTTAACCACTTTATTGTTTGAAGAAGGGATTATGCTTGAGTTTGATCCCGAAGCTGACAAAAAAGTAGTGCGCACCACCCAAATGACCTTAAGAGTACCACCCATTAAAGTTTTAAAATATGGAATTTCCTAGATACCACCGCGACATAGTAGGCGATTTGATGGACGGAAAGTTTATTCTGGCCAGCGATCCTAAATTTATTGAATTAAAAAACAACCAGCAGTTTTACGAGCGTTTTTTCAAAGAGAGTTTTAAATATGAACTGGAACTGAAATCGGATTACGGGTATATTCTCTCGTATGAAACCAACGAACAGTTATCCCGCGATATCTGTATTTTCTTTGCCATACTTTGTTATGAGCTGGATAAGGACGGAAAAAATTTCCTGGAGGAATTGCAATATGCCGAGTTTGAACTGGAGCAATTGGATAATTACTTCGATAATTCTCCCTATTCCGATTTAATCAAGAGCAATAAACAGCTGCAGGATTCGGAGTCGCGCAAGCAGTTTTTAAATACACTTGGAAGAAGAAATATCATTGAAAAGTCATCGGAGAAAAAATTCACGTTCACTCAGGCCTATAAGGTATTTGTTGATTTTGCCAATGATTTTGCAAAGGGGAAATTAGGTGAATCGGACGAACCAATGGCTGATAGTGATAATGGAGCAAGGATTATTGAAGAGGTGTAAGGAAGGTTTTTTATCCGTTATCTAATCCGTTTTGCACTGCATATTTCACTAATCCTGCAATATTTTTTACCTGCAATTTGCTGATGAGATTTTTACGGTGAGTTTCCACCGTATGAAAGCTGATAAATAGCTTCTCGGCTATTTCGTGTGAAGTAAGTTCCTGAGCAATTAGCCGCAGTACATCTTTTTCGCGTTCGGTTAGTTCCACCATCATGGGGTTGGTTTCCGCTTTCTTACCCTGCAATCCCTCCATAATACGTTCGGTTACTTCTTTGCTGAAATACGATTCACCCTGCATTACTTTTTCAATGGCGATGGTCAGTTCTTCTTTTCCGGTATTTTTCAGAATATAACCGTTGGCTCCGGCCCGCAGCAGTTTTTCAATATAGTCGCGGGTGCCAAACATGGTTAGCATAATGACTTTTATTTCGGGAAACAGTTTTTTTACCTGTTTGGTGGTTTCAATGCCGTCCATTACAGGCATGTTTACATCCATCAGAATTACCTCTGTTTGGTGCTCTTTCAGCAGAGAAAGCAATTGTTCCCCGTTATTGGCTTCCACCGAAACCAGCATGTTTTTGTTTCCTTTCAGCAGGGATTTAATCCCGTCAATAAACATTTGATGATCGTCTGCAATGGCTATTTTTATCATACAATTAAATGGTTGTGGGAATTTCAATAATAGAGATGGTTCCCTTGCCCGGATGGGAGTCCACCGTATAAACTCCGTTCAGCTGTGCTGCCCGCTTTTCCAGATTTTGTAAACCCATTCCTCCGCTTTTTCTTTTTTCTTCTACATTAAAACCTGTTCCGTCATCTTCTATAGTCACATTTAATGACCCTTCCACATGGTTTAGCTGTACGGTAACCTTACTTGCTTTAGCGTGTTTTAATATATTACTGAAAATTTCCTGAATCATTCGGTACACTCCAAGTTCAATAGATTGGTCAAGACGTTCATTCAAGCCAAAGGCCATCAATTTACATTTTATCAGTTTGCTTTGATCTACGCTGTGGCAAAGTTCTTCCAAAGCGGGAACTAAACCAAAACTCATTACAATACCCGAACTCAAGTTATGCGAAATGCGCCTTACTTCACTGCAGGCTTCATCCAGCAGGTTTTTAGCGGTGGAAAATTGTTCATTGTTTTCTTTCTGGATGGTGTCAATTTTGGTGTCTAACGAGCTGAAAAGTAGTTTTACAGTGGCCAGCATGCTACCCAGTCGGTCGTGTAAATCGGTGGCAATGCGTTTGCGTTCTTCTTCCTGTCCTTCTATCATGGCATTGTAGGTTTTTATTTCCGTTTCATTCAGCAATCCTTCAATTTTTTGCCGGGCAATCTGTTCATTTTTCTTTGCCAGCTTTTGCCGCTGCCAATAGTAGAACCCTAATACGAATAAACCTAGCAGCAATACAATACTGCCTGCAATAAAAAAGTTACGTTGTGCTTTGCGTGTTTTACCTTGTTCATCGAGCAATACGATCTGTTGTTCTTTTTTCTCCGTATCGTATTTGGTTTGCATCTCACTAATGCTGGCAATTTTTTCGGCATTCAATAATGAGTCGTTCAGGGTGGTAAACTGTACATGGAACTGGTAGGCCTTCAGGTAATCCCCTTTATCTGCCCATACTTCGGCCAGCAGTTTATAACATTCCATCACTTGTTCCGGTTCATGAATTTGTTTTGCCAATGCCGATGAAAGCGTAAGGTAGTAAATGGCACTGTCCGGTTGGTTTATATCTTTGTAAAGAATAGCCATGTTATAGTACACATTAACCTCTTCGCTTTGCATCCCGAATTTTTTATAGGCGCTAAGCGCCCTTACATAATAGGAAAGAGCTTTGGCTGTTCGTTTCAATCCGGCATAACACAGGGCGATATTATTCAGGTTTTGTGCATTGCCGATATCATCGTGAATGATTTTGCCGATGGAGTCGTTTTTTAAGTAACATTGCAATGCCTCATTAAAATGATCTTGTTTGTACAATACGTTTCCCTTTCCGGTAAGCGCATCATTTTGTTCCTTTATAAGAACGGCTTTTTGGGCCAATACCAATGCTGTTTCGTAACTCTCTAAGGCCTGTCCGTATTCTTTGTAGTCAAAATTCATATCGCCCATGGCCGTATGTGTCTGAATAATGGTTAGTGTATCATGTATTTTTTCACTGTAAAACAGGCTTTGATAAAGATTGGCAAAGGCCGAATCTTTCTGCCCTTTGGCCTGTGCTATGTAGCTTTTAAGTAAATAGCCTCTGGCCATCGTTCTGTCTTCTTTTAATGACCTGCCTATCAAAATGACTTCGTTGATAAAACCTAGTGCCGAATCGTTATACCCCTGGGTCATCAGTACGGATCCCATTAAGATAAATGCCCCACGGATTCCTTTCTTGTAATTTATTTGCTGGGATAATTTGTAAGCTTCGGCTGCCAATGTGTAACAGGAATCTTCATTAACCCGTTGCATTGATACCGACTGTTTGAGCAATTGATTAATTTTAATGGTATCTGAAAGCGAAGCTGCCTGTGATGATAAAGCAAAAACTGAGGGTAGAAAAATAAACCACAGGAGTAAATTAATAACCGACCGGATTTTTCGCATGTGAGTTTTCTTATTCTTCAGGATGATGGGATTAGGTGATGAATGATCAAATGTACTAAATAAACAGGATTGTTGAATTTATTTACTTACCATATTTGCCAGACTTAACGTGTTTGTCATGACCGGAGCCGAAGCTATTTGCTGACCGTTCATGGTTACCAGGGTAACACGGTAGTATACTTTTCCATCGCTGGCTTCGGTTTCTGTATATTGATAATGGCGGGTAAAGGTGGAGTTACCGGATGCAGGTACCATTTTTACGGCTGTGAAGTGTACATTATCACTTGATTTCTCTACCAGAAAATAGCTGCTGTTTACTTCTTTTTGGGTGTTCCACTCTATATTCATTAAGCCATCTTCATAGCTCATTTCAACGTGTACTTCGTTTGTTTTTGAAATGGTATTTTGAGCGCTGGCCGATAGAGTTATTACAAGGAAAGCAAAAATGGCGAGGGTGGTGGTTACTGTTTTCATGGGTGGTGTTGTTTAAATTTTTGTTTTGTGTTTTGAACCTATCATCTTTCGCTTTTGCTTCAGATGACGAGAACAAAGGTGCAACACCCCCGTTTGCCGTAAATCACCGCAAACGGGTAAAATCAGATATACCTGAAAACAGGGAGGAGGCCTTTTAGGGTCAGAAATCAGTTATTTAGTTAACGGCAACCCTTTTTACCACTTGGCCGCCATTCCCGGTAATTGTGAGCAAATAAATACCTTTTCCTAAGGCTGATAAATCAATCGGTAAATTATTTTCTCCTTCTTTAAGCTCCCATGATTGCTGATGTACCAGTTGTCCGGTCAGGTTACTTATTTCTACCCAAAAATAGCCGGATTGTTCAGCCTCATATTCTACCGTAAATGCTCCATTATTAGGGTTAGGATATACATTAATTGCTGATTCATTTTTTGGAACCGGGATGGTTCCGGCAGCTAAAATGGTAGCTTTAATGGCACCATACACATTCAGTTTACCGGCACCCCAAAGTGTTGGGTCGGGACTCTGAGTGGTGAAGGAGTCTTTGATAGCTGTGGCAATTAATATTTGCCTGATTTGATCTACAGTTAGATTTGGATTTACCTGAAGCAGTAGCGCAATAGCACCCGTTACTACCGGGGCGGCAACCGATGTACCCTGCGTCATGGAATAATAATAGTTCCTGTTGTTTCTGGGGGACAAGTATTTTTTTACCGAGCAATAATATAAGGAACCCCCGATTCTGAAAGAAGGAGAAAATGAATTTGTAGCCGTCCCTGTCATTGATCCGGGAGCCGTTATCTCCGGCTTTATCCGGCCATCCATGGTAGGTCCCTGACTGGAAAACAAGGCAAGGTCGCCTCTTGCTTTCACAATAGTTGAAGGTACAGGTATTACCTGGTTATCTAAACTTTTCCATGAAGTTCGGGTAGAATAAGCTCCTACCGATATACAGGAAGGAGAACAGGCGTATTCACCTACCGAAAACCGGGAATCTCCTTCTGTAGCCCAGGTTCCGTTTCCTCTAAACTCTCCATAAACCCAGAGGTGTGCCGTTCCCGAAGTTCCTTTAACGGTTAAGTAAATGGAATCTGATGTCAGGTGTTTCATTCTTACGGCAAAATGAGGCTTATTGTTTAGGGCATTCACTTCGGAGCCGATTGAAATAAAACTGGTGTCCTGATCGGTACCTACTAATACCAGGTTTCTGTAAATTTTGTCGAGGCATATGGTTTGTGTGCTGGCACCTTTTATTCCATTTGAAAATAAACCGATTTCAAGGCAGTAAGATTTGCCCGTGTCTCCCCATAGTTCAAAATCATCCCAGTTAGTAACAAATTTCACGGTGGTTGTAATCATTGAATCTGAAGAGGTAAATGTTTTTTGCAGGTGTATGGGTATTTGTCCATCATTTCCGGCAGCTAAAACAATAATTTTCCCCGGGCCAATCAGGTTTTTGCAAGCCTTGCTGAACAAAGAGGTGCCATCATGAGGACCATCAGAACCCCCAAGGCTGAGATTGATGACAGCCGGTTTCCCAACCGATTCGGCATAGGTGAAAATATAATTAAACCCATCAATCAAGGTGGCATAAGTAAATACTCCGAATTCTGTTGAATCTGCATTCGACTCCACCAAAACGATATCGCAATCATAAGCTACCCCTCTGTACTGTTTGTTGTTTAAACTACCGTATCCCGAACCGACAGCAACCGAGCTTACTGAAGTGCCGTGGTCAAATGTTGTGGTGGAATATTTTTTTTGCAATATGCCGGAGGTGTCTTTGTATTCGGTGCCGTAACTGAATCCCGTAGGAGGATTGCCTGAAATCCGTTGATCCCAGACACGTTGAATACGTAATCTGGAATAGCTGGTATCATAAAATATAGGGTGTGTATAATCAAACCCATGATCAACTATACCCACTACTACTCCTTTTCCTGATAAGAGTGGTAAATCAATTCCCTGGTGAACTGAATCAATACCGGTAAAATACCTTACCGAATCCATGAGTGGACGAACCTGTTTGTCAAGCTCAATAAAATCAATTCCTTTAACCTGCGTAAAGGTCATCATGTTTTCTTCGGGAACTCTTACCGTCCATATATCACCGGCTTTGGTTCCGATAAGAATCCCCAGTTGGTGCAATTGATTTTCATTTACTGTAGAGTTCACTTTTATCAAGGCACTCAGGTAAGAAAGGCTGTTCATTTTGAACCTCACCACTTGCTGGGTATGTGGTGTTGCATGCATCCAATGCAACAGGCCGGTAGAAAAACGTGAATTGTCGGTTTGCGCATAAAGCGGAAAACGGGCGATACACAGAATAACCAGAAGGCGTAACTGAATTAATTTCATGATTCGGAAATTTAGGTACTGATTGCTCTTTAATCCATATACATACAACTACAGGGAATACACAAAAATCGGTATGGAAATTTTTAGGTTACAGCGATATGTATTGCATGCCCTCTATAGGAGTGTTAAAGGCTATTCCCTGTTCTCCCGGTGGTTGAGAAGGATCAACCTGCACACCGGGTTGAAGAAGTACTATCCATGGCCAGGAGGCGGCAGTGCCTGCAACACCTCCTACTGCAGCTACTCCACCCTGATCATTTCGACCGGGTAACTGATTTTGCCAGGAGAATTGCGAAGTGCCGGGCAATTGATACTGGAAATACAGAAAGTACTGTTCCTCGCCTGAGCTTATGTTTTTATACGAGTAAACGGATGCACAATTAATATCGTTTGTTATGCCCGGATTAGCCATGTAAACGCAATTGGAACTTCCATCCGTGTAGCTTGTAACCTCAACGCCTACTATATCGTTGGTGCCATTCAATACAGGAAAAACCGGAGGTTTTCTTGAATTGGGATTACCCGAGATAAGTAATGGATTGCCATTCTGGTCTTGTGTGGCAATGGTGATGGTAAGGTTATTACCATCCTGATTGGGGTCGGGCTTATCAATTTTTTGATTGGTGTAAAGGGGGAGGGCAAGAGTTTGCATCACTTGATTGGGGTCGGTGGAAGGATCCACGGGGACTTGCAACATGGCGTTATAAGCATAGGTAAGGGTGTTGCCCGTTTCCTGAAAGTTGAGCGGAACAAAAAGTTCAGCGTTCACACCTCCACTAGCCACCTGATTTTGTACAACATCAATCAGGATGAGGTAATAATACACATTGTTTTTAGCCGAGGTTCCGTCAGGCATTCCGGGGCTGATGTTTACTCCTCTTAAGTTAAATGGATTTGCTGGGTTAAAGGGTGTACTCATACGGTTAAGAATTTAGTTGAATTAATAAGGTGAATAAAAACCAAACTTAGATAATAATTTCAATTAACCAAACTTATTTAACTGCCAGTGTATTTGTTGCTGATGAATTGGCAAAAGGAACCGAAGCCGATACCATCTGTTGCCCATTCATGGTTACAAGGGTAACACGGTAATATTCCTTACCGGTAGTTGTTTCGCTATCAGTATACGTGTAGTTGCGGGCAAAATTTGAGTTGCCGGCAGCGGTTATCATTTTTATTTGGGTAAAATGTATTCCGTCAGTCGATTTTTCAACCAGAAAATAGCTGGAGTTAATTTCTTTTACAGTATTCCAGTTTAAAACAACTTGTCCGTCTTCGAGTGTAATTTCAACGGCTACCTGATTTGTTTTACTGCCGGTGTTTTGGGCTATTACTGGGAAAGTGCAAAATAAAGCGATTAAAAGGCTAAAGGTGGTGGTTAATGTTTTCATGATATGTATTGTTTAAATTTTTTGTTTTGCGTTTTGAACATATCATCATTCGCTTTTGCTTCAGATGACGAGAACAAAGGTGCAACAACACGGCCTGCGATAAATCACCGCAAACGGGTAAAATAAGATATACCTGAAAACAGGGAGGGGGGTATTTCCCGGCTAGGTTGCCAATATTAATAATGGTAGTGGGTACGGCTACCGAAGCGGTTCGTTGTCCATTCATGGTGAACAGCGTAACACGGTAATATACTTTGTCTACCGGAATTTCAGTATCGGTGAATTGGTATTTACGTGCGAAACCGGAATTGCCTGCAGCACTTACCATTTTAACTGCGCTGTAATGGGAACTGTCGGTAGATTTTTCTACTAAAAAGTAACTTGAGTTTACTTCTTTTTGAGTGCTCCATTCAATATTCACCAATCCATCTTCGTAACTCATTTCAATATGTACTTCATTTGCTTTTAAAGAATTGGTTTGAGCTGGTGTTGACAGGTTCATAGCTACAGTAGTTAAAAGGGTAAGGAAAATTCGTACTGTTTTCATGATATGTGTTGGTTTAATTTTTTGTTTTTGTTTTGAACATTTCATCATTCGCTTTTGCTTCAGATGACGAGAACAAAGGTGCTGAGATCCTACATGGTATATGTCACCGCAAAAAGCGAAAATGAAGTATACCTGAAAACAGGGAGATATAAAAAATTTCTTGATAGCTTTTCGTCAGACAGCGAGGTATGTATACCCCCTTATCAAAATTGCAATCAGTCAGGTAAGGACCGCATTTTTATGTACCTGCCCAAGTAAAAACAGTTCCAATATATCCGGCCTCAAAACCACCCAGCGTAAAAGGGTTATTGTCTTAGAAGGTATATGAGCTGTGATCAGTTGAAAGGACTTGTTGTTGCCAGTCAGTGCATCGGATTGGAGATACATATAAGCATTATAAAAAGTTCCTCAACGCAGACCAAAACTCATGAGATTATTATATACTAAAAATAATGTGATAAAATATTGTGGCAATATGCCGCAAGTGCAAACCGTTTCTTATCTTGCGGTATGGATTTACGAATTGGACTGTTTTTTCTGTGTTTAGGTTGGGTATTTTTCAGCAAGGCTTGCGATTGCCCCGAAGTAATGGGTAAACAAAGTGCCGGGGTAATTGTAACCGGACAGGTAACGGCTGTGCGTAAATTCAAAAACGGATATCAAGTGCGTTTTACAACGGATAGTATTTTTAAAGGGGTAGTAAAAAAAAATATCGTCATTAAAACTCCTTCTCTCAGCAAATGTGGCTTTCTTTTTAAAAAGGGGGCAAGGTATATTGTGTATGCCAATCGCAGGTCGGGGAGAGCCATAGTGGCTACTGCCTGTAGCTTCTCGCGTCAGATAAGTCCGCATTTAAAAGTTACCACGTTTTATTTACAAGACGATAAAAAGAACTAGGCTGTTTTTCGCAGGGTTTCAATTATTGCAAAATAACCTTAACCTGGCATCCTTACTCTATTTCTTTTCCCAGCTCTTCAGTAAAGTCAATAAGCAGTACATCGCCTTCCTTCACGTCATAAAACCGGATAATATTTTTTCCGTCACTTTTCATGGTTACTTTAATTTTTCCGGCAGGAACGCGCATGGTTGGTTCATTCACAAAACCTTTTTTGAAACCGGCTGCTTCATTTTCCAGCCATACCGAATAACCGCAGCAAATATTTTTTATTACCACACCCGCTTGGTTCTTTGTTATACGACAATCTATTTCCAATTGCGGGTGTTGCGTATTTACTTCTACATTTAAAACTAAAGGCCTGCTACCCGGCCGTGTAATGCTCAGTCGGTAAAAACCAAAAGGGATTGGATATTTTTTCCCCGGTTTAAAGTGACCCGATTTCCCGTTAACATAAACCAGCGATCCCGGTAAAAGGTTATTAAAGCTAATACTTCCCGTTTCGCTGATATTTCGGTATACATTGTTATGGTTTACTACAATCAGTTGCGGATAACTCACCCAAATATCAGTAAGAAATTCTTTTTCGATTTCCTCGAGCAGATACCATTGGTTAGTACTGAATCCGGGTATATCTGCGGGACTGTTTTCTTTCTTATCATTCCCGTTTTTATAAAGCATCATCATGTCTTCGGGGCCAGTATATATTCCATCGGCATCTTTATCCATAAAAATGTATTCAATTCCTTCCTTTGTTTCCGCACTCAGAAAAGAGCCGTTTTGAATAAAATAAGAGTCGGGGGATGTCTGATAAACCAGAATGGTTCCGGATGGAAGCGGGAACTCATAATAACTGTATGACGGGATATACGGCTGCAAGGAAGTTTGTTTTTCTTTCTTCATCACATTCACCAGTACACTTCTGTATTCATAAGTTGTATAGGGCACGTGTTTACAAACCCGGTAGGTGGTTTTAAATTGGGCATCATATACGTAATACCACTCTTCCCGGTACTGGGTAACCGGAACCTGTTGATCTACCCATGTACTATATGGGGTCAGCACATCAGTGGTCACAGAGATTTTAGGCAACTTTTCCCTGTCAATATACATTTCACTTTGGGATATTTTTTTCCCGGATACATATTTTTCCCCGTTGTACTCAAGAATAAGCGTTTCACCTGATTGATGTAGGGTTGCCGGTATCAGATTCCAGGTAAAGGATGCTTTTCCTTGCTCATTGAATGCGAAGGGTTTGCTTTTAATATCAGGAAACGACCAACCAAATTTTTTTAAAAAGTGATGTTCGGTTATTAACTTGAGTGTATCATTCTGCCATTCGGAGCCTTTGCCATTCCATCGTTTTATTTTCTGAGCGTAAATTCCCTGTGAATGGGTAACAAAATAAAAACAAATGAGAATAACCCAAAGCGGTTTCATACTCCCGTTATTTTTTCATCTCCAGTTCGGATATACGTTGTTGTAATTGTTCAATAAGGAGCTGTTGTTCTTGTATGGCACGGGTGAGTATCGGAATCATTCCAAGGTAATTGATGGCTTTGTATTCAAAAGGAGTGGAGGCTTCACCATTTACACTTGGGGTAACCTGTTGCTGCAACTGTACTAACTCGGGAAACAACAATTCCATATCCTGAGCCAGAAAACCAAACTGTTTTCCTTTGGGCAGTTGTATAGCAGGGTGTGTAATGTAATTATACGATTTCACCTGTAGTTTCATTAGCCGGGCAATAGGGCTTTCGAGGTTTACAATATTCGTTTTCAGTTTCTGGTCCGAAGGGTTTGAAAAAGTTCCGGTAACGGTCACATTTCCGCTAAAATAGCCCGCATAGTTTGAACTGCCTCCGGTAGCATATCCATAAACCCCGTAGTTAATTCCGTTGCTACCGTCTGATGTACCGAAAACACCAAAGTTGTAATTGTAGTTATTGGTTGCGTATCCAAAGCAACCAATGTTTTGTGAATTCCCCGAATTATCACCGTTGCCGTCACTGCGACCAAATACCCCCTGATTGTATAATCCACTCCCATTGCTAAGTCCATTTACTCCGCGGTTAATAAAAGTAGAACTATCAGACCGGCCATAAACCCCCGCACAAGAATTGGTGCTTGATCCGTGTACTATTCCTGCTATGCCTCGGTAAATGCCATCACCTCCCGAAGTAAGGTCTACACGAAGTCCATGATAGTAACTGGTGCTTACATTGCCCCCCGAAAAGTCGAGTTGAGCACCGATATTCGAGGCATAGAATGAGGAATAGGAAGCATTGCCGCTAAGATGGAGCCGGTGCAATGGATTCGTTAATCCAATTCCAAGATTTCCCTGATTAAAATAAATATTAGATGCGTTTTTTTTCCAGAATGAAGTATCCCCATCAGCAATGTTAATTGTTCCGCCTCCATTGGAAAGGCTTACTGAATAACCATTCTGGGTAAGAGTTTGTAATTCATTGGAAGGGTTAGAGTCGGCATCGTTCACAGAAAATGATCCACCGCTGTTTGATAAGGTTACCGTATTCCCTGCCCGGGAAATAGTTTGATAGTCATTTATAGAAAAACTACCTCCACCATTTGAAAGCGTGATGGTATTTCCGCTTTTACTCATTGTTTGCAATTCATTGGTTGAACTGCTGTCGCCATCATAGCCGCTTTTTTTCGAATACAATGAATAGGGCACTGAAAGTAATTGAGAGGTTCCGGTAATGGTGTAATTGGTTCCGCCCGTGGGGTCGGTTTCGGTTTTAATGAAATAAGGGCCATTGCCCCAATTGATGGCTGCCATGGTTCCGTTTATCGGTGTTCCGCTGCCAATTTCAATGGAGATTAATCCGTTGGCATTGGTGGTGGGTGTTTGCGTTTCTACATACACCGATGCACCAAATAAAGAACCCTGCAAAATACTTATTCGAACACCCACAGCCGTGTTGGCAACTAAGGCATTGCTGCTGTTTCGGATTACAGCCTGATAACTCATTTTATCCGGTGATTGAGCAAATGCTGCCGCAAAACTTAAAACGGCAACAAGGGTAATTATCTTTTTCATTGAATTATTTTTTTATCACTTTAAATATTTTAACCGACTCATTATTTTGAAAAACCTGCAACTGATAAGCACCTTGTGCCAGTTGACTCAGGTCAATTCTGGTTTGTGTGCTTTTCACTTCCTGGCTGCTTATCACTTTACCCTGCATGTCGGTGAGTACGCAGGTCATGCCGCTTATATCTTTTTGCTCCACGGATAATACCACAAAACCTAAGGCAGGATTTGGGTACACGATCGCTTTCAGCTGTATGGAGTTTTCTTTAATACCTGTAACAACAAAGATTTCGTAAGGTTGTTGAACGCCCTGAGTTAGTTTGCCGTTTGTTCCGCTTACGGGGTTCGTAACAATTTGTCCGGCCGAGAAACTAACACTCCCCCCCGTTCCGGAGGCATTACCACCTGCGGCCACAGTACCTGTTTGAGCCATAACCCATACCGGAGCTAAAAGTAACTGAATAATAAAAAAACGTTTTAGCATAAAATCACCATTTATTAGTCAAACTTAGGTGAAAATAAAATGGTTGTCAAGCGCGAAAGCAGGTTTATTTGATAAGGGTGGGTATACCGTTAATTTTAAGGAAACATCCTTAACTAAGCAGAATGATGTTGCCAGCTCTTGCGTTCTTTTCTTTATGAAGGTTCTTTTAATTTACTCACTCCAATGAGAAGCTGAATAAAATTTGTTTTTATCGTGCCATTATTGATAACCGGCAGGGAGCTGATGTTAAGCAAACCAAGGCTTTCTCTCGCTTCAAAAGAAATACGGTAATTCTTTACCAGATGGAATTGCACTCCGGCACCTGCAATAATTCCTATGTCAATTGGATTAAACCCCGATGCTGTCGTTTTGTTTCGGCCAAGGCTGTTTTCGGTTATCAAGGTATAGCTAAGAAGGTAAGAGGCATAAGTGCCAATGTTTACAAAGTATTGTGATTTCTTGCCAATTGTTTTGCGCAGTGCTAAAGGAATGGTAAGGTAACTTAACCGGGAATGAAATTTTGTTAAATCTACCGGATTGGGACCAAATCCGGTCATATTGGTTTCAAATAAATCTCCCTTCCGGTCAAACTGAAGGGCGGTACATAAGGAAAAATTCTGTTTCATTTTCATTTCAAACGTCAAACCACCTGAAAATCCGGGGGCATACTTATGCATTTTCAGAATGGAGTTTCCGTATAATTTACCAATAGCAGCACTGCCGCTGATCCCTACTAAATAGGAAGGTTTTTGGGCCTCTACACGTGTAGCTGTAAGCAGTAACAGTCCTACGATAATCTTGCGCATGGGTTTCATATGCGAATAAATTTCGTTGATAACGGGTTAAATAATTTTTTAGTACACATACCAAAGAAATGAAAAACCAATCGGGGGTAAAAGTTCATCCGGATAAAAGTGGAATTTTAATTTATTTTAGGGATTTCCATCTGATTTAGTTGCTGAATAAGGCTCATTCGTTCCCGTTGAATGGTACTGTTAAAACCGTCAATGTATTTTCCGCTGGCATGGCTGTGGTATCCAATAATCATCACCCCGGATTTGTTGTTTACGTTTTTCAGGTTGATATAGCGGTAAATATTCCATTCCATATAGGTTGTTTCGCCCCTTATGGTTTCGCTGCTGCTAAATTCCAGAACGTATTCATCTGGTTTCAGTTTTTCAAATAATTCGTACTTCGCCAGCTCGTCATATAATTTACGTTCGCGTATTTGTTTTGTTTGAATGGCAATTTGTTCGCGCTGTGTATTTTTCCCTTTCACCACTTCAATCATCACAAAGCGGTCGTAGTTTTTCATGCTTTGTAATGGTGGTAGGTATTGTTGCCGGTAGTAATTATGTCCGGTGCGGGTGGTCCATACAAGCTGAAATCCGGTTTGATTAAACTGAATTGGTCCGGGAATTTTTAAGTAATCTTTCAGCGGTTCATCCTCCTGATTTGGTATAAAGGCCGATAATGCGATATATGCTGAAATAAGGATTATGGTTGCTGTTTTTTTATTCATTGCTCAAGTGCGTTCGAAAATAAGCTAAAATAGCCAAAGCTATTACCGTTTTTGGTCTAATTTAATATAGTTCTACTTCATTTTTACCCTCGCGCGACAATTAATGAGTAGTTATTTTTTGAAAGTTTATTATTTGTTATTTAAAAGTAGCTTTAATGTAATTTTAAATCAACTCTCTTAATTATTTCATCATTCTTTAACCACATTGATGAAACATACACATGCTTGTTTTGCCTCAACAAAACGAAACAAATATGAAGATAAAAACAACCACTTTATTGATTCTTTTTTGTTCAATGTTCTTGTTTAAAACAGAGAGCATCGCACAAATCAGTTTAATGCAGGATTATGTAAATAACAATTCCCCTGCAATTGGCACCTTCCAAGGTATTAACTTTAGAGAGGCCGGCTTTTCGGGCCTATTCCCGATTCCAGGGACTAATGGAAAGGAGTTCTGGACCGTTTCCGATCGGGGAGTTAACGTGGATTGCGGAAGTGCTAATCCGGTTGGGTGTACTCCCACCTATGATAAAATGTATGCCTTTCCAAACTATGCTCCTAAAATACACCGTATTCGCATTGTAGGTTCAACTTTACAGATTTTACAAACTATAACCATAAAAAGACCAAACGGACTACCAGCCAGTGGGATAATTAATCCTACTGGTTTAGGTAGCACAGCTTCTGAAGTTGCTTCAACAGATACGGTGCTTACATGCGCAAATTTTAGTTTAAAAACCGCTCCTAAAGATACGTTCGGGATTGACTCGGAAGGAATCATTGTGGATAAAGACGGTAATTTTTGGATTTGTGAAGAAGGTGGGCCAACTATTTGGAAGGTTAATCCGAATGGGGTGTTACTAAAAAGGTATACACCTTATGCAAATTTGCCAGGCGTACAATCAGTAGATGTTCAAATTGATACTGTATTTAAATATCGCAAAAACAACAGAGGTTTTGAAGGAATTTGCATTGCCCCCAATGGGAAAGTTTATGCAATAATTCAAAGTCCGATACTTTACCCTACACAATCAATAGGAGAGGGAACCCGCATTCACCGGATTCTTGAAATTGATCCTTCCAACAATGCAACCCGTATGTTGGTTTACCTGAATGATGGAATTATCGGGGCCAGTGGTGCAAATCAAATTCGGTTACGAGATTGGAAAATAGGCGATATGGCTGCCATTAATGACAGTACTTTTTTAGTTATTGAAGCTGCCGCAAGAGGCACTTCAGATATCAAGAGAATATACCAGATAAATATTAATGGAGCATCTGCGGTTCATTCAGGATTATACGGAAGTGGCACACTTGAGGCGCTGGTAGATTCAGCAGGAATGGCTGCTTACAATCTCAAAGCAGTTAGAAAAACCTTACTTATGGATTTGTTGGCTAATTCGTGGCCTTCGGTTTATGATAAGGCAGAAGGTTTGGCCATCATTAATGACAGTACCATTGCTCTTTGTAATGACAATGATTTCGGGCAAACCTGCCCGCTGGCAAATGGAATTGCACTTCCAACCACAACCTTAAGTCACTTGGTAACTTACCGTTTAAGTGGATCAAATAAATTACAGAATTATACACCAGCGAGTATTAACTTAAACATGGGTTTAACTGGCCCTTCAACTTTTCAAACTCCATATCTGAATCCGGTTTTACCGTTTGCAAGATTTACTTCTATTTTAACTGCTGGCGATACAGTAAGCGGAGGATATAAAATGTGCGGAACTCCTGATGGAATAGGCGCATTCGATAATGGTAATGGCACTTTTACACTTTTAGTGAATCATGAGTTTGGAAACACTCTTGGAGTTACCAGAGCGCATGGCTCTATCGGTGCATTCGTGTCAAAATGGGTAATTAATAAATCTGATTTGTCTGTGATAAGTGGTTCAGACCTTGTGAAAAATGTTAACCTGTGGAATGGAACAGGTTATACCACCTATAATTCTACAACACCTTCAACTCTTGCTGCTTTCAATCGTTTCTGTTCAGCCGATCTTCCTGCTATAAGTTCTTTTTATAATGTTACCACTGGTTTGGGTACACAAGAGCGTATTTTTATGAATGGCGAAGAGGCAGGGGATAACGGTCGCATGTTTGCGCACATCCTCACGGGTGCCAATGCCGGTACATCATACGAACTCCCTTACCTCGGTAAATTCAGTGCCGAAAACCTGCTGGCCAATCCTACCCCCGGTGACAAAACCATTGTGGCCGGTACGGATGATTCCACTCCCGGACAGGTGTACATTTACGTGGGAACCAAAACCAGCACCGGAACTGAAATTGATAAGGCGGGCCTGAGCAACGGCAAGCTCTATGGTGTAAAGGTAAACGGCCTCACTACTGAGTCTTCAGTTTCCATACCTTCAGCCAATACGGTATTTACCCTTGTTGATCTTGGCTCAATCCGCGACTCCAGCGGAACGGCCATCAATAGCCGCAGTAATACACTTGGAGTAACCACATTCCTGCGCCCTGAGGATGGTGCATGGGATCCCTCCAATCCAAGGGATTTCTACTTTGTAACTACTAATTCTTTTACTGCTCCAAGCAGGCTGTGGAGAATGCGCTTTAATGATATAACTAATCCGGAGCAGGGAGGAATTATTACTGCCTTATTGGATGGAACTGAAGGTCAAAAAATGTTTGACAATATTGCTTTTGATAATTATGGTCATATCCTGCTTCAGGAAGATGTAGGAAACAATGCTCATCTTGGAAAAATATGGCAGTACACGGTTGCGACAGATGTATTGGTATTGCTTGCTGAGCATGACCCATCGCGTTTTATTAACGGAGCGCCCAATTACCTTACACAAGATGAAGAATCTTCAGGTATATTGGATATGCAAAATATCCTTGGTGCCGGAATGTTTTTACTGGTTGACCAGGCTCATTATTCTATTGGAGGCGAACTGGTAGAAGGTGGACAGATTCTGGCTTATTACAATCCGGCTACAAATTTTTCTTATATCACAAATCCTGAAGTTACTGTACAGGGCAACGGACAGAATATTGCAGATGGAGACATGATACCAGGAATAAATGATAATACCGATTTCGGACGGGTACCGGGAATACAAACTAAATCTTTTGTTATACAAAATGCAGGGCCGGCCGTATTAACGGTTTCAGGAATTAATTTTACCGGGGCTAATGCAGCTGATTTTAGTTTAGCAGGTAATCCTACCTTCCCATTCAATGTTGCTGCAAATGCTTCTCAAACAATTACTGTAAAATTCACTCCTGGTGCAACTGGATTACGTAATACAATAATCAATATTGTAAGCAATGATTTTGATGAAGGAACCTACGATTTTGCTTTAACCGGACTGGGGGTTGATCCTGGTATTACTGGTCCTACAAGCTCACAGTCACCGTATCTCCTGCCAACCATCGCAGGAGGTAAATTTACATCCATCCTCACTACCGGTGATGTGGTAGGAGGATACAAAATGTGCGGAACGCCTGACGGTACTGGTGCGTTCGACAACGGCAATGGAACATTTACCCTGCTCATGAACCACGAATTCGGCAACACCTCTGGTGTAACGCGTGCGCACGGATCGGCCGGGGCCTTTGTTTCAAAATGGGTAATTAATAAATCAAATCTTGCTGTTGTAAGTGGGAGTGACCTTATAAAAAATGTTTACCTATGGAACGGTACAGGATATATTCAATATAATGCTTCAAATCCTTCCCCGCTGGCTGCATTTAATCGTTTTTGTTCTGCAGATTTACCTGCGGTAACGGCTTTTTATAATCCTGCCTCCGGGTTAGGTACCCAAGAACGTATTTTTATGAATGGCGAAGAAGCTGGAGATAACGGTAGATTGTTCGCGCATATTGTAACCGGTGCAAATGCTGGCAAATCCTACGAATTGCCGTATCTCGGTAAATTCAGTGCCGAGAATGCTGTTGCAAGTCCAACACCTTCTGATAAAACAGTGGTTGCCGGTACAGATGACTCTACACCCGGTCAGGTGTATTTTTATATCGGGAATAAGACTAATACGGGAACCGAAATAGATAAGGCCGGCTTAACAAATGGAAGATTATACGGTGTAGCAGTATCCGGGTTAACCACAGAAGTAAGCACCTCTTTCCCTGCTGCCAATACACTTTTTTCTCTGGTTGATTTAGGGATGGTGCGGGATTCAACAGGAACTGGAATTAATGCCAAAAGTAATGCAGCAGGGGTAACTAATTTCCTTCGCCCGGAAGATGGAGCATGGGACCCTTCAAATCCAAAAGACTTTTATTTTGTAACAACAAATTCGTTTACCTCTCCCACTCGTTTATGGAGGCTGCGTTTTTATAATCCAGCTCAACCTGAATTAGGAGGAACAATTACTGCCGTTTTAGACGGTACTGAGGGAGGAAAAATGTTTGATAACATCACCATTGATAACTACGGTCATATTCTTCTGCAGGAAGATGTGGGTAATAACGTGCATAACGGTAAAATTTGGCAATACACTATTGCAACAGATGCGTTGATTCAGGTTGCAGAACATGATGCTTCACGTTTTATAAATGGTGGAC
This sequence comes from uncultured Bifidobacteriaceae bacterium, assembly GCA_964535575.1. Classification (GTDB taxonomy): domain Bacteria; phylum Bacteroidota; class Bacteroidia; order UKL13-3; family UKL13-3; genus JAGPCK01. The sequence continues at coordinate 245,823 of CAZHTC010000003.1, forward strand.
CTAATTACCTCACACAGGATGAAGAGTCATCAGGTATTATCGATATGCAAAGTATTTTAGGTGCAGGAATGTTCTTAGCGGTTGATCAGGCTCATTATTCGATTGCGGGTGAACTGGTAGAGGGAGGACAATTACTTTCATTCTACAATCCCGATACCTATAATTCAAATCCGGAAATAACCCTTACGGGAAACAACGAAGTTATTCTTGATGGCGATGCTTCGCCTGTAACCTCAGATAATACTGATTTTGGGAATGTGAATGTTGGGGGGGCGGTAACAAAATCGTTTATCATTCAAAATATCGGAATCGGTACATTAACAGTTTCCGGCATTTCATTTAGTGGTACCAGCGCGGCCGATTATTCTTTGGTTAATCCTCCGTCTTTCCCATTAACAATTAATGGTGCTGCAAGTGTAACTCTTAATGTAAAAATTACTCCTTCCTCTACCGGAGTTAAATTTGCAACACTGAATATCAACAGCAATGATTTTGACGAGGCTTTATACAATGTGAACCTACAAAGCAATGGTGTTTCTCCTGAAATAGAATTGAAGGGTAATAATGTAATCATTGCTGATGGTGATGTGTTTCCTTCAACTCTGGATAATACTGATTTTGGTAAAGTTAAAACCGGGAATTATGCTTCTTTAACTTACGAACTTAGAAACTCAGGCTCCTCTGATTTAATAGTTAACGGAATAAACATTTCTGGAACCAATAAGGCTGACTTTACTTTGTTAAATAGTCCAACATTCCCATTGGTATTATCTCCAAATACCTCGTACACCCTTGTTGTAAGATTCGCACCGCTGGCTAGCGGAATTAAGGATGCAAGTTTAATAATCACCAATAACGATTTAGATGAAAATCCATATGATATAACTTTGCAGGGCACCGCAACACAATCGGAGATAAATGTTCTTGGAAATGGTGTGAATATCAATGATGGTAAAATAAGCCCTTCAGTAACCGACAATACTGATTTTGGTATGGTGAACAGTGGCTCATCAAAATCTAAGACATTTACCATTCAAAATTTGGGTAGTAGAGAGTTGACAATAAGTGGGATTGATTTTACCGGAATGAATGCCTCAGATTTCACCTTACCCGGTTCATGGGTATTCCCAATCACAGTTCCTGCAGGTGGATATATGACAATCTCTGTGCAATTGAATGCAACAGGTATTGGACCTCGTGTGGCAATGATGCATATTACCAATGACGATAACGATGAACAAGATTATGATTTCGCATTACAAGGTATGGTATTGCCTGCAACAGGTGTAGCCGCCCTGTTCAATGAGTCTGATATAATGATTTATCCCAATCCTGCATCTAACAAAGCAACAGTATCGTTTACTAATTCAACCGCTTGTAAGGTTGGAGTAAGTTTAATTGACCTGCACGGTAAACAAATTACCATGCCAATCGAGGCAGAACTTGGCAAAGGAAAACAACATCTTGACCTTGATCTTTCTGCTTTAGCAACCGGAATTTATTTTGTTCGCTTAACAAATGGGGCTTCCATTCAGTATCTTAAATTGGTAGTTACTAAGTAATAATCTTTTTCTGAACTTAGGGGGCACATCCAGGATGTGCCCCCTATTTTTTTGAGTTGACCCGGTATGAAAGAGATTATTTACTTCAGTGATTATTCTGATGGATTAATTTATGGCCGTGAGATCCTGAGTAGAAAACGAGTTTGGTACTTATCTTTTTTTATTGTTCATTGACCATTTTAAAGTGTGTACAAGCTTAACAAAGGAACATCCGTTGCTGATATCTAAAATCATTCCGTAGCCCATGCCAGTATATGTCCGTCTGGGTCGCTGCAATACCCCACTTTATGCCCCCAGTCGCGTGGCTGCACTGCACTTATCAGCGTGGCTCCGGCATTCAGGCAATTGGCTAATGCGCCTTCTGCATCCGGAGTAAGTAAATATAATTCGCAGCGCGGAATGCCGTTTGCCTGACCTGGATGAGGCACGGCAGGTGTAATAATCCGGGCAATACCGTTTTCGGGCATAAGCCCCAGTTTGCAACTGTTGTTTAATCTGAACTCCGTCATGCCCGGAACGTGAAGCTCGGGCTTCTGTTGCAAGGCTGTCGAATAAAAATCGCAACTGCGCTGCTGGTCTTTCACGTATAAAATAAACTCAGCTGTTTGCATAGACAAACCTACAAAGAATACCGGATAAAAGAATACTTAAGTTAACCCCTTATCTTCGCAACAATATGCCATCCATTACGGCCATTCAGTATATGGAATCTCCGGTGGGGTTATTAAAAATAACCGCAAACGATACAGCGATTACTTCTGTTTCGTTTTGTGAGCATATTTCCGAAAATGAGTCTCCTTCTTTTTTAACCAAGCAGTGTGTACATCAACTGAAGGAATACATGGAAGGTAACCGCAAATTATTTGACTTGCCGCTGCAACCGCATGGTACCCCGTTTCAGCAACGGGTGTGGGAGCAATTATTAAACATTCCATACTCAAAAACAATTTCTTACCACCGGCTTGCAGTTAATTTAGGTGACCCCAAATGCATCAGAGCGGCCGGAACTGCTAACGGGAAAAACCCGATAGTCGTGATCATTCCCTGCCACCGGGTTATCGGTTCGAATGGAGAACTCACCGGCTATGCAGGTGGCTTGTCACGTAAACAATGGCTGCTCGATCATGAAGCCAGAGTAAACGGCAGCTTCGCCCAATTGTTTTAATTTTCTGTTATGCGGTTTCTACTCTACTTTTGTCGTCTCAGCAGGTTTAACTCGGTATGAAAAAGTATGTATTTTTTTCGTTTCTTTTAATTTCCATCGTTGCACACGCAGCAAACGATTCGTTAATCACTCCATTCGAAAAAAGCAAAGGTATGCTAACCGCTACGGTGGCTCAGTGTTTTGATTATTACAAATTGCTGGCTGCCTATTTTCCGGAGCAGGTGACATTGATACAACCATCCGGGCAACCTTTTCCTATGGTGCTGGTTAAAAAAAGACAAAAACAGGAGGATGGACTTGTAATAATGATTAACAATGGAATTCATCCAGGTGAGCCCGATGGGGTGGACGCCACCATGATGCTGGTGCGGGATATTTGTTTGGGTAAAATTCCGCTTCACCCCGAAATTGAATTGCGCATTATTCCTTTTTACAATGTATCGGGAGGATTGAGACGAGGTAAATATTCGAGAGCCAATCAAAACGGACCGGAGGAATACGGATTCAGAGGCAACGGACAAAACCTTGATTTAAATCGAGACCTAATAAAAGGAGATGCTTTAGAAACCCGGTGGTTTAAGGAAGTGTTTTGGTACAATAATATCCCTGCTGATTTATTTCTTGAAACACATGTAAGCAATGGAGCCGATTATCAGCATACACTCACCATTCTTGCTACTCAACATAATCAGCTTGGGGAAGAGCTGGGAACTTATCAGCACGATAGTTTGATTCCGGGAGTTTATAAATTATTACGTGCACGAAATATAGAAGCTTGTCCCTATGTAAACCATTTCAGTTCCACCCCCGATAGTGGCTGGACGGCATTTTTTGATTCGCCCCGTTTTTCTTCCGGTTATGCGTCCATCAATCATTGCATGGCATTATTGTCAGAAACTCATATGCTCAAACCATTTAAACAACGGGTGGAGCACACACAAGCATTCCTGGAAGTGATGCTTGTGTATTGTTCCCTTCATAAATGGGAAATGAGTCACGCCATTCAAAGGCAACTTTTGAGTGATATGATTTCAACCGAACCGGTAGGAGTTATGTGGGAACCCGATTCATTTGTTTTTGCCAAAGTGCCTTTTAAAGGCTATGAGGCAGCAAGGCGTCCAAGTGATGTTTCAGGAGTGCCCCGCATTTATTACGATAAAGGCAGGCCCTACACGAGTCTGGTAAAATATTACGATTGTTATAAACCTGTGGTAACTGTTCAGGCACCCCGAATGTATCTGGTTCCGCTTGCTTATACCAGGGTGATTGAGGAATTGCAACGAAACAACATGCTGCCCGACTCGTTTCAATTTTTAATTCTAAGATCTGATACGCTGATAAAGGTACAGGTATATCATATCGATTCGTTTAAAACCGTAAATAAACCTTATGAAGGGCATTACCTTCATTACCAAACGGCAGTAAGCGGTGAGGTTAAACAGGTTTTAATTCCGGGAGGAACGTATGTTGTAGTAAATGCCCAAAACCCAATGCACAAAAAGTTTTTGGTCAATGTTCTTGAGCCATCGGCCCCCGACAGCTATTTCAACTGGAATTTTTTTGATGGAATTTTGCAGCAAAAGGAGGGATACAGTGATTACGTGTTTGAAGATGTAGCAGCAGACATATTAAAAAAGCAGCCTGCGCTACTGGAAGAATTTTTAGAAAAGAAAAAAAAGGATGCCGCATTTGCAGCAAGCCCTCAGGCGCAACTCGACTGGGTGTATAAACATTCGGTATACTACGAAGGAACAGTGAATCTGTATCCGGTGTACCGGGTTAATTGAACGAAAGAATAAGGATTATCAGGTAACCGGAGGCTCCCAAAGTTCAATTTTATTTCCTTCGGGATCAAGTATCCATCCGAATTTACCAAATTCGCTTTCATCCGTTTTATCCATTACCTGCACTCCTTCCTTGCGCAGTGCTTCTAAAAGGGCTGTTAAATCTTTTACCACAAAATTCAGCATAAATGGTTTATCAGATGGAGCAAAATAGGTGGAGTCATTTGAAAATGGGCTCCAAACGGTATAGGCCTTGTCGTTTTTCTGAGCTAATGTAGCCCACGGAAAAATAACCCCACCCCAGTCATCAACAGGGAGGCCCAAATGTTTTTTATACCATTCGGCTAACGATTTTTTGTCGGAGGATTTGAAGAAAATTCCTCCTAAACCAATTACTCTTTCCATACGGTAAATGTTTATTTTGAAGTAAAGATAACAACTATATTCATACGAAGTTAAGCTAGCGATAAGTGTGCAAGTTCGTCTCCTATTTTACTTCCCAAGGCCACACCCATTCCATTTAATTTTACACCAAGGCATATACGTTCGGAATAACGTTTTACTTCCGGTGTTTTATCCTTACCAAATCCCATAATACCGGCCCAGCGTTCGGTAATGGAAAAAGATTTACCCGGAACAATCATTTCTTGGAGGTACCATTCTAATTTATGCTGAACAGTTGCGGTAAGATTGAGTTCGGTAGTGTTTTCGGCCTCAAAATTTAAATTGCGTCCGCCACCAAACAAAATGCGGTTATTAAGGTTCCTGAAATAATAGTATCCTTCATCAAAATTAAATGTGCCTTTAAAGGGCAAGTCGGGAATTGGAGAGGTGATGAGTACCTGCCCGCGTGCAGGACAGACCTGGACATCGGGGAGCAGCTTTTGGGTAAATGCGTTTGTGCAAATCAACACTTGCGATGCCGCAAAACAAATGGCCGATTCGGGCGAATTGAGCAATTGCGCTACTATTTGAACCTGCTTATGGCTTTCATGTAAACTAATTACTTCGGCACCGGTAATAATTTTAATGTGCCGTTCACCGCACAGCTGCCAAAGTTTCTGCATCATTTTTCCGCTATGTAATTGCCCGTCAACTTGGTTAAACACCATTCCTTTTACCACTTTATTATTAAATCCAAACGAAGGAATTAATTGTGAAGCGATGGAATAAACCGGTTTTTCGAAGTAAGGGTTGAGTAATGCATTCAGGTAATCTATTTTGTCAATGCTCGCGCTTTTATCATCAAACAGCAATTCGTAGCCACCGTTTTGTTCAAAATCAATTGTGGAGTCTCCGGTGCGTTTTCTCGTAAGTTGTAAACCTTCCCATCGTTTTATCATCAGTTGCACCACCCGCTCTTCGCCCATCAGGTCAATATCGTGCAGCTTTTCGCCAATGGTTCCTATACAGGCAAAACCGGCATTTTTGGTGCTTGCACCGGTAGGTAATAATCCTCTTTCCAAAATAAGAATGGAGGCATGAGGTTTTTTTTCGCGCAACGAAAGTGCAGCAGATAAGCCGGTAATTCCTGCACCAATAACGATAAAGTCATATTCCAGAAACGACTCTTTTTCCCAAATACTCAGCATAGGGTTTTGGTTTTTAGCAACAGGTTACAAACATATTTATCAATAGGGAAGGTCATCATTTCATCAGTGAGTGCTTGGAGTTTAATCCATTCAAAACGCATGGTGGCTGTTTTACCATTTTGCATTTCAATATGGTCAGGAAAAATAATTTTTTGAGCGAGCGGTTTCAGCACATAATACACCGAAATAATCTGGTCGCCTTTGTAAAAAGCACTCTCCTGAAAAAAATGCGTAGTGTAAAAATGAGCGTGAATTTCGGCTTCTGTTTTCAGCTCTTCCCTAAATTCTCGCTTTAGTCCATCTTCAAGCCCTTCACCGGGTTCAAGTCCGCCACCGGGAAATTTAGTAAAATGAAAATCGTTTATTGATTCATGCACAATAAGGATTTCGTTTTCGGCATTGGTGAGCAAGCCGTAAACGCGCAGATTAAATCGTTTAATCCCGTTCAATTTTTCTTTTTGTCGTCAATTTTCTGAAACCGGTAATTGATGCCTGCTGCCAGCATAATAGTGGTACCCCGCATTTTCAGGTCTCCTTTACTCAGCGGAACAAGGTTGTAACTGAGCAGTGGTTGTGCACTCAGAATGATTTTGTTTTTCATCAGGTATTCGATTCTAAAACCTACACAGGCATTCACATTCACTTTATTCATATTAAAGCCGGTGCTGTCAAATGAAGCTTTATCCTTTCCGTTTACGGTAAAACCTTCAAACTGGCTGTTAATTTTACTTCCGGCAAGGTAATTTACCTGTAAACCCGCTGTGCCGTATATATTGTACTGAAAGTTCATGTCTTTAAACGGAATCCCAAAATTGAGCATGACAGGTACCTGAAGGTAACTGAAGCGGTAGTGGAAATGAACCGTGTGGTCGGCACTCTGGTCGTTAATTTTGGGTCCTCCGGGATAAACGGGATCAAGAAATTTGAGATTGCCAATGCTTCTTACAAAACCAATCTGATAAAAGGAGATACCCGTTTGAAATTCGATATCCCGCTTTATATTGTACATAAAGGTGAACCCTAAGCCAAGTCCAATATCCATTTTATCTTTTCCTTTTACCGAGTCGGACACCTGTTTAAAAGTAATGGTGCTTTGCGGGTTGATAAAATTATTGCTTCCCGAAACAACTTTCATAAAAGAAACATTAGGAAGTATGGAAAATCCCAGTTTAAAACCGGTTTGTTTGGTTTGAGCAGTGGCTGAGAGAACGGTGAAGGCTACCAGGCAATATGTAATGATTTTCTTCATGGGTATAATTTGATGGGGCAAAATTACCTAAAAATTGTACAATGCCCGAAAATAAGTAATTTGCCTTAATGAAAAAATTGGTAGTACTCACAGGTGCCGGAATAAGTGCCGAAAGCGGTTTGCAAACTTTTAGAGACGAGGGCGGATTATGGGAGGGATATAGTGTATATGACGTAGCCACGCCTCAGGCATGGCACAAAAATCCGGGAATGGTGCAGGAGTTTTATAATATGCGCAGAAAAGCTGTGCTTGAGGCACAACCAAATGCTGCTCATCTGGGACTGGCCGAATTGGAAAACTATTTTGATGTTATTATCATCACACAGAATATTGATAACCTACATGAAAGGGCGGGTTCAACCAAAGTGCTGCACCTGCATGGAGAAATTACAAAAGCACAAAGTTCATTAAACCCCCAATTTGTTTATCCGATGGATGGATGGGAGCTAAAAATGGGGGATACCTGCGAATTGGGCTCGCAGTTAAGGCCGCATATTGTGTGGTTTGGAGAGCAGGTTCCTATGATGTATGAGGCGGAAAAAATTACCGCAGAAGCTGAATTGTTTGTGGTAATCGGTACCTCATTGCAGGTGTATCCCGCAGCCGGACTTCTACACTCGGCCCCGCATTTTATCCAAAAGTATTTAATCGATCCCAAACCGGGAGGCTTGGCAAACGTACCAAACCTAACGGTGATTGCCGAAAAAGCCGGAACCGGTATTAAGCGACTGAAAGAATTGTTACTTCACTAACCTTAACCGGTTTGATTTTATACGAATGGGGAAATCATTTCACCTGTTTGATGTAATTTTGACCCATAAAAATTTCAGCTTATGAAGCCGTTGATTTTACAATACGCACAATACAATGTTTGGGCTAATGAACGGGTTGCCGGATTCATTAATGAAGAATGGGTGGATATCGAAATGAAAAGCAGTTTCTCAACCATTCGCAAGACCTTGTATCATTTATGGGATGCGCAGCATATCTGGCTCTCCCGGTTAAATGGACTGCCTGTGTCGGGCGGGCCGGGCAAAACATTTACCGACTCCTTTAAAGAAGCCTGCAGCCTGTTGGTTCTTTCATCAAAAGAGCTGGTTGCATTTATTGAGAAGAAAGAAGAAAGTTTTTTGCTTAGGGAAATCAGTTATGAAAACCTCCAGAAAGCAACATTCACCAATAAGGTGTACGAAATGATTATGCAAACTTGTAATCATGCAACCTTTCACAGGGGACAATTAATAACCATGCTCAGGGAGGCAGGGGCAACCGAATTAAAATCGACCGACATGATTACGTTCTTAAGAGAAAACCATACTTAACAGTTAATTAACTTTGTTTTTATATCATTGCACATGACACAAACAAAAACGTTTAACCCGAATGATCCGGGTACATCTGACAGTAATGTATTCGGGCTCCCATACAAGGCCGCTGATGCCGATTTGGTTATTATTCCGGTACCCTGGGAAGCAACCGTTTCTTACGGTGCAGGCACCATTCATGGCCCTGAGGCTATTCTGGAAGCATCAAAACAAATTGATTTGTATCACCCATTAATCAAAGAAGTATGGAAACACAAAATGGCCATTTGTGACGAAGAGCCTTCTATACGTAAACTAAGCAAGGAAACACGAAAGTTTTCGAAAGAAATTATAGAAACTCTGGCAAAAGGGAAAGAGGTTCCGTCAAAAAAAACAGAGCGGGTAAACCAGGCCTGCGAAGCCATGGTGCAAAGCGTACGGATTCAGGCTTTGCAATGGATGAAAAAAGGAAAATTTGTAGCTTCCCTGGGCGGAGATCACAGCACACCTTTGGGACTTATGCAGGCATTGGCCACTAAACATGAGTTTGGTATTTTGCAAATTGATGCCCATTGCGACTTAAGGAATGCCTATGAAGGATTTCAGTATTCGCATGCTTCCATTATGAACAATGCGCTGAAGGAGAAAAAAATTACCGCTCTTACACAAGTAGGTATTCGTGATTATTGCGAAGAAGAGGTCGCTTTTATTGCAAAAAACAAATCGCGTGTAAACGTATTTTTTGACCGCGATATTCAGAGGAAAAAAATGGAAGGAACGCTGTGGGCAAAACAGGTGACCGCCATTATTAAAACCCTTCCGCAAAAGGTATTCATCAGCTTTGATATTGACGGTTTAACTCCCGACCATTGTCCTCATACCGGAACTCCTGTACCGGGCGGGTTAAGTTTTGCCGAGGTAACCTACCTGATAGAAAAGGTGGCTCAATCAGGAAAACAAATTATCGGGTTTGATTTAAATGAAGTTTCTCCAGGTAAAAATGATGATTGGGATGCAAACGTTGGCGCAAGGGTGTTGTTTTTACTATGCTGCAGCTGGATGATTAACCGGAAAAAAAGTAAACGCGGTTAATAATTCCGTTTTTCGCCAGCTATTTTTTCAGTTTACGGTTTTTGCATAAAAGCATTTTTTCCATCAGTTCGGTATTGCTGTAGGGCTTGGTAATAAATTCATCAAAGCCTGCATCACTTGCTTTTTTCCGACTCTCTTCAAATACGTCAGCCGTGAGTGCAATAACTGAAATATTCTTGTTTGTTTCTCCTGCTTCTCCGTTTCTTATTTTTTTAGTGGCGGTTATGCCGTCCATTTCGGGCATTTGTAAATCCATTAATACAATATCGTATTCCTGTTCCTGTATCATTTTTATGGCCTCCTTACCATTGGAGGCCATTTTAAGATTTACTCCCCATTTTTTGAATAGTTGAATGGCCAGTTTTTGATTTACCAGATTATCTTCGGCCATTAACACACGACATTCGAAGGTGCCCTGAGGTAAATCGGCTTCAGTTAGGTGCGGTGGCTCTTCTCCGACAACATTATCGGGGTGGGCTACTTCAAAAGGGATGTTAACCGTAAATGTACTCCCTTTTCCCACCGCACTCTCCACACTTATTTTACCACTCATTAACTGGCAAAATTTTCTCGAAATGTTCAAACCGAGTCCGGTTCCTCCGTATTTGCGGTTGGTATATCCTTCGGCCTGCGTAAAGCTGTCAAAAATCTCCTCTCTTTTGCTTGCAGGTATTCCAATGCCTGTGTCGGAAATAATAAAATCAATTACCTGCTTTCCGGTTTCCGCAGTTTTGCATGTCGTTTTGAAAGTTATACAACCGGTTTTGGTGAATTTAACCGCATTCAAAGTAATGTTCAATAAAATCTGACGCAACCTAGCCCTATCGGCATTCACAATTTCAGGAATATCATTGCTATACTCAGCTTTAAATTTAAGATTTTTATTTTGTGCATCCCATTCGGTTTTCTGTGCAATTTCATCCAGCAGGTGTTTCAAATTAAAGGGTTTGTTTTCCAAACTTATTTTACCCTCATCAAATCTGGAAAGGTCAAGTATGTCATCAATCAGTGCAAGTAAATTATCTGCCGATTCTTTTATGATGTGCAGGTTTTCCTGCAGGTTTACCGAAGGTGATTGAATCAGAAGGTCCGACATTCCCAGAATGGCGTTCAACGGAGTTCTTATTTCATGACTTATATTTGAAAGGAAATTGCTTTTGGCTTTTGCTGTTTGCTCGGCCATCAGTTTAGAATGCAGTAAACTTATCTGTGCTTCTTTTTGCGGAGTAATTTCAATTCCGTATCCAATCACAAAAAGCACTTCCTCCGTGTCGCCTAAGATAGGGTGCATTCTTCGGATAAAATGATGTGTAATCCCTTTGCGGTCAACAATAGCTTCTTCAAATTCAATTACTTTTTTGTATGTTAATACATCGTGAAAGGCACGATCTCTAATTTTTACAAATTCCACGGTTTTTTTCCGGAAGTTCATATACTCCGTTTCCGTTTTTCCAATCATCCATTTGCGCATTTCACTGTCTTTAACCGCAGCCTGATTCAGATAAACATATTCTCTTTTGCCGTTAAATACAACCAGATCGGTAGGCATTTCATCAAATATTTTTTCAAAGAAATTTTTTTGCTGCCTTAGTACTTTCTCAAAATCAATGTTGGTTTCGCGCAGTTCTATAATGATGAAGGCAATGGCAAAAATGGATGTGAAAAGCGATCCATAAAAGAGGGTGTAATTCTTCCACCTGTCTAAATGAACCTGCTCGAAAATAAATTTATGATTGGTGAGTTCAAGTACCGCGATGCAAAATAGCGACAAGGCCACCATACTGAACACTTTAAACTTTTCGGCCGATGAAAACAGTACGAAGGAAGCGCCCATAAGCGGAATGAATAACAGAAATAATCCGGTATTGCGACCAAGTATTAAATCTATAAAAAATACGCTCACATTTAAAACAAAGATGGTGATGATTCTGAAGGGATCAATTTTTCCCCGCCTGTTCGAAATATATGCCCATCCCATCATGGCGGCCAGCAGCAAACAATAAGTAATCAGATTAATTTGTCCGATAATGGCAAATAAAAGCATATAAAACAAGGAAGCAGCCAGTCCTAGCAAACTGAACTTTACACTCAGGCTTTCTGTTTTTTTGCTAATGCTGGTATTAAATTCTTCCTTATTGGTAAACATTTGATAAGGCAAGTTATATTTTTTTATCTTTCTTTTTCTGTACCTTTTTAGAAGCGCCTTTTACGCTTTTTATCACTGCCATTTGTTCTTTGGTAAATAGACTATCGTTTTTTCGGGATAATTTTTTCTGTTTGGCCCGTGTATGTGATTTTTTCACACGCTGGTCCACCGATGAGTAAGCTGGGCACATATGCCTTTTGCAACTGCTTAGCACAAGCAAACCTATGAGAAAAATAAGTGTGATTAATTTGGATTGCAAACTTAGTTTCGGTTAAAAGATAGCCGTTCTCCTTTTTTGTCTTCGTTAAAATAGCCGTTGGAATATGCCAGATGTCCGCTTACAATGGTGTGCTCTATAGCTGAGGAAAAGGTGGTGCCCTCAAAAGGCGACCATCCACATTTATACAACAGAGAATCGCGGGTTACCGTTTGGGGTTTCTTTAAATTTACCAGTACCATATCAGCATAATAGCCTTCCCTCAGGTAACCTCTTTTTTCTATCTGAAAACAGTCGGCCACGGCATGGCTCATTTTTTCGGCAATGCGCTCGAGCGAAATTTTACCCTGATGATACATTTCAATCATGGCCTGCATACTGTGTTGCACCAGCGGCCCACCCGAAGGAGCTTTGGTGTACAGGTTTGCTTTTTCTTCAAGGGTGTGAGGCGCGTGGTCGGTGGCAATTACATCAATTCTGTTATCTAGCACAGCTTTCAGAATGGCATCGCGGTCGGTTGCTGTTTTTACAGCAGGATTCCATTTAAGCAGCATCCCTTTGGTTTTATAATCTTCATCGCTAAACCATAGGTGATGTATGCATGCTTCGGCCGTAATGCGTTTATCTTTTAATGGAATATCGTTTCGGAACAGGTTTACTTCTTTTGCCGTGCTGATATGCAAAATGTGCAGACGTGTATTGTTGCGTTGGGCCAGATCAATTGCAAATGATGATGACAGGTAACAGGCCTCTTCGCTGCGAATCACAGGATGAAACGAAACCGGAATATCATCACCAAATTTTTGTTTATACACTTCGGTATTTCTGCGTATGGTAGGTTCGTGTTCACAATGAGTAGCAATAAGCTGATTGCACTGTGAAAAGATTTTCTCGAGCACCATTGGGTCATCTACCAGCATATTTCCGGTTGAGGCTCCCATAAATATTTTGATACCGCAAACGTTATTGGGGTCGGTTTTCATCAACTCTTCAAAATTATCATTGCTGGTGCCCATGTAAAATGAATAATTGGCCAGCGAACGCTGCGAGGCAATGCGGTATTTATCTTCCAATAGTTCCTGTGTAAGTGTATTTGGAACGGTATTCGGCATTTCCATATACGAGGTAATTCCTCCGGCCACCGCTGCTTTTGCTTCGGTGTAAATTTCTCCTTTTTGAGTGAGTCCCGGCTCCCTGAAATGCACCTGATCGTCTATGGCACCCGGAAACAGATGCAATCCTTCTCCGTTTAGTTCTATATCTGCTTTCCGGTTGATAGGCGTGGCCGAAATTTGCTCTATATGACCGTCATTTACCAGCACATCGGCATAATGTTGTTTGCCTTCATTTACCAAACAGGCTTGTTTTATTAAAATTGTTTTCATGAGCAACCTTTGTACAAAGGTAACTTACTGTTGCCTAAATCGCTTAATGATTTCAATCATTCCAGTGGCCGCTACCGGTAAAACGGCAATTTTCATAAGGGTTTGATACCTTGGAAGGGCAAAAAAGATGATACAAGTGATTGAACAACTTATCAGAAACAAATAAAGAGGATACAACTGGTGCCTGGGCCTGGAGCGGAATATTCCGTAAAAAAAACTTACTAAAACCACCATCCAGGGCAACCAGTAGGCTATATGATGGCTGCGCGGATCATCGGGTTGGAGCAACCATAAATGTCCTGTTTTTTTCACCGCATTCAGTGCTACCTTTTTGGGATTTTCCTTTATAAATTCCATTGCCAGTTTTTTATAAACTCCCGAAAAACGCAATTCAAAAAGGGAATCCTGCATCAGGTAACCGGTGTTGCTGTACACATTTTTTTCCCATCCCCAGGTTCCGATTCCATCTGCATTATTTCCTCGGTACAGGTTAATTCCGGTACTGGTGCTTATAGGAATGTAGTGATGAAAAACATGGTAGTTTCTTATTTGCCATGGAAGTAACAACAGCACGGCCGTAAGCAGCAACAATACCGCACTTAAAAATTTTCGTGTTACAATAAAAAATACCACAACAATGGCCAAAAACAGGGCAACTTCCCCTCTGAAATACATGGCTGCTGCAAATAAGCCACTAATGGAAAGCACGCGTGGAATGGAAGGGTCTTTTACCAGCAACTGCAGGCAAATAAGCACCACTATAAAATGGTAAAATGCGGTGGGACCAAAACTGTTGCTCGCATAAATCATCTCGGGCAAAAGAGCAAATAATAAGGCGGCTATCCAGGCAGCCTCTGTATTAAAAATAAGGCGGGTGAGTCGGAAAATAAACTGGCAGGTGAATGCGGCAATCAGGTGCTGAATGAGAAGAATGAGTACATTACGTAGTACTGCATTCTTAATTAATAAAAAGGGGTATAAAAAAAATACATATCCGGGTGGGACATACGCTGAAGGATACGGATGGGCATCAGGGTTATAGTAAATATCTATTTTACCATTTAGTAGATAAAAGAGCGAATACCCCCTGCCGGTGGTTAGGTTACGTGCAATTTCTCCATATTCCCAGTAGTTTTCCTCGTGCAAATCCACAAATACCAGCATAAATATCACCCGTGCAACCAAGGTGAGCAAAGCTAAAATCCACAGCGATTTTTTATCGGGCAGGCTAAGTGCGTTTTGGAAAAGTAACTTCACGGCATCACCTCCATAAATACCCTGAATCCGATATAAGGTGAGGGTACCAAACTTCCTTCATATTCATCAAGGGCAGTTATTTTCATAAACTTCCATTCACTGTTCCAGCTACCGCCTTTGGTACGATTGGGCAATGCCAGCATTTCGGCTACATTGCCACACAGGTTATACAAGCCAATTGAGTTAGGTGAAAAAGACTTTACCGGACATAGCACAAATGCTCCGGCTCTTATACGGGTAACTTCTAAGTAAATGCCATTGTTTACCTTACTCAATACGGAGTCCGGCTGTTTTTGGGTAAGGCGGTTAAAATTACATCGGTATTGGCCGTTTACTTCGGGATTATACTCATTTCCCCACGGATAACGGGTACCTTCGGGCTGAGTTCCCAAGGCAGCAGTTGCCCATTCATCATCGTCTTTAGGTAAACGAAATACAATTGTTTTATACAATCTCCCATCAGCCTGCATGTATTGTTGGGTAAGCCAGTTGCAATAAGCCATAGCTGCCTGTTTCGAAATATTTACTACCGGATAAGAACTGTATGTAGCCGCACGATGGTAGGTGTTTATTAAAGCCGAAGCTCCTACTGCAAACCATTGATTGCTGTCGGGGAGGCACGCGCGGTACAAGGCGGTGTCATTCTTCTCGCACCAGTTTAAAAAGGTGAAGTATTGCGCATTGCTCACTTCGGTTTCGCATGCATACACGTTACCGTTCACTTTTTTCATGGAGCGTTCGGTTTGTTTCCAAAATGGAAGTGATTGGGCTTGTACCGGAGCCACATATCCGGCAACTACCAGCAGGAAAATTACACTGCGAGCAAACATGTGTTCGAAAATAAGGGAAAGATGCGGGATTTAGTGAATTGTTTTTCTATTTTGCAGGATGTTTCAACCTTTAGAGATAGTAACTCATACAAATTATTTGGATATCATCTTCCGGGCGGTGGCGGTATATGTGTTTATGCTGCTGGCCATACGCCTATTTGGCAAAAAGGAGTTGTCTCAGTTGTCGGTGGCCGACCTTGTTTTAATTTTACTTATCAGCAACGCGGTGCAAAACGCCATGGTGGGACCCGATACTTCTTTATGGGGCGGATTAGCAGCAGCACTTGTCTTGTTTGTACTGAATTACCTGCTCAAATTAGTTATGTTTAAAAGCCCTAAGGTTAAAGAACTGATAGAAGGAGAACCGGTACTGTTGATTTATAAAGGGAATATTCATGAGAAAAATCTGGCAAAAGAAAAAATAACCACCGATGAACTACAGGCTGTGATACGCGAACATGGAGTAGGCCGGGTAGAAGATGTTGAACTCGCCATGCTCGAAGTAGATGGCAACATAAGCGTGCTCTCGCGTACTATTTCCGAACAAAGTTTTCATATACGCCATCACAGGCAACTGCACCCGAAGTATAAGAAGAATTAAGTTTTTTCGATTAGTTGACTGCCTGATTTTTTCATTAACATAACCGGCTGCCATTGGGTACGGCATTTTGCGAAGTGGCTATTACAATATCCCCATTGGTATCGGTAAAACCGGTAAGCAAAAATTCGGAAATAAATTTTCCAATTTGTTTAGGGGGGAAATTTATCACACCTATAATTTGTTTGCCGATTAAATCTTCTTTGCGGTACAGGGCGGTAATTTGAGCGCTTGTTTTTTTAATGCCCAGTTCTGGTCCAAAGTCGACCCATATTTTATAGGCAGGCTTACGCGCTTCAGGAAATGCTTCAACCTGCACAATGGTACCCGCTCTCATGTCCACCTGCTCAAAGTCGTTCCAATTTATAGTTTTCATTAAGCTACGGTAGTTCAGTAATCATGTACACGGTGTGAGAAAAGAGGTCATTTAATTTTTTTTCGCTTCCAAAGCCGGGTCCCAGCCAGATAACCCTCCGTTGATTACCCTCGGTTTTACCAGCCAGCACTCCATCACCGGCTTTGCCAATCAAAATGCATTGCTCGGCATTGTATTCGGCAATTTTCTTGAAATGGATATCGTAAATAATGAAATACTTTTCATCGGTTACGCAAAAATAATTTCTGTCAAGCCAGCACGTCCAGGGAATGTCAGTTTTAATGCCTTGTTCAAATGGACCACTCATTAAGTGAATTTGGGTAGATCCCGGTGGAATCATCAAAACGCTTGTTCCGTTGGTTCCGCAGAAATGATCGGCCGAGGTAAGCGTGCTTACTTCACTTTTCTTATTTCTGAATTGATACGTCCAGCGTAAAATTTTCCCATTCTTCCATCCGAAAAAAAGAATGTGGTTACTGTCGGCTTCTATCCACGATTCACGACTGGAAACAGGAAAGCGGGCCAGTGTATCGGAGGTTTTTTTATCTGTATATTGTTCGATAAAAGCCCCCAAGTAACTGTCGTAATAAATCACAGATTTTCTTCCCTCTATGTACCTCCAGATTAAATGGGATTGTTTAGGTATTGAAAAAAGTTTTGTGATGTTTTTTGTTTTAAGATCATAGGCAAAGCAAGCTGCCCAACTGCTTATTTTTACGTCAGGCAAGCGGTCGGTTAGAAAAAAATATAATTGCTCTCCCTTTCTATTAAGTTGCATGCTTTGGCAGGCCCCGGTACTGAAATAGGGATTCTCTACCAATACTCCGTTAAGGTAGGAGATAGAAATGGTGGTCTTAGCTTTTTTTTGTGTAAAATGGTTATCGAAATAATGTAATTCGATAAGTTGACGGGCCTGATCGTAAGTGCCAATAACCTGTTGTTGGGCCTGCACACTTATCCCCATAAACAATGCCCATCTCAAAAGGAAACTTCGTTTGGTTTGTAGTTTGTTCAATTCCGAATACTCATAAGGTAAACCAAATATAGTTTTTTTTTGGTAACCATCATCATAATTTATCGGATTTGTGCGGTTGTTTTTTATTGCGGGATGGCATCCGTTTCAGCTACCAAATGAATAAAATTATCGTGTACACTCCATAACTCATTGGGTAGTTCGTTGAGATCAGTTGGTATAAAAGCAAACTGCCTGTTCCTATATTTTACCAATAGGCCGTCACTTAATTGCTCCATTATGAAAGGGTGCTCCATATAATACGAAAGTTCCATTTGAAGATTACTGTTATAAATACAAATAGCCCGTGAATCGGTGCTGTAAAAGTGGGTATTGTCTTTCCAGAAAAAACGGGGAGAGGTAGCTGCAATGGTTTTAGTTGATTTTTTATCAGGAGTAACAAAATGGATGAGGTTGCGGGGTTGGTCGTAAACCAGAAGGTTTCCGCCACGGTAGGACGAAAAGGTAGTGAAGCCAAAAAAATATTGCGTAGTACAGGTTTTACTGTGGAAATTGTATTCCGTTTTTTTAATGGAATCATGTTCGGCATACAACAAAGTAAACCCGTTTTCATTCAGGGTAAGCTGGCTGTTATAAGCAGAAAGAGAAAGTTTGAACAGGGTGTCGGTTTGTTGGGTCACCAGCGAAGTTTCTAACATAGCCCCCGCCTGGTGACAATAATAAATAATGGTTTTACGCGATTCAATCATTGTCCATATTACGTATTGCTCGGCCGGGATTGAAAAAAGTTTAGTGTATTTTTTGGTGGTTAACCGGTATTGGTAAAAGGCAGTCCAGGGCGCAGTAGTTGTGTCATTTTTCAGGTCATTTCCATCATACAGGCAAAAAAACAGATTGTTGGCCGCGCTATCCAGTTGCATGCTGCGGCACCCACCGGCCTGGTGGTAGGGGTCGGCCACAGGCATTCCATTTTCATTCACAATACTAAACTTGTAATCGGCTATAAGGTTATTGAAATCCGGTTGAAAAAAGGTAATTTTAATTTGGTCGGCTGCATAAGTTACCACCACTTTTTTCTTTTGTGCAAATACTACTGTATAGGTACTGAGTAAGGCAAAAAGTAACAATTGCCTTATTTGTCCTCCTTGCAGGGCAAGGTTGCACAAAAGCGAAGGGGGTAGGGGGATCAATGCAAACTTCACTTGTGCCAAAAATTTCGAATTTTACACCACCACATTCACTATTCTTCCCTTTACATGAATTACTTTTTTAGGCTGTTTGCCTTCGAGCCATTTTTGTACGGTCTCATCGGCCAGCACACGCGCTTCCACTTCCTTACTTTCCAGACTGAGTTCCATTTCTATATTGGTGCGTACTTTTCCGTTAATGGAAATAGGATAACTGAAACTGCTTTCCACTAAATAATTTGCATTGAAAGCAGGGAAGGTGGCTTTGGTAATGCTACGGTTGTTTCCTGCTTTGCTCCACAATTCTTCGCAGATATGCGGTGCAAAAGGAGAGAGCAGAACGAGTAAATCGCTGAGCACACTTTTTTTGCTGCATTTTAAATCGCTCAGTTCATTTACACAAACCATAAACGCACTCACCGAAGTATTGAACGAAAGATTCTCTATATCTTCCTGCACTTTCTTTATGGTTTTGTGCAGCACTTTTAATTCGGCAGGGGTAGGAGCTTCTTCGGCTACCACCCATTCCCCGTTTTGATTATAAAACAGACGCCACAGTTTTTTCAAAAAACGGAAGGTGCCTTCAATGCCCTGCGTACTCCAGGGTTTGCTTTGCTCCAATGGCCCCAAAAACATTTCGTACAAACGCAGGGTGTCAGCTCCGTATGTATTTATAACATCATCTGGGTTAACAACGTTTAGTTTTGATTTGGACATTTTTTCTGTTTCACTTTCACAATGAAATAATTCATTTTCCAATAAAAATTTGTTCTCTGAATATTCTTTATTTTGCAACCTAAAAGCATTGATATCTAAAATATTGTTATTAACCAGTTTAATGTCAACATGGATTCTAACCGGTTGGAATTTTTGATACTCTCCGCATTTATGATCTTCTTTATATTGTTTATCTAATTTCTCAAATAATTCGTAAGTGTAAAGTCGTGAATCTTTGTTTTCGAAGTAATACTTATTAAATAATCCTTTTGAAATGAAGAAACTAAATTTTGAATCGTATCCAAAGCAATCAAGGCGATAAATAAGACTTGACACCCCCTGTATCATTCCCTGATTCACCAATTTTTTGGCAGGTTCGTTTACGGGTATATGGCCTAGGTCAAATAAAAATTTGGTCCAGAAACGTACATAAAGCAAATGCCCGGTGGCATGTTCGCTTCCGCCAAGGTACAAATCTACCTGCTGCCAGTAATCAACGGCTTCCTTCGAGGCAAAACGGGTTTTATTCCCGGGGTCCATATACCGCAAAAAGTACCAGCTGCTGCCCGCCCATCCGGGCATGGTGGTATGTTCGTATTCGTATTGTCCCCGGTATTTCCAGTTGTGTGCTCGGGCCAATGGTGGTTCTCCGTCTTCGGTAGGTAAGTACTTATCTACTTCGGGCAACAGCAAAGGCAATTCGTTTTCGGGCAATGCATAGGGAATGCCGTCTTTGTAATATACCGGAATGGGTTCGCCCCAGTAACGTTGTCTCCCAAACACGGCATCGCGCAGGCGGTAATTGGTTTTTCCTTCTCCTATGCCTTTTTGCTCTATAGCTTCAATGGCTTTTTTTATGGCCGTTTTTACTTCAAGCCCGTTTAAAAAACCGGAGTTAATGAGTTTACCGTTTTTATCATCAAACGAAGCCGCATTCATATCGTGTCCTTCGGGAGCTTCAATTACCTGTTGTATTTCCAATCCGAAATGTTTGGCAAAAGCAAAATCGCGGCTGTCGTGGGCAGGTACACCCATCACGGCTCCGGTGCCATAACCGGCCAGTACATATTCGCCAATCCACACCGGTATTTTTTTCCCGCTGAAAGGATGGATGGCATAGGCTCCTGTAGATTGTCCGGTAATCTTTTTTACATCGGCCTGCCGTTCGCGCTCGCTGCGGTTTTTGGCATAATGCACGTAGTCGGTTACCTGCTTTTTATATTCGGGAGCGGTGATGCGGTCAATCAGTTCATGTTCGGGGGCAAGGGTAATAAAGGTAACCCCAAAAATGGTATCGGGTCGGGTGGTGAAAACTTCAATAGTTTGCTCTAACCCGTCAAGCATAAATGTTAAACTGCTTCCTTCCGATTTGCCAATCCAGTTGCGTTGGGCTTCTTTTATGCTATCGCTCCATTCAATGGTGTCCAGGTCATTTATCAGTCTTTCGGCATAGGCTGTTATGCGCAGGCTCCATTGTTTCATCAGCTTTCGTTCTACGGGATAACCACCGCGTTCGCTCACCCCGTCTTTTACCTCGTCATTGGCCAGCACAGTTCCCATAGCCGGGCACCAGTTTACATAAGCCTCACTGATATAGGCCAACCGAAAGTTGAGTAAAATTTCCTGTTGTTTTTTCTCACTGAAACTCTTCCAATCAAGGGCCGTGAAGGGGTTAACCGAGTGTTCGATATTGCCGGTAATAATGGTGTGGTGTTCCTCATGAAATCCTTCTGCTTCAAAATGCCGTATGAGGTTTTCAATAGGTTCGGCTTTATCGGTTTCATGGTTGTACCAACTGTTGAACAACTGAATAAATATCCATTGGGTCCACCGGTAATATTCGGGGTCGCAGGTTTTAATTTCCCTGTCCCAGTCGTAGCCAAGTCCTATTTTATCCAACTGCTCACGGTAGCGGTCAATATTATTTTTTGTGGTAACAGCCGGATGCTGTCCTGTTTGAATAGCATATTGTTCGGCAGGCAATCCAAAGGCATCGTAACCCATTGGATGCAACACATTAAATCCTTTCAGTTTTTTGTAACGGGCCACAATATCAGAGGCAATATATCCCAGCGGATGCCCCACGTGTAAACCCGCCCCCGAGGGATAAGGAAACATATCCAGTACGTAGTATTTGGGTTTATCGGGGTCAATAGAAGTTTGATAGGTTTTTTGTTCCGCCCATCGCTGCTGCCAGTATTCCTCTATCTTGCTAAAATTGTATTCCGTCATGTGGTATGTAGTTGCAATTGGCCCGCAAAATAGCAAAAAGCCCTCATAGTTTACTGAACTTTGCAATGTGCAAAACCCTGTGGATGCTATAGCGGGTTAAAACCTTGCAGGGGCTTTTTTATTACCTATTTTCGCAAGGCTAAATTAACAATCAATACATTGAGTCAGCAAGAAGGACAATACAGCTACAGGCGCAGGCCTTCCTACCTGCCCTCCATCATCAGCGTATCGCTGGTATTATGTATGCTGGGCATTTTCGGTATCATTATCATTTCGGGCAATAAATTGTCGGATTATGTAAAGGAGAAATTTAAACTCGAAGTATTTATGAAATCGGATATGCCCGAGGCCGAGATTATCCGTTTGCAAAAAAGCCTTGAAATGGAGTTGTGGGCTAAAAAGGTAACCTACATAAGTGCCGAAGAAGCTGCCAAACAGTTTACGGCCGAGGTTGGACATGATTTTGTGGGTTTTATTGGCCACAATCCCCTGCTTCCTTCTCTTGAGGTATATCTTAAATCAGATTTCGCCAATCAGGAAAAAGCAGCCGAGATTGAAAAAATACTGAAGCAAAAAGCCGGGGTGGACGATGTAACCTACAGCCGCGACCAGATAGCAAGGGTAAATGATAACCTGAGTAAAATTTCCCTTATCATTCTCATCATCAGCGGGGTATTTTTTGTTATTTCCATTACCCTTATCAACAACACCATTCGGTTAAATTTATATGCCCGCAGGTTTTTAATTAAAAGTATGCAGCTCGTGGGAGCTACTCAATGGTTTATCATTCGCCCGTTTATGCTTCGTTCCATACTTCATGGGGTGTACGGAGCGTTAATAGCTGCGTTGCTCTTAGGAAGTGTGCTTTATGGATTAACCCAAAAGTATCAGGGAATCATCGCTTTTTACGATTATTCTCAGTTTGCATTGCTCTTTGCTGGGATTTTATCCATTGGTGTAATTATATCCATGTTAAGCAGCCTGATAGCAACTAAACGATATCTTCGTTTAAAACTCGATGATTTGTATTAAACTTGCAGCGTATGTCAACAAAAACAAAACAAACAACGCCCGATAAATCTTCGGCATCTCAGGGGAAAAAGCAGGATCAGGCTTTTGCTTTTAACAAGCAAAACTATCAGCTCACCATTGCCAGCGTTGTGATTATATTTTTAGGGTTTTACCTAATGGCAGGTAAAGAAGATATTTTCAGCACAACTAAATTAACGGTGGCCCCAATTGTTATCGTGATTGGTTTTGTGGTGGGGATATTTGCCATTATGAAAAAACCTAAGGAATAAAATGGATATAGTCCATAGTATCCTGTTAGCCATCATTGAAGGACTTACCGAGTTTTTACCGGTTTCTTCTACCGGGCATATGATCATTGCCTCGCATTTTATGGGCATTGCCGGAGACGATTACGTAAAAATGTACACAGTAGCCATTCAGTTCGGAGCCATTCTGTCGGTAGTGGTTTTATACTTCAAACATTTTTTCCGTTCAATTAATTTCTATTTAAAATTGGTGACTGCTTTTATTCCCACTGCCATCATCGGGTTGCTGCTTAAAAGTAAAATTGATATGATGCTCGAGAATGTGTGGGTGGTAGCCATTGCATTGTTGCTAGGTGGAATTGTGCTGTTGTTTGTAGATAAATGGTTTGAAAAAAATGAGGGTATTAGCGATTCGGATTCGGACATCACCTATAAAAAAGGTTTTATGATTGGCCTCATTCAGGCTATATCTATGATACCCGGAGTTTCCAGGTCTGCTGCTACCATTATCGGAGGCTTATCCCAAAAACTGAACAGGAAAACGGCTGCTGAATTCTCTTTTTTTCTGGCCGTACCTACCATGTTTGCCGCAACCATTAAAAGTATTTACGATATTTATAAGGAACAGCCTCATTTATTGAATACCGATAACCTGAGTACATTAATACTGGGGAATTTAGTTGCCTTTGTGGTGGCCATGATTGCCATAAAGGCATTTATTAATTACCTTACCAAATACGGATTTAAAGTGTTTGGCTATTATCGGATTATTGCTGGGGTATTACTATTGATTTTATTGTTCAGTGGTCAGCAAATGGAAATGTTTTGAGTATGGGAGTAGATTTTAACGAAGGACAAATTATTCCCGTAGATAAACCCTACCAATGGACTTCAACTAAAGTAGTGAGAAGGGTGAAGGGAATTACCAAAGCCAAAAGGGTGGGGCATGCCGGAACATTAGATCCCTTGGCCACAGGTTTATTAATTATTTGTACCGGAAAAGCTACCAAGCAGATTGAAAAGATACAGGCACAGGAAAAAGAATACACCGGAACCATAATGCTGGGAGCTACCACCCCTACCTATGATAAGGAAATGGAACCAGATCAGCTGTACCCTTGGGAACATATTACCCCGGAAATGGTGAAGCAAACTGCAACCGGTTTTTTGGGTGAACAAATGCAGGTGCCTCCCAAATATTCAGCAGTAAAAGTGGAAGGGCAGCGTGGTTATGCCATGTCTCGATTGGGTAAGGAATTTGAACTGAAAGCCAAGCCGGTATTTATTAAAGAATTTGAAATTACCCGTATTGATTTGCCTCAGCTTGATTTCAGAATTGTTTGCAGCAAAGGGACTTATATTCGAAGCATTGCCTTCGATTTTGGAAGAAAACTTCAATCGGGAGGATATTTATTTGCACTAACCCGCACCCGAATAGGAAACTATTTACTTGAAAATGCGGTTGCTGTTAAAAATTTAATAGATTTGTTACCGGAATCAGAAAAAACTAATGAAGCTGTATAGAAGCCTGAATGATTTTTTAAAACTCGAGAATGCCGTTGTATCGCAGGGTACATTTGACGGAGTGCACATAGGTCATCAGGAAATTATTAAACAAATGAAGCAAGTGGCAGCCAAAACGGGTGGCCCCACGGTAATGCTTACTTTCTTTCCGCATCCGCGCATGGTGCTTTACCCCGACAACGAAGATTTTAAACTGCTCCAGATTTATGAAGAAAAGATGGAGCAATTTGATAAGTACGGTTTAGATCATTTGATTGTAGAACCATTTACCATTCCGTTTTCCAGATATACCACCGAAGAATTTGTAAAGGAAGTTTTGGTAAACAGAATAGGTGCCAAACATATTGTAGTGGGTCATGATCACCGGTTTGGCAAAAACAGAGAAGGAACCTTTAAAGATTTACAAAATTTATCTCCCACCTACGGGTTTACGGTTTCCGAAACCAATCCTGTAATTATTGACGGGGTAACGGTGAGTTCTACCAAAATCCGAAACGCATTGCTTAGCGGGGATGTAGGAATGGCCAAACGACTATTGGGTTATGATTACCAACTGAAAGGAGTGGTAAAACATGGCAATAAAGTGGGGCGAACCATTGAGTTTCCCACGGCTAATATCTATGTGCTCGAAAAATATAAATTAGTTCCGGGAGAAGGAGTGTATGCTGTAAAAGTGGATGTGTTGGGCGAGAAATTCAATGGCATGCTCAATATTGGAAAACGGCCTACGGTGGGCGGCTCGGGTGACGTGACTATTGAAGTTCATTTAATTGATTCCAAAAAGGACCTCTATGGAAGGGTTATCAAGATAAATTTTGTTGAAAAAATACGGAACGAAATTAAGTTTCCTACCATGGACGACCTGAAAAAACAACTCGAAAAGGATAAATTTGAAGCGCTCAGAATATTGGCCTGAGTACTTTAATTCCAACGAGTAGATGAGGTTGAGGTTTAATCACTTTTTAATTATTTTTTGCTTTACCTTTTTGCCTCTTTTATCGGCAGCACAAGTAGAAGGTGACGAGGATATATTGCCCGATTCGGTAGAGGTGGAGGAGGTAGATTCGGTGGAGTTTGTTGCCGAGGATAATCTGGAAATGCTGGAGGAAGATTTAGACTTTGACGAAAGGCTTGCTTCCTATCTCGATTCGCTGTACCAGAAAGATTTAAAATTAGGTTTTACTTTTGATTCCAGCATTATTCCGGCATTGCAGTATTATGCCATTTGGGATACCATTGTAATAAATCCATACAAAGAGGATTTAACCAATATGGATGTATCGGTTCCCATTGCCCTGCAGGATGACGATGATTGTTATTTTTTCCCTCCCTGTAAAGGAGAAATCACCTCAGGTTTCGGATTCAGGCGATGGGGCCGCAGACTCAAATTTCATTACGGGGTAGATGTACGTTTGTACACCGGAGATCCGGTATATGCCGCTTTTGACGGGGTGGTGCGCGTTTCTAAACTCAGTACCGATTACGGATATGTAGTACTTATTCGCCATTACAACGGGTTCGAAACTTTGTATGCACATTTTTCTAAACTGTTGGTGGCCACAGGACAAACTGTTCGGGCCGGAGATATTATTGGTTTGGGTGGGAGTACCGGTCACTCCACAGGAAGCCACCTCCATTTTGAGGTGCGATTTAAAGGCGAAAAAATAGACCCTTCCCGTCTGATCTGTTTTCCCGAGAGTAGGCTTTTTCAGGATACTGTTTTTATTGATAAGTCGTTTTTCGTACACAAAACTGCAGTAGCAAAAATGCAAACCGTTTCGAGGTACAGCAAGTATCATTTGGTGCGGAAAGGGGATACCCTTGCCCATATAGCCTACCGTTATGGAACCTCGGTAAACAGGTTATGCCAGCTCAATCATATAAAACGAACCACCATTCTTCGTGCGGGTCGGAAAATACGGGTTCGATGATAACCGTAAGTCCCTGAGGAAAAACTTGGCTTTTTCAGGTTCCTGTATTACCTTTGTTACGCTTTATGAAAAAAGCGAAAATTTTCATATTCATTTCAGTATTCCTTGGTATCATACTTCCGGGTGTTGCGCAAGAATATATCTGGTCAAGACGGGCCATTGATTCGGCTGCGGTAGGATATAGTTATTGGTGGGGTTCTAATTGTAATAATTGTAACGGGGTACAGCAGGCAACAGGTACCTGGTGGGGTAATTCGGGTAAACGAAATTCCACAGTAGATGCTGATGGAAATACCTATGTGATCGGGAGTTTTAATTCAACTATACGTATAGGAACTAAAGTTCTTTATTCTACCAATTCCACTACCTGTAATTTGTGCGGCTACGCAAGTAGTTATGCATGTCAGGATTTTTTTGTTGCCAAGTATGATTCATCCGGTCAGGTTATCTGGGCCGTTTCGGGTGGAGGCCCTGCTATGGATGTGGCCAATGCCATTACCGTTGACGACAAAGGAAATTGTTATTTCGGAGGAGCTATAAACGGAACCAATGCGGTTCCGGTTTGGTTTGGAACAATTCCAATATACCCAACCGGTCAGGATGGATTTGTAGCCAAAATTAATCCGCAGGGACAATACGAATGGGTGCATAAACTTACCGGTCTCTCGGATGAATGTGTGGCTGCGGTAAAGACAGACCGTTACGGAAATGTATTTGTGGCAGGCAGTGGTCAGGGGTTTATTAAAGTATCCAGTTCATTCTCGGCAAGTACCCCTGCATTTAATGGAGGACGTGATATTTTTCTTGCTAAAATTGATGCCAACGGCCTTCCTATCTGGATGAAATCGGGAGGAGGAACTGCCGATGATTATCCTTCCGATATTTCAACCGATAATTCGGGAAACCTGTATGTATCCATGAACCTGAAAGCCGATGCCAGTTTTGGTATAGGTTCAGGAAGAGTAAGTGTTACCGGAACCACTCCTTACGGGGCACTATACAAGTTTAATCAGTTGGGAAATCCCGTATGGGCAACCAAAATGGGTACCTATGTGCTGGCTGTTACCAATGATATTTACGGAAATTCACTTACTACGGGAGTATATAACACCACAACCACTTTTGGCTCTACTACGTTTGTTCCTTTTTGCGCCAATTACAATGATATATTTATTGTAAAGCTGAATCAGGCGGGAAATTATGTTTGGGCAAATAGGATTGGAAGTGATGAATTAGGATCAACTGTAGGGACCTATTGCTGGTCGGGGGGCAATGATGGGGGAGACTGGGCTTCGGATATAGAAGTGGATGGAATAGGAAATGTGTATGTGTCGGGGAATTTAGTTGATGATACTAAACCGGGGTCTGTGGTAAATATTACCCACATCAGACATTACCCATATAATACTTGGTGGAACTGGGCCGGATATAAGCGGGCAGGTTTTCTTGCTAAGATAAAAGCTGACGGAACTGAAGGATGGAATATACGTACAAAAGGATATTGGGGATGTAATGATAATGTAAATGGAATCGGACTCGATAATTTCGGTAATGTCTATTTTTCTCTGAACTCCTATATCTGGAAAAACCCATCTTATGATTGGCCCCTTGCATTCTACTTTAACAATGACACAAATGCAGTCGATACCTTAAGCGGAGGATATGCTTATACAGGTTCTCCCGGCTATTATTTTTATTACGGAGAGATTGTGGCAAGGGTGCGGAATGATCAGGTTATTTACATAAATAATATCGATAAGGAAGCATATTGTGTTGGGGATAGTTTGGTAGTGAATTATACTAAATACGGGGTTTTTAATGCAGGTAATGTGTTTACCCTGGAATTATCCGATAGTAACGGTGAGTTCAATTCTCCTGTGGCATTGGGTACTAAAGCTACCAACCAGTCGGGGCAGTTTCGAGTCAAGTTACCTTCAGTTATGCTCATGGGTTCTGGATACAGGGTTAGGGTTGTGGCTTCAAGTCCGGGGGTAATAGGCTATCCGAATAATAAGCAGTTTTGGATTTCTACCTTTCCTACCGCCAAAGCCGGTCCGGATCTAACTATATGTAAAAACGATAGTATTCAGGTTACGGGACTCGGTGGATATTTTTTCGAGTGGCAGCCACTTAGTATATCAGCCACTCCAAATGCAAAAAGCCCTTACCTTAAAGCAGCTGCTACCACCACTATTCTTATGTACACTTACAATCCGGGTAATTGCCTTGGGATAGATACATTAGTGTTGAATGTGGTAAACAGACCAACCCCTACGTTTTCATCTGCAGGTGAGTTGTGCCGGAATGATTCCCTTTCCTTTGCAGTGAGCACCATAAATGCAACCGGAATCAACTGGTTTCCCAATTACAAAATTGATTATGATACCGGCAGATTTGTTCATGTTTTTCCCCAGACTGATACCATTTATAAATTGGCAGCATACAATGCCTATTGTACCGATACGCTACGTATTCCAATAAAAGTAAATCCGCTGCCGGTTGCGCAAAATATTCATGATTCATCCATTTGCCAAAGAGATACTCTGGCGATAAGCTATTCATCAAATGCTACTTCATGGAGCTGGAGTCCCGACTACCATATTCTTAACCGCACTTCGGGCATTCCGCAGGTTTACCCTGATTCTACGGTTACCTATAAATTAGATATGGTATCGGATAAGGGATGTAAGAAAAGCGAGAATGTGAAAATTACCGTATTCAGTCTTCCTCCGGTACAGGTGATTCAGGATACAGATATTTGCTGGAACGAAGTGATTACGCTTCAGGCTTCGGGTGCATCTAAATACTATTGGTTTAACGATGCCTTTATCACCTCCAGCGATACAGCGGGTAATGTGACAATTAAACCTACCGGAACTAAAACATATATTGTGCAGGGTACTGACGGACGTTGTTTTGATACGGCCTCGGTTCAGGTAAGGGTTAATCCGCTTCCATTGGTAAATGCAGGGGAGGATACTTCTATCTGTTTTGCCGATATCATGACCCTGCATCCTTCGGGTGCAATTTCTTATGTATGGAATCCCCATGCAGCCTTGGATAATCCAAACACCGCTAATCCCAAGGCAAACCCTTCACAAACCACATGGTTTAAAGTTACCGGAACCGATGGGAACAGTTGTGTAAATACGGATAGTATAAAGGTGATTGTTTTTCCTCTTCCGGTTGTGGATATTACTCGTGATACCATTACCTGCCCCGGGCACACGATTCAGCTTTTTGCTTCAGGTGGCGAATCATATGAGTGGTGGCCAACTACTTTTATGTCAAACAATCAATCGGCTAATCCAAATGTAAGTCCCTTTACTCAAATGCAGTATTACGTAAGGGTTACAGATATGAATAAGTGCGCTAAAACCGATAGTGTTTTGGTAAAAGTACGTGTGAGTCCTGTGCCTTTAATCAGCGGCAATACCAGCATCTGCCGTACCGATACTGCCACCTTAACCGCCAACGGAGGGTTAAGTAGTTATCAGTGGACGCCTAGTAATGGGTTATCAAATCCTAACGCGGCTTCCACACTGGCAATGCCGGTTGTTACCACCGCCTACAGGTTGGAGGTAAAAGATCAGTTCGGGTGCGAAGGAAGTGACACCATTACGGTGAATGTATTGCAGCTTCCCGATGTTTCCTCAGTTGATGACCAAACCATTTGTCAAAGGGATAGTGTTGAACTCTGGGCTACCTCCACACAAGGGATTTCCTTTAAATGGAGTAGCGGCCAAACAACTTCAAGTATACTTGTACATCCTGATAGTACTGTTCAGTATTTTGTTCGTTCGTTCGATGGAAAATGTTGGAGTTTACCGGAGCCGGTGAGTGTAAAAGTGGAAGAAATTCCAACCGCTGCATTAAACTTTTCTCCTGCTGAAGGGAAACCGCCACTGAAGGTTAAATTCAAAAACACCTCTTCAGGGAATGATATCATCGGATATCTATGGGATTTTGGCGATACTTTGGGTACTTCCATTTCTAAAGAGCCGGAATACGTATATGAAAAACCCGGGCAATATAAGGTGAGGCTAAAAGTATTTACCGCAAATGGATGTTATGACGAAATAGAGTCAGCCATTATAAAGGTACATGATTTTTCTGATTTATATGTTCCAAGCGCGTTCTCTCCTAATAATGACGGGGTAAATGATGTTTTCATCATTCAGGCCGGAGAAATGAAATGGATGAAGGTAAAAATATTTAACCGTTGGGGAGCTATCATGAAGGAAATGAATTGGGAAGCGGGGCTGCCTTTACCTGTCTGGGATGGGAATTATTCAGGAGCATCTGTGCAGGATGGTTCGTACGTAGTAACCATTGAAGCGAAAGGTCTGGATGGCAAATACCGGTATTACTACAGTGAAGTTACCGTAATCAGGTAATCTGTTCGATTAAAATTCTCCGAAACGCGCGGCTAAATAAAACGATGGGGAAGAGATTTGCCCAGATGGAATTAAACTGGTTTTATTGGTTTGATAAACCGCCTTCAGGTAAGAAAGCCCAATACATGGTCTGAAACGTTTCGATACATTTAATTCGTATTCAACAAAGGGTTCAATGAGGGCAACATACGTGTATGAAGCATTGTAAAACTGGTAAGTGTAGGGATCCTCAATTTTTGCTTTTATTTCCGCTCCCCCAAAACCAATACCAAAAACCAGATGGGTTAATTTATAGGTAGTAGGGATATACGAAATTTTCATAAGCCCGAAACGGTTTTCCCATTTCTGATTGAGGACTACCGGCTCAAAAGGATTATAGGGAAGTTTTATACTTGAGGTCATTACATTAGCACTGGCCCCGATGATCCATTTGTCGGTTATATTCCATCCAAAATCGGCAAATGCACTAATAGCATCTTTATGATAAAACTGGTGATACCTTACTCCGGCTCCCAAATACCCGATACTCCCGCTCACTCCATCTTTTTTGAGGGTAATTTTTTGGTAAACATATCTCTGTGCCCAAATGGATTGTGTGCAGATTGACAGGAGGAGAATAAAAAAGTACTTTCGCTGCATGGTTCAATATTACAATTTATCAGAGATATTTTGACGCAGAAATGTAATCACCGCATCGTAAAATAAATCAGGTTGGTCGGCATGAACCCAATGTCCTGTTCCCTGAATGGTTTTAAAAAAGGCTTGAGGGAATAATTTTATTATCTCCTTTTCATCCTCGGGTTTTATGTAATCAGAGGTTTCACCCCTTATAAATAAAGCTCTGCCGGTAAAGGGATTCCCGGCAGTTACAGGCTCAATTACTTCCTGGTATTGATTATATAATACTGGAAGATTCATTTTCCAGATAAAATTTCCATGCGGGTTGCGGGTGAGGTTTTTGAGCAAAAATTGCCGTATGCCAAAATCAGGAGCATAAGGAATCATAGCTTCTTCCACTTCTCTTCGTGTTTGGGCTGTTTGTAAATTTACTGCCATTAGTGCATCGAACACATCCTGATGTCCGGGCTTGTAGGCCCTTGGAGCTATATCAACCACTACAGGTGTCAGCACACGTTCACCACGGGTAAGGCATAATTGCATCAGCACTTTTCCGCCCATCGAGTGACCAATAAAATTGGCTTTGTTAACCGACAAATCGTCCATCAACTCAATTAAATCATCAGCCATGAGTTTAATACTGTGATAGTCGCTGTGAGGCGAACGGCCATGGTTGCGAAGGTCAACGGCAATAACTTTAAAATCAGACTGAAAGCGTTGGGCAAGCGAATGCCAGTTATCTGCTGTTCCCAAAAAACCGTGCAGAATAATAAGCGGGAATCCGTCACCATAACAATTATAATGAAGCTTCATAAGCGGGCACAAAGATAGTTTTATGCTAAATTTGTATCCTTTTTTTATTATAAATAACTGAAAAGCAGCCTAAATAGAGGTTTGGTAGGAATAAAAAAAAGAAGGAGACCTTGTTTATTAATCTGAATTTAGGATATTTGCACCTCAATTTTGCGGAAAGTACTATGTCAAGAGTATGTGATTTAACCGGCAAAAAGCCGATTGTAGGAAATAACGTTTCTCACTCTAATAAGAGAACAAAGAGAAAGTTCAATCCGAATTTGCAGGTAAAAAAATTCTGGTTACCTGAAGAAAGTCGTTGGATTACCCTTAAGGTATCAACCTCGGCTATCAGAACCATCAACAAAAAAGGCATTACTGCATGCCTCAATGATTTAATTAAAAACGGAACCATTTAATTTCAATAGCAGGTTATGGCTAAAAGAGGTAATAGAATACAGGTAATTTTAGAATGTACCGAACACAAAGCATCAGGTATGCCCGGAACATCGCGTTACATTACTACCAAAAATAAAAAGAATACTACAGAGCGTATTGAGTTGAAAAAGTTCAATCCGATTCTTAAAAAAGTAACAGTTCATAAAGAAATCAAGTAATAATACACCATGGCTAAGAAAGTAGTTGCAACACTTAAAACGGGAGCTGGTAAAGAATTTGCCAAAATTATCCGTGCGGTTAAATCACCTAAATCAGGTGCCTATACCTTTAAAGAAGAAATGGTGCCCAATGATAATATTAAGCAGTATTTCAAATCGTAATTCATAAAGAAATTTAAAAAGGAGCTTTTCGTTATCGAACGGAAAGCTCTTTTTTTTTAAACCCGTTTTGGTATGGCATTTTTTGGTCTGTTCAGCAAAGAAAAAAAAGAAAAACTCGATCAGGGGCTTGAAAAAACCAAGACCTCTTTGTTTTCAAAAATCAGCAAAGCATTAGTAGGTAAAAGTACAGTTGACGATTCATTTCTTGATGAACTGGAAGAGATTCTTATAAGTTCGGATGTTGGCATTGAAACCACATTAAAAGTAATTGAACGAATACAGCAGCGCGTAGCCCGCGATAAGTACATCAATTCATCAGAGCTTCACACTTTGTTGCGTGATGAAATGGTGAAACTGATGGAGGAAAATGCCATTCAGCCTGCATTGTCAAAAGATTTTACTTCCATTGGTAAGCCATATGTAATAATGGTGGTAGGTGTGAATGGGGTGGGTAAAACCACCACTATTGGTAAATTAGCCAACCTGTTTCGGAACGAGGGTAAAAAGGTAGTCCTTGGAGCCGGGGATACCTTTAGAGCAGCTGCTGTGGAGCAGTTGCGTATTTGGTCCGAAAGATCGGGAGTGGGATTTATAGCACATGGTATGAATACCGACCCGGCCGCTGTTGCCTTTGATGCAGTAAAAAAAGGAGTAGACGAAGGGGCGGATGTGGTGATCATTGATACCGCAGGCCGATTGCATACCAAGGTAAATCTGATGAACGAACTGTCTAAAATAAGAAGAGTGGTAACCAAACTAATTCCTGAAGCACCTCATGAAGTATTGCTGGTGCTGGATGCCTCTACCGGACAAAATGCATTTGAACAGGCACGACAGTTTACTGCGGTAACCGATGTAAATGCGCTTGCTCTTACCAAGCTTGACGGAACAGCGAAAGGCGGAGTGGTAATAGGTATTGCCGATCAGTTTAAAATACCGGTAAAATACATTGGTGTGGGCGAAGGAATTGATGACCTACAATTGTTTAATAAAACAGAGTTTATTGATTCGCTGTTTAAATCATAATAAAGGCGGCAAATGAAAACAAAAAGTCTAAAAAAACAGAAGGTAAATATCGTTACGCTCGGATGTTCTAAAAATATTGTTGATTCAGAGGTGTTGTACAGCCAGCTCAAAGCAAACAATATTGAAGTAGAACACGAATCGGTAAAGGACGATGCCGATATTGTAGTGATAAATACCTGTGGCTTTATTGATAACGCAAAACAGGAATCGGTTGATACCATTTTACGGTACATTGATGCAAAGAATGAAGGGTTGATAAACAAAGTATTTGTTACCGGATGTTTGTCGCAACGCTATAAGCCCGATCTGCAAAAAGAAATTCCGGAAGTTGATGAATACTTTGGTACCATGCACCTGCCTCAGCTTTTAAAAGCACTGGGGGCCGATTACAAACATGAGTTAATAGGAGAACGTTCATTAACCACTCCCAAACACTATGCTTATCTTAAAATTTCGGAAGGATGTGATCGTCCATGTTCATTTTGCGCTATTCCTATTATGCGCGGAGGGCATTTGTCAAAACCAATTGAGCAATTGGTAACCGAGACTAAAAATTTGGTGAAAAACGGAACAAAGGAATTACTGCTGATAGCACAGGACAGCACCTATTATGGTTTAGATATTTACAAAGAACGTAAACTGGCCGATTTATTAAGATCACTTTCTGATATTGAGGGGGTAGATTGGATTCGGTTACATTATGCGTATCCGTCTCAATTTCCGTTAGAGGTATTGGATGTGATGCGTGAACGTGCCAATATTTGTAAGTATATAGATATGCCTTTGCAGCATATAAGCGATAATATGCTCAAGCTAATGCGCAGGGGAATTACTAAAAACCGCACACAGGAACTGGTGGACATAGTAAGGGAAAAAGTTCCGGGCATCACGTTCCGTACTACATTAATTGCAGGTCATCCGGGTGAAACCGAACAGGATTTTGAAGAATTGCTTCGCTTTGTAGAGCAAAATAAATTTGAAAGATTAGGGGTGTTCGGCTATTCGCACGAAGAGGGTACTCATTCCTATTCTATGCCGGATAGTATTACTGCTGAAGAGAAAGAAGAACGTGTGGCCCAGATAATGGAAGTACAGCAGGATATTTCGGCTTCTATTAATCAGTCAAAAATCGGAAAAACTTTAAAAGTGCTATTTGATCGTAAAGAAGGCAATTATTTTATCGGCCGTACCGAGGCAGACTCACCCGAAGTGGACAATGAAGTGCTGGTAAAAGCAAATCACTATGTACGGATTGGCGATTTTGCCGATATTCGTATAACTCATGCTGAAGAATTCGACTTGTATGGCGAACCGGTTTCTTTATAAATACTATGTATAAATATAAGGTATCACCTGAACTTACCCATCAGTTTCCTCAACTGGTTATTGATTATGTAAATCGCAATCCTGCACTTGCCCCGTTTATTGCAGATTTTCCATCACTCGAAGCCTACCGCGATAGTATAAAAAACAGAAACTATTCCGAACATACCCGAAGTGTATTAACCGAAGTTTTAGAAAAGCAATACCAATCACTAGGGTTGCTTGCCGGTGAAGGAAATGAAGCGGTGATTAAAAACCTGACCTTACTAAAGCAAGTTACTACTTTCACCGTTTGTACCGGACATCAGTTAAATATTTTTACCGGGCCGCTTTACACTATATATAAGGTAGTAACTACCATTAAGCTGGCGGAAGAATTAACTAAATACTATCCGGGGCATCATTTTGTTCCGGTGTTTTGGTTGGCAACCGAAGATCATGACTTTGATGAAGTCAACCATTTTCACTTATTTGGAAAAACGTTTTCGTGGCCTTATCCCGATTCCGTTTCCGGAAAACCCGTTGGGCACCTCTCCACACAGGGCTTAAACATCATTATTGATGAATTAAGAAAACTCAATGTTCAGGAGAATTTACTTCAATTATTTGAGCAGGCCTATACGCAACATACAAATCTGGCCGAAGCAACAGTAAGCATCTATCATCAGTTGTTTCGTTCTTTCGGGCTGGTGATACTGCAACCGGATACCCCGGAACTAAAAAGAATTTTTCTCAATTACACAAAAAGAGATATCCTTGAAAGGCTAAGCTATAAGGAAGCAAAGCAGACATCGGAATTATTATCAGCTGCAAAATATAATATACAGGTAAACCCAAGGGAAATCAATTACTTCTATATTACTAATGAAGGGAAAAGAGAAAGAATTATTTATGAGAATAATTATCAAATAAATAATTCTGATATTGCTTTTTCTGCGGAACAATTAGTCCAAAAACTCAATGATTCACCTGAGCGGTTTAGCCCAAATGTAATTACCCGTCCCCTGTACCAGGAAGTGGTGCTTCCCAATCTGGCTTACATTGGAGGTCCCGGGGAGATTTCGTATTGGATGGAGTTGAAGCAGGTATTCCACGCTCATGGTATTCCGTTTCCGTTTTTGCATTTGCGAAATAGTTTTGTTCTGATTGGGTCGAAAATGCTGAAACACCTGCAAACACTAGGCTTGCCACTGGAAAATTATTTTCTGGATGAGGTTTTATTGAAACGCAGATTCCTTGAGCAATTGCCTGTTGATTCGCGTATAGAAAATGAAATTTCTTCAATAAATGCACTTTTCGATTCTATTCTTACAAAAGTGGAAACTGTTGATAAGTCTAAAGTAGGAGAGTGGGTTAAGCGAATTAATGAGCAAAAAGCACTTATCAAGAGATTAGATAAGGACTTTGTGGATATCGTTAGTCAAAGGTTAGATAATCAGATTGATAAATTGTTTAAAGTGCGTGAATCACTCATTCCGCATGGAAAGTTGTCCGAGCGCAGCGAAAACCTCATCGGCAAAGTAAAAAATCGTTCTTCAGATTTCATCTCCCTCATTCATGAGCACACCGATGTTTTTGAACAATCGGTTACTTGTTTGGAAATATAGACAGCCTATTAATCCTGTGTAAACAATAGGGTTGGACTGCACTCCCGCGCAATAGAACTTTGTGTAGCCCTAAAAAATAGCGCGATGAAAAAAATAACCCTCTTCCTCTTTTGCATGCTGACAGCCATTGCTGTGGTATTTGCACAGGCCCCGGCTAAAAAACCAACAACTAAGAAGCCACCGCCAAAAAAGGCTGCCCCGGCTAAAAAAGCAACACCCGCCAAACCTGGAGCGGCTCCTGCTAAAAAAACAGCTCCGGCTAAGAATGGTAAAGCTCCCGCCAAAAAAGGTACAGCTCCGGCTAAAAAAGGAGCAGCCCCTGCTAAAAAGGGTGCAACACCGGTAAAGAAAACTCCGGCAGTAAATAATTTTCCAAAAAAGGAATTCAAGAGGTTATCATTATCGGGCATGGTGGGCGCTACTATGCCGTTTTTTGATTTAACCAACTACAAAACTCAATTGGTGTTTGGGGGAGCCATCAATTATAAATTTACACATTCGCTGGGTATTCGCATAGGTTATATGGACGGGCAGTTTTCGAGAGGGCAGGTTAAAACAGATACCTTATGTCAACGTACAGTGTTCAAAGAAATATCGGCTGTGGTGGTGTTTAATATTGGAAATATTAATTTCATCAGCCCAAGTCGTCCGTTACAATTGTACACCTTTGGTGGCTATGCGTTGTTAATGCCCGAAGCGATTAGTTTTTCTGAATGGTTCCCACCCAAGAAAGCTTACACAACCAAGGTCAATGCAGCCCTCTTAGGGGCCGGGTTTAAAATGAAGGTGAGCAATTCTTTTGATGTTTTTGGAGAGGCAGGCTTGCGTATTACTCAAAATGACTCGATTGACGTATGGAGTCCTTCAGGATCCGTCTTAAACCGTTCATATGATTGGTATTTGTTCCCTACCGTTGGATTTTCTTACCATGTTGGTAAAAAAGCAAGCACACCTATTGAATGGCATAATCCGGTTAAGTATATGTACGATGAACTGGCCTCAATGAAGAAAACCGTAGATGCCATGAAGATTGATAATGACAATGATGGCGTTTCCGACTTTTTCGATCGTGAACCCAATACACCCGACAGCGTAAATGTTTATGGAAGCGGTAAAGCGGTAGATACCGATCGGGATGGTATTCCTGATCATCAGGATACCGAACCATATTCAGATCCTGGTGCGGTGGTGGATGCAAGTGGCCGATCAAAAGACAGTGATGGTGACGGAGTTCCTGATCACAGGGATATGGAGCCTAATACCGACACCTCTATGTTGGCCAATCATCAGGGTATTGCCATAGTGTCAAAAGCCATGGCTAAACAAATGCAAACCGTTCCTGAAAATAAGGCCGAGAAGATGTTCCAGCAAGTGGGTAAAATAGGCTATTTACCTGCTATCTTCTTCGAGACAGACGAGTTTGAGGTTCCTTCAAGGTACTATGCCGATTTGTATGGGGTAGCACATGCCATGCGCAATTTCCCTGAAGCAAAATTGTATATCATTGGAGGTGCGGATATGCGCAAAGATGAGGCATACAACTTGGAACTAGCCAGAAAACGTGCGCAGGCGGTAGCCGATATTCTCTCTAAGAAATTCGGAATTGATAAGAGCAGGCTTATTGTGCAAACCATTGGCAAAAAAGATCCGCTGGTTGATGGCAAACGAAAAGATGCCTTAGCCGCCAACAGAAGGGTAACCTTCAAAGTAGTAGAGTAGTAGTAGATTCTTCATATTGTTCGTTTTGTTAAATCCCCTGAGCAATCGGGGGATTTTCATTTAAAGGCGGTAAAAAAATGCCAGCAAACAATACCGGCACTTACGGCAATATTCAGCGAGTGTTTACTTCCCTGTTGCGGAATTTCAATAAATGCATCGGCCAGTGAAAATAACTCCTCGTTTACCCCGTTTACTTCATTTCCGAATACAAGAGCATACTTTTGAGTTTTGTCTGCAATAAACCTATCCAACATCACACCGGCACTGGTTTGCTCTATGATTAAAATTCGGTAACCTTCTTTTTTTAACTCGGTAATTGCATCAATGGTAGAAGCCACGTAATGCCATTTTACACTTTCATCGGCACCCAGCGCGGTTTTCCGGATATCGTTATTTGGCGGACATGCAGTAATGCCACACAGGTAAACTCCCTCAAAAGCAAAGGAATCAGCTGTTCGAAAAACAGATCCGACATTTAGGGCACTGCGCACATTGTCGAGTACCACCATAATGGGGTTTTTCACAGTTTTCCTGAATTCATCCACAGTTAAACGGTTTAATTCAATATTCTTTAATTTGCGCGTCATGTTAAGTGCAATTATCCGCATTCTGTTTTAAAGCCACAAGTATTGAAAACCACCGAAGCGGCAGATACTCCTTTAATGCGCCAATACAATCAGATAAAGGCGAAATACCCCGATGCTATTTTATTATTCAGGGTGGGCGACTTTTATGAAACGTTTGGTGACGATGCCATACGGGCTTCGCAAATCTTAGGTATTGTATTAACCAAGCGGGCCAATGGGACGGCCGCACATATTGAACTGGCCGGATTTCCTCATCATTCACTTGATGTTTATTTGCCAAAATTGGTGCGTGCAGGGCAGCGGGTTGCCATTTGCGATCAGTTGGAAGATCCTAAACTTACCAAGAAAATTGTAAAACGCGGTGTTACCGAACTGGTTTCGCCCGGAGTTTCATACAACGATAAGGTGCTGGAGGTAAAACAAAATAATTACCTCGCTTCGGTTTTTCTTTCCGAGGGTATAGGAGGGATATCATTTCTTGATATTTCAACCGGAGAGTTTTTTCTGGCCGAAGGGAAAACTGATTACCTCGATAAATTACTGCAAGGATTGAAACCTGCCGAGGTACTGGTAAGTAAACCTCAGGCAAAGGAATTTATCAGGCATTTTGG
Source organism: uncultured Bifidobacteriaceae bacterium (assembly GCA_964535575.1). Lineage (GTDB taxonomy): Bacteria > Bacteroidota > Bacteroidia > UKL13-3 > UKL13-3 > JAGPCK01. The sequence continues at coordinate 285,680 of CAZHTC010000003.1, forward strand.
GGATAAATTCTATACTTTTCTGATTGACGATTGGGTATTTACCGATGACTATGCCAATGAAAAGCTGCTGAAACATTTCGAAACTCAATCGTTAAAAGGATTTGGGGTTGATAAAATGAAATTGGGTATTGTGGCTGCCGGAGCAGCACTCCATTACCTGCACGAAAATCAACACCGGAATATAGCCCATATTACTTCGGTTTCGCGATTAGAAGAGGATAAGTACGTATGGCTCGATACGTTTACCGTACGCAATCTGGAGCTGGTGTACAGTGCTAATGAACATGGAGTGCCTCTTCTTCAAATACTCGACCATACACTTACCCCCATGGGTGCCCGTTTATTGCGCAGGTGGATGGTTATGCCGCTTAAAGAGCAAAAACTCATTGAGGAGCGGTTGGATGTGGTGGAGCAGTTCACCAAAAATGAACATCTGGCCGCAGAGGTGGCAAGTTTATTAAAACAAGTGGGAGATTTAGAGCGCCTGATTTCTAAAGTGGCCATGAAGCGGGTAAATCCGCGTGAATTGATGCAATTGAACCGCTCACTGAAAATTATTGAACCGTTAAAGCAATTGCTTATGCAAACCGGTCATTTACCTATGACCAAGGTTGCCGATCAGCTGCAGCCCTGCTTTACCGCCATTCAACGGCTTGAACAGGTATTGGTACCAGAGCCACCGGCTTTACTGAATAAAGGAAGTGTAATTGCCGATGATGTTCATGCCGAACTGGATGAATTGCGCAAAATTGCCTATTCAGGAAAAGATTATTTGTTGCAGATTCAACAGCGAGAAAGCCAGCGTACCGGAATTCCTTCACTTAAAATTTCGTACAATAATGTTTTTGGGTATTACCTGGAAGTAACCAATGCGCATAAAGATAAAGTTCCGGTAGAATGGATAAGAAAACAAACTCTGGTAAATGCCGAACGATACATTACTCAGGAGTTAAAAGAATACGAAGAAAAAATTCTGGGGGCCGAAGAAAAGATTTTTGCGATTGAAGAGCGCCTGTTTAATGAACTGGTAGTAGAAATGAGCGAATACGTAACAGCTGTGCAGCAAAACGCGCTGCAACTAGCACGTATTGATAGTTTGCTGTCGTTTGCAACGGTGGCACTGCGAAATAATTATGTAAAACCCGAGCTGAACGATTCGTTTGAACTTATGCTTAAAGATTGCCGGCATCCGGTAATTGAACGGCAACTCCCGCCTGGTGAAGCGTATATTCCAAATGATATTTACCTTGATAATGCCAAACAGCAGGTTATCATTCTCACCGGGCCCAATATGTCGGGTAAATCGGCTGTGTTAAGGCAAACGGCTCTTGCGGTGCTCATGGCGCAAATTGGTTGTTTTGTTCCGGCCACTTATGCGCGCATCGGATTAATTGATAAAGTTTTTACGCGTGTAGGAGCCTCTGATAATTTAAGCAGCGGAGAATCCACCTTTATGGTGGAAATGACCGAAACGGCAAGCATTCTGAACAATCTCTCACCTCGTAGCCTTATTTTATTAGACGAAATAGGACGCGGCACCAGCACCTATGACGGAGTTTCTCTGGCATGGTCGATTACCGAATATTTAACTAAGGTGCCTCTGAAACCGAAAACGCTTTTTGCCACCCATTACCACGAGCTCAACGAACTGGAAGGTAAACTTGACGGAATTAAAAACTACCATGTGGCCGTAAAGGAAACAGGAAACAAAGTTATTTTTCTCCGAAAATTAAAAGAAGGAGGCAGTGAACATAGCTTTGGTATTCATGTGGCACGTATGGCCGGCATACCCAAAGATGTACTGCGCAGAGCGGAAGAAATATTACATTACCTCGAGGATAACCGTTCATCCATAAGTGGAACAGAAGCCGTGAAAAAATTACCTCCCGACCCTTTTCAATTGAATATGTTTCAGCTTAGCGACCCTCTCGTGCAACGGGTAAAAGAAGAATTGCAGAAGGTAGAAACCGATTCTATAACTCCGCTCGAAGCTCTTATGAAGCTCCATTACCTCAAAAAAATTCTAGAAGGGAAATAAGTTTTTGCTGATTTACTGCTTGCAGATTAGTTACTTACATGGCACTTATTTTTTTTGTTACTCCCATTGTAAAAAACAGGGCGACCCTTATATTTGCAGTCCCTTAGGGGAAAATGCGAGAGTAGCTCAGTTGGTAGAGCGCAACCTTGCCAAGGTTGAGGTCGCGAGTTCGAACCTCGTCTCTCGCTCCAAAACAATTAAGGTGTGAGTTCAGCGAAGAAACCAATACACATCGCTTTCCTCACACCTTCTTTATTATCGTTCTTTTATTCAGGCTCGGGTGGTGGAACTGGTAGACACGCAGGACTTAAAATCCTGTGGCCTCAACAGCCGTGCGGGTTCGATTCCCGCCTCGAGCACTAACCCCGCGCAAGCGGGGTTTTTTATTTATACATGTTTCAAGAAGAGTTTTAGATACGTAAACATGATGTCTTTCCGCTTCGCTGCAGTTCTATACATTGTTTTTCCTAACTTGCAACCATGATCACCGTGTATTACCGCGATAACGATAAACTTCAAAAAGTGCAGGGTGTAAATTGCCTGAACGGGATTGATTACAATCAACTGGTATGGGTTGATCTCAATCAACTTAGTGAAGAGGAAGAAAAGTATGTGGAAACCAAATTTCATGTAAATATTCCTGACGATAAACAAATGATGGAGATAGAATCAAGCTCCCGTTATTTTGAAAATGACAGGCATATTATAGCCAACTCTAATTTTCTCGTCCCCCTAAACGGAACGTACAAACCGGAACCTGCCTCTTTTATTCTTAAAGAAAAATACTTAGTTACTTACCGTAATTACGATTTGCGCTCGTTTAATGAAATGTTTAAACGGTTGGAAGTTCAGGGCAAAAATTTCAGCAACGGGTATCAGGTGCTGCTCACCATTTTTGAGATACGCATTGACCTGGATGCCGATTTAATTGAAGGAATTGCCAATGATATTACCCAAACCGGCAAACTGGTAACCGATGATAAACGGATTAATAAAGACCTGATTTTTAAAATTTCCTTTTTTCAGGAAATGAATATGTTGCTGCGGCAAAACATTATGGATAAACAACGGGTCATGCAATCGTTGTTGCGCAGTGAATATTTCCCCGATGATTATAGTCCCAGGCTGCGAAGTATGCTTAAAGATATCAGTTCGCTCATTGACCATACCGATTTTGGTTTTGAACGATTAGAGTACTTACAGGAAACTTTTCTGGGGTTAATTAACCTGGAGCAAAATAAAATCATTAAAATTTTTACGGTGGTTTCAGTAATTTTTATGCCACCCACACTTATAGCCAGCATTTACGGAATGAATTTTAATTTTATGCCGGAACTTGGCTGGAATTACGGATATTTATTTGCCGTTGGTTTAATGGTGCTCTCCTCGGTTATTACGTTGTATATTTTTAAGAAGAATAACTGGCTCTAGGTTATTCGCAAAATTCAATACCGTATTTTTTCAATTCTTTCAGAATGGGTTCGTAAAACTCCCGGGTGAGCGGAATCACCACTCCGCGGGCTTTAATTTTGTTTTGCAAAATGAGTTTTACTGCAATAGCCATAGGGAGCCCAACCGTTTTGGCCATAGCTGTGTATACTTCATTTTCTCCTTTTACCACCAATGAGCTGATGCGTTTTTTTGTTTTTCCGTTAAGCGAGTAGGTTAGCTGATGCTGCATTACAATCATGTCTAATTCGCCTTTGTTCAGTTTCCATTTTTCCTGAAGTAATTTTTGCAGGGCCAGTGCAGGACTTCCCTGTTCAATGCCCAGTGATTTATTTTCAAAAATCCCCAGCCATTGTAATTTTTTAAACTCGCTGCTTTGTCTGCCAATTTTTAAAAATGAACAAAGTTGTTGCTCCAGAGGCTTTGCAGATGGAGGGAGCAGAGCTGTAATTAAGTTGCGCCACGTAAGGGTAGCAGCTTCATTCAGTATGAGGTTGTCATCAGTGAGTCCTAATGCAACCAGGTGATTCCAGGAGCGGCAATACCCTTTTTTTCGGAGCGTACCTCTCAAAACTGTTTTAGCCTGTTCAATTCCGTAGGGTTTAATGTATCCGTTCGAATCGCGGTTGGCATAGGCTTCAAATTGTCCGTAGCCTTTAACTGAAATGGTTTCGGTTTGCAGAAAAATGCGGTTGTAAGGAATAAATTTGAGTTGCCCGTTTTCGGTAAAGGTGGCCGTGGCATTTCCGGCAAGAATAACATTGCGCGGATTCCAGGTAAATTTATAATGCCAGGGGTTGGTATCAAATTCGGGGGCTACCAAACCGCCACAATAGGATTTAAATGTTTCAATCTGTCCTCCTTTGGATTGAATATCGTGTATCATTTCCATGGCCGAGAGGTGGTCAATACCCGGGTCGAGGCCAATTTCATTCAAAAATAAAACACCGGATTTTGCTGCTGCGCTATGCAGTTTTTTCATTTCGGGAGTAAGGTACGATGCCGTAACCAAATGCTTTTTAAATTTAAGGCAATCTCTGGCAACTAAAATATGCAGCGAAGGGGGCATCATGGAAATTACCAGGTCATGTTTTGCAATCAGGGATTCGCGTTTCGGTTTATCCAGTAAATTCAGTTCAATGGCCTCCCCGCGATCATGTTTTTTTATTTTTGATAACGCAAGTGCCAACGATTGATCGGCTACAGTAATCTGCCAGTTTTCTTTCTTACTGTGAGCCAGTAAATATTTAATCAGGTAAGAAGCAGATAATCCTGCTCCCAAAACCAGTATTTTTTTCATGTATAATCTATTCAGACCACAAAGCTAAGTTAAAAATCGGGATGCGCACACACTTGCACATTTCGGTTAATGATTGTATGTTTGATAAAGCCATGATAGAAAAAATTCAATACCAAAGCGAAGGAGTACTGGTTGATGAAGCCGACCTTACTCCGGAGCAATTGCAGTTGTTGCAGGAAACACGAAACCTGTTTGGGCAGGCATATGCTCCTTACAGCCGGTTCAGAGTGGCAGCCATTGCATTGCTTCATAATGGCACGCGGGTAAAAGGCACCAATCAGGAAAATGCCGCCTATCCATCGGGGTTATGTGCCGAGCGGGTAGCATTGTTTCAGGCCGGTTCGTTATTTCCTGAGGCAGTTGTTAACATACTTTGTATTGCGGCAAAAAATGAACAGAAACTTACCAATAAACCGGTATCGCCCTGCGGAGCCTGTTTGCAGGTGATAAGTGAAAGTGAATACCGGCAGCAAAAGCCCATTACGATTATGCTGGCAGGAGAGGAGGGGAAAATCTTATTAATTGAAGGGGTGAAAAATTTATTGCCGTTCCGTTTTTTGCCTGATGCGTTGTAAAATTATTTTTCTGGTAGTATTTTTATTCTCTTTTATAAGGGGAAAGGCACAGCAAGATACAACACAGTTTTATGTAAAAGAATTTTTGCCTCCCGACAGCATTCATAAACTCTGGTTGGGCATCGAAGGCGGGCTGGAGTACTGTGACCGTTATTTTAAAACCAGCGACCGCTATTATGCCTCGCGTACCAATTTTACCAATGTAGGTAAACGCATACCTGGAAGTTCGTTTCATTTGGGAGTAGGTACCTACTATACACTCAATCACGCCTGGAAAATAGAGTCGGGGGTTCACTTTTTAATGAACACGTATGCTATTTCTAAATACCGTCAGCCTTTTTTAACGAAGTCAATAGTTACAGGAAACGATTCGATTTTATACAAAGATATTGGCTTTGATTACTATCAGGCCTACTTGTATTTGCCCCTGTACATAAAGCATATGTTCTACGAGAGCCCAACTATTTCAGTTTACGCATCTGGCGGAACAGGCATGTTGATTTTACTGATCGATGCCGACCGGAATGAGTACACCAATAGCTATACTCCCTATCAGCTCACTTATAATCCATTAACCATTACGTGGCACGCGGGTATTGGTGTGTTTTACAAATTATCGCCCGACTTACTGCTTAAAATAGAACCAGGCTGCAGGGGAACGGTTACTTCTCCGTTAAAACACCCTGACGGAGGTTCTCTGTTCAACGCAATTCTATCATTCGGAATAATTTATACGCAATGAAAAAACCTCCCCAACTATCCGTCAGGAAGGTTTTTTCGCATGTGAAAATTTAGTTTTTGCTAAACCGTATTACGTATGTTTCGTTATCTTCTGCAATAAGTCTTATGATGTACATTCCCTGCTGAATTCCATTGAGCGAAATGGGTTGTTTCGTATCTCCTTTGCCCGATAGTATTTCACGGCCGTTTAAATCGTAAAGCGTATAAGAGAAATTACCTTTTACGGAAATGAATAGCGCATCATGTGCCGGATTGGGGTAAGCATAAACAGCGGCATTGGGAATAGGTTGTATTCCGGTTCCGGCCTGCTTGGTTACCGTAACGGTGTATGTTTTGGATGTTCCGTCTTCTGCTTTTATATTATAGGTTACTGGATTTGTATAATTATTGGCCGTAACCCCGCTTATCTGTTTGGTGCCGGAAATATATGCGGTAGACAGCGGAGAGTTACTGAACGATGGTACCAGATTGGTAACATTGGTGCTCATGCTCACCATTGCGTTGATATTGGTTCCGGTAATAGTGGCGGTAACAGGTGGATTTAACGCAGGGAAGGTAAATGCAGTAATGTCTTTTCCTGCACTGCGCAGCGAGCGTGTGCCCTGTGCATACCAAATCCCCCATTGCGCATCAGGTATCAGAATGGTGGCACTGCCTGTTCCTTTAAGTTTGTTGGAGGTTAAACTTATCTGTCCTATTACATCGTTGTTGCTACCATCCACCGCATCAAAAATAATTTTATTATCAAGTTTTGAGTAGCCCGGAAATCCGAGTTTGGTATTGTTAAACACTACATCATCTTCGCCCGTAATAATGTTTTTTGCCATAATGGTGTACGAGTTGGCATACGAATCAATATAGTCAAACGTAATGATGTAGGGCGAGTTTTTAGAGAACGAAGGATTTCCGATACTAATATCTTCGGGCAATTGGGTGTAAAGTTTTTGAACACTTCCATCACCCCACGAGTTGGTAGCATTATCCCACACTTTTATCATCCCGATATCCCAGTAAACAATATCGGCTCCCACGGGGTTATCAATTACATTTTTGGCATCGTAAATAATATATTGCCCGCTGTAATCCCACTCTATGGCATCGGCATACAGCACACCGCCTGCATCAACTCCCTGCGTGTATGTTGGGTTGTAAAGTACAAACTGTTTCCATTGCGAAAGAGTGTAATCATAAACATAAATAGAAGTATCAATGGAAGTAGTTACCGCTGCAATTCTTGATGCATCTTTGGCCACGGCTGCGTTATCCCAAATAGCCTGATTTGATATAACCGATTCATTGGGTGTGCCTGTAAGGTTAAGTGAATATATTTTGCTGTCGTCACCAACAAAAATGCAACTTGAACCATTGTCAACCACACTTGGTTTACGTTTCATGTCATATTGTGATTTGGAAACATAATTAGTTCCGGTGGTACTTGACGAATACAGGGTAACAGGATCGGACGAAAGCAGGTCGTAACTGAGAATATAATCCTGACCTGGGTTGGTTGCTAAATCTACTGCCGAGTTTGTTCCTCCGCCACCAGTACTTCCTCCTCCGGGATCGTTGGCATAAATACCTACAGCACTAAAGGCGTTTTTGGCTTCAGTAACTTCTGCCGAGGATGCGCCATACAAATCAATTGCCGATTGTACCACCGCGATGCGCAAATCAACAAACTGAGATGTTTTGGTTAAGTAAGCAGTGAGTGCCTTGTAATAAATCTGTTCAGCATGTTCTTTGGTTACGGCAGTAGCAAATTTGTAAAACGCCCAGTTAGGAATTCCGCTGTTTGTATGTACTCCACCGTTATCATTAGTTCCGGTATAATATTCACTCATCACACGGGGTTGATATCCGTTATCGCTTAAGCTTGTCCCGCCATTGTGCGGATCCTGCAAACTACGCAGCGCGCCAGTTGGGAAATACAATGTTTTGGTAACGTCTTCTCCCATCAGCCAGTCATTGCGGTCCATCATACAGCCAAAAATATCGGCCATTGATTCATTGATGGCACCGCTTTGTCCTTCATATTCGAGGTTAGCGCTATTTTGAACCACCCCATGAGTCATTTCATGTCCGGCCACGTCTAAGGCTCCTGCCAATGGTTTAAAAGCTACTTTGCCATTCCCGTAACACATAAACTCTCCTGTCCAGTAGGCATTGTCCATGCCCTGCCCGTTCTCGTCAGAAACGTTTATGATTGAAGTGATTGTTCCTCCCTGTCCGTTGATGGAATTCCGGTTAAACGTTGTTCGGTAATAATCATAAGCAATACCTGCATTGTAATGTGCCGAAATAGCTTTTGACGGCCATCCGCTATTGGTGCTATTACTCACCTGAATCACATTTGTTACCGGTGTATTTTGTGCATCTAATGTCCAAATGGCTCCGGCCGGGTCGTCAGGAATAGAAGACTGTGCTGCATTATACATAGCGCGTGTGGCATCTATCAAATAATAGCTGGTAGATTTCTGGTAGGTATTAATGGTGCGTGATACATTATTCAAATCATTACCAGTGGCTGTTTTGGGCCCGTCAGCCGTGCAGGCCTGATTAAAACCATGTACTACAACTCCGGTTTGTGCATTTACAAAAATGTTCCAGCTCTCCAGTAAATTTGGTTTCATTTTTATTACCCACACCAATGTCTCTTTTGATAAGTCGTTGTTTAAATGATAAATCATTAACGAAGCCTTAGGTCCGGTATACTGACTTATTTTTTGCTGAAATGCACTTAGTACGGAAATCCTTGTTTTAGTTCCAAGATAAGAAGCAGCCTGTTTAATGGCTGTTTCGGCATCAATCTGTGCAGCAAGGTTGCTCAGGTCGGGAGTGGGAAAGTATCTCCCGTTTAAAAAATGGATAGAGCCATTGGTAGCATGTAAAATAATTTCAGCTCCGTAAACAGGTATTCCCTGAAAGGATTGTTCAAGACGAATGTGCGTTTTGGCCAGTTCATCTGTATTCATTTCAGTAACTTTAAACTCTTGTTCCGGAGTTTTAATATGCATTTCGTTTTTTACACTTTGCAAAAACTGTTTCGATAAATCAGACGCTTCAAATACCGAGTAATTTTTAAATTTTGGAGCGTTGTCCTGATTGCTTTTCTCAATAAAAAGCGGAAGACTTACTTCGGCTTTTGCTGCTTTGGCTGAAGCTTGCTTTGTGAGCACACCCGGAACAGGAGAGGTGTTTTTGTATCCTCGTATTACGTCAGCATGTAATGCACTTTTATCGGGCTGAGTGGTGGTTTTGTGAGAGCGGGCATCAAATGGATTTGTTTGTGCCCATGCAGTGGTGAATGCTCCGGTAATTAGAATAGTAATTGCTTTAACGGAGGTGTAAAATTTATTCATGATTTGAAACTTTTGATTGCAATAACTGATAGAAAGATTTGATTTCAACTGGAACATCACTTTGTTCGATTGACCATTTTACTTCGTGCGAGGTATTATTATTTACTTCACGGATATAGTAGGTCATATTTCCAGTTTTGTTTAGGTTGTAACGGCTCAGGTTTAACTGAGCAAGTTTTTTATAAATGGTTTTTGCTTCTTTTTTGGGAATGGATTTTAATTCTTTTTTCTCTTTGGTGAGCGAATTAAAATAAAACAACTGCCCGTTATCAAGCAACAGGTATTCATTCCAAGCCGCAGCAAAGCCACCGCCCGAGCCAAAGTATAATTGATGGGAAGGGAGTTTATCAACGGAGTATTGTTGTGGAGTTTTACAACTTAACAGGGTTACCACAATTGAAAATATGGTTATTGCTTTTTTCATTAAAGACAAAGGTAATAATTGAAACGGATTATGGTGCTGTGGTTGTAGTTTCTTTTGGCACAACTTCTACACGCACTTTAGCAAGTCCTGATTGTATCATGCCCAGTTTGCGGGCTGCAGCAACCGATACATCAATAATTCTTTTTTTGCTGGCCGGCCCACGGTCGTTAATGCGCACCACTACACTTTTCTGATTTTGCAAATTGGTTACTTTTACTCTTGTTCCAAACGGGTAGGTGCGGTGAGCAGCAGTAAGACTATCGCGGTGCATACGTTCACCACTGGCAGTTCGGCTATTATGAAATTTTTTAGTTCCGTAGTAGCTGGCTATGCCGGTTTGTACAAGTGGATATTTATTTCCGGGTCCGGGTTGTATATCCGGAATAAAGGGCAGCAGAAGAAAAATAAGAATGTATTTCATTCGGATAACAATCAGAAAAATATCCGTTAGTAATACCAAAGTACAAATTTGCCCCGGTACACCAAAAAAAATCAGCAGAATGTTGAAAACTTACCTGCTTTACCGATTCATTCTACTTGTAGCAATAGTCCCTTAAGGTATTCACCTTCGGGATGAAAGATATTTACCGGATGATCGGAAGGTTGGGTAAGCTGATGCAGGATACGCACATTTCTTCGGGCATCGGCAGCAGCCGAAAAAACAATTTTTCGGAATAAATCCCTGTCAATATTTTGCGAACAGGAGAACGTAAAAATCAATCCTCCTGATTTTATTTTTTTAATGGCTGCCATATTAAGTTCTTTATATCCTCGGGCTGCATTCTCAACGGCTCTGGCGTTTTTGGCAAAGGCTGGCGGATCAAGAATCATGATGTCATAATCAGTATCTGCGGTTTTTATAAAATCAAAGCAGTCAGCCGCAAAAGACTGGTGGTTTGCAGCTGGAAAATTGAGAAGAACATTTTCATCACAAAGCTGGCAGGCTTCTTTTGAGATGTCCACCGAATGTACCATTGAGGATCCTCCTGCTAATGCGTACACACTGAATCCACCTGTGTAGCTGAATGTGTTGAGTATTTTTTTACCGTTACAAAATTGCTGAAGCAGTTTTCTGTTTTCGCGCTGGTCAATAAAAAAACCCGTTTTCTGTCCTTTTTCCACGTCCACAAAAAATTGTAATCCGTGTTCTTTTACAATTGTTTTTACATCTTCCGGACGATTTATCCAGTCATTGGCGGCCGAAACCTGTTCTATTACCTTCGAACTTTTTTTTGTTTTAAGGTAAATATGTTTCACTCCGGCAATATCTTTAACGGAATTGAGTAATGTATCCCGAATAACTTCAGTTCCTTTTATAAGAATTTGTACAGACGCAATAGAATGGTATACATCACATATGATACCCGGTAAAAAATCTCCTTCTGCATGAAGCAACCGGTAGGTGTTGGTTTCGCTATTCAACACATATTTTTTACGAAGTTCAAAGGCGCGTTGTATTTTATTGTGCCAGTAAAAAGCATCAGCCACAAATGTGGCATCGGTATTGAATTCAAACATCCGGCACACAATCTGGCTGGCTGAAGAATAAAACCCATAGGCAAGCACATCGCCATGGTTGCTGCATACCTGAACGATATCGCCTTCCTCTGCCTTGGGTAATTGTTTAACCGCTCCCGAAAATAACCAGGGATGGCGATTGTAAATTGACCGTTCGCGACCGGACTTAAGAATTAATTGTTGATACATATCTGTCTGCAAAAATAAAAGCTCCCGTTTACTTTACGGGAGCTTTTATAGTTTTATGAAAGAAAATACTTATTTGCCTTCGATAAATTCATTTAAATCGTCTACCGAACTCGAAAATCCGAAAGCATCATTGATTAAATAATAATTGTTTTTCTCTACACATTTATCATAAGCTAATTTAGCAAAGTCAAGTTTGGTTGTTTCAAACGAAAACAATTTCATGATGGTTTTTATCTGGGCACAGTTTAAATAGTTGCCTTTTAAAACCTGTTTTGCAACGGTCATTTTATTTTCTTCAAATGATTGTGCCTTGATTGATGCTACTGCTTTATCAAAATCCATTGAGTACATGGCACGAATAGGAGTACTGGTTTTGGTCGGTGCCGGTGCAGGGGTGCTGGTATTACCACCTGTGGTTTTGGTAGTGGTGGTTTTTGTGGTAGTGGTTGTGGTGGAGGTAGCGGAGTTGGTATTTGTATTTACGTTCACTCCTGTACCGTTTACATTCATGTTCATATTGCCGGCATTGGGGTCAATATTCATGTTGAGTGAAAATCCGGCATTAGGAGCTGTGGCAGTTTGGCCTCCCGTTGTTGTGGTAGTAGTGGTGGTTGTATTAACCGTAACCGAAGCTACCGGATGCACAATTTGTTCGGTATTTAGCGGTTCTCCCTGTCCATATACAATTACCTCCTGATCTTTAGTAGGCGCTGCCATGCCACCATTTTCTGTTGCTGAGAACGGACGAAGTACATATCTTTCGTACACTTTTGGGTCGGGGGCGTTTGGACCTTTGGTTTTTTTGAAAGCAGCCGGAGTATTTTTTTTGCGAATAATGTAAACATAATCAACACCTGGATCCATTCCCATGTTGTGGGTTATTTCGCCAAGCGAATCAATTTGGAAAACTATTTTTACCCGGTAAAAATTAGGAGATAACCCCTGAACTTTTACATTGTTTTCCGGTACGGCATTTTGTACAACACCGTTTACCAACACCCAGAATTTTTCCCCTTTATCTGAGAAAAAGGTAAGTGTTCCGTTTTGAGCAAATGCTGTGGTTGAAAGTACCAAAGCAAATAAAAGAGCGAAGTAAATTTTTTTCATTTTGGTTTTGATATTTAAAAAAGAAGCCTCCCTTTTTCAAAGGAGGCTTCCGGCTGTTTCTATATTATTGACCGTTTGATAATTTTTCCATTTCCTGATTGAAGATTTGCTCAAACTTCATTTTGTCGTAATCCAGTTGAAGTTTTGCATCTGAAGAAATTTTATTATTCAGTGCGGTAAGTACAGTTGATTTATTTGCTTCGTACACTACCCAAACAGTGAAAGCACCATCAGTTTCTTTGAATACTTTCTGTGCCATGGGGTTCAGGTCATGCAAGGTTAGGTTAACCACTTCTCTTGAAAGCTCCTCAAACTTGTTTTCAAACTCTTGCTTGTTGCCAATAGAACGTTGATTGGTGTATTGATCCGTTACCCGCTTAATAGTAGCCTGAATGTTTCCGGCTAATGCTGCTTTGGTATTTTGCTCGGCAATTTTTTGCGCAGTAGCTAAATCAGGGCTTTTACCTGACTGGCGAGCTCTGAAAAAATCTTTGTCAGATTTATATTCTTTACTCTCAAAAGGAAGAGCCACTTCTACAGAATTGTTTAATGCTTTAATTTCTGTAGGTGCTTCTTTTTTCGGTTTCTTCTTGCATGAAGTAAGTGAAGAAGTAGCCGCAAATGCAACAAATAGAATGGCCAGTAGTTTAGCTCCGTTGTTAATGTAAATGGTTTTCATAAAACTATTTTTTTTAAGTGTCTTTACCTGCTTTGTCAAATTACTTGCCAAAAGAAAGAAATTGTTCGCAGACCCCCTACTAAGCTATTTTCAATGTGCTGATAAAGTGACTGATAATTTTTTACGGTTACAGGAAAGGGAAGGGAGGGAAGGTTTTTGGAGGATGCTGAAAGGGATTGTATTCATAGTTAGCCACCACGCAACTGTAACACTGACCCATTAAATCAAACAGAAACCGTTGCGCATTGCCTCTGTTTATTCCAACAAAGAAAGAGGCATCGTGCAAGGGCAAATAAAAGCAGGCGCTATTATATCCGTGTAATGAACCTATGTGGCCATAAGCAATAAAGCCTTTTCCGAAATTGTATTTCATCAGACCTAAACCATATTCATATCCGTATTCATCTAAACTTTCTGTTGTGGTTTGCATCATGGCAAGCAACGTTTCTCGTTTTTTGAAAAAATAACCCTGCATTAACGTTTTGATAAATAAGTTCATTTCGTCTGCCTGTGATACCACTCCTCCGGTTGCCCAGGTCCAGCTTAGGTTATTATGGCTAATATCAATCCCATTATTATAGCCGCCTGCCAGCGGTGTTGAAGGTTGTTCATAGGTCCAAACCGATGAGTTAAACATATGCAAAGGCGTAAAAATCCGGTCTCTTAATACTATATGAAAAGGTTGTCCGGTTATTTTTTGAATAATCAAACCCAGCAAAATATAGTTTGTACTGCTGTAATGGTATTTACCGGCTGTGCCCGGAATAAAATAAGGTTGTCCGGCACATACGTTATAAATGAGCAGGTCTTCGGGGGTATAGTTTTTATCAGGAAAGTACACGGTTGAGTTTATAAAATTGGCATCTACAAAATCATAAATACCGCTGGTATGTTTTAATAATTGACGAACGGTAATAAAGTTGCCGTAGGATATACCGTTCAACACGCAAATATTATCTGTAATTTCACGTGAAAGGAATTTATTTATCGGGTCATTCAGTTTTATTTTACCTTCCTCATGTAACTGAAGGATAATCGTGGCAGTCATCACCTTGGTATTGCTGGCAACTCCCATTTTGTGAACTACGCTCATGGGTTCTTTTAACTCCATATTGGCATAACCGGAGGCTGCCTGAACAAGGCTGTTGTCTCTTAGCCGCCATGACGAAACAATACCCGGAACTTCAGGATTGTTTTGCAAAAAAGTATCGAGCTGTGCCTGTAGTGTTTTTTGTTGAATAAACTGATCGCTGTCATTGTCAGACTTTATTTGGCAGGCGGTGAAAAATAACATCGCCATTAGAGTAAATGCTAAACCTTTCATAACCCAATTTTACAGTAAGACCGTTGGGTTAGGTAAAACGCTGCATTCAGGAACTACAAAGTAAATTCTTGGCCTTTAACCGGAATGGTTATTTTATCGAAATGCTTTTGCCTGAGCAATGTTTCAAACGTTGCCATTGATGGTTCATCGCCATGGGTAAGAAATACCTGTTTCAGTTTTGATGAGTTATAAGAAAGCGTATTTTGAATTAATTGTTCCTGGTCGGCATGAGAACTGAATACATCGGTTGATGTAATTTGTGAATATACCCTCAGTTCTTTTCCTTTTATTTTTACGGTTTTTTGTCCGCTCAATAGGCGGGCACCCAGCGTTCCTTCGGCACAATAACCTGCAATAAGAATGGTGCTGAATGGATTTTGTACGTGGTTTTTTACATGCTCCTGTATTCTTCCACCTTCCACCATGCCTGCAGCTGAGATGATCACGTATGGTTCATGGCAGTAAAAAAGATCTTTTTCATCGGCAGGGGTTTGTACAAAAGTGAGGTTTTCAAAATCAAACAGGTCGCCTTGTTTGGCATAAAATGCTTTGGCTTCTTCGTTTAGCTGATGTTGATATTGCTCGTAGTAGGGAGTGGTGCGTAAGGCCAGCGGACTATCCACAAAAACTTTTATACGTGGAAGTAATCCTTGTTTGTCTAATCGGTTAAGCGTGTAAATAATGGCCTGCGTTCTTCCTACGCTAAAGGCCGGAATAACAAGTTTGCCGTTAATTTTCACACAGGTTTCATTGATATGATGCAATAATTCCGATTCTGCGTCCCGTTGTACTTTGTGCATCCGTCCGCCATAGGTGCTTTCGGTTATCAGGTAATTCAACTCCGGCATTTGTTCAGGGTTTTTTACCAGTTTTGAATTGTTTCGTCCAAGGTCCCCTGTAAATCCAATGTTTTGTGTCTGGCCATTTTCAGTAAATTCAACCAATACGCTGGCCGCTCCAAGCAAATGTCCGGCTTCGTAAAAGGTAAATTGTAGCCCATCATTCAGCCGGAATGGTTTGTGAAAATCAAGCGTAATCACTTGTTCCATGCTGTTCATCACATCTTTTTGCGTAAACAAAGGAACCGCATCCTGTGCTCTTCTCCCTTTTTTAGAACGATTTTTGGCTTTCCGGGCATCACCTGCCTGAATATTGGCGCTGTCTAAAAGCAGGTGTTTAACAATATCGGCAGTGGCAGGAGTGCAAAAAATATGTCCTCTGAAACCCTGACTAACCAGGTTTGGAATATTACCCGAATGATCGATATGGGCATGCGTTAAAATAAGAATGCTTATGCCAGCCGGGTCAAAAGGAAAGAGGCGGGAGGGATTACCATGAAGGTGACGTTGTTGCTCATAATCAAGGCCGCAATCAACTAAAACCCGATAGCCCTTTTGGGTTTCAAGCATGTACATACTTCCGGTAACCTGTCGGGCCGCGCCCCAAAACGTTAATTTCATAAAGCTGGCAAAGGTAATCAATCTACCTATTGCAAACTCTTTCATTTAAGATTCGTTTCATCCGACTGAACTTTGTATTTTTGCCGCCATCATTATGGAAGAAAAAATTTTAATTCTCGACTTTGGTTCTCAATACACGCAACTTATTGCCAGACGTCTTCGCGAACTTCAGGTGTACAGTGAGATTTATCCCTTCAATCATTTCCCCGACCCCGATGATTCAGTAAAAGGCGTTATTTTTTCGGGAAGCCCTTTTTCGGTAAATGATTCCGATTCACCGCGCATTGATTTAGGTAAGTTCAGAAAAAAATTACCTGTTTTAGGCGTTTGCTACGGAGCGCAACTTATGGCTCACGAAGGGGGAGGCAAAGTGCAGGCATCAAATACACGTGAATATGGCCGCGCCAGTTTAAATGCCATCAAAGACGATGTGTTGTTTAAAAACATAAAACTTGGCACTCAGGTGTGGATGAGTCACGGAGATACCATTAAGGAAGTTCCGGCCGGATTTGAAATTATTGCCGGTACCGAAAGTGTGGCCTGTGCCGCTTATAAAATTAAAGATGAATTAACCTATGCTATTCAGTTTCATCCCGAGGTTACTCACTCTACTGACGGAAAAACACTATTGCACAATTTTATTACCGATATATGCGGGTGCTCGCAAAACTGGACCCCGGCCCATTTTATTGATACCACAGTGGCCGAATTAAAACAAAAACTTGGTAACGATAAAGTGGTAATCGGGTTAAGCGGTGGCGTAGATTCATCGGTTGCGGCTATTTTGCTCAAACAAGCCATTGCATCAAACCTGTATTGTATTTTTATTGATAACGGATTGTTGCGCAAAGATGAGTATGAAAAGGTGTTGCACGGATACCAGAATATGGGATTAAATGTGATAGGGGTTAACGCTAAACAACAATTTCTTTCGCAGTTAAAAGGAGTTACCGATCCTGAACAAAAGCGTAAAGCCATCGGGAGGGTGTTTATAGAGGTTTTTGATCAGGAAGCACACAAAATTCAGGATGTAAGCTGGCTTGCTCAGGGAACCATCTATCCTGACGTAATTGAATCGATTTCGGTTAAAGGTCCTTCAGCCACTATTAAATCACATCACAATGTGGGCGGCCTGCCTGAAACCATGAAACTGAAAATTGTGGAACCGCTGCGCATGTTATTTAAAGATGAAGTGCGTGCTGTGGGAACTGCTTTAGGAATTGATCCTCTTATTTTAAAACGTCATCCGTTTCCGGGTCCGGGTCTTGCTATCCGCATACTGGGAGATATTACTGAAGAGAAAGTCCGGATTTTGCAGGAAGCTGATGCTATTTTTACTGATGAATTAAAGGCACATAACTTGTATGATCAGGTATGGCAGGCCGGAGCTGTTTTTCTTCCGGTTCAGTCGGTAGGAGTTATGGGTGATGAGCGTACTTACCAGCATGTAATTTGTTTAAGGGCGGTAACTTCGGTTGACGGAATGACGGCAGACTGGTGTCATTTACCTTACGAATTTTTAGGTTTGGTATCAAATAAAATTATCAATCAGGTTAAGGGAATAAACCGGGTGGTGTACGATATAAGTTCAAAACCACCAGCCACCATTGAATGGGAATAAATTGAAAAAAATCATCGCATTTGTTCTTTTAATCACTTTTGCAGGAAACGGATTTGCTCAAACCGATAGCCTGCCTGTTTCATCCATGCAATTCAGGGTGCAATTGGTTTTGCCTCTTTTTCTGGATAACGAAACCGAATTGAAGGGAGCCGATGCGCAATGGCAAAAAATTGCAATAAGTTATTATCAGGGAGTATTATCAGCATTGGATTCGCTGGAACGGGCAGGTTTTAAATTGCAGTTGTTTGTTGACGATTATAAAAGTGATACCAATCTGATAAAGGAAATTATGGCCCGTCCTGATCGACAAAATATGGATTTAATCATCGGGCCGCTGTACAAAAACGGGTTTCATGTGGCCGAACGTTTTGCCGCTAAAAATAAAACGCCCATTTTGTCTCCGTTTCTTACTTTTCAAACACAAAGTAATAATGAATTTTCAGTTGCCGCCAACCCAACCATTGAGTCATACGGCAGGGAAATGGCCCGTTATATCAACAATCACCTCGACAGTGCAAATATTTTACTGGTACATGACGGGAGTGCGATGGATAAAAGTTTTACCAAAGCATTTAATAAGGTGTATAATACCGGTAAAAAAAATCTGCTAAAAGATTATACCTACTCCCGAGCCACTCATCCGGCCAAAGGATTAATGATGACCATGTACAATTGGGTGATAATTCCTTCAAAAGATGAAAAAACAGTAAACACGGTTTTATATCAGTTGCACGATACTATTCAGGATAATCCGATGAGTGTGGTAGGAATGCAACCCTGGCTCGAATTCAGTAACGTGAATTTTAAATTGTGGGATACACTGGATATACATTTACTTACTCCCTATTACATCAATTATCACGACTCCATTATTCATGCATTTGTTATGCGTTTTCGCGAGCATTACGCCACCGATCCAGATGAATATGTATTCAGGGGGTATGATCAGTTTCTGGTTATGATGTATATGCTGCGTAATCATGGTAAGAATTTTCAAAGTGCTGTAGTGGGAAATGAATATCCGGCATTGCACACCCGTTTTCGGTTTAACAGGGAAGCTAAAAACAGCGGGCTTGAAAACGGTTATCTCAATATTCTGCGTTATGATGAATTTAGATTTCATAAACTTCAGTGAGCCGCATTGAAGATATCAGGCTGTCGCATGTAAAGCGCATATTGGCTGCGTATCATTTTGAAATACCGTTGCATCATTTCCTCAAAAATTATTTTCGCGAAAACAAACAAATAGGATCTAAAGACCGTAAACTGCTCCGGCAGTACACTTACCATTGGTTTCGGTTGGGCCAAGCTATTATCGGTGAAGAGACCGAGTTGCGTTTGGCAAAGGCCGTTTTTTTAAATGAAAAAAAAGCGTCTCCTTTTTTCGATTACCTCTCGTTGCGTTCTCAATGGAAACCCGATGATGCCTCCTGGAGTTTTCCGGTACAGGAAAAGCTAAAACTGTTACAGATTTCGTATACCGACATTTTTCCGTGGATGGATGAATTGTGTGATGAATTGCGTAAAGATGAGTTTATCGAAAGTTTTTTTAAACAACCCCGCTTGTGGTTGCGTGCACGAAAGGGGAAAGAACAACTTCTGGAACAGCAATTACTTCACCAGCAATTGCCTTTTGAGCGAAATACCCTGTTGCCCCGGGCATATGCTTTGCCAAATGGAAGCAATCCGCAAACGGAAGGTCTGGCCGAGGTGCAGGATTTAAGTTCGCAGCAGGTAATCGGTTTTGTTAAGGTTACTCCGGGGATCACTATATGGGATTGTTGTGCCGCCTCAGGAGGGAAAAGCCTTGCCCTTGCGGATGACAATTCAGGCATAAATTTATTTGTATCTGACCTGCGCGAACGGATACTGGAGAATTTACACCAACGGTTTGCCACAAACGGGATTAACTCTTATGCAGCGGCTGTTGCCGATTTAAGCAGGCAGCATTCCTGTATTTCCTTTACCAAATGGCCAGACAGAAAACGAATAGAAGCTACTCACGGATTTTTTGATGTAATTCTGGTAGATGCTCCCTGCAGCGGTTCGGGTACATGGGCCCGCACCCCCGAACAGTTACAGCAAATGAATGAACAAACCGTAGACCGGTATGCTGCTTTGCAAAGAAGTATTGTACAAAATGTGTTGCCTTTTTTAAAACCAAACGGACAATTGGTATACATCACCTGCTCGGTATTTGCCAGGGAAAACGAAAAGCAGGCTGATTATTTTGCCGCGCACTTTCACCTTAAAGCAATTACTGAAAAACTTGTTCAGGGAGCTGCAGATGGTGCCGATACCATGTTTGTATCGGTGTTACATAAGCCCTGAATAAATTAAATCTCCCCTGGCTACTGCACTTTTCAGGCAGTCTTGTTTTCGTAATACTTTTGGTTGTAGAGGTACGAAGTAAAAGCCACGGCAAAAACAACCACCATGGTAAGCATGGGTAATTGAAAACCATCAACAGACACCACTGAATACACAGCTCCGATTAAATCGAAAATTAAACCGGCATAAGCCCATTCTTTTAATTTTTTAAAGCCCGGAATGAGAATGGTAATACTGCCCAATAATTTGGCAACCCCGATAAAAGGAATGAAATACACAGGATATCCCAAATGATTCATAAATTGTTTTGCATCCTCTATCACCAGCATATCCGGTATGGCAGAAAAAATCATAAAGGCCGAAAATAGGATGGTTGTTGTCCAGTAAATAAGTTTTGTTTTTTTCATATTTATTTTTGGTTAAAATTTAACATCCAGTTGATCCCGAATTTATCTGTAAAGCTGCCAAAGTAAGCGCCCCAAAACATATCCTGTAAAGGCATTGTAACCTTACCTTCGGCTGAAAGTTCTTCAAACAATCGTTGCGTTTCTTCTTTGGTTTCAGGCTCCAGAGAGATGTGCATATTATTTCCGGGTATAACGGTAAATCCCATTTCTGCGGGAGCATCGGTTCCCATTAAAATATGATTCGCTGTTATGGGTAATTCTACATGTAGTACCATTTGCTTTAGGCTCTCGGCCACGGGAGGTTGATTGGCATCAGCCGGTAAATCGCCAAATCGCTGAATACCATTTCCTGTAAATTGTGTTTTAAAAACCGATTGATAAAACAGAAATGCTTCCTCCGTATTGCCGGGAAAGTTGAGGTAAGTACACACCCGCGATTTTGCATCAGTGCGTAATTCATTTCTTAGTTTTAATTGTGCATCCAGGTATTGATCCAGATTACCTAATGCCATAGTAAATCCTTCTTTAAATCCCATTTCGATAATTTTTTCCAGGTCTTCTAATTTTTCGTATTGGGCAACAATATTCACTGTGGTGGTTTGTGCATTTTGGGTAAATGTATTATTCCAAACTGTGCGCGGAAAGTCGGTATTAATGTTTCCGGCCTCGTCACAAAAAGCATCCAATCCAGAAAAACTTTTCAGTATGTCAATCTTTTTATATTCGTTCAGGCAATAGTGTTTTTCACCTTCCGGACTTATCATGTAATAAAGCCACCGTCCGCCTACTCTAAAATCCATTGAGATAGTTTTAGTTTGATAGGGTTTTGGTGCCCACCATTGGTCAAGCAGTTCGGGTTTAGTCCATGCGTCCCATACCAGTTCCAGATTGGCGGCAAATTCCCTGGTTACTTTCACAGTGTTGTTTTCCTTATTTACAGAAAAATCAAATTGTAGATGTGGATTCATTTTTTATTCTTTTTAAGGTGATTTAATAGCGAGTCAAGTTCATTAAAGCGGCTTTCCCATATTTTTCGGAGTTGTTCAAGCCATTTATCTATTTCTTTCATTTTAGCAGCATTCAGGTCATAGTATATTTCCCGGCCCCTGTATTCCGGTTTCACCAGTTCGCATTCGGTAAGTATCCGTAAATGTTTTGACACAGCCTGCCTGGTGGTGTCAAAATGGTCGGCTAATGCATTTGGAGTCATGGCCTGCGCTGCAATCAGTAATATAATAGCCCTACGGGTGGGGTCGGCTATGGCTTGAAAAACATCTCTTCTCATGAGGGTATCCGGATTAAATATGCAACTAATCGAATGCAAATATATATATGCAACTATTCGGTTTCACATTTTTTTAATTTTTTTTAATGTTATCCTTTTTACGGGGTAAAAAATATTCCCCATTGAGTAAAGACCAAGGGGGATCAGCTACATGGAGGGGTATATTTAACCTAAAACTTCAATGGAGTAGCTTATCCACATTTGCCCAAAACCTATTCACAAATTACTTGTGTAAAAAGATGAAAATAGTTGAAAATAAGAAAGGTTAACCCTTACAAGAAATTCACATTATTCCCTACCGCAGGGTGTGCTCAGCAGTTTAGGCTTTTGGCGGGGGCAAGCCTTAAGGTTTTGAGCAGTTTACTATGTTGATAGAATATAGGCCTTCGCAATTGCGGAAAGTAGTAATTTTACCCTTCTGTTTATCGCAGTTTTGCAAGGAGTAAATTCAATGAAGGTAAAGTATTTAGGTCATTCGTGTTTTCAGGTAGAGGCAGGAGGGAAGGTGCTCCTGTTCGATCCCTTTATCACACCTAATCAACTGGCATCTTCTATAGATGTGAAACAGGTAAAGGCCGACTATGTATTTATTTCGCATGCCCATCAGGATCATACAGCAGATGCTCTTGCCATAGCCAAACAAAACGACAGCACTATGGTGGCAAACTGGGAAATATGCTCGTGGTTCAACACACAGGGCTGGCACAAAACCCACCCCATGAATGCCGGTGGAAAATGGACATTTGACTGGGGCGAGGTAAAATTTACCAATGCCATTCATTCAAGCTCATTTGCCGATGGATGTGACGGGGGAAATCCGCAGGGATTTATTATTAAAGCTGATGGCAAAACATTTTATTATGCGGGAGATACAGCCCTGCATATGGATATGCAGTTGATTGGCAAGTATCACAAACCCGATTTTGCCTTTTTGCCGGTAGGCAGCAATTTTACCATGAGTTATGAGGATGCGGTAATTGCAGCCGATTTTATACAATGTAATAAGATTATCGGGATGCATTTTGATACATTTCCGTATATTGTAATCAATCACAAGCAGGTGAAACAGGCTTTTGCCGATGCCGGAAAAACCATTCACCTCATGGAGATAGGAGCCACATTAGACATTTAATTTTTATTTGAGAGGAATATAAAGCGCAATGGGAAAAATTATTGCAATTGCAAATCAAAAAGGGGGAGTAGGCAAAACCACCACAGCCATTAATCTGGCTGCCAGCTTAGCCGTATTGGAATACAAAACACTGTTGGTGGATGCCGACCCGCAGGCCAATTCTACATCGGGCACGGGATTCGATCCCAAGAATGTAAAAATAGGTATTTACGATACATTGATTAATGACACCGAAGCACGGGATGTAATTTTGAAAACAGAAACCGATTTTCTGGATTTACTTCCTGCCAGTATTGATTTGGTGGGGGCTGAAATTGAACTTATCGACAGGCCAAACCGTGAACGGATGATGAAAGCTTCATTGGAAAAGGTGCGCGGGGATTATGATTTTATCATTATTGATTGTTCGCCATCGCTGGGCATTATAACCACCAATGCCCTTACTGCTGCCGATTCGGTAATCATTCCGGTACAATGCGAATATTTTGCATTGGAAGGACTGGGCAAATTGCTCAACACCATCAAAATTGTTCAAAGTAATATTAACCAGAATTTACAAATTGAGGGCATTTTGCTTACCATGTACGATTCACGTTTACGCCTGAGCAATCAGGTGGTGGAAGAGGTGAAAATGCATTTTCAGCAATTGGTTTTTGATACCATTATTCAGCGTAATACCAAGCTGAGTGAAGCGCCAAGTTTTGGTGTGCCGGTAATACAGCATGATGCAGCCAGCCGGGGTACGGTAAATTATTTAAACCTTGCCCGCGAATTGCTCACCAAAAACGGACTCACCAAAATGAGTGCAATGGATAATGTAAGTAACAACTAAAAAATTGAGAGTAGCAGATAAGGCAAAAACCGGTTATTGGTTATGGCCTGTTCGGCAGGAAATAAGAATGAGAAGATGACAGTAACAAAAAAAGGCGGACTGGGCAAAGGATTAGCAGCCCTGTTGCAGAATGCAGAAACAGATATAACCACCACCCGCGAGTCGAAGCCGGTAGGTGCGGTAAGTGAAATTGAAATCAGTCAGATTGAAGCCAACCCTTTTCAGCCACGTACCGATTTTGATAAACAAGCCTTGCAGGAACTTTCGGCATCCATAAAAATTCACGGACTGATTCAACCCATTACCGTGCGCAAAATGGGGTATGATAAATACCAGATTATTTCGGGTGAGCGAAGGACGCGTGCAGCAATTGAAGCCGGATTAAAAACCATTCCTGCCTATATCAGACTGGCCAACGACCAGGAAATGCTGGAAATGGCTCTTATTGAAAACATTCAGCGGCAGGATTTAAATGCCATTGAAGTAGCTTTAAGTTACAAACGGCTTATTGACGAATGCAGCATGACACAGGAGCAGGTGGCCGAACGGGTGGGTAAAGAACGCAGCACGGTTGCCAATTACCTTCGTTTGCTAAAGTTACCTGGAGATATACAAGCTGCCATACGCGATGGATTGTTGAGTATGGGTCATGCCCGTGCAATTATCAGCATTGAGAATGAAGCCGAGCAGCTACGCATTTTTAATGAGATACGCGATGGAAACCTTTCGGTGCGCATGGCCGAGGAACTGGCCCGCCTGCAAAAAGAATTAGATAAGGAAAACAAACCGGCTGCACCTGTTGCCAAAAAAGTAAAACTCAGTGACGGACTGTTGCTCAATGATTATACCGTTTATCAGCGAGCCCTTAGCGATCGGTTCAACTCTAAAGTTACCTTTAAAGCCAATGAAAAAGGGAAAGGGAGTATTCAAATCCAATTTGAAGACCTTGACGAATTGCAACGGCTTATTGATATGTTGGAATCAAAATAAATTTTGAAAGCAGCAATTGTATTCATTTGTTTGCTTGGGCTTATACCGGCACTTTCATACGCTCAGCAACCTGTTAAAGATTCGATAGAGCAGTTTAAACCTGATAGCACGGTGCCCAAAAGCCGTTTCGATCTGGGAAAAATGAATAACCCGGTAAAACCGGTTCATTCCCCACATACTGCCACATGGCGGTCGGTGGTAATACCGGGCTGGGGGCAGGCTTACAACAAAAAGTATTGGAAAATTCCGGTAATTTATGCCGGAGCTGCCGGTTTGATTTTAGGGTTGTCGTGGAATCATAAAAACTATAAAGAGTTTAAACAAATCTACACCTATATTCAGGACGAGGATAGTTCTACTGTTCCTGTTTATCAGGGAAATGTGCTCGACTCGCGTTATACCAACTGGGCGGCCAGCAACCGCGATTATTTTCGTAAAAACAGAGATATGTGCGCCATAGGACTGGGGCTTATTTATGTACTTAATATCGTGGATGCCAATGTAGATGCACATTTATTTGAATTCAATGTGAATGATGACTTATCTTTGAGGATAGAACCGAGAATTTTTGCCCTGAACGGAATCGGTTATAGCGGGTTCGGGGCTACACTAAAAATAAGATAAACGTGAGAATAGCATTACTTGGTTACGGAAAAATGGGCAAGGCGGTTGAACGCGTTGCCGAAGCCAAAGGGCACGAAATTGTTTACAAAATAAACCTTGAGAACGCCAATAATTTTTTAGCTATCAGTTTAAAAAATGTAGATGTGGCTATTGACTTCAGTATGCCTACCTCGGCCTACGACAATATCATGAAGTGCTTTGATGCCAACGTACCGGTGGTGGTAGGTACTACCGGATGGTACGACCAGTTTGATGAAGTAAAAAAGCGCTGTATCAAAGAAGGGCAAAGCATGATTTACTCCACTAATTTTAGTTTGGGAGTAAATATATTTTTTAAAATAAATAAACTGCTTGCCCGCTATATGGGACAACGCAAGGATTATGATGTGATGATTGAAGAAGTACATCATACCGAAAAAAAAGATCATCCCAGTGGAACAGCTCTTTCTCTTGCCAAACAAATTTTAGAACCAAGCCAAACCAAACACAGCTGGAAGGCACGATTATTTTTTGATAAACACGAGGATGTGCCCATGCAAAGTTTGCAACCCGATGAATTATTAATCGAATCAAAACGAATTAAAGATGTTCCCGGTGATCATACGGTGATTTACAGTTCGGCAAATGATTCCATAACCATTAAGCACTCCGCTGTTACCCGAAACGGATTTGCCGAAGGAGCCGTGCTTGCTGCCGAGTGGATATTGGGTAAAAAAGGAATTTATACCATGGAAGACCTTTTGAAGTTAGACTGATAGTTGCAGCTGCTGGCCGAATAAAACATGGAATTTACCGTTGTATTCATTCAATCATAAACTAAATGACTAAGGCATTGCGTTAAGTCATATCAAAATATAATATATGGATTTTTTTAAGAAGTTTTATAGTATTCTCACTAAACGCGAACGTTTTGGTTTTTGGTTTCTTACCGCCATGAACCTCTTTTTGTTTATCATTCTCATAGGACCCGCATCGGCAGGAGTGATGCTTTCTATTATGATGTTGCTGGGTACTCAGGTTATTTTAGTTGCGTATTATCATTTCATTAACAAAATGGAGCGCAAAAGCCGCAACCGCGAGTGGATTGATGCCATTGCTTTTGCTATTGTAGCTGCCAGTTTAATAAGAGGATTGTTGCTCGAGGCATACACCATTCCTACACCATCCATGGAAAAATCATTATTGGTGGGCGATTTTTTATTCGTGAGCAAGTACCATTACGGCCCCCGTGTGCCCATGACACCAATTGCTTTTCCATTTGCACACCATACAATGCCGGTAATTGAAACCAAAGCTTATTCCGAACTGATAAAGTTACCTTACTATCGTTTACCCGGTTTTCAGAAAATAAAAAATAATGATGTGGTGGTGTTTAATTACCCTGCCGATAAAGAGGGGAGACCAGTTGACAAAAAAGAAAACTACATTAAAAGATGCATTGGCATTCCGGGCGATACGCTGCGTATTGTTGACGCACAGGTTTACATAAATGAAAAACCCAATCCTAATCCACCGGGTTTGCAGGCTCGCTATCTGGTAAAAGCTGATCAATATGGATTCAACCGGCTTACGATGAAAGAAATAGGGATTGAGGAGTACGCACAAATTTCAGACAGCGGAGATTTTATGATGATCATGAGCAATGTTGCCAAAGAGAAATTTTCAAAACTGAGTAATGTGAAAAATGTTCAGGTAAGCTCTGAAATGCGCGGATTATTTTCACCTTATATTTATCCGTATCATAAAGAATTAAACTGGAATCTGGATCAGTTTGGGCCATTGTATATTCCTAAATGTGGAGACGTAATCAAACTGACAGAGCAAAACTACTGGATTTACGAGCGCCCGATAAAAGAGTATGAAAACAATCCAACCTTAGAGTGGAAAGATGGTAAGGCATGGTTGGAAGGTAAGCCAATTGAGAGTTATCGCTTTAAAATGGATTACTATTTTATGATGGGAGACAACCGGTACAATTCCGAGGATTCACGTTTCTGGGGTTTTGTTCCGGAAGACCATATTGTAGGTAAAGCCGTATTTATTTGGATGAGTTGGGATACAAATGGAAGTTGGTTTAATAAAATACGCTGGGGCAGGCTGTTTAATCTGATACACTAATTCACACTTCTACTTCCTGATTTCTTTCCGAAGTTTTCACCATTTTGGGGGATTGGTTTGCCGAAATCAGGAGAATATCCTGAATTTCCCTAATCCCCATTTCTGCAAACGGTAATACAAAGAGGTACGCAACACACCCAATCCGTAAGTAACACTTCGGGAGAAATTGATAGACGATGCTTCTTCAAAATATTTGGTAGGGCAGGTTATTTCGGCAATTTCAAATCCGGCATAAAACACCTGAGCTGCCATTTCATTGTCAAATACAAAATCGTCTGAGCACAGGTCGAACTTCACCGTGCGCAATACTTCCCCGCTAAAGGCACGGTACCCGGTGTGGTATTCTGATAATTTTTGCATCATCAGAATGTTTTGGGTGAGGGTGAGAATGCGGTTGAAAATGTATTTGTACAAGGGCATGCCTCCACGTAGTGCCCCCATTCCTAAAATGCGCGAACCGAATACCACCGGATACACATCATAAGCAATAATGCTTGCCATTGCGGTAATGAGCTTAGGGGTGTACTGATAATCGGGGTGTAGCATAATCACTATATCGGCACCCAGTTCTTTCGCTTTATTGTAACAGGTTTTTTGGTTGCCACCGTAACCTTTATTTTTTTCATGTTTTATCACATGTTGAATTCCCAGGCGTTTACCCACTTCGCTGGTATGATCTTTACTGGCGTCATCTACCAGCACCACATCATCAACAATATCAAAAGGAATTTCGCTGTACGTGCGTTCAATAGTAAGCTCTGCATTATATGCAGGTAATACCACTACAATTTTTTTTCCGTTTAGCATCAAAAAATATTAATACACTGCAAAGAAAGGATAAATGAATATATAAGCCAAAATGCCTGCAAAATAGCTTATCAATGCCAGCAGACTTATGCGTTTAAAATACCAAATGAAATCTATTTTTTCCATTCCCATCACCGCTACCCCGGCAGCCGAGCCAATAATAAGTACGCTGCCACCGGTACCGGCACAATAGGCCATAAATTCCCATAGGCGTGCATCGGGTAAATAGTAGGTGAGTTGATTGAATGTAAAATGTCCTTGATAAATAAGTTCAGGATGCGCCTGCACATATTGCCATGCTTCGGGGTTGATGGTAGGGGTTGCTAACGGATACATTCCCATAGAGGCTGCAACTAAAGGTACATTATCAATAACAGCCGACAGTAATCCAATGGCTCCCACAATCAGGTTTTCATTTCCAATTGTACGGCTCATCCATTGCGATAGGGCCGACAGAATATGGGTGGATTCAAGGGCACTAATGGCCAGCAGAATACCGAGAAAAAATAATATGCTGGCACTGTCAATTCGGCTTAAGGCGTGAACGGCAGTGTATGGTTTTCGTTCTTCTTCATCTTTGTCCTTATGAATAAGTTCAGAAACCAGCCAAACGATCCCGAGACCCAAAAGAACACCTACAAACGGAGGAAGGTGGGTAACTGTTTTAAAAACGGGAACAAAAAGCAAAACGCCAATTCCTGTAAAAAACATAAGATTAGTTCCTGTTATGTGTTGATTATAGTACACTTTGTCTTCATTGGCAGAAGAGGCTTCGGTTTTTTGTTTACGGTATTTGTATGAAACAATAATCAAAGGAACAATCAGGCTTATCAGGCTTGGAATAAATAAAGTTTTAATAATATTGGCTGCGGTAATTTGTCCGCCAATCCACAACATGGTTGTTGTTATATCACCAATAGGCGACCACGCACCGCCTGCATTTGCGGCAATGATTATCATACCGGCCATCACTTTACGGTGGTCTTCATTTTTTAGGAGTTTCCGCGAAATGGATACCATTACAATGGCAGTAGTGAGGTTGTCTAAAACAGCCGAGAGAAAAAATGCCAGCAGGCTCATGATCCAAAAAAGAGTTGATATGCTCCGGGTATTTATGAGGCGGGTAATTACCGAAAATCCCTGATGTGCGTCTATGAGTTCAACAATGGTCATAGCCCCCAGCAAAAAGAACAGAATCCCAGAGATATTGCTGAGGTGATGAGAGAGCTCGCTAAGTACTACTGTATGCCCATTACTGTAAAGGGCATATATGGTCCAGCAAAATACGCCTGTGAGCAAGGCACTGGCCGTTTTGTTGAGTTTAATGGGGTGCTCCAAAGCAATGGCCATATAACCCAATGAGAATAAAAGAATCAGCCAACTATTCATGGGTTCAAATATAGGCATCCATCATTAACATTGTTGGTGTAAACTTCTTATGCGGGCACGGTTAAATTATTGTAACTTCGTGCTGTGCGAAATCCAAATATTGACCCGGATGAAGACAACCTGAGTCCGACAGAAAAAGATATAGAGAAGGTATTGCGTCCTGCATCATTTGACGATTTTGCGGGGCAGGATAAAATTATTGAAAACCTGAAAGTGTTTGTAGGTGCAGCCAGACAGCGAGGCGAGGCACTTGATCATGTGTTGCTGCACGGACCTCCCGGACTAGGAAAAACAACTCTTTCACATATTATAGCCAACGAACTGGGTTCAAATATTAAAATTACTTCGGGGCCGGTATTGGAAAAACCTGGTGATTTAGCCGGATTACTAACCAATTTAGAGGAAGGGGATGTTTTATTTATTGACGAAATTCACCGGCTTAGCTCGGTGATTGAAGAGTATTTGTATTCGGCCATGGAAGATTATAAAATCGATATCATGATTGATACCGGTCCCAATGCCCGCTCTATTCAAATTGCCGTTAATCCGTTTACATTAATCGGGGCCACCACGCGCTCAGGGTTGCTTACATCGCCTTTGCGTGCCCGTTTTGGCATAAATGCCAGATTAGAATATTACGATGTAAAACTCCTCACCAATATTGTGCTTCGCTCGTCCGAAATCATCAAGGCTCCTATTGCCGATGAAGCTGCTTACGAAATTGCCAGACGCAGCCGTGGAACCCCACGTATAGCCAATGCCCTATTACGCAGAACAAGAGATTTTGCTCAAATGAAAGGGGACGGAACTATTAATATGGAAATTGCCCGCTACGCTTTAAACGCACTTAATGTAGATACCCTTGGGTTGGATGAAATGGATAATAAAATACTTGTCACCATCATTGAAAAGTTTAAAGGCGGCCCGGTAGGATTAAATACCATTGCCACGGCCATTAGTGAAGATACCGGAACGGTAGAAGAAGTGTATGAGCCGTACTTGATACAGGAAGGATTTTTAATGCGCACACCCCGCGGACGCGAGGTAACAGAAAAAGCCTATCGCCATTTAGGTAAATTACCTAATAAGGGTGGAGGGTTGTTTGATATTGGCTAAAAAATCTTGTAGCGAACATGCATTCATCGCACCGTTCATCCCATACCTCGCTCATAAAACAGAAATCAATTGAATTAGGTTTTAGTTTTTGCGGCATAAGCAAAGCCGTTTTTTTAGCCGAAGAAGCACCACGACTTGAGGCTTGGCTGTCGGCCGGAATGCACGGGGAGATGAAGTATATGGAGAATCATTTTGACAAACGCCTCGACCCAACTTTACTGGTTCCGGGAGCCAAATCGGTTGTTTCATTATTGTTCAATTATTACTCTCCACAAAAACAGGCAGATGAAACGGCACCCAAAATTTCGATGTATGCTTATGGAGAAGATTACCACAAGGTGATTAAGGATAAATTGTTTGAATTGGTGCAGTACATAAACAATAAGGTGGGAGAGGTGCATGGTCGCGCTTTTGTTGATTCGGCACCGGTGCTCGACAGGGCATGGGCAAAAAAAAGCGGGCTGGGGTGGATTGGTAAAAATGCCAATTTAATTTCCAAACAGCATGGCTCATACTTCTTTATTGCCGAATTAATCATTGATCTTGAATTAGATTACGATACTCCTGTAACCGACCATTGCGGAACCTGCACAGCTTGTTTAGAGGCCTGCCCTACACAAGCTATTGTGCGGCCACAGGTGGTAGACGGCAGCAGGTGTATTTCTTACCTTACCATAGAGTTGCGTAATGAAATTCCTTCCGAGTTTAACGAGAAGATGGATAATTGGGCCTTTGGTTGCGATGTGTGTCAGCAGGTGTGTCCATGGAATCGCTTTGCAAAACCTCACACCGAACCCAAATTTCTGCCTAATGCCGAAATGTTGCAGATGAAACAAAATGAGTGGATTGAACTCACTGAAGAAACGTTCAACAGGTTCTTTAAACACAGTGCTTTAACAAGGGCGGGTTATTTGGGATTGAAAAAAAATATAAAATTCCTGAAATAGGTGTAACCTTTTTCGCATTTTCGCTGACTATAAAAGCAATTCGTAACGGTGAAGCAAATCATTTCGGCATTTTTCTTTTTTATTACTCTAAATGTCTGGTCGCAAAACCGGGTTGATACAACCCTTGGCGGAAAACTATGGTATGGGGTAAAGGTAAACGGCAATATGCCCGTTCGTAAAAAACTTCCTGCCGATTCACTTACCGGAATTGTTAAACCCGGAGCCGGTTTGTTTGTAGCCTATCAGTTTTCGCCCTGGTTTCGGCCACAGTTTGAAGTAGAGTACAGTTCGCTTACATTTAAAAAAATAACGGACGAACGCATTACTAATAATTACCTTGACCTAGGGTTCAATTTTTTTGTAACTCCCGGTCAACGAACCAATATCACCCTTAATATCGGATGGATGGCGAGTATTACCCAGGGAACTGTTTACCGTACGTTAAACGGAGCCAGTTTGGGTGGTTTAACCAGCAGATACAGCAATGCGAATGCCGGGAGGGTGGATTATCTTTTTTCAGCCGGTTTAACGTTTCCGGCAAGCAGTAAAGTTGATTTGTTTGCCAAATATCACTTTACACTTACAGCAGATGAAGCTCCCAATACCCTCACCGGAAAAACATCTTATCTGCAATTCGGATTGTCGGTAAATCTGAATAAGTTTATTTCCGATAATCAACAACCAACCGAAGAGCAATTGCGCAGGCAAAAAAATAACAAAGCATTAATGGACGGAGGTGTGTTGCTGGTGCGGTTAAACTATCCACGCAACACCTTGAAACGTTTAATTGAAAGTGGAGATGATCACGGGGCACTGGCTCTTAAGGCAACATATGACTCCCTTAATATGCAACTCATACGGGCATTTAAAAAATACTACACATTTACGCCTGTTTATTTTTTTGTGGATGATAAAAGCGATAAGGTATTGAACCACAATTTTGACGGTTTGTTCGTGAATGAACAGATGAAATACGATTCGTCTATTGTGTGCACAGCCGAAAAATTCTTAATTGCGGAGGTCGGTTATGTGGAAATGATTGGAGGAAATATTCTGGATAATATGCTGGTGGTATTAGATCCACAGTTCAGGCAAATGAAATCTCCTTTCCCTTATTCCATCACCAATATGAAGTTATTTGAGGGATCTAAGCGGTATTTAAACGGGATAGATGAAGCAACCTTGTCATCGCTTGAAAAGAATGTGTTCGTTCTTAATCAGCGACTCGTTAGTTTTTACCTTGAATATTACGGCTATATTAAAGAACAATAAATTTATTAGTGAATGCGGTCGCCACGCAACTCCATTCGCTCCATTATTTTTGCTTCTTCATTCAGAAAAAACTGCCAGCGGCTTTGTACATATTCAGCAGGCATATGGTTTTTAGCCAAACTTAAGAACATGCGGTAATGTCCTGCTTCCGAAATCATAAACTCGTGGTAAAACGCTCTGAAATATTCATCATTCATATGTAGTGATAACAGCCTGAATCGTTCACAACTTCGCGCTTCAATAAGTGCATTTACCAACAGTTGTTCTACCAATTGTTTCTCGCGGGAACCTCCTTTTTCAATTAACTGAAGTAATTGTACCACGTATAAATCTTTTCGCTGCCGGCCTAATTTCAGATTTCTTTTTTCCAGTTCTTTAAGCACTTTTCTGAAATGGCCCCATTCTTCTGCTACCAGTGCATTCATTTCGGTAACCACATCCTGTTTATCGGGGTATCTTACAATAAATGTAATTCCTGATGTGGCTGCTTTTTGTTCGCACCAGGCATGATCGGTAAGAATTTCCTGAAGGTCTTTTTCAGCTATGTTCACCCACCTTGGGTCGGTAGGAAGTTTTAATCCAAGCATAAAAAGGAAATGAAAAGGAGTTTATCCGAAATATTTACGCTCTATTTCTCTTAATACCTCAATAGAAAGAGGTTTTATTACGTATTCGGCTACTTCCTTATATTGACTTGATTTATCAATATCATCTTTGTAAAGAGAAGACGATAGCATAAAAATATGGGAGCCTGTTTTTAACTCAGGGGCCAGATTACGGTATTGGTCAAGAAAGTCCCATCCGTTCATTCCGGGCATATTTATATCAAGAAAGATTAAATCGGGTAACTGGGTATGGTCTGAGGCTGCTTTTTTAATTAAATCAAGCGCTTCCTGCCCCCCTAATACGCATTCAACGTGATCACTTATGCCAGACAGTTTAATCATTCTGCTGCATACAAAGTTATTGATCTGATCATCGTCAACTACAAGCACAAATTTAACTTTGTTCATACTTTTGTTTTGTGGGGTTAAAGGTAGTTAATTTGATTTATTTCTCCTAAATGGCTTCTACATAGTCAAGATCTTTGCTGAAAGTTTCCTTTACACTTAAAATGGCTATAAGTGATAGTATAAGACAAATACTCCCAACAATAACCGCGGCTTGAATGGTACCCTGAGTTTCCATAAGGCCTTTAAAACTTAAAGTAATAGGCACTACAGCTCCTCTTACAAAATTAGGAACCGTGTTGGTTACGGTAGATCGAAGGTTTGTACCAAATTGCTCGGCTGCATTGGTTACAAACAAGGCCCAGAAACCGGTTGCCGAGCCAAGTAAAAACCACATGAATTTAAGATAAGGCAAATTAATATCCCCGTTAGAAAGATAAACGGCTACTGTGAGCGCAAGTACTATCAGGTATCCCACTATTACCTTTTTTCTGCTTCTGAAATACTGACTGAAAAATCCGCTGAGTAAATCACCAAATGATAGTCCGATATACGAATACATTACAGCTTCTCTTACTTCAATATGCATTGCCGGATTGATGGCTTCTACAATACGGTCGGATAAATTAATTAACACCCCTACTACAAACCACACCGGTAAACCAATTAAAATGCACGCCACATATTTCATGAAACGTTTTTTGTTGTTCACCAGCATAATCAGGTTGCCGTTATGCGCTTTATGATGCTGAATCTGTTTAAACATTCCGCTTTCAAATGCACCTGCCCTTAGTGCCAGGAGCAACATGCCCATTCCTCCACCAATAATGTAGGCAGTTTTCCAGCTAAAATTATCTCCTACCAGATAGGCGCAAACTGCCCCCAGTGCCCCTACTGAAACGATAATCATTGTTCCGTACCCGCGTTTGTCTTTATGCATGGTTTCGGCCACCAGCGTAATGCCAGCACCCAACTCACCGGCCAAACCAACTCCGGCAATAAAACGCATAACTCCGTACATTTCGAGCGAGGTGACAAAGGCATTGGCAATATTGGCAAGGGAATACATGAGAATTGAACCAAACAATACTGACACACGTCCTTTTTTATCACCTAAAACTCCCCAGATTAACCCTCCTATAAGCATACCGGCCATTTGCATATTAAAAAGGGTAATGTCATGAAGTTTGTATTGTGCTTCGGTAAACCCGAGGTCCATGATACTTTGTTTCTTTACAACATTAAATAAAATTAAATCATAGATATCTACGAAGTAGCCCAGAGCAGCTATAATCACCAGTTTATTGAAAGCTTTGGTTTGCATACGCCAAAT
The DNA here is from genome assembly GCA_964535575.1 of uncultured Bifidobacteriaceae bacterium. GTDB lineage: Bacteria > Bacteroidota > Bacteroidia > UKL13-3 > UKL13-3 > JAGPCK01. The sequence goes on from CAZHTC010000003.1 coordinate 320,997, forward strand.
ATAATCAACTTTATTGCTTTTGATAAATCAGAACAGGGTGCTTATACCTGTACATAATGATTCAAGGTATTTTTGGTCGGTTAAATCAAAGTGTCCTAGATATTCACTATCGACATCCAGCACTGCAACTACTTCACCGTTTTTTATTATAGGGATTACAATTTCAGAACGGGATGCGCTGCTGCAGGCAATATGCCCCGGAAATTTTTCTACATCGTATACCAGCAGGGTTTCTTTTTGCTTCCAGCTGCTTCCGCAAACTCCTTTTCCAAAACCTATGCGGGTACATGCCATAGGTCCCTGAAATGGGCCAAGCACCAGTTCATTTTCTTTTACCAGATAAAAGCCCACCCACCACCAGTTAAAAACTTCTTTCAGCACAGCCGTAATATTTGCCAGATTGGCCACTAAATCCGGTTCACCGGTGGTTAATGCATCAAGTTGCGGAAGTAAGGCAATGTATTTTCCCTCTTTCGAGGCAGACTCATTCGGGTTAAATTGATGCATCGGGTTATGTTAATTATCCGGAGGAGCAGCCGGTACTCCTCCGGAAATGCAAATGATATTAATTGGTAAAAGGTAAAAATCCGTAATCTTTTCCGTAACCCAATTGCTCATTGATAAAGTTGAGTGGATATTCAACTTTAACATCAACAATTTTCTCGCCTTCTTTTATTGCAATCAGTTTCGGCTGAATAAAACCTTTGTAAGGTGCTACATTAAGCTTGTTGAAGCGATCTTTTACTTCTTTTAATAATTCCTGATCTACTTTTACACCATAGCCTTCTACAAGTGCTGTAGCTGCTTTGTAATCGCCTTCCGATTTGATGCGTTGAATTTCACGAAGCAGGTCTCCAAACAATTTACGCAATTTGGTATAATCATTTACTTTTACATAGGTTTTCCCGTCACGTTTCACGAATTCAATTACGTTTTCGACCTTACCTTTGTCATATGCCCATTTCGCAATCAATTGACGATTGCGCATATGAGCCTCTTCCAGATTTTCGCCAATGTTCAGTCGTGTAAGTTGAGTTATTAATCCGTTCATGATGTAATTGTCGTATTCTGCTTTTCCCACCTCAATCGAGGGCATTACTCCTATGTCAACTAATTTCGGATCCATGATATAATACAGGGCTACTAAGTCAGCTCGTGCTTCTTCAAGAGTAGATGCGTAGTTTTTTAAAGTCTGGTCAGGGTCGCACACACCTTTGTTTATCTGACCTGATGCATGGCCGATTACTTCATGCATATCGGTATGTAGATCTCCGGCCAGTGAGGCAAATTCTTTCGCACGTTTTATCTGTTCTTCGCTTACGGCAAATTCTTTCAGCATTGGGCTGGTTTTGTTGGCTTCGTTATATGAGTGAACAATATTCCCCAATGATACCGATTTGGAACCATGTTTCTGACGGATCCAGTTGGCATTAGGAAGGTTTATGCCAATAGGGGTAGACGGAGAGGCATCGCCTGCTTCCTGAATCACCGTGATTACTTTGGCAGTAATTCCTTTCACTTCCTTCTTTTTGTGTTCTGGCAATATTGGGGAGTTGTCTTCAAACCACTGGGCATTGGAAGCAATGGTGGCAATACGTTTGGTAGCTTCCATATCTTTCATGCTTACCACACTCTCGTAGCTGGCACGTTTACCAATGGCATCTCCATATACTTCAATAAAACCATTCACCACATCCAATCTCGAGTCGGTATCGGCAACCCAGGCAATATTGTATTCATCCCATTTTTTCAAATCACCGGTTTTGTAATAGTCAACCAGCAATTCAAGGGCGTGTTTTTGCTTTTCATTTTCAGCTACCGAAATTGCTTTTTCCAGCCAGAATACAATTTTCTCAATGGCGGCACCATACATTCCTCCCACTTTCCATACTTTTTCGGTAACCTTATTGTTTTCCTTCAGCATTTTTGAGTTTAATCCCCACGACACCGGTTCGGGATCGTCTTTTTTGACAATTTTTTCGTAGTAAGCTTCTACTTCTTTTTGTGAGATGCCTTCGTAAAAATTATTTGCCGATGCCATTACGTTGTCAATTCCGGGGGCAAGGTCAACAATTTTGGCATCTACTTTTGCATCAAAAATGATAGGCTGCAAGAAGGTGATCAACTGATCAGGTGTTTGTCCGTTTTCGAGTGGAAGTTTGGCTGCATCACACCCTTTCACCAATTCACTGAAATACGCAAAATCAAACTCGGGCATGAGTTTAAGGTTGCTGTAGTGATGATGAATGCCATTACTGAAGAAAACGCGTTTGGCGTATACTTCAAATTTTTTCCAGTTATCACTATTTGTATCAGCTTTCCCGCTTTCATAAATAGCTTCAAGTACTTTTCTGATTTTAAGGTTATGTTTATACTTCTGGTCCCATATTATATCACGTCCGCAACGGGCTGCTTCATAAAGGTAATAGGCTAATTCTTTTTGTTGTGCCGTGAGTGTTTCGAATCCGGGAATTTCATAACGTAAAACTTGTAAATCGGCAAAGCGGTCAACTGCCACCTGAAAAGTGGAGTCCTTGGTTGATTTAGTTCCTCCGGTATGCTGTTCGGTTTTAGTGCATGCACCAAAAAAGGCGGCTGAGCAAATACCTATCATAAGGCTATGTTTAAATTGCATAATGTGAATTTTAATTAAAATACATCGCAAATAAGGGATTTGAACGCAAAATTCATAAAATCCAGAATGATTTAATTCATCGGGAGGTATCCTATATAATAATTATTTGCTGTATTAAATAAAATATGGTAGTTTTGTTTCTAACCAACCAAATTCTTTATGAAACCACTTTACTTAACCACTATTGCACTTTTGCTTTTTATTTCCTTATCATTTGCTCAAAGAAATACTACTCCGTCTGATCGTTATACCTGGGACGGCAAGTCAACAGTACCCCGGAGCGGGTACGTTATCCTCAGGTCAGGGAAAAAAATGGAAGGAATGTTATCGATAAAAGGAAGTTATAATGAAGTTAAGATGGTTATACTTTTAAGTGAAGGGAAGGAGATCGAGTTTAAGCCAATCAGTCTTTCGGAATACGGTATTTATTCACAGCCATTGGTAAATGATAGTCCCGAAGAATTATATGAATGGAGGAGTATGGGAGAAACTAACGGACATGCTATTTCCAATACAAAACCCCGCAATGGGTATGTGATACTTGCTTCCGGGATCAGGCTTGAGGGGGAGTTGCAACTAAAAAAGGTAGATGGCAGGCTTGATGAGATTCGACTTAAGAATGATGCCGGAAAAGGGAAGTATGAACTTTCAGAGGTAAATAATTACGGCCTTATTCTTACCATTAATGAGTTAACCGATAATGGCAAGAAGGAGAGAAAGGATTGGGCCTTAAATTTTCATCCGGCAACCATTTATAATGAAGACGGCACCTCTAAAGTCGGGGTTGTGGCCTTTCAAAACAGTACTGTTCCGAATTCTTTTAAACCATTGGAAAACGCTCACTACCGTGGCATATATTATACTGCTACACGCGAGGGTGAATTAAGTATATTATCAGCTCAGGGAATAATAAAGATTGAAAAGAAGGTAAACGATTCATTGCTTACTTATGTGCCTTATGGCGATGGAACTTTTGTATTAGAGGTGCCGGGTGCAAACCTAATGGCTGCTAAGACAATGCACAAGGGGAAAATAAAGTTTTCTGATGGTACCGAAGCAGAAGGTGAGCTGGCAATGATGGCCACCGGGACTCAACAAGAGTTTTATACTCAAGTTAGGTTCAAGTCTTCTACTGGAGCGGCCACTATTTACAAGGCTGAGATGATTGAATCAGCCATTCAGCAAATTGATGGTAAACCCGTTCGTTATATTAAAATGAAAGAATTTCTTATTCAGGTGGAATTTGACGGAGCCATGTTTGCCTTTTACCGCAATCCTTACCCTACTACAGTGAATAAAACGGCCACTTCACTGGCAAAAGGTGCTGCCAATGTAGGGAGTCAGGCAGCAGTAAGTGAATTTGAAAAAGGAAATGGAGAAGTAGATAGTGTAATAAACAATTTATCGCTTGAGCAACTTCAGGAAGTTGATAAGGAACTTATTAAGAGATATGGGGGGACTGAAGAGAAATTTAATGAGGCTGCCCCGGATTGGGCAAAAAAGAGACGGGCTGCAATCATTACCAGAATGGTTGGACTGCAAGCCTCGAAGAGCGTTGTTATTTATAAGCGCGAGTGGATTTTATTTAATAAAAAAACAAACGAAAAAGTGGTTATCACCAAAGATCAGTATAAAGATCTTATGGAAGGATATTTAATGGGTTGTGAAAACTATCTTACATTGGATAAAAAATCACAAAGTACCTATAAGGAATTCGACAATATTTTAAAAACGCTTGAGTTTTTAGAAGGTTGTTTTAAGTAGTCCCTACTATGTTTTGATAACTGATGCATATCAGTTTTTGAATAATTCAGGCACGTTATCTTGCAGCCGGTTTAAGTTGAGTTGAAAGATGATTGTACCCGAATTAATAAGTCCTGATAGTATAGTAGTAGTAGGTGCATCCCACGATACCTCCAAGCCCGGAGGAAAAGTGCTTAAGAATATTATCGAACATCATTACGATGGGAAGTTATATGCTGTAAATCCGAAACCATTTGTAATGCAGGGGGTGGCTTGTTATGAATCTTGTGCAGTGTTGCCACAGGTTAATCTTGCTGTCATTGCCATTGCAGCACCTTTGGTTGAAGATTGTATTCGTGAACTTGCTTTGCAAAAAGGCTGCAGGGCGTTCATAATTTTTTCATCCGGATTTGGTGAAATTGGTGAAGAAGGTAGGGCATTAGAGCAACGTTGCACATCCATTGTAGAATCGGTGGGAGGGACTTTAATTGGGCCAAATTGTATAGGAGTGCTTACGCCACGATACAAAGGGGTATTTGCTGGACCCATTCCCAATTTTGACCCTAAAGGGTGTGATTGTGTTTCTGCATCTGGAGCAACTATGGTTTTTTTGTTGGAAGAGGCGATTCCCCGAGGGTTAACATTCTCCAGTATCTTTTCGGTAGGTAATAGCGCTCAGATTGGGGTGGAAGAAATACTGGAATACTGGGATACCACGTTTGATTCATCAACCAGTTCACGCATCAAATTATTGTATATGGAGGAAATAAACAATCCTCTTAAGTTTTATAAACATGCCCGCTCACTTGTTGAAAAGGGGTGCCGAATTGCAGCTATTAAAGCCGGCTCAACGGAAGCTGGTTCAAGAGCGGTTTCATCCCACACTGGTTCGTTGGCAGGTTCTAATACTGCCGTTAATGCCCTTTTCCGGAAAGCCGGAATTTTGCGTTGCCACAGTCGGGTGGAGTTAGTTTATGCGGCAGCTGTTTTTGCGCATAAACAATTGCACGGAAATCGCATTGCAGTAATTACCCATGCCGGAGGGCCTGGGGTTATGCTTACTGATATTCTAACCAGGGGAGGTATGCAGGTGCCGCATCTGGAAGGGGCAAAGGCTGACGAATTAAAAGCCAAATTATTTCCGGGTTCATCGGTTGCCAATCCAATAGATTTTTTGGCAACAGGCACGGCTGAACAATTAGGGACAATTCTGGATTATGTAGATAATGAATTTGATGAAATTGATGGCTCGGTAGTAGTATTTGGTACTACCGGTATGTGGAGTGTAAACAACGTATATGAGGTGCTGCATCAAAAAATGAAAACGTGTAAAAAGCCCATTTTCCCAATTCTGCCATCGGTAATTCTGGCTGCCGAGGAGGTAAGTAATTTTCAGGCGTTCGGGCGCATTAATTTTACCGATGAAGTTAGTTTTGGGTATGTGCTTGCGCGAGCTCAGCGTATTGGAAAACTGTTTGCCGATCCCGTTTTGCCTGAGGTAAATGAACCATTAATACGGGATGTAATAAATAAGGCTGAAAACGGATATTTATTACCCGAAGAGGTGGAACGTTTGTTAAATTCAGTACATATTCCGCAAGCAAAACAATTTACTGTTTCTTCAAAAGCAGAAGTTTTGACTGTTGTTTCAAAAATAGGTTTTCCGTTAGTGATGAAAGTAATAGGGCCGGTACATAAAACAGAAGTGGGTGGTGTGCGTTTGGGAATTCCCGATTTGCAGCATGCCGAACTTATGTTTACTGAACTCATGCTTATTGAAGGGGCTTTAGGCGTGGTGATACAGGAACAACTGAACGGACATGAGATTTTCATGGGTGCAAAAAGGGAAGATAAATTCGGACATATTATTTTATGCGGGTTAGGCGGCATTTTCGTAGAAGTTTTTAAAGATGTATCCGCGGGTCTGGCACCTGTTGGAACAGAGGAGTCACTTTCCATGATCCGCTACCTGCAGTCATATCCGATTATAAAGGGCATAAGAGGTAAGGAGGGAGTAAACGAACAGTTATTATCCGAAATAATAGTTAAACTTTCGGCTTTATTGAAGGTTGCCCCTGAAATAGCCGAAATGGATATTAATCCGTTGCTGGGAACTTTGGAACGTGTAACCGCAGTAGATGCCAGAATCTTAATCCAAAAGGATTAACCAATTACTTTTACCGTGGCGCATGCAAAGAGTGCAGCCGTCTCCGTCCTCAGTATATTTTCTCCAAGAGTAACAGGAGTAAATCCGGATTTTTTAGCGAGTTCCACTTCTTCAGCGGTAAAATCACCTTCGGGGCCAATAAGAACGAGTAAGTGTTTATGTACCGAGGTGTTTAAGTGTTTGGTCAAGGATTGCTTCTCATTGGTTTCGCACCAGGCTATCAGCTTAAGGGAATCTTTGCCTGAAGATTCAATCAGTTTTTTCAGCGGAATGATATCGTGTATTTTAGGAAGCCACCATTGTTTGCTTTGTTTCATGGCACTGATGGCTACTTTTTCGCAACGTTCTTTATTTATTTTGTTTCGCTCGCTACGCTCACATTCAATAAACGTAATTTCTTCAATACCCATTTCGGTTGCTTTTTCAATAAACCATTCCATACGATCGAAGTTTTTAGTAGGTGCAATGGCTATATGTAAAAAAGTTTCCCTGGGCTTATGTGTTAACCGCTGTTTTACCTGCAATACACATTTTTTTACATGGTCATCAGCAATAGAGGCAATCGCTTGGGTGCCTTTTCCATCGGCTAAAGTTACTTCATCACCCTTCTTTAATCGCAGCACCCGAATGCAATGTTTGCTTTCTTCTTCACTTAAATCAATGTGGTCAACGGTTAAGTCGGGTTGATAAAATACATGCATAAAAAAATAAGGACGTTGTTTTCAACGTCCTTACAAATATAACAAAGAGTGTGGTTGCTTATGCGTTTTGTGAAGCTTTAGGTGCTGCTCCCAAAATTTCAGCATCTACTCCATCGGCATACTGAGCAAAGTTTTTATTAAACAGTTCGGCCAAATGATTTGCTTTTGCATCATACGCAGCCTTATCACTCCAGGTGTTCCGCGGATTCAGAATTTCTGAAGGAGCATTAGGGCAGGTCTTAGGCATTTGAATGCCAAATACCGGATGAGCTTCGTACGCTACATGGTTTAATTCGCCTCTTAACGCTGCGGTAATCATGGCGCGGGTGTACGAAAGTTTCATTCGCGAACCTGTTCCGTATGATCCGCCTGTCCAGCCGGTATTTACCAGCCATACATTGATTTCTGGGTGGTTTTTTAATTTTTGACCCAACATTTTGGCGTATTTACCGGGGTGCAATGGCAAAAATGCTTTACCAAAACAAGCAGAGAAAGTAGCCTGTGGTTCGGTAACTCCGGCTTCAGTACCTGCAACTTTAGCTGTATATCCACTGATGAAGTGGTACATGGCCTGCTGCGGATTTAATTTGGATATTGGAGGTAATACACCAAAAGCATCAGCCGTGAGGAAAAAGATATTTTCAGGCGTTTTACCTATAGAAGGTACTGCGATATTATCAATTAAATAAATGGGATAAGCGGCCCGGGTATTTTCAGTTACACTGATATTGGTATAATCAACGGTAGTGGTTCCCCCGTGAAAACGGGTATTCTCCAACAAAGAACCAAATTTGATAGCGTCAAAAATCTGTGGTTCTTTTTCTTTGGTAAGGTCAACACATTTGGCGTAGCAACCTCCTTCAAAATTGAATACGCTGTTGTCGGCCCATCCGTGCTCATCATCTCCGATTAATTTACGATGGGGGTCGGCTGATAAAGTAGTTTTACCTGTTCCGGATAATCCAAAGAAAATAGCGGTATCGCCTTTTTCGCCAATATTGGCAGAACAGTGCATAGAGAGTACACCTTTTTCTTCAGGCAAAATATAGTTGAGCACCGTAAAGATTCCTTTTTTCATTTCTCCGGTGTATCCACTTCCGCCAATTAAAATAATTTTACGGCTGAAGTCAATGATGGAGAAATTATGCTGACGGGTTCCGTCTTCGGCAGGTACAGCTTTAAAACTCGGTGCATTTATGATTAACCACTCGGGTGTAAATTTTTTTGCCTCTTCTTCGTCAGGCCTTAAAAACAGGTTGTGGCAAAACAAATTATTAAAAGCAGTTTCGGTAAATACGCGAATGTTTAATTTGTAAGCAGGATCGGCACAGGCATAGGCATCACGTGCAAAAATTTCTTTGCCTCCAAGGTGATCAATTACTTTGTTAAGCAATTTCTCAAATTTGTCCGGATCAAATTTTTGATTTACATCGCCCCACCATACCGTGTTTTCGGTTTTGCTGTCAACTACCGAAAATTTATCTTTCGGTGAACGACCGGTGAATTCGCCCGTGTCGGCCATTAAGGCTCCGGTATCGGTTAAAACCCCTTCGCCACGTTTAATAGATGCCGCAACTAATTCAGCAGGCTTCAGGTTCATATGAACCGTACCAGCCTTGCTCATAATTTTCTCAATTACAGATTGTGTAGTACTCATTTCTTTTTATAGATGAAAGCAACGAAAATAGCTATTCCGATTCTATTGTAAGAATGATTTAACTCAGCTTTGAAGGAGTAATTTGTAAGTTTCTGTTAAACAGAAATTTAAATCTTCAACAAATTGCTTTAATCCATTGAAAATTAAGAGGCTATCTTATTGAAATTATTTTTTATTAAAATTTGTTTCATCCCATTTAGTTGGGAATGGGGTAACCATTAAGATTATCCTCCGGCCTTTTTAACTTTAAATCCTTGCTCATTTAGGTAAGCAAGTATTTTGTCCCGGTGATCACCTTGTAACAGAATTTCTCCATCTTTTACCGAGCCGCCCACACCACATTTTTGTTTTAATATTTTGCCTAATTGCTGTAAGTCGGTCTCATTTCCAATAAATCCCGAAACACGGGAAACCATTTTTCCGCCCCCCAACCTTTCAAGGTAAATCTTCAAATTTTGTTTTTGCGGAGCCAGGCTTTCTGTTTCCTCCACTACATCGTCTTTGTATTCAAAGCTATTATCTGTTGAATACACAATTCCATCTCCATGTTTACGCTTATGATTCATTCGTCCTGCAAAAATGGGTATTTAACTGGCAATTTGCAAGTTTGAGGGGAGTGACCTCGATTTTTCCCATTCATTTGAGGTAGATTTGAGAAGTATGCAATACAAACAGTACTTACCCTTATTGATCTTATTGTTTTCATTTCAGGTATCGGCTCAAAATATTTATTACGTGCGGAGTGACGGGAATGATGGAAATACCGGAAACAGCAATACCCCGGCAGGTGCCAAAGCCACTTTGTCGGCAGCAGTTAGTGTTGCCTCGGCAGGAGATATCATTCAAATTGGTCCCGGAAGTTTTTCGGGCACCGGATTTACTTCTATTAATTTGGGTTCTAAGTATCTAAAAATTATTGGTTCCGGTAACGGAAGTAATCCAGCCACATCAACGGTTATTTCAGGGGCAGGATCGGGGAACACTTTTCTGACAATGGCTAAAGGGGCTTCTTCTACCAACAGAATGGAGGTTTGGAACCTCTACCTATCGGGGTTCTCCTATTTTTTTGATCAGGTTGACAGCAATTCTTTTTTTTATAATCTTTCAATTGTCGGAGACTCGGGCTACCTACAGCAAGTTTGGAGAAATGCTGATCAGGCTTCGGGAATTGATATTGAGAAATGCACTGTAAGTAAAGTGTGGAGTTGGACCACCAAATATGTCTCTGGTGAAAGTGGTCATGTTTTTAGATCAGACAACAATAAAAATCTGTATAATGTAAATTTCAGGGGGTGTAATTTTACAGACAACCTCATTGTAGTTTACATAGCACAGGGCAGTTCACCTTCGTCAAAGATCAATGCCAACAATATCACTTTTACTAATTGTGCATTTGTTAACGGGTTAAAAGGAATATATGCCGAGCGAATAGATAACCTTACGGTTGAAAACTGTACTTTCAATTCTGTTGGGCAAGGAACTTACTCTCATCCTGCGGCCATAGATTTTAACCTGAAGTGGAATACATACAGTGGGTCTATACAAATCAACTATTGCAATTTTAGCGGATGCGCCATTCCTAATTCGGGTTCGGATGTAAATGGGGCGGCAATATTATTCAAATCGCGGGATTTCGGGAGTTATGCATCAACACCTGCTTCTTTTACGGGAACATTGAGTATTAACGGTTGCATTTTTAAAAACAATAATGCCGGTATCCGGTTTGGCGAGTCAAATAACGGAAGTGGTACAGGTTCGGGAGAAAATGCTTCTTACGGAAGTGGCACAATGGAAATCCGAAACTGTAATTTTCAATCTAACACAGGTGGGACTTATCAAACCTATAATCATTTTGCTATACGAAATGTAACCACCCGGAATATTAATGTGACAAACTGTTATTTTGGAGGCGCGGCTGCAGGCACCAATACGGCATTTTCCGGACCGGTTGATGTTTCTACTCCCAACAGCGGTGGAAGTAGTACCATATCCGGAACTTTAACAACCGGTGAATTTATCCGATTAAACAGTTCTAATTCCTATCAGGCAAATTATTCTTCTTTTGCCAGTGCACTTTCAGCTTCATCAGATGGAGATAAAATTATCATTCCTCCTTCAACCATTTCAGGAACCACATCTGTGGGAGCAAACCTTACATTTATTTCTCCCGGTGCAGGAAGTTTATACAGTGCTCATAAAACCACTTTTCAAAATTTAACAGTAACTGGTAGTAAAACGCTTACTCTTGAAAGTGACTTTGCAGTTAGTGGTAACCTATCGGTTACATCGGGAAACGGGCTAACTCTTGGCAAATATTTTACACTTGAACTTGCAGGCGGAATAACTACGGGAGGAACATTTACCGCTGGTGTCGTTTCTTCAGTCCCGAAATCAGAATTGCTACTTAGTGGAACGGGAAATATTACTATCCCAACCTTTGTTAATGGGTTGGCTGTTCTTAGTGTAACCCGCACCGTTTCCGATATTATATCGCTTGGGGCTAACTTATCTATTACCAACGTAAATTCTTCGAATGCATCAATTAACCTCAATGGATTTAAGTTAACTGTGAATGGTGTTACATTGGTCAATACATCAACCATTGATGGCAGTACTACCGGCTCGGAACTCGAAATTGCAGGTACCAGTCGTACTTTTCAACTGAACGGGGGCACCTTTGCCAACCTGAATATTAACCGGAATCAGGGAACTCAGCTAAACGGAGATGTTACGGTAACCAACACACTTATTCTTTCAAATGGTAGTTTGTTTTTGGGCAGTTTCAATTGCACGCTTGAGTCATCGACTACCATTAATGGAACTCCATCGGCATCCAAAATGATTATTGTTACGGGTACAGGACAATTAAGGAAAAAATTTACCACTACTGGTTCTTTCACATTTCCTATTGGGGATGATATAGGCACTTTTGAGTTCTCTCCAATTACGTTAAATTTTACTTCTGGAACTTTTGGTTCGGGAGCATTGGCCGGAGTAAATCTGAGTGATGTTAAGCACCCTTCAAATACCTCTACTACCGACTTTCTCTCTCGTTACTGGACCGTAACACAAAGCAATATCAGTAGCTTTTCATGTGCGGTTTCATCTACATATCTTGATGCTGATATCAACGGTACTGAGACCAATCTTGTTGGAGGTAAATTTTCTTCCGGGAACTGGACTAACCTTGGAAGTGTTACTGCTGCATCTAATCTCATTACAGGTACTGTTACCGGCTTTTCTGATTTTACGGCAGGAGAGTCCTCAGCACTTCCTGTAACCTGGTTAAATGTTTCAGCAAGGCGTTTACCTGATGGCAGCGTTGATATAAATTGGGTTACTTCAAGTGAACTAAATAACCACTATTTTGAAATTCAACGTTCAGAAAACGGAACTGATTTTACAACTATTGGAAATGTAAATGCAAAAGGAACCACCAATTCGGTTTCAACTTATTTGTTTACTGATAACCCGCTTGACACCCGCTTGCCGATTTTATTCTACAGAATTAAGCAGGTAGATTACAATGGCGACTTTGATTACTCTTCTATTGTTTCTGTTCAACAGCAAGGAAATGAGAAAATGAATCAGGATGTTGTTTATCCTAATCCTTTCTCAGGTGATATTACGCTACACATGCGTTCAGATGTAACTTTACAGTCACTTGCCCTTATTGACATGAAAGGGAATGAATGGCCTGCCATCGTAAACTCTGAAAGTGATAATAAATTTCAGTTATCGGGATTGGATCATTTGCCGTCCGGTGTTTATTTGTTGCGTTTAATAACAAGTGACGGGTTGAAGCAAGTAAAGTTAGTGAAATAATTTACGGAATTAATACCTGTAGGGAGGAAGGGATAACCTTAATAAGTATCTCTTTTCCCATTTCAAAGGGTTCGCCATCTATATTTACCATAGCTGCATTTTCGCGTACCAAACGTATCTGTTTACCTTTTATGATCTCCACGTCTTTAGATCGATTAAAGCGCTGGGTAAACATTTCAAATGCTAATCGGGGCATGGTGGTAACTTTTACATTTTTTAAAATCGCAATGTCGAGTAAACCGTCCTGCATATCGGCTCCGGGAGCAATAAATGCGTTGTTGCCATATTGGTCACCATTAGAAAATGTAATTAAAAAGGCCTTTTTACTAAGTGTTTCCCCATCAACTTCAAGTATATAATTTTTTAGTTTGTATTGACTAAATTCCCTGATAGTTATTTTAGCATATGCCCAGAATCCTCTTTTCGATGTTGCAAATTTTGAAGCTACATGGGCATCAAACCCCACTCCTGCCACATTCACAAAAAATTCTTCATTAATAGAAGCTGAATCAATAATCTTAACTTTATAATTATTTAACACATCAATGGCCTTTTTTGCATCTAATGGGATACGCAAATATCTCGCAAAGCCATTTCCTGAGCCCTGTGGAATAACCCCAAGAACACTTGTAGTATTCACTATGTTTTTGGCGATTTGATTGATGGTTCCGTCACCACCTACAGCCACAATTATGTTTGCTTTTTTCTCTACAGCTTCCTTGCTTAAGCGTTGAGTATCTTCAGCCTTTTGCGTGAAAAGAATTTCAGCATCATACCGCGAATGGTCTAATTGGGTTTCAATAATTCCCGGTATATTTTTTTTATTAATCCCCCCAGAGATTGGATTGATAATGAACGTTATTTTTTTTCTCACTTGGCAAAAGTACATATTGTTGCTTAATTCCTAAGCAACTCTGAGTATTTAGTACTAATGGATGGTAAAGGGGACTTTAGCCGAATAACCTTACTTTTGTGCGAAATAAGGAAGTATGATATCGGGAGATTATAAGATGACGGCTCAAACCATGTTTGGTTTGGAAGAAGTACTGGCTACTGAATTGCGAAAACTTGGTGCGCGGGAAGTGGAGCAACATAACCGGGCTGTGAGTTTTGTCGGAGATATTGGCTTCATGTACAAGGCTAATCTGTGTTTATACACGGCACTTCGTATTTTGGTACCCATAAAAACATTTCATGTACGAAATGAACAGGATTTATATGATGAAATAAAAGGTATAAACTGGGAAACATATATGGGGGTTGACGATACACTCGCGGTTAATTGTTCGCTCAATTCAGAGTTGTTTAATCACTCACAATTCCTTTCTCAAAAAACCAAAGATGCTATAGTAGACCAGTTCAGAGAAAAGTACAATAAGCGCCCTTCTGTTGATTTGGATCAGCCCACTTTGCGAATCCATTTGTTTGTATCGCAGGATACATGTATGGTTTCCTTAGATAGTTCAGGGGAATCGTTGCATAAACGCGGATACCGTGATATGACTAATCTGGCACCTATAAATGAAGTGCTGGCTGCAGGTATTATAAAGCTTACCGGTTGGGACGGTTACCGTAATTTTGTCGATCCCATGTGCGGATCAGGAACTATTTTGATTGAGGCTGCTTTACAGGCCTTAAATATTCCGGCAGGTTACTACCGTAAATCATTTGGGTTTATGCGGTGGAAAAATTTTGATGAAACACTCTGGAATAAAATACTCGACTCGGCTGTGGCCAAAATAAAAGAAGGAGATCGGGTAAAAATAGTAGGGGGTGAAATTTCGAAAAATGTAGCTCGTAAAGCCATTGTAAATATCCATGAAGCCAAAGTGGATGATGTAATCACCATTCGCACTTCTGCCTTTGCCGATTTAGAAGTACCTGAAGGTGGTGGCATTTTGGTGATAAATCCGCCTTATGGTGAACGCATGGATAAAGACGAGGATATCATGGCATTGTACAAATCCATTGGGGATACGCTTAAAAAGAAATGGGCCGGATATGAAGCATGGATTATTACCTCAAATATGGAAGCTGTCAAAGCTATTCGGCTCAATCCTTCCCGCAGAATTAAATTATTTAACGGTGCCCTAGAGTGCCGTTTACTCAAAATTGAATTGTACAGCGGAACAAGACGAAAGGATAAGTTGGCTGAAGGGAAAGAGGATAGTTTATAGAGGATAGTTCATGGCTAATAGACTGTAAAATGTCATGCTGATGAAGGGAGCATCTTAACGAAGCCAGTAAAAACCAATGTACTTGCAGCAATTGGTATAGTTTCGTAAAGATCCCTCATGCTTCGGGATGACATGCTAATTTAATACCTTTATGATTATGAAGATTCCGGGTGGTCATAACTATTACACCTACATACTTACAAATAGTACAAAAAAGGTATTATATACCGGAGTTACCAATGATCTGAAAAGAAGATTAAGTGAACATAGCAAAGATGCTGCAAGTGACAAAAGAACTTTTGCCGGAAAATACAATTGTGTTTTTCTTATTTATTGGGAACGGTTTCAATACATCCAACATGCTATAGCGCGTGAAAAGGAAATTAAAGGATGGAATAGAAAGAAGAAGGAGGATTTAATCGTAAGTTTTAACCCTTCATGGAGGTTTTTAAATTCAGAAGTGGAATAAGTTTTTTTCGTATGATAAACCATCGGCCATAAACTATTCACAGATTTACTTCACCACCACGGTGCCCATTTCATCGCTCAGCCCTTTGCGCATCTCGGTGAGGTATTGATGCACTTGCATGGCCTCATTTATTTGTTCTTCTGTTTCGGCTTGTTTTATTTGCTCCAGATTTTCATGCAATAAGTCATCAATACGTTTTAGTTTTAAACGCGTAAGCGAAGCATGAAGGTCACGCTTTAAAAATTCTTCACGCTCTCCTTCCAGATGCGCATAGCGGTCGCCCCATTTTTTGCTTAACTCGTGTCGGCTTAGTAAAATATCGGAGGCAAAACGGCTTATATGTTCGTCCTCATGGGTTATAAACCATTGATGATTTATGGGTTGATTTTGGGCAAGAACTTCCTTTACAGCATCCATTATTTTCTGATATAAAACGTTGTCGAAATTCAGTTCATGCGCTTCAAATTCTTCGAGAATAAATGAGGCTATGTTTTTATCTTCTTCGAGCAACTCAAAGCCATTTTGGATAAGAATACGTATAATATCACGTTCCTGATTCTCTTTACTCCTTAATTCAACTTCGTTTTCTTCCAGCAGTTCCTCGTAATTAAGGGGTTCTTCCTGCGTGGGTTTAATGAGGTCTTTTTCTTCTTTTCTCCGGTTTCTGAAAATTTTATTCAGTTCGTTAATTAAAACCTGTTCGTTTATGTCAAGCAGTTTACTACACTCTTTAACAAACACCGAACGTTTTATATTATCGGGAATTTTGGAAATGCTTTCAACAATATCTCTTATCACTTCGGCTCTTTTCACCGGGTCATTAGCTGCATCGGCCAGCAACAGGTTTGATTTAAAGATGATAAAATCTCTTTCGTTTGATTTTATGTATTGAGAAAAGGCTTCTCCGCCTTGTGCTTTACAGTAGGAATCCGGGTCTTCTCCTTCCGGAAAGGTAACCACTTTTACGTTCAGTCCCTGCTCTAAAATCATGTCTACCCCGCGAAGCGAAGCTTTTAATCCGGCCTGATCACCATCATATAAAACCGTTACATTATCCGTAAACCTTTTAATGAGTTTAATTTGTCCTTCGGTTAGGGATGTGCCCGATGAAGCCACTACGTTTTCAATACCGCCCTGATGCAATGTGATGACATCGGTATATCCTTCCACCAGATAGCAACGATCCTGTTTGCGTATTTCTTGTTTGGCAAAGTAGTATCCATACAGAATATCGCTTTTGTGATATACTTCCGTTTCGGGCGAGTTCACATACTTAGGCGCTTTCGGGTCTTTTTTCATAATGCGCCCGCCAAAGGCCACTATGCGTCCGCTCAGATCATGCACCGGAAAAATCACCCTTCCTCTGAACAAATCAAATATTCTCCCTTGTTCGGTAACGGTTATAAGCCCCGCCCGTTTTAAATATTCTTCCTTGTACCCCGATGCAATGGCATGGTCGTAAAAATGATTCCACCCTTCTTTGCTGTACCCCAACCCGAATTTGCGAATGGTTTCGTGACGGAAACCGCGCTCTTCAAAGTAGGAGAGTCCTACGGTTTGCCCTTCTTCATCTTCCCATAACTGTTGCGTGAAATAATCGGAAGCAAACCTGAGGGCAATGAGCACACTTTCCCGTTCGTTTTGCGATTGCAGCGCTTCATCGCTCAGCTTTATTTCTTCTACTTCAATATTGTATTTATTGGCTAAGTATTTCAGGGCATCAGGATAGCTAAGGCTATCGTGTTCCATAATAAATCGTACACTGTCGCCTGCTTTTCCACATCCAAAACATTTGTAAATTCCTTTGGCGGGAGAAACCGTGAAGGAGGGTGTTTTTTCATTGTGAAACGGACAAAGCCCGAGTAAATTGGCCCCCCGTTTTTTCAGATTTACGTAATCACCCACCACCTCCTCGATGCGAGAAGCATTAATGATTTCTTCAACTTTTGGCTGTGGTATCATGGGTTATTACAGAAGGTGCAAATTAACGTTTTCAGGTTTACGGTGAAAGGTTACCTTAAAACATTTTGTAACTGAAATTGAAGGGGGTACCCTAAAATCGGGGGATAAATTCGGTTCCGTTAAATGTATATACAATGCCCCCGATAGTAATGCTGCCTGAAACAGGGATTAAATGAATGTCCGTAATGTCTTCGTAAGTAGTGTGAATGGAGCCGCGGGTGGCATAAGCCAATGCTAAATACTGGGGATTAACTCCCGCCCGCTGATTTGCAAGAATAATATGTACCGGTTTCCCAATATTGGTGATAAAAGCAAAGTCGCGCATATTGGCCAGATTATCGGCAATCAACACAATATCGTTGCACTCGGGACAGTTTTTTATTCCTTCTAAAATGGCCTCTACATCATTTTCCGGTGCATCACCGCCATTCCCTTTTTGCATGGCATGGGCTACGCTGCGGGCTATATCGTCTACCTCAGCAGCATCCAGATGGTAAATGCCTCCGGTAGTAAGTTCCTTTTTTTGACTATTACCCTTTTGATCTCCGTCATTAAAAAATACAAAATGTCTTATTCGTGCTTTTTTAAAATGTTCCTTATGCCAAATCATCAACTGCGCGGTTGATTGTGCCATGCTGCCCGTTACATCTACCACCATCAGTATTTTGTTCCATTTGTTTCGGTTCAGTACATTCATTATGGTGGAATCATGGAGGTTGAAATAGGGTATATGCTTTTTAGAGAAATACACGGCAGTGGCACTATCGGGCACAAATCCCTTCTGTTTGTCCCATTTGGATTTCATGAAATACAGAATGGAATCTTCATCTACAATTTTGCTGATACTCTTGCTAAGTGTATCCAGAAAAAATAATTCGGATTCGGTTAATTTTTCGGTTTGCTCCGGTCGAAGGTAAACTACAAAACCATGAAACATTTTTTTACCTTGAGCAGATGACCGGCAACCGGTTTGCGCTACTAGTCTCCACTCAATAGTGTTGTTCAGAAAAAGGTATGAGGCAGCTTTTTCAAGAGATAACAAACGCTGGTAATTTAATTGCTGCTGGTTAAATGAATCCGATTCGCGAAAGGTGGTGTAAACGAGTTCTATTTTCTCAATGATTCTTCCTGAAATCCGATGGCATTGTTCAGGAAACAAAAGGGCAGGAGAGGCAAAATTTGTAGGCAGGTAAACGGTATCATAGGCAGGTTTTACAAGTATCGTTGAAACATACACCACGGGTTGGTTCAGCACGTATTGTATGCCCGGTTGAGCCGCACTATTATTGGCAAACAGGGCAATTATTGCCATTAGAAGCATCATTTTAATTACAACTGCCTGTTTGTTGTACCAAGCCTTAATCATAAAGGCAAGATACTAAAAAAGCCAAATTAAAGTTAGAATGTTGGCACGCATGGAGTACGGAGCAGGTTTTTTGGGTAACTTTGTGATAAATGAACTGTAACATCAAAAAGGGAGACTTGTTTTTTTTTACCATTTTTTTAGTTACAGCCTGCACTTCATCTGTTGAAAGAAGGGAAAATAATTCTTCCCCCTGTCAGGACCCAACCAGTATTTATTGCCTCTTAAATAATTACTATTTGCCTGAAATACGATACCCCGATACACCTATTTTGTTGTTTGAATATGGCGGTTGGTATGACATGCACAGGGAATTTGAAATAATTGTAAGGCCATTTTTGCGCGATAGTCTTCAACTGGAGCCGGGCGAGATTGATTTTATGGACTCAAGCCTCAATACACATCCGGTAAATATTCATACCTCCGATGATTTCAGAAAAGCTTTTTTTGTACATGATACCACCTGGGTATGGACCGTTGAAGCCCTAAAGGGAGCGAGAATAGTTCCGCATCAACTGATTGATTCAGTAAATAAAGTTTTTATTGGTAAAGGGTATGCCGCCCGTCAGGAGTTGGCCAGAAACCTGTTTCCGCACGGATATATTGTTTTATCCAAACCTGTAATGAACCGGGAGGGAAGTGTAATTCATTTTTACGAGCAGTATTACGGACGGTCGGAGAATGATTATGCCCGTTTTTTTCTTTTTTACCGTACAAAAAAATTGGGGTGGCAAATGAAAATCCTGTTTTAGTAGGGATCTACATCCGGAATCACATCAATGCTGCGAAATTGTTTATCCGATTGGTGCCACTGTTCTATTACTTCATGAATGAGTTGTTTCACTTTAGCCGGAGAGGTATTTTCCTTTTCAAATTTGATAAGAAACTGTTGGAGGTACTTGTTTTTTATTTTGCCTACATAAGGACTTTCAGGACCAATAATCCGTTTGCCCATTTGGGCACGCATAAGTTTAGCTAATTCTTCGGCTCCCTGCTTTACCAGTTTTTCCTCTTTATGTTTAAGCGTTAATCTTATTAGCCTGTAGTAAGGTGGGTAATGAAACTGTTCCCTATCGTGCATTTCCATCGTGTATAACCTGAAGTAGTCATGATTTACCAGCAACTGCAGCACCCGGTGCATGGGATTGGAAGTTTGAATAATAACTTTGCCCTTTCGGTGTGTGCGTCCTGCTCGTCCTGCTACCTGTTCAATTAACTGAAATGCTTTTTCATTTGCCCTGAAATCGGGAAAATTCAACAGGCTGTCGGCATTCACAATTCCTACCAGATTTACTTTAGCAAAATCAAGTCCCTTGGAAATCATTTGCGTGCCAATAAGCACATCGGCTTTATGTTGTTCAAAATCGTGAAGAATATCCGTATGGCTGTTTTTGGTTCGGGTTGCATCTAAATCCAGCCGGAGTAACCTGGCTGTAGGAATCAGCATATTTAATTCGTCCTCCACACGCTCTGTACCAAATCCTACCATACTCATCTGGCTGCTGCCGCATTGTTTGCATTGTACCGGTGGCGCTTCGCTATATCCGCAAAAGTGGCAATGTAACTTATGTGACAGTTTGTGATACGTGAGGTGTATATCGCAGTTAATGCATTTAGGTACCCAGGTGCAAATGGCGCATTCAAGCATTGGAGCGTAACCCCGTCTGTTTTGAAATAAAATTGCCTGTTCTCCGGTTTGCATGCATTGCTCCAGTTCATTTAACAATAGTTCGCCAAACATGGCGCGCATTGTTTTCTTTTTTTTATCATGGCTCACATCGGCCAGTACCATTTCGGGCAAGTCGAGTTCGCTGAATCGTTTCATTAATTCTACCAGTCCGTATTTACCCGTATTGGCATTAAAGTAGGTTTCGTAAGAAGGGGTGGCAGAGCCCAGCAGTACCGGTGCTTTCCAAATGGATGCCAAATAAATGGCGGTATCGCGTGCATGGTAACGGGGGGCCGGGTCTTGCTGCTTAAATGAATTTTCGTGTTCTTCATCTACAATTACAAGCCCCAGGTTTTTATAAGGAAGAAACATGGAGGAACGGGGCCCAAGTACCAACTGAGCTTTCCCGCTTGCAATGCGTTGCCAGTTATCAATCCGCTCGCGGTCACTTAAACGCGAGTGAAAAGTAACAATATGGTTGCCGAAATACTTTCGGAGGCGCATAATTACCTGGGAGGTGAGTGCAATTTCGGGGAGCAGATACAATACCTGTTTCCCTTTATTCAACTCTTCTTCGATAAGTTTTACATACACATGGGTTTTTCCGCTTCCGGTGATACCGTGCAATAAAACTACATTTTTTTCTGCAAAATGATGTTTGGTTTTTATCAGAGCCGATTCCTGTTCTTCGTTCAGGTCAAACTGAATATTCATTGTTGCCGGAATCAAAAACTCATCTTCTTTCAGGGTATATACTTCAAAAATTTCTTTTTCGGATAAGGCCCTGAAAATGGCATCTGACGAACGACTTTGTTCCAGTAATTCTTTTTTGGTAATCCGTGTTTTGTTGAAACTCATCTGCACAAAAGCCATCACCAGGTCAAGTTGTTTGGGAGCTTTTTTCTCTAGTTTATCAAAGAGTTCTTTCAGCTCTTCTTCCCGGGTGTAGTGTTTCCCCAGTTTAACACAGGCAATTGTTTTTGGCTTATAGGTGTTCTTTAGTTCTTCATGAATCAGAATAAGGTTTGCCGCTAATAAATCTTTAAGCAGGTGATGTACCTGTTTTTGCTGGACAATTTCTCCAATTTGCGAAATGGTGAGTTCGTTGTTTTTCTCTAAAGCCTCAACAATAAGGTACTGTTTATCGTTTAACGAACCATAATCAATCTCTGTTTCGCGGTTTAAAAAAACTTTTGATTCGCTTTCTAATTTTAATCCTGCCGGCAAGGCAGCATTCATTACTTCACCCAACGAGCACATATAGTACGATGCCATCCATTCCCACAATTGCAGTTGTTTGGCATTTACCACCGGCTGTTCGTCAATGATGGCGTGCAAAAATTTAGCTTCGTATCCTGCAGGTGCTTTACGGTGTACTGAGTGTACAATAGCCGAATAGAGTTTTTTCTTTCCGAATTGAACGGTTACCCGCACACCTTGCGTTACCTGATCATTTAATTCAAACGGAATGCGGTAGGTAAATGTTTTAGGCAGCGCAAGCGGAAGAATTACCTCGGCAAAAAGGGTTTCCCGTTCATGGTGATTGTTATCGGTGTTAAGCTCGAGCAACATCAGTTGATGTCTTGTGGAGTCCGTTTAGGGTAATCAAGTTCTACAACTCGGGCACATGCCATTTTGAGTTGTTTCCAGCTTGCAATATCTAATTCCAGATAAGCCATTCCGCAAGTGGGGAAGTCCATCATAAATTCTCCGGCCAGGAAGCCAAGAAAATAACTGATACCCGGATTGTGACCAACCAGTACAATGCTGTCGGCTGTATCGGGTTGCCCGCGCAGTACTTCCTTTAAGTCATCAATGGTTGCTTCGTAAATATCACGATTCAGGTCAATATCATCGGTGGCATAATGGATTTCCTTTGCGAGCAAGCGGGCGGTTTTAAGTGCGCGTTTGGCAGGGCTGCTCACAATTAAATCAACCGGCCATTTTTTCGAAGCTAACCGTTTACCCATTTCGGTGGCATTTTGTTTTCCCCGTTCATTAAGCGGACGATCAAAATCTTTCAGTTCGGGATTTGCCCAATCTGATTTTGCATGACGAACCAGTACCAGTTGTTTCATTTTTTCAGCATTTTTCCAAATGAAAATCCGGCAATCAACCATCCGCTTATCAGACAAACTCCACCAATGGGAGTAATGGCACCCAGCCAACGCAAACTGATGTCAGTAAACAATGGCGCAGCACTCATGACATATAAACTGATGCAAAAAACTGAGAGCCCTGTGAGGATAAGCATTCGAATAATGGAGAAACGCGGAAGGTTGTAGTGCGCATGAGCCACTCCAAGGATGAGCAGAGCAAGTGCATTATACATGTGATACCTCGCGGCTGTCTCAAAAATTTCCAATTCACGTTCTCCTACTTTCCCTGAGAGGCCATGTTTTCCAAAAGCACCTAAGGCTATGGCAGCACTAATTAAATAAGCGGCCAGTTGCATGGTTTTGATTCCTTGTTGTTGCATTCTACTTTACTATACAGCTTGTTGACAAATAACAGCAATTTATAACCTTTTTAAAAGGAATTTTGAGAGAACGTAAATTAGATGAATAAGTCGCTGGTTTTAGGGGTAATAATTACTGCATCCATTATCGGAGGGCTTATCTATTATTTTTACAATACACAGGTAAGCGTGCGTGAAACCCCCGCCTTAGAGGCTGTTCCGGATGATGCCGCCATAGTTTTTGAAATAAATGATGCTTCGCAAGGCTGGGCAAATTTGTATAATACCGGCATGTGGAAGGATTTGAAAAAATCAGATGATTTCAATCAATTCAGCGCAAAACTGGTTTCTTTAGACTCTATGGTTTTCAACAATGCCGACTTCAGAAAGGTATTGAAGAACTATAAACTGTTTTTCTCCATTCATCCCTCACCCTCCGGAAAACTGCAATACCTCTTCGTAATTGAACTCAATAAAAAACTGGATCTCGACTATATTGACAAGTGGCTGAAACAAAATGCAGGTAAGGGAACATCTGTAGGCAACCGTGTTTTTAACAAGGTTAAGATTCATGAGTTGAACGATGAGCAAAAACATCCTGTGCTTTCGTTCACTATTTACGATGGGTTACTTATGTTCTCCGAAACAGGTTCGCTGGTTGATGATGCGCTTCGAAAAATGATTTCGGGTACGGCCGAGCAAAAGAAAATTTTTGAGCCGGTACGTACACTTACAACACCCAACGTACAGGCCAATATTTACCTTAATTACGCAAACCTGCCCGCCTTTTTCCGTTGTTTCAGCAATAAACAAAACCCAACTTTATTTAATTTTATAAGAGATTTTGCCAATACATCAGCACTCGACCTCAGGGTGAATCAGGCAGGCATTTTACTTACCGGAGTAACCAATACCAGCATCAAACAATTTAACTACCTTGATTTGTTCAGGCTGCAAATGCCGCAAAAAAATACCATCACCAAACTGGTGCCCAATTCCACTGCTTTTATGTTGCATATGGGTATTGGAGATCCTGTTTCTTTTACCAAAGACCTGAAAGAGTTTTTATCTTCCAAAGGATTAACCAATGAGTACCGTAACTTTTCTGATAGTCTCTTTAACCTGTATAAAATACGGGTTGAAGAAAACCTGATTCCGGTAATGGGCAATGAAGTGGCACTGGTGATGAATGAAAATACTTCAGTTGATTACACCCGCGATATTTATGCGGTTATAAAATCAACCAATAAGGAAATAGCGCAACAAAATATCGGGAATCTTAAGCGTGCTGTGGCTGCAAAAGGGAGTGCCGATTCGGTATCCATTACATACAACGGAATTCAGGTGAGCCGCCTGCCGCTGGGCAATTACCTTAAACTTATTTACGGAGGAATATTCAATGAAATTCAATCACCGTTTATTGCGGTGCTTGATGAATATGTGGTAATGGCCAATAACTACAACACCCTGAAGCAGGTGATTGACGGATATAAAGACGGGCAAACACTTATAAACAGCGAAAGTTATAAAACCTATGCTGATATTAATGCTTCGCCTGCCAATGTTTCGGTGATGTTTAATATTCCTAAATGTTTATTTTTACCTTCGGTATCGGGTTCCGAAGGAATTATCAGCAGCATCAGCCGCAATCAGGCGTTTTATAAAAAATTTGAGTACGTAACACTGCAGTACAGCAGCACCAACAATAAAATGTTCTACTCTAATATCAATTACAAATTTGCCCAGTCGTTTACCGAAGAAACCCGCAAATTGTGGAATGTACAGTTGGATACTACTCCGGCTATTAAACCCTATGTACTCTATGATTCGGAAACGCGGCAATATGTGGTGCTGGTGCAGGATGTGCTCAATACTGTTTACCTATATGAAAACAATGGAAACCTGCGCTGGGATAAAAAACTGGAAGGCCGAATTATGGGCGATATTGTGGAGGTAGATGCGATGAACAACGGTCAGCGGCAGTACCTGTTTAACACTGCCGACTATGTGTACCTGCTTGATGCCGCAGGACGAAATATGTTGAATTACCCAATGAAACTTGGAGCCAAAGCCTCGGCAGGACTTACCGTGTTGAAACCTGATACAGGCGATATTCGCTATTATATTCCCTGCGAAAACCAGAATGCTTATGGATATTCGGTAAAAGGAAAATTGCTTGACGGCTGGAATCCGCGTACCCTGGAATACAACGTGGCTTACCGCATTCGTACTTTCCGTATGGGGTCACGGCAGTTTTTGTACTCATCAACAGAGCGGGGAACTTTGTATATATGGCAACAAAAAGGGCTGAGGGCACCGTTTAATTATAAAAAGTCAACCGTTTTCACAACGCCTTATAGTGTAAAAGTGCTTGATACCAGTTCGGCACGTTTGTTTGCATTAGATACCAACGGATATATTTACAGTTATATTTTCGGGGCAAAGGCCGATTCGCTCAAACCTGTTTTTGCCGGAGCCGGTAACTACATGGAAGCAATTGATGTGGATTTTGACGGCCATACTGAGTTTTTGGTTGGAGGTGCGGGCAGTTATCGCCTCCTAAGCGAAAGTGGGAAAGAAATTTCGCGCCTTAATGCCGATGACACTGCAGCCACCGAACCATTTTTTGTTGAACTCAACGGAAAACTGAAAATAGGAATGGCTTCCCCTGCTCACAATAAGGTGTATTTATTTCACAGCAATGGTACCGCGTATTCCTCGTTCCCGGTAAACGGGGTAACCTCTTTTATGACCTCTGATTTTTACCAGAACGGAAACCGCTACATGGTGGTGGGCGACACGCACGGGTATATTAACCTGTACCTGCTCAAATAATTGTTACAACGCTATATGTTTTGATTGAACAGCTTTGCCAAAAAAAATGGCAGCATGGCGGTCGAAATTTTCGGTGTCATCGGTGGTAAGGAATTCGCGTGTTCCGTTTTTACTGCAAAGTGCCTCCATTTCGGGGTGACGATACAGGTAACTGCCCAGACTATGCGCCACAATTTCTCCCTGCGAGAGAACCGATACCTGCGGGGGTAAATATTTTTTTATTTTTTCAATAAGAAGCGGGTAGTGGGTGCAGCCCAAAATCACCGTATCAATTAAAGGTGATTGCTGCATCAGGTGGTCAATATTTTTTTTGATAAAGTAGTCGGCACCGGGGCTGTTAAATTCATTATTCTCCACTAATGGAACCCACATCGGGCAGGCTTCCTGAAATACATTCACATCCGGGAAAAATTTGTGCAACTCAACGGGATATGATTGCGATGCTACCGTACCCGATGTACCCAGCACACCAATATGTTTGCTGGTAGAGAAATTTCCTGCCAGTTCGGTGGTTGGCCGTATCACCCCCAATACCCGCAGCGAGGAATTGAGGTGAGGTAAATCTTTTTGCTGAATGGTGCGCAGGGCTTTGGCCGAGGCGGTATTGCAGGCTAAAATAACCAGACTGCACCCGCGGCTAAAGAGCAGATTTACGCACTCAAGGGTGTAGTGGTACACTGTTTCGAATGAGCGGTTACCATAGGGTGCCCGGGCATTATCGCCTAAATACAAATAGTCGTATTGCGGCAATTGCTCCACAAAGTTTTTAAGTACGGTAAGTCCGCCATACCCCGAATCAAATACCCCGATTGGCCCTGCTTTTTCTGCCATGTTTCAAAGGTGCGGTAAAGCCGGTTTTTTTCCAAATGCAATATTTGGG
>CAZHTC010000004.1:0-299641 GCA_964535575.1 uncultured Bifidobacteriaceae bacterium
GTCTTTTTATTTCTTTCACTGCTTTCGGTACTTTGTGCCCTGTCAGTGATTTTTGCCAAAAACCCCATTCACAGTGTACTTTTTCTGATTCGGTGTTTCTTCTCCATAGCCGGACACTACGTATTGCTGAACGCGCAGTTTCTGGCTATTGTACATATTATAGTTTACTCTGGAGCCATCATGGTTTTATTTCTGTTCACAGTGATGCTGCTCAACCTTAACTCAACCACCGAAGCACACAAACCCATTGCTGTAAAATTTGCGGCCGTTCTTTCCGGTGGCGCCTTAATGCTGGTGCTTTTGGCCTCATTTAAAACAGCCGAAGTGCACGTAGCCACAGGGGCTGCTGATATGAAAATGGGGTTGGTAAAAAACCTGGGGCAGGTATTATTCAAAGAATTTGTTTTACCGTTTGAAATCTCCTCCATTCTGTTTATTGCAGCCATGGTGGGAGCAGTTATATTAGCTAAAAAGGAGTTAAACTGATGGAAGCAGTAAGTGAAACCATGCGCACAGTGCCGTTAAACTGGTATTTATACCTGAGCACTGTATTATTTTCTATTGGGGTAGCAGGTGTTCTGCTACGCAGAAACGCCATTGTTATCTTTATGTCAATAGAACTGATGCTGAATTCTGTGAACTTATTGCTCGCAGCTTTTTCGGCTTATTCCAATAATCCAACCGGACAGGTTTTCGTATTTTTTATCATGGTGGTAGCCGCAGCCGAAGTGGCCGTGGGACTAGCCATTCTGGTAATGATATATCGTAATAGTAAAACGACTGATATAAATAGCCTGAACAACCTGAAATGGTAATTATAATAAACAATTGAAGCAAATAAAGTGATGATACAACTGGCCTGGTTAATTCCCGTTTTACCCCTGATAGGTTTTCTGATAAACGCTTTCTTTGGTAAAAAACTATCTAAATCTACTGCCGGAGGAATTGGAAGCATAGTTATTCTGGCTTCCTTTGTTATTGTACTAAGCATTTTCTTCCCGTCATTAACTGAAGGTTTTAAACCTGCAACTATTAAATTATTCGACTGGATAAATGCAGGTTCTCTCCATATTCCTTTTGAATTTCTCATCGATCAGTTTTCATTAATGATGATGATGATTGTAACAGGAGTAGGATTTCTTATTCACCTGTATAGCATAGGCTACATGCATCATGACGAAGGTTTCCAACGGTTCTTTTCATATCTGAACCTGTTTATCTTTTTTATGCTGCTCCTTGTTATGGGTAACAACTACCTCATTATGTTCATCGGTTGGGAAGGCGTAGGATTATGCTCCTATTTGCTCATTGGATTTTGGTTTAAAAATCAGGAATACAACAATGCAGCGAAAAAAGCCTTTATCATGAACCGCATTGGAGATTTGGGATTTTTGCTTGGACTTTTCCTGATGGTTACCAATTTCCATTCGCTTACTTTTAGTGACGTATTTGCATCCTCCAACGGATTTTCAACCGATAGTTCGCTGATGATTGCCATTACGGTTTGCCTATTTATAGGTGCTATTGGCAAAAGCGCCCAACTTCCTTTGTTCACCTGGCTGCCCGATGCGATGGCGGGTCCCACTCCGGTATCAGCACTGATTCACGCAGCAACCATGGTTACAGCAGGTATTTATTTAATTGCACGTTCAAACCCGTTATTCAGTTCGGCACCGTTCACCTTAAATATTATTTTAATTGTAGGGACAGTAACCGCACTATTTGCCGCAACTATAGGTTTAAAACAAAATGATATTAAAAAAGTATTAGCTTACTCTACCGTGAGCCAATTGGGCTTTATGTTTATTGCCCTTGGTTTGGGTGCCTACACAACTGCCTTTTTCCATGTTACCACACATGCCTTTTTTAAAGCACTTCTTTTCTTGGGTGCCGGCAGTGTTATTCATGCTATGGGTGGCGAGCAGGATATTCGCAACATGGGCGGTTTAAGAAATAAAATTCCGACTACGTTTAAAACATTTTTAATCGGCACCATAGCCATCTCCGGAATTCCTCCCTTTGCGGGGTTCTTTTCAAAAGATGAAATACTTGCTCACGCCTTTGAAAAAAGTCCACTGATATGGGCTTTGGGAACCATTGGTTCGGCCATTACTGCATTTTACATGTTCCGCCTATTGTTCCTTACTTTCTACGGAGAATTCAGGGGCACTAAACACCAACTGGAACATTTACATGAATCACCTTCTAACATGACCATTCCACTCATGGTGTTGGCAGCTTTATCCATAATTGGCGGCTTTATTGGTTTGCCTGAATTTCTTGGTATGGGTCATTGGTTAAATGAATACCTCTCGCCAGTTTTTCGTACCGAAGCTTCTTTGCCTGACCATACTACTGAAATGATACTGATGGCAATTGCGGTTGGTGTTGCTGTAACCATGTTTCTGGTTGCCAAAAATCTTTACCTCAACAAAGGCGTATTACCTGAAGAACGTGAGGATGATATTAAAGGTTTTGCCAAAGTACTTTATCACAAATATTATATTGACGAGATTTACGAAACATTCATTGTAAAACCGTTCTCTTCACTTTCCATCTGGTTTTATAAATTTTTCGAATTGAAATTGGTTGATGCAACCGTAAATGGAATTGGTAAATTGGCTATGTATGGTTCGCAAACGCTGCGACTGGTACAAAGCGGAAGCACCGGTTTTTACATATTTGTAATGGTTATAAGCATTGTTGTTTTACTGTTTTTACAAGGTTTTTAAACGAGGGATTTAGCATAACATGATAACATTATTTCTCATAGCGTGGCCATTGATAACCGGAGGAATTTTATTCCTTTCGGGAACAGAATCGGCCAAAAAACTGGCACTGGTGTTTTCCCTGATTCAATTGGTTGTTACCGGTTACCTTTTCTACGCCTTTCAACGCACTGCCGAAACTCAGTTTCTGGTTAACTATAACTGGATTCCTTCTCTTGGAATAAATTTTAAAATTGGCATCGATGGCATCAGCCTTATTCTGGTATTGCTTACCAATTTGCTCATGCCATTTATCATTCTATCTTCTTCATTCAACTCGTATAAAAGAGAGAACGTATTTTACGGTTTAATGCTCATTATGCAGGCTGCTTTAATAGGCGTGTTTGTTTCTTTAGATGCGTTTTTATTCTACATATTCTGGGAACTGGCTTTATTACCCATCTACTTCATTCTTTTCATTTGGGGCGGTGACCGCAGAGTAACTATTAAGTTTTTTATTTACACACTGGCGGGCAGTTTGTTTATGCTGGCCGGTATTATTTACCTGTACCTTCAAACCCCAAATGGCAGTTTTGATATCGATGCATTTTATGCATTAAAACTTTCGGCCGCATCACAGCAAAAAGTATTCTGGCTCATATTTATTGCTTTTGCCATTAAAATTCCGGTATTCCCTTTTCATAGCTGGCAACCTCAAACTTATACTCAGGCACCCGTAGCCGGAACCATGTTGCTATCAGGAATTATGCTTAAAATGGGCTTGTACGCAGTCATCCGCTGGCTGCTGCCGGTTATCCCTGAAGGAGTGGCTTACTGGAGCAATACCGTAATGATACTGGCAATTACCGGAGTAATTTACGGAGCATGGATAGCCATTAATCAAAAACACATTAAAACATTA
This sequence comes from uncultured Bifidobacteriaceae bacterium, assembly GCA_964535575.1. Lineage (GTDB taxonomy): Bacteria > Bacteroidota > Bacteroidia > UKL13-3 > UKL13-3 > JAGPCK01. The sequence goes on from CAZHTC010000004.1 coordinate 3,631, forward strand.
TTCGCCTTTTCGTCAATGAGCCACGTGGGGCTGATTGCTGCCGGAATTTTTGCCGCGAATGTGCAGGGAGTACAGGGTGGAGTAATTCAAATGCTAACTCACGGTATAAATGTGGTTGGGTTGTTTTTTATTGCCGAAATTATTTTCAGCCGACTGAAAACCCGCGAGGTTGAATCAATGGGAGGAATCAGATTAAAAGCTCCAGTGTTTGCAACATTTTTTATCATTATCCTGTTAGGCTCGGTTGCATTACCTTTAACCAATGGTTTTGTGGGAGAGTTTTTATTGTTATCAGGTATTTTTCAAAGCAACCCGTGGTTTGCAGCATTGGCCGGGGTGAGTGTAATACTGGGAGCTGTATACATGCTAAAACTGTTTCAACATACAATTTTAGGCGATCACCAAACTGCTACCGATGCCTTCACCGAAGTTGCCACAAAAGAAAAACTTATTCTTATACCCATCTGCATTCTGGTTATTCTTATCGGGGTTTACCCCAAACCATTATTGGATATTTCGGAACCTGCCGTGAATAAACTCTTGCAGGAAATGAGTTCATACACCACATTATTGAAGTAAGATACATGAACGCACTTATACTTGTTTCGTTAGTTGGAATTGCTGCTTTGTTTGGCGGAGTTTTCAATTTTAAAGGGCAAACCACTTTATGGATTGCTATTATTGGGTTAATAGCCGCCATGGTTTTAAATTTTATGGATTGGGGAACCAATACCTCCTGGTTCAACAATATGGCCAAGTTTGATAACTTTTCGCTCGCCTTTAACGGGGTTATTATGCTCTCTACCCTGCTGGTATTGTTGTTATGCAGTCACCATTACCGTCAGGTAGCGCAAAATATGATTGCTGATGTTTATGGTTTAATTCTGTTCACGCTTTGCGGTGGAATGATTATGACCAGTTACAGCAACCTTACCATGCTTTTTCTGGGAATAGAAATTTTGTCTATCTCTCTTTATATTCTGGCCGGTAGTAACCGGGCTGATAAAAACTCAAACGAGTCGGCTATGAAATATTTTCTGATGGGATCATTTGCCAGTGGATTTTTATTATTTGGCATTGCTCTTATTTTTGGAGTAACCGGTTCGTTTCATTTGGATGCCATAAAAAGTTATTTGGAAGCCAACCCTGCCGCAGCAAGTAACAGCATGTTGGGGGTTGGTTTGTTAATGATGCTCGTTGGATTTTTATTTAAAGTGGCAGCCGTTCCCTTCCACTTTTGGGCACCCGATGTGTATCAGGGCGCTCCTACCCTAATCACCGGATTTATGGCTACGGTGGTAAAAACTGCCGGCTTCGCGGCTTTCTTCCGTTTGTTTTATACCTGTTTTAGTAATGTGGAAGGTTTGTGGGTACCCGTGCTCACCATTGCAGCCGTAATGACCTTGTTTGTTGGAAATATCACCGCATTATATCAAAAAGGCATTAAACGTCTACTGGCTTACTCCAGTATTTCGCATGCAGGTTACCTTATTCTGGGAGTTTTGGCTATGAAACAAGGATCGGCCAATGCATTGTTATTTTATACTGCTGTTTATTCGGTAGCTACTATTTGTGCCTTTGCGGTACTAATTGCAGTGAAAGAAATTACCGGAACCGATGATATTGACTCATTAAATGGGCTTGCTAAAACCAATCCCTTATTGGCATTTGCCATGACTATTGCTTTCCTTTCTCTTGCGGGTATTCCTCCGATGGCAGGCTTTTTTGCCAAATATTACCTCTTTACCATGGCTATGAGAGCCGGTTACGGATGGTTGGTAATTATTGCCCTCATCAATTCGCTTATTGCTGCCTATTACTACCTTAAAGTAATTAACGCTTTATACACCTCCAACAAGGACAGCCAAAAAGTAGAGGTAAACTGGGCTTATAATTTGGTATTGGGGGTGTCTGCCCTGCTAACCATTGCCCTTGGAATTCTTCCCGGACTTATTGCTGATTTAATCTGATATTTTTTTAATATTTGTGTCTTGAACCAGCCACAGCATAAAAAAGGACATCACCAGTTCTTAACCCGGTTTTCGTTTGCCGGGTTTTTAATCACCCTCGGTATTGTATTCGGAGATATTGGTACTTCTCCACTCTATGTAATGCGTGCCATTATGGGTACCAATACCATATCCGAAGAATTGGTCTACGGGGCAATTTCGTGTGTTATCTGGACCCTTACCATTCAAACCACTTTCAAGTATGTGCTTTTAACATTGAATGCAGACAACCGCGGTGAAGGTGGCATTTTTTCTCTTTACGCGTTGGTAAGAAGAAAAGCCAAATGGCTAATGATTCCAGCCATTATAGGAGGTAGTGCTTTGTTGGCTGATGGTATAATCACTCCTCCCATCTCCGTTACATCAGCCATTGAAGGTTTACAATTAATTAACCCCGATATTCCGGTTGTTCCCATTGTCATTATTATTATTACCGGGTTATTTATTTTTCAGCAATTCGGGACAAAGGTGGTTGGTGTAGCATTCGGACCAATGATGCTCATCTGGTTTAGTATGCTTGGTGGTTTTGGCATGCTTAATATGCTCCAGCACACCGCCATACTTAAGTCGTTTAATCCCTATTACGCTTACAACCTCCTTGTTCATTTCCCGGATGGCTTTTGGATGCTTGGTGCTGTATTCCTTTGCACCACAGGAGCTGAAGCCTTATATTCAGACCTTGGACATTGCGGAAGAGCCAATATCCGAATCAGTTGGTTGTTTGTAAAAGTCACTCTCCTGTTAAATTATCTCGGACAAGGAGCCTGGCTGATTAGCCATATCGGAGAAACAATTGGAGATAAAAACCCATTTTATTACATAATCCCGCAGTGGTTTCTTATTCCCGGAATTATCATAGCAACCATTGCTACGGTTATCGCAAGTCAGGCATTAATCAGTGGTTCATTCACGTTAATCAGTGAAGCAATAAGACTTAACTTCTGGCCTAAAATTGATCTAGATTATCCAACAGACATGAAAGGTCAATTGTATGTACCATCGCTGAACTGGATTTTGTACGCAGGATGTGTAGGAATTACGCTTTTGTTTAAAGAGTCAAAATACATGGAAGCAGCTTATGGATTGGCTATCACATTAACCATGATGATGACAACAGTTCTGCTTTCCTATTTCTTAAAAAAGCATAAAGTCTCCCCTATTCTTATAGCCCTTTTTCTCATTGTATTCATGTCAATCGAAGGGGCTTTCTTCGTAGCTAATATTATTAAGTTTGAACACGGAGGCTGGGTTACTATATTAATCAGTTCTGTTCTCGTATTCATTATGTGGGTGTGGTGGAAAGCACGTAAAGTGAAGAATAAATTTACCGAGTTTGAAAAATTCGATAAGTACCTTCCTATGCTCAGCGATCTCTGTGAAGACAAAACGGTACCCAAATTTGCTACCAACTTGGTTTACCTTACCAGTGCGGATAAAAAGAATGAGATAGAAACAAAGATTGTTTATTCCATCTTTAATAAACAACCCAAGCGTGCCGATGTGTATTGGTTTATTCATGTTCACCTCACCGATGAACCTTACACCATGCAGTATTCGGTTGACATTCTCGTTCCGCAAAAAGTGGTGCGCGTTGAGTTTCGTTTAGGTTTCCGTATTGAGCCACGCATCAATGTGTACCTGCGCAAAGTGATTGAGGAAATGGTAGAGCGGGATGAGGTAAATGTGATGAGCAGGTATGACTCCTTGAAGAAATACAATATTATGGGCGATTTCCGCTTTGTGGTGATAGACCGTATTTTTAATTACGATGTGGAGCAATCGGCCTGGGAAAAATTTATCATGCGTTTTTACTTCATTCTTAAAGAACTTGGCTTGTCGGAAGAAAAAGCCTTCGGGTTGGATACAAGTAACGTAAAAGTAGAAAAGGTACCGCTTACCATACCGCGACCGCGAAATTTATCTATTAAACGGGTGATTGAACAACCACATCATCATAGCTGATCAATAAAAAAGGCCACGCAATGGCGCAGCCTTTTTTTATTGAATTCACTTATACTTTTTACTTAAGATTTGCCATGGCAGCTTTTGCATCCTTATTTTGAGGATCAAGTTCCAATACCTTTCCGAGGTATATTTTTGCGTTGGCTTTATCATTATTGGTATAATAATACAGCCCTAGGTACCTGTTAGCTTCAATCAGTTCCTTTTTGTATTTAACGGCATCGGTGGCCAGTTCAATTACCTTTTCAAAATAAGGTTTAGCTAAACCTTCCCCTTGTTTTTTCTCCTGCCCCTGAACACTTCGTGCTTTATATACATGTCCGGGTACATAGGTGGGCGATAATTCGAGCAATTTACTAAAGGCTGAATCTGCTTTTACATACTCTTTCATATTGTAATAAGCGCGTCCCATCAAAAAGTAATCCACTGCATTGTTTGATGTTTTAACAACAAGCAATTTCTCACTTGCATTTACACACAACTGGTATTTTTTAACTTTAAAATAGTAATCGGCCATCAGGGTGTAGGTTTCAATTGCCAAATCGGCATCTATGCCAATGGCTTTGTCAAATTGAATCTGGGCTGATGAATCGTTGCCCGATTTCATTAATAACCGGCCATAGTACAGAAAATCGCGGGCATTAATTTTTTTCTCAGGTGCTTTTGCCATAAACTCCACCATGGCCTTCAACCCTTCGTTTACACTATCCACTTCAGCCGCTGAATGCCCTAAAATTCGGTTCAGGTAAACATTTTTATAATTCTGCTCCTGCAATTTTTTAGCCTCCAGATAAGCCGGTCCATACTGCTTATTGATTAATAAAAAGGATGCATACTTTAATCTGGCGTCATTATTATTCTCAATTAATGAAAGGTATTTCTGATACGATTCAATGGCTTTTTGAGTTTGATTGGAAAGAAAATAAAAATCCCCCATATCGCGGTAAATCGGTGCCAGAGCCGGGTCCATCTGCAATGCTTTTTCATAAAAAGGCTGCGCTACCGAGGCCGCACGCGAACGGGTGTACAGATAACCCAATTTCCAAAAGGGTTTAGCCGAGGTTTTATCTTTATCACTGCTGTGCTCAAATGCTCTCACTGCCTCTCCCCCATTGCCAAGCTCAAGATGTATAATTCCTAATAGAAAATCGGCATCAGCCATGTTTCCTTTTTTATCAAGACTAATTACCCGATTAATCAGTTGAAGCGCATTGGCGGCACTTTTTACTTCGGCAATCATCATGGCGCGCGCAGTGTACATCAATACTACCGGATCGTTTACCGTTGCACACATGGCAAAAGCTTTATCGTAAACCACTTTGGCTTCCTCGGTTTTGCCCTGTTCGGCTAATACAGCTCCGCTGGCAGCCGCAAATAACGGACTGGCTGCATCTGCATTCATGCCCCTTGCAAAATACTCGTTGGCCTTTTCGATATTGCCCGACAGCAACTGAGCTTCGCCCGCCAGATATAGATACAAGGTTACGGTTGGCTGGGCATCAATTTTACTCTGAAACCAAGTGGTGGCCTCGTTGTATTTTTCTACGTCAATTAAACGGAGACCATCTTTTATATCCTGTGCAAATGCAACTGCGGAAATCATTAAAATGGATAGGAGTGCAAAAAATCGTTTCATCTTATATCAATCAATTGGGGTGCAAAAATTCAAAAATAAAGCCAAATCATCACTATGGCTCAATCTTTACCAAACGAAGAGGCATAGTGGCAGGAATTAAGCCTTCTTTTAAAACCACCCGCTGGCCTTTATCATTGGTAAGGTAATTACCAAAAGGGAACCGAACAGTGTTACCCAGTGTAATCACAAAAACTTCACGTATCAAAGGATATTCTTTTGTAGCAATATACCCTTGCAACGGTAAATAATACTCATGGTTATAAGGGTTTTCCAACTCTATTACTTTTATCCGGTCTAAAAAACTTCCGGCAGTAGTATCGTTATGTTCGCTAATCCAACTCATGCCTATCAGCCCTATACTGTTTTCATTTTTTTCAACATAATTCACCACTTCATCGGGCGAGCCAAGAGCAAAAAAAATGGCCGGGCGCTTACCTCCTTTTAATAGGGAATCATCCATTTGCCGAATAATGGACGAATGCGGATGGTCAAACACCACTTTGAGCCCGCTGGCCGATAATTCTGAACTAAGTTGCTGGCCATTATTGATTTTTCCATTTACAATATCCAACAACTGACGATAAGATAAATTATCAACAGGGAATTTTTTTTCTACTATTAACGCAATGGCATCTGTTGCAATTTTAGTTTCATTAAAAACCAGTTGGCGCTGTTGCAAACTTCTTCTCTCTGCATCATTCAATTTGCGTGACGCCACAATAAGCCGAACCGAATCAAGCATAAAAGCCTTAAATAATTCATCCTCGGATAAAACACGTAGATTTATTTTTTCTTTATCCCTCAACCCTTCAAAGGCGATTTGCTCGGCTTCGAGGAGGGGTTTTAACGTCATATCACCATAAACACGATCAGAGGGAGGTTGATGCTGCTTTACTGTTGTTGATGACCCGCAGGAAGCTGCCAGCACACTCAAAAAAACTCCTGTTGCCAAAATGCGATTAGTCTTCATCAGCGTACTTGTTTTTAATTCGCGCAAAGCGGTAAACTCCATAAGACACACAAATAACACCGGTAAGAATACGTTGCCATCCGCTTAAAAAGAAAAATACGGCCGGATTAAAAATAATATATCCGCCAAGAACCGTGTACACAAGTATCATTAAATAACTGAAATACCTGAGTACGTCTGGATTTTTGGCGGACATACTTCTTAGTTATTACAAATTAATGCAACTCAAACTGAATAGGTAAAGTAAGCTTAACCTTTACCGGTTTTCCGTTTTGTAAACCCGGTTTATAAGCAGGTAGCCTTTTAATTACCCGCTCCGCTTCCTCTCTTAAACCATATTGGGGTCCTTTTACGGCTTGCACATCTGAAATAGAACCATCTTTATTTACTACAAACTCCACAAACACCCTACCTTCAATCTCAGCCGATTTGGCTAATGGTGGATACTGAAGATTTTTTTGCACGAAGGCATAAAATGCTTCTTCCCCACCCGGAAACTCGGGCATTACCGGTGCAAAAAGAACAGGTGCTTCATCTTCTTCTATTACCTCATTTACCTGAGGCGGTGCTTCAATGGCAATGGTATCCCCGTCTAAATTGTTTTCATCACCAATCACCGCATTGTCCATTTCTTTGATGTCAACAATTTGTTCTACCACTTCCTCTTCTACAATTACCGGAGGGGTAAACTTCACCTCTTTCAAATCGGGTAATTTAATTTCGGGCGGTGGTGGCGGTGGTGGTTTGGTCTCATCCATATCGGGTGGTGGTGCCAATTCAGTAATTTTAACTTCTACCTTTTTCTTGCCTAATTCATCAGCTGCCCCCGAAATAAATCGAATAATGGCAGGAAGATAAAATGCAAAAACAAAAGCAGCAATTGATATGACAAAAGCTTTTAATACCACTTTTTCGTATTCCTTACGGATAACGAAAGCGCCATAAGCTTTGTTCCGGTTTTCAAAAACCAAATCAATGCGTTCGGGTGCGGTGGCGTTGTTCCAGGATAATTTAAACATACTCATTTCCTCCTAATTATAATCCTGATATCATTTCAATTTCCTTGGGTGAAATATCGACAATGGCGTATACAGGCACCTCGTTAATATTCATTTCATCAAGCACATCTACCATGTTTTTGTATTTGGCATCCTTATCGGCTTTGATAAGAATTACAACTTTATGGCGTTCATTTGTGGTGCTACCGGCTTTTAGTCTCGATTCACACTCTTTTTTCTTTTCAATAATTGCCTTCCGTAAGCTATTGGGTTTGGTAGCATCAAAACTGGCTTGCTCCACTTTTGGTTCCTTTATTCCAAAATAATAGAATACGCGGTTGTTTTTACTCAAAATAATGGTCATGGCATCCTCGTCATCCACCTTTGTTTCCTTGGTTGGGTCAGCAACTTCATTCTTATCAGGCATAATCAACGGCATAGCCTTTGGTTTGCTCAATGTGGTTGTGAAAAGGAAAAACGTAAGGAGCAAAAATGCCAAATCCACCATGGGGGTCATATCAATATGGGTCGAGTGTTTTTTCGCCCGTATTTTTTTACCTTTCTTTTTCTCTCCACCGGAGTCTTGTACTTCTGACATAGTTATTTTTTCGTTTCAAGATTGGTGATCAAATTGAACTTATTTAATTTAAGTTCTTTGCTTTGTAAGGTTGTAATAACCTGTGCTACGGCAGTGTAATCAGCATTCTGATCTCCTTTAATGGCATACACATATTTATTACTCATGAAGCGAAGTGCAATAAGCCATTCTTTCAATTCATTATTCAACGAATCAGTAGGAATGCCGGGTTGCTTTATCGTTTTACGGTCTTCGGGCGATGCAGCCAGAAAACCTTTTAATTGGTTAAACGGAACACCTACTGCCGACATTACGGAGTAAGCTTTCTTTTCGTCCTCGGTAAGATTGAGGCCTTTTGACTCTGATATCTTGTTGATGAGTTCATATCTGGTATTCTTGTTATCTACAGCAAGAAATACCTGCTTTTCTTTACCAACCTGAACTTCGATCAGATTTTCTGTTTTCACAGGCGTATCATACGTGGCCTTTGGTGAATCTACCACCAATGGTTCATCGGGTTTGAATTTTGCCGTGAGCATAAAAAAAGTTACAAGCAAAAAGGCCAGATCCACCACCGGTGTCATATCAAGCGTGGGCTTTTTACGATGTGGTTTTACTTTTGCCATTTCTTAATTCTCTTTAAATTGAAGTGAATACTTATTTGCTTGCAGCAAAAGTTTGTACAATACTAAATCCGGCTTCGTCAATACCGTGGGTAAGGGTATCAATTTTATTGGTGAAGTAATTATAGTAAATAATGGCCAGAGCCGATGTACCGATACCCAAAGCGGTATTGATCAACGCTTCGGAAATACCCAAAGCAAGTGCATTGGCATCACCACCACCGCTGGCAGCCAAAGCGGCAAATGAACGAATCATCCCCAGTACCGTTCCAAACAATCCCATAAGGGTTGCAATGGAAGCAATGGTAGAAAGCACCACCAGGTTGCGTTCCATCATTGGCATTTCAAGCTGGGTAGCTTCTTCAATATCTTTTTGGATAGCGATAATTTTTTTCTCTTTATCCAAAGCCTGGTCTTTCTCCATTTCCTGATATTTTACCAATCCTGCTCTGATTACGTTGGCAACCGAACCTTGTTGCTTGTCACACTCGGCAATGGCAGTACTTATTTCGCGACCGGCCAGCAGGGTTTTAATTTTTCTAACAAAAGCGCTCACATTTCCTTTTCCTGAAGCCTTACCCAAAGTAATAATTCTTTCAAAAAAGAAAATCCAAACCATTAAGAACAATGAAATAAGCACCGGTACTACCAAGCCACCTGTATAAATCATACCAAGGAAGTTTCCGGTTTTAGGTGTGTGCTTTTCGGCATCAACAAAGTTGCCAGATGCGCCTAAAATGAACGTGTAAATAAGAATAGCCACCAAAACAGTAGCAGGAATTACGATAGCTGCAAAACCAGCTCCGTTAGAATTTTTTGCGTTGCTCATATGTTATTATTTCTCTATTTAAATACAGTTTAATTTTTGCAATTATAACAAAGGTTTGGAAACATTCTAAGAAAATAAATTGTTAAATCGTCTGCCCTTTCAATTTAATTCAACCTAAGCCCTAACGGATTTTCTTTTTAGCATAGTATTTAGCGGCTTGTGAATTAGCTTTGCACAAATTTTTTTTGACACATTGCTGACACTAAACAACATCACTTTTGAATTTGGCAGCCGGGCCTTGTATAAAGATGCCAGCTGGCATATTAAACCGGGGGAACGTATTGGTTTAATAGGCCGGAACGGAACCGGAAAATCAACACTACTACGCATCATTTCAGGCGAATACAGTATTTCTGCCGGAAATATTTCGAAAGTTACCGGGATGACCATTGGCTTTTTTAATCAGGACCTTTTGTCATTGGAAGTCAATGAGCCTGTGCTAAAAGTTGCCTTGAGTGCCTTTGAACGGCAGTTAATACTTCAGGATGAAATTGAAGAGATTATTAAAAAACTTGAGTACGACCACTCGGATAAAATAATTCAACAACTTACTGACAAACAGCATGAGTTTGAACAATTGGACGGGTATCGGATTCAATCAAAAGCCGAGGAAATACTTGAAGGGCTTGGTTTTAAAACAGCCGACCTTCAAAAGCCGTATAAAGAATTTTCGGGCGGGTGGCGCATGAGGGCTATGCTGGCCAAACTGATTTTGCAAAATCCGGACCTTCTGATGCTGGATGAACCTACCAATCACCTTGATCTCCCTTCTATTGAATGGCTTGAAGATTACCTTGAAGATTATGAGGGAACCGTAATTATTGTCTCGCACGACAGGTATTTTCTGGATCGAATGGTAACCAAAATTGCGGAGGTTGAAAATGCGCGCATCACTTTGTACTCGGGAAATTATACCGATTATTTAGAGCAAAAAGAAGAACGAACCGAATTGCAGCAGGCTCAGTATGAAAACCAGCAAAAGGTGCTGAAACAACAGGAACGTTTTATAGAGCGCTTTCGTTCCAAAGCATCGAAAGCTACGGCCGTGCAAAGCCGCATAAAAATGCTTGAAAAAATAAAACGGGTTGAAGCCGTTCAGGAAAATAAAAGCCGGATAACGGTTAACTTTTCGTTCTCTACTTCGTCAGGAAAAATTGTGGAAGAGTTCAGGGATGTAAGTAAATCATATCCCGATTTGGAAATTGTAAAAAATGCGAATATTCAAATTGAGCGGGGAGATAAAATTGCGCTGATTGGAGCCAACGGATTAGGAAAATCTACTGTGTTGCGCATGATAGCAGGAACCGAATCGTATACCGGCATTATTGAAGACGGATACAATGTGAAAAAGGCTTTTTTCGCCCAGCACCAACTCGAATCGTTGAGGCTTAGCAATAATTTAATTGACGAATTGTTAGACCATGCTCCTCTGAAAACAGAAAATGAGTTACGAACAGTTCTGGGCTGCTTTCTATTTACCGGAGAAGATGTTTTCAAAAAAATAAAAGTGCTTTCGGGTGGAGAAAAAAGCCGGGTGGCATTAGCAAAGGTTTTGCTGTCGGATGCCAATTTTTTATTGCTGGACGAACCAAGCAACCACCTGGACATGCAGGCAGTAAATGTACTCATTCAGGCACTTAAGTCGTACAAGGGCTCTATGATCATGGTATCTCACGATCGTTTCTTTATCTCTGAAATTGCAAATAAAATCTGGTATATCGAAAACAAAGAACTGAAAGAATATCCCGGCACTTATATTGAATATGAGGAGTGGCACTTAAAACGTAAACTGGGGTTGGAACAGGAGGAAAAATTGCAAAAAGGTTCACCAAAAGCAGAGATAAAAACTAAACCCGAAGAGTCGGAAAACAAACAGAAACAAAAGGAGTTGAAAAAGCTTCATACCGAACTTAGCTTGATGGAGAGTGAGATAGAACAACTGAAAAAGGAAAAAACAGATACCGAAGTGTTATTTACCAATGAGACCTTAACCGCAGATGCAGGAAAAATGAAAGCACTACAGGAAAAATACCAGGAACTTAATACCCAAATAGAGAAAAAGAACGTTATCTACGAGAATTTATTCAATCAAATTGTAGATTTGGAAAATAGCATAAATTAAAGATTACGGAGATGCGTGTAACATTAATTCTTTTACTTCTTATCGGCCCTTTCGTGTTGAAGGCACAGGATGATGCAAAGCAAATGAGGTATGAGAATTATGTTTATGAAGATAATTTCAAAACGGTTTTACTCTATAAAAGCGGTGGAGTTGACCCCTACCCTGTTATTAACCTGGCAACCGGAGAAACGCTTGAACTTAGTTTTGACCAGTTAGGATCACAGAATGATTATTACCAATACACGCTTATTCATTGCGATGCCTCGTGGCGGCCTACCAATATGAACCAGAATGAATACCTAACTGGTATGAACATGGATAATATCAACAATTTTAAATTTGCTACAAATACCTACGTGAGATATGTGCACTATAGCGTAACACTTCCAAACGAAAACATGAAACCCCGTTTGGCCGGAAATTACCTGATAAAAATATTCAGGAATTATGATGAAAGTGATGTGGTAATTACCCGCAGATGTTATGTGTTGAACACTAAGGTAACCATCGCCTCAACGGTAAAACCAGCCACACTGGCCCAGTACCGTTTTACCAAACAGGAAGTTGATTTTGAAATTAATTATAAGGGGTATTCCATCCCTCAGCCTTTTCAGGATTTGAAAGTGGTTATTATGCAAAACAACAGAGCCGATAATGCCATCACCGATTTAAAACCTCAGTTTATGACCGGTGAAGTATTGCAATACGATTACCAGCAGGGAAATCTTTTTGACGGAGGAAATGAATTCAGGTGGTTTGATATTCGTGCTTTAAGAGGTGTGAGCATGAATGTACGCAGTAAAACAAGAGACACCGCATCGGCATATCACTGCATGTTAAATTTTGATGAAGGCAGGGCATCAACCGCTTATTTAAACTGGCAAGACTTTAACGGAAGGCGGGTAATAGATAACCGTGACATGAGCGGAAGCAACGCGGGTATTACCGGAGACTATGCTTGGGTAAATTTCTACCTGAACAGCTTGTACAAAATGCAAGAAGGAGATGTATATATTTTTGGTGAGTTTACCGACTGGCAACTGAAAGATGAATTCAGGATGCGGTATAACAAAGCAAAACTCAGGTACGAAGCTGAAGTTTTTCTGAAACAGGGACGATATGAATATATTTATGTTGTACCCGGATCAGATGGAAAACCCGATGAAGCCGCTATTGAAGGCATACATTATGAAACAGAAAATGATTACCTGATACTTGTTTATCATCGTAATCAGCAATTCAACTACGATGAACTGATAGGTTATAAAATGGGTACTTCAGGTGTATTAAAAAAATAATGAACCAACAGAAAAACGATCCGCGAGTTCTTCGTATTTCAGACTTCTCCTATAATCTTCCCGAATCAAAAATTGCCATTTTCCCATTGGAAAAACGGGAAAATTCCAAACTTCTTGTTTTCCAAAATACCGAAATATCCGATCATATATTTCATGAATTACCTTCTTTGCTGACTAAAAATCATTTTCTGGTTCTTAATACTACCCGGGTGGTTCACGCACGCCTTTTGTTTGAACAAAACAGCGGGAGTTGTATTGAAATTTTATGTCTTGAACCCATCCAACCGTTTAACACTTTTGAACAATCCTTTTCGGTAAAAAAGTCGTGTACCTGGAAATGTATGGTTGGGAATGCCAAACGATGGAAAGAAGAATGGCTTTCCATGCAGTTTAATTATAACGGCAAAACACAACACCTGAAAGCTAAACTGATAAACCGGACGAATGACGTATTTGAAATTAATTTTGAATGGGAAGGCGGTGAATTAACCTTTGGAGAAGTGCTGGCCGCTGCCGGAAATCTGCCGCTTCCACCCTATTTAAACCGAAATGCAAATGTAAACGACAACACATCCTATCAAACAGTATTTGCCAGTGAACAGGGTTCGGTAGCCGCTCCAACAGCGGGGTTGCATTTTACCGATAAACTCCTGAATGAATTAGTTTCAAAAGGAATTACATCGTGCAGAGTTACACTTCATGTTGGAGCCGGAACATTTAAGCCTGTTAAGTCGCCCACCATGCAGGAGCATGAAATGCATGCTGAGAGTATTTATGTAACCCGCAAAAGCATAACTGCTTTAAAAGAGGCGGTTGAAGCTGATAAAATCATAACACCGGTAGGTACCACTTCTACCCGAACCATTGAAAGCCTGTATTGGTTTGGCAACAATTTACTCAATAATCCTGAAGCCATTGTCAATAGATTTACTGTTTCCCAATGGCAGCCGTATGAAAATAATTTTCAGCATCCGGTGAAAGATGCACTACAGGAAGTATTGAATTGGATGGACAAAAATGAAACAGATGTGCTTAACGGATACACCCAAATTTTAATTGCTCCGGGATATTCGTTTAAATTAGCAAGCGCCTTAATCACCAATTTTCATCAGCCTCAAAGTACCTTATTGCTTTTAATTGCTGCATTTACCGGTGAAAGCTGGAAAAAAATTTATAATTATGCGTTATTAAATGATTACCGTTTTTTAAGTTATGGCGACAGTTCGTTGCTCTACAAGCAAGCTAATTAATACCTACATGCTCTCAATATCGTAGGCTTTCATAAAGTCAAAAAGCTCTTTATTACCTGACGATCGAATATCTTTTCTGGTACCTTCCCACCATTTTTTTCCCTGCCAGATAAAAATAATATTATCACCCATATCAAACACACTTTTCATATCGTGGGTATTAATGATGGTGGTGATATTAAACTCAATGGTAATTTCTTTAATAAGTTCATCAATAACACGCGAGGTGAGCGGATCAAGCCCCGAGTTAGGCTCATCGCAAAACAAATATTGCGGATTTAAAGCAATGGCCCTGGCAATACCTACCCGCTTTTTCATTCCACCACTCAACGCTGATGGATAAAGATGATTCACCTTACTTAAATTGACCCGCTGAAGGCAAAAATTAACTCTGTCTAATCGCTCGGCAGGAGTCATTTTAGAAAACATTTTAATTGGAAATTCCACATTCTGCTCCACCGTTAATGAGTCGAACAAAGCCGTTCCCTGAAACAGCATTCCTATCTCTTTCCTTATTTCTTTTTTAGCATTGTAATCCAAATGCGTAAAGTCGCGGTTCTCGTATAAAATACTGCCATCCGTTACCTGTTCCAGACCCACCATACATTTCATCAGCACACTTTTACCACTACCGCTTGAACCAATAATAAAATTGCTTTTCCCTTTGTAAAAACCGGCACTTACATCCTCAAGTACCTTTTTATCGCCAAATGATTTGTAAACATTTTTAACTTCAATCATAGCAGCAACTGGGCAAGAATATAATCGGAAAATAAAATGAGAACTGCACTGTACACTACGGCTCTGGTACTGGATTGCCCTACTTCGAGCGCTCCACCATGGGTATAAAATCCCTGAAAAGCCGAAACCGAAGTAATGATAAAAGCAAATGTTACAGCCTTGGTACACGAAAAGAAAACGGTAAACCCTTTAAACGTACTTCTTGCCCCTTTCATAAATTCTTCTACGGGTAAAATGCCGGCCATTTTGCCGGCTATAATTCCTCCGGATATTCCAAGAAAAATGGCAATAATGATAAGCATGGGTATCACAATCATTCCGGCCAGAATTTTAGGAAGCACTAAGTAATTTGCCGAATTAATTCCCATGATTTCTAATGCATCTATTTGCTCTGTTACGCGCATGGTTCCAATTTCAGAGGCGATGCTTGAACCAATTTTTCCCGCAAGCACCAGACAGGTAATGGTGGGAGCCAGTTCAAGCATAGTGGAGTCGCTCACAATGGTCCCTATAATGGACTTAGCTACCAAACCCGATACCAATTGATAGGCAGTTTGTACAGTGGTCACGGCCCCTACAAAAACTGAAATAATGGTTACAATTCCTATAGACCCCACTCCGATGCTTTGCATTTCCTGAAACATACGTTCCTTGAACACCCAGAATTTCTCGGGCTTGGAGAATAAACCTCTGATAAAAAGAATATAGCGACCGAAATGGTAGAAAAACGACATGTGCTTTTAATATCGGTGGTAAATATAATTCAAATAGCTGTTATTTTGTGACCTCAATGAATCAACAACCGTTAATTGTAGTGAGTGGAGGCTCTAAAGGAATAGGGAAAGCCATTGTAAAGCGATTTGCCATGGAAGGCTTTCGGGTAGCTGCATTTGCCCGAAACAAGGAGCATCTCAATACCCTCGAAAAAGAATTGAAATCAGGTGGTTGCTCCCAACTTTTGCTCATGCAAACAGATGCCTCGGATAAAATGGCTGTGTTACAATTTGCCAGCGATGTGATGAATAAAATGGGAACGCCCGATGTTTTGGTAAATAATGCAGGGGTTTTTAAACCGGGACACTTATTAAACGAAGAAGATAATACCCTTGAACTCCTTTTGAAAACAAATGTTGAAAGTGCTTACCACCTCACCCGAGCACTGGTACCCTTGATGAAAAACAATAAAAAAGGCCACGTTTTTAATATTTGTTCCACCGCAAGCATTATTCCCTATACCAATGGAGGGTCATACTGCATTAGTAAATTTGCCTTGCTTGGAATGAGTAAAGTGCTTCGAGAGGAATTGAAAGAATCCGCTGTTCGCGTAACTTCGGTATTGCCAGGTGCTACTCTTACCGATTCATGGACCGGAAGCACCTTGCCCGAATCCCGGTTTATGCAAGCAGAAGATATTGCAGAAGCCATATGGAATACTTACTCAATGAAAACCGCAGTTGTGGAAGAATTACTCATAAGACCTCAATTAGGAGATATTTAAAACTTACGGTTAATTTTAGTGTTATATCTTAATCTGACAATCATTTAAGCTGACATGACCTTTAAAGAGCAATCTGAAAATAAAAAATACTGCGCAAGTCTTACCCGTTACCAACGGAGAAAAACCAATACCGTTAAAATTGGTGATTTATATTTAGGTGGCGACCACCCGATCCGAATCCAATCCATGACCACTACCGATACCATGGATACCAAAGCCACGGTGGAACAATCAATACGTATGATTGAAGCCGGATGTGAGTTGGTACGCATTACCGCCCCCAGTATAAAAGAAGCACATAACCTTGAAAACATCAAAAAAGAACTGCGCTTGAAAGGATATCAAACTCCATTGGTGGCAGATATTCACTTTACACCCAACGCAGCCGAAATAGCAGCGCGCATTGTAGAAAAAGTTCGCATTAACCCGGGCAATTTTGCCGACAAAAAAAAGTTTGAGAACATAGAATATACCGATTCAGCATACAATGGAGAACTTGAACGCATCCGGGAGAGATTTCTACCCCTCATAAAAATTTGCAAAGAATACGGAACAGCTATGCGCATAGGCACCAACCACGGTTCGCTAAGCGATAGAATTTTGAGTCGTTATGGCGACACTCCGGCAGGAATGGTTGAAAGTGCTTTAGAATTTTTGCGCATTTGCCGTTACGAAAATTACCATAATCTTGTACTCTCCATGAAATCAAGTAACCCGCAGGTAATGGTAGAAGCCTACCGTTTGCTGGTAAATAAAATGGATAGTGAACAAATGTTTTATCCATTGCACCTTGGAGTAACCGAAGCGGGCGAAGGAGATGACGGAAGGATAAAATCGGCACTGGGCATTGGTTGTCTTCTGGAGGATGGCATTGGAGATACAATCAGGGTATCACTTACCGAAGACCCCGAGTTTGAAATTCCTGTTGCCAAAAAATTAACTGAAAGATACGCTTCACGAGTAAATCACTCTCCTGTTCATTCTGTCTTTCCAGAGTCTGTTCAACAATTTTCCCCCTTCGAATATCAAAAAAGAGAAAGTCGGGTATGCCATAATCTGGGAGGTAAAAATGTGCCGCGGGTAATTGCCGATTTTAGTCATCTCAACACAATTACCGAATGGGAAATGAAACAAATCGGTCATGTTTACGATGCTGAACTGGATAAATGGCATATGACTGATTTGGGATCAGATTTTATATTTACCGGATCAAAAGCTATTTCATTTATGTTGCCTAATGGATTGAAAGCCATCTGCAATTATGAAGTTTGGAAAAGCATTGAACAGAGAAATAATTATTATCCTTTAATAAATATTAATGACCTGAATTTAATCTCCTATATTCCATCAGAAATTATTTTTGTTCTGGTGAATTGTGAGCAGGTGGATGCAGAAATTATTCGTCAGTTAAATGATACAAAAAATATAGTTCTGATTATTGAAACAAACAATGAACATCGCTTAAGTCAATTGCGCCAGATGTTTTTTGATTTTACAGAGGCCGGTTGCGAAATACCTGTCATTATAAAAACATCATATTCAACAACTGATGGAGAAACAATGATGTTACAAAGCTCAACCGACTGTGGCTCATTATTGATAGATGGTTATGGAGATGGTATTTGGATAAATGCTCCTGAAATTCAACTTTCCGTTATCAACTCAACGGCATTCGGAATATTGCAGGCCAGCCGCACACGTATTTCAAAAACAGAGTATATTTCTTGTCCGTCATGCGGCCGTACATTATTCAACTTACAGGAAACAACCGCCAAAATCAGACAGGTGACTGACCATTTAAAAGGAGTTAAAATAGGCATCATGGGTTGCATTGTAAACGGTCCGGGAGAGATGGCCGATGCCGACTTTGGCTATGTGGGTACCGGACCAGGTAAGATTACTTTATATAAAGGAAAAGAAGTTGTGAAGCGAAACATATCATCAGAAACAGCTGTTGACGAACTAATTAACCTGATAAAAGAATATGGAATGTGGATAGAAAAATGAAAGAAATATGGTATGCAACCTTTATTCTTGCAGCCCTGTCTTTAATTCAGAAACACGCTTAAAAATAGAAGAAAATTATTATTTTTGTAAAAATCAATAAAGATCAATTCATTATGAAAAAAAGTTTATTTACTTTACTCGGAGGAATGTTTGCTTTCGGAGTTATGGCTCAAAGCAATCTTCAACCAACAAACAAAATTGAAGTTAAGGAATATCAGGTTCCTTTCCACAGCAAACTACGTGTGAACTCATCAGCCAATGCCGGTGGACAGGTTTCACAATGGTTTAGTTACGCAGGTTTACAGGAAAATCTTAACGGATTTGAAGGAAGTAGTATGATGTTGTTTCCAGACTCATCAGTGGTAGTTGCTTACCTCAATAATGGAACACCAACACAATACAATAATACCTGGATTTCTGCAGGTCAGGGTTTTGATGCAAAAGATGTTGAATACTCGCTAGATGGAAGCACCTCTCCGCTAAGCAAATTCAATGATTACACTGTTGACTCAATCAGAATTCTTTACCTTTATGAAAGGAATATTCATACTGTTACAGACACAATGATTGTTACCTTTCATAAGCAAGGTGCTACCTCAACAACCGGAGCAATGTCAGTGTGGTATTTTGGAACAACTCCTGGTCAAAACGTATTCACCACTACCGATTTTAACCGCTCAACTCATGAGCCAGCAACCGGAGCTACTGTTTACCAAATCAGAATCCCTTTAACTGCCCTTGATTCAATTGCTAACCAAGGAATTTGGGGAGAAAAAATTCTCGCAATCCCTTCTACTTTTAAAAGCATCACTAAAAACAATATTGTTGGTGCAACTGTAACATTCAAACCCGGTTATTCATACGCTGCCGGTGATACTATTCTTACCGGTGACGGTGTAACAGCGGCAAAACAATTGAATGCATTCTGGGTTAGAACCGTAAGAAATGGAAACAATGTTGAGCATGCTTACTATAATAACGGTATGGCTATTGACAAAACACAGTTGTACACCGATCGTTTAAATGGTCTTGGTTCAAGATACTTACCTTCCAGCTACTACTCAGTTTCCCAATTAATACATATTGATTATTTAATTTCATCCGCCAATGTTGGAGTTAAAAACATAAATGGAAACGGATATGGAATGGGAAATGCATATCCAAATCCTGTTTCAGGAAATTCAGCAGTAAACGTTCCTTTTGCAATTGGTAAAGCAGGAGATGTTACATTAACTGTAACCAATATCATCGGACAAAATGTTTCTGTGATCACCGAGAAATTCAATGCAGGCGAAAACACCTTTACCGTTGATTTGAACAACCTGAAACCAGGTGTTTATTTCTACACCATCAGCAGCGGTAATTTTACCTCGACTAAAAAATTCACAGTTACTGAGTAATTCGTTGCTGAGTAACTATAAATAAAAAAGCCGCCCGAATAAGGCGGCTTTTTTATTTAGCTAATTTTGTTCAGGCAGGAAAAATCACTTTAGCCATAGTGGTGGTTGCCTTTGCAATATCAATCTTGTTTCCATCATCTTCCGACCATACCTCTGCCTCACAAAAACTAAGGGTATTTCCGGTTTTAAGCACCCAGCCTTTGGCATATATTTTACTGCCTGTTCCAGGATTTAAATAGGAGATTTTTAACTCAACTGTAACAACTGTGCTTCCTTTTTCAACCAGTGTAAATGCTGCAAAACCTGCAACCAAATCGCACAAGGTGGCTGTAGCTCCGCCATGCAAAAAGCCATTTTGCTGTTTTAAAAAATCGTTTAACTCAATTTCGCCTTCTACCTCCCCCGCTTCAATACGGGTAATGCGGAAGCCAATATGATTCATAAAATGCTGGCCTTTCAGTTTTTCGCGAATGGTGGCTTCGAAGTCGGGATTTTTAGATATAAACATGATTTACGGAATAATTAAACGGGGCAAAAATAGTAATATTGCCCGTTGAGTTTTACCACCACACATATAACAACCGTTTTTACCCATGAAAGTTATGCCGAAAGCAATGCTTTTATGTACGAAGCGTGTATTCACATCACAAGGCATCAGGCGGCTGTTTTGGTTGTTGATAAAAACTCGAAAGAATGCAGGCTGATAAAGAAATATGCTTGTGGCATTGCCGACCTGAACAAAGCCGAAATACTTGAGGTGAACGAAACCCTGAACCAAATTCCGGAAACTGAATTAAAATTCAGTCGTTTTTCAGTTGTTATTGACCACCCGCGTCACAGCCTTGTTCCGGAAGTTTTTTTTGAAAAGGAAAAAGCCGGACTTTTTTATAAACAAACAAACGAGCAGGCCAGCAATGAAGAATTACATACTCAGAAGTTGCCTTCATGGCAATCTGTAATGTTGTTTCCGTTTCATAAGTACCTAACCACTTTATTTAATTCCAGATTGCGTGGTCCGCGCTTTATTCATCAAAGTGCTGCATTGCTGAGTGGGGTCGCAAAAGCCTTTAAAGGTGAAGATGGAATTTTAGTGAATTACAACGGACGTTTTGCCACCATTGTTTACCTCAAAAATAAAACACCCTATTTTGTTAACTCATTCATAGCCGAAACCGATAATGATGCACTTTATTTTCTGTTGGCAACAATGGAAGAATTTATGATTCCACCCACACATCCTGTGTATGTGAGCGGAGAATTTGAGGGAGAAGACAGTTTACTTGCCTTGTTCAGAAAATACCTCCATCAGGTAGAATGGATATCAACCGGTGTGGCGATACCGGAGTCGCATCATTATTTTATGTTATTATCTGCAGCATTGTGCGAATAATAAACGGAGCACAAAAAGGACTAATTATCAGAGCTCCGGCAAATTTACCGGTACGCCCCACAACGGATATTGCCAAAGAAAGTCTGTTTAATATTCTGGAAACCCGGTTTTCCATTGATGAACTTGAAGTACTCGATTTATTTGCAGGAACCGGAAATATCAGTTATGAATTTTGCTCGCGCAGCGTAAAAAAAATAAAGGCAATTGATAAAGACGAAAAGTGCGTTCGCTTTATTAGGCAGCAAAAAGAAAAGCTTGGTTATGTGCAATTGGAGGTGATTAAAGGCGATGTGATGAGTTACCTTAGAAATGCCCATGAAAGATTTGATCTCATTTTTGCCGATCCACCCTATGCCATGCCCGGGATTGCCCAAATTCCACAACTTATTTTCGGTTGCCACCTGTTAAAACCGGGTGGAATTTTAATTGTGGAGCATGGAAAAGAGCTGAATTTAAAAACCTTGCCTAACTTTGCGGAAGAACGAAATTATGGGCAATCGGTATTTACGTTTTATAAAAATCCACAAGTATGAAAAGAATTGCATTAGTTCCGGGCACATTTGACCCAATTACCATTGGGCATGTTGATATTATTGACCGTGCACTGCTTATGTTTGATGAGGTATGGATTGGTATAGGAAGAAATTCAATTAAACAAAGTTTATTCAGTGAAGAAAAAAGAAGGACCTGGATTGAACAAATTTATGGAACCAACCCAAAAGTAAAAGTTGAGGCATACGAAGGATTAACTACTGATTTTTGCAGGAAAATTAATGCCCAGTTTATCATTAGAGGTATACGAACCACGGCAGATTTTGATTACGAAAAAAATATCGCTCAAATGAATAAAGCCCAGTGCCCCGACATTGAATCCATTTTTTTGATGTGTAACCCTGCGTTTACGGCTATCAGTTCAACCATTGTCCGCGATATTATTCGTAACGGTGGTGATGCGTCACAATTTGTTCCTGCCCAAATAAAACTTTGAATTAGGAAGCCGTTTTTACCTGTAGCAACACATCCTTGATAGAAAGATAGGAATCGAGTTCTGTAATATTCAACTCATCCCAGCTAACCCATTTTACTTCAGTAATATTTTCTTCTACCTGCGGCTGCAACTTCCCTTCCCAGGTACTATTCATTAAATACCATGTGGTTTGTTTAATAAACCTATATCCCTGCTGCTTATAAGTATGGTATGAATAAGTGAGTAGTTTATTTATTTTTATCTCTCCAATGCCACATTCCTCCTCTACTTCCCTAAGGGCAGCGTGTTCAGTACTTTCGTGCGGATCTATTTTCCCTTTTGGTAAATCCCATTTACCAAGACGTTTTATAATTAACACCTGCTTGTGTTCATTAAAAACAACCCCGCCTGCCGCTTTTATCATGATAAACTCTTTAAGAATTTTTTGAAACAAATCCGAAGGATTTGAACAAACAAAGGCAATGGCTTTGTGCTGTAACGATTCAAGTTCCTTAAGATGTATCATGGCATTGGGCGAGTCACTTTCATTAATAACCTTCAAACCGTGGTAGGGTGGCAAACTGTCGCTTACCCCCATAATTACAAAAGGATTATCGTTAACGAAAATTTTATACATTTGCCCGTATGCCAACCAATGAATCAGTAGCAACAAAAATAGCAGAATATTTATTAGAAATACATGCTACCCGCTTACAGCCACATCAGCCATTTACATGGGCTTCAGGCTGGAAATCACCAATTTATAATGACAATCGCATTTCACTCTCACATCCGCACGTGCGCACTTACGTGAAAAAGCAGCTTGCTTCTACCATTAAATCTCATTTTCCAAAATGTGAAATGGTAGTAGGCGTTGCCACGGCCGGCATTGCTCCCGGAGCATTGGCAGCCGATGAATTAAATCTTCCTTTTGGGTACGTAAGGTCGGAAGCCAAAAAACATGGAATGGGAAATCAGGTGGAAGGAGATGTAAAATCCGGGCAAAAAGTAGTGGTGGTGGAAGATCTTATTTCAACCGGTAAAAGCAGCTTACAGGCAATTGAAGCATTAAGAAATTTTGGTTGTGAAGTATTGGGTTTGGTTTCCATCTTTAACTATGGATTTGATGCTGCTGCATTAAATTTTGAGGCTGCTAAATGTCCGTTTGTTTCCCTCAGCAATTATGATGAGCTGATAAAAGCGGCCATTGACAAAAAGTATGTGAAAGCAGGAGATCTTGAACTATTAGCTAACTGGAGAAAAGATCCTGCGCGCTGGGGATAGTTTTTCAGCATGAACATGAATCTTTTAAAACTGATTTTGCGTAAAATTTGGGGTATTTGGGTTTACGCGAATTTGGTTTTCTGGTTTTTCCCGCTCTACCCTTTTTTTCTTCTATTTTTAAGTTCGCCACGATGGTATACCTATGCCCACTTTTGCCGTAAAATATGGGGACGACTTGTTTTTTTAACGGGATGTATGCCTGTAAAAGTTTCGTTTGAACAAAAGTTGAACAGAAAAAAAACATATATCGTTGTTCCCAATCACAGTTCGTACCTCGACATTCCGTGCACCACTTGTTTTCTTCCTTTCGAGGTGAATTATATGGCCAAAATTGAACTCGAGAAACTGCCCCTTTTCGGACGGTTTTTTAATACCATTGATATTGCCGTTGACCGGAAAAGTAATACCCATGCCCACAAGGCTTTTTTGAAAGCCGGAATGCAATTAAAAAACAAAGAGCGCAGCATCGTTATTTTTCCGGAAGGAACTATTTCAAAAAATGCCCCGCGACTTGGTAAGTTTAAACCAGGGCCCTTTCGTTTGGCCATAGAAAATGAAATAGAATTATTACCGGTTACCTTCACCAAAAACTGGAAACGGCTGCCCGATGACGGTAGCTGGACGGCAAGCCCCGGAATTATACATATGTTTGTTCATCGTCCTATCTCCACAGTTGGTCTGAATTTAACCGATGCAGAGCACCTCAAACAACAGGTTTTTACTATTATTGAAAACAAATTAGCCGAACATGGAAATTACAAATGAGCTGGTAGAAAAATTAGCTAACCTTTCAAAACTGGAATTTGAAAATCAGGAAAAGGAAAACATTAAAAAAGACCTTGAGAAAATAGTTGGCTTTGTAGATAAACTGAGTGAGCTGGATACTTCGCATGTTGAACCATTAATATTTATGACAGATGAAGTAAATGTGTTGCGTGACGATGAAGTGAAGCAGGAAATTACCCGTGAAGAAGCATTAAAAAATGCCCCTAAAAAAGATTCAGACTACTTTAAGGTTCCTAAATTTCTTGATAAATAATGGCTGAAGAAGCACTGCTTAACCTGAGTAATATTGCCAAGGTTTACCAAATCGGTTCCGAGCAGGTATATGCCCTTCGTTCCATTGATTTGCAAATAAAAAAAGGGGAGTACGTGGCGTTGATGGGGCCTTCTGGTTCCGGAAAATCTACCTTAATGAATATTCTGGGTTGCCTTGATACCCCGAGCAGCGGTACCTATATTTTAAACGGCACCAACGTAAGCAACATGACCGATAACGAACTTGCCGAAATACGCAACAAAGAAATCGGCTTTATTTTTCAAACATTCAATTTGCTTCCGCGCCTCACGGCATTAGAGAACGTAGCCCTGCCACAGGTTTATGCAGGTGTAAAAAAAGATATGAGGCTGGAACACGCTATGCAAAGTCTTACGAACGTGGGCTTAGGTGACCGTGTAAAACATAAGCCCAACGAACTCTCAGGCGGGCAGCGGCAACGGGTAGCCATTGCGCGGGCTTTGGTAAATAATCCTTCCATGATTCTGGCCGATGAACCAACGGGGAATCTCGATACCAAAACAAGCTATGAAATTATGAAACTGCTGGAGGAAATTCATCAAAAAGGGAATACGGTAATTATTGTTACCCACGAAGAAGACATTGCTAAAAGAGCACATCGTATTGTGCGTATACGTGATGGTGTAGTTGAAAAAGATTACGCCAATACACCCCAATCGCTGGAAATTTAATTTAAAACATTTTCTGCACATTGCAGGTTACTCTCAGGTTCAGTTTTTATTTTTGAAAGCATGGGTTTTAAAATTTACACAAAAACGGGTGATAAAGGCGAAACATCACTTATAGGGGGTGTAAGAGTTCCAAAGTTTCATTTACGAATTGAAAGTTACGGTACTATTGATGAACTCAACTCCCATTTAGGCATGGTGAAGGATATGGTAAATGACCGGCACACCCGTGAGGTAATTTACGAAATTCAGGACCGTTTGTTTACCATTGGGTCTGTATTAGCTTCAGATCCCGAAAAGTCAAAAATGAAGGTACCCGATTTACACCTGAATGATGTAACGATGCTGGAAACTGAAATGGATAAAATGGAAGAGCACCTTCCCGAGTTAAAAAACTTTATCCTGCCCGGTGGCCATCCATCGGTTTCTGCCTGCCATATAGCCCGCTGTGTGTGCCGCAGAGCCGAACGACTGGTGGTTCAGCTTCAAACAGAATCGGAAGTACCCGAAATTATTAGTGTGTACCTCAACCGTTTGTCTGATTATTTATTTATGCTTTCCCGATGGATTTCCAAAGAATTAAAAATTGAAGAAACTCCATGGCGCCCTCGTATGTAATCTCAAAGTTTTGCATTTAATTTGATTCAAATTCCACTCTCATGAAATTAAAAATTTTCATCGCATCAATCGCCTGTTGTACCGGCTTAATGACGGCAATGGCCCAAACTCCTGCAAAACCTGCTACCCCTGCTGCAAAACCGGTTGTTCCCGCAACTAAACCGGCAACTCCTGCTGCAAAGCCTGCAATTCCCGGAGCCAAGCCCGCTGCTGCTGCCGCTACCCCTCCCAAAATAACTAAGGATACCAACTGGATGCGTGATGCCGTGAAACGTTTTTATAACGACTGCTCTTCCAAACGGGATTATCGTGCCTGCGACTCTTGTGTGTACTGGGGAACCAATTACTTTAATGCTATAAAAACAGAAGATTCATATGCAGCTTATATGCGTTGCGTAGCTGCGTTTCACAAAATAAACAATACCCTCAGTGACGAATCACAAAAAAGTCAAACCAAATCATCATCAAGCGGAATTAAAAATATTGATGCCACTATAAAGGCTTTACCCAAAGAGCGTAAAGACGAACTGCTTAAAATGGCAGAGGCAGCTCTTGCCGAAATAAACTGGTTTATCAATACTTACAACAACGAGGATAAAGCCGGAGGCCGCCTGCAGGATGTGAAGCAAAAACAATACATGATTGAGGACTATATTAAAAAGTTAAAAGCATAACTTTTACTAGAGCACTGTTACAATAATCAGTTACTCAACAAGGCCTCTGCTATTATCAAATCTTCGGGAGTGGTAATTTTTATATTCCTGTAATCGCCTTGAATAAGGTGAATTGTTTTTCCGGTAGCCTCAAGAACCGATGCATCGTCAGTAAAACCACTTCCCAGGCAATTTTGATATGCTTCGGTTATTAGTTTTCTCTGAAACGTCTGAGGTGTTTGTATCAGGTAAAACTCATCTCTGTTTACAGCTTTATTATTTTCTCTGGTTTCCTGTCGTAAAGAGTCTTTTGACTTTACTGCAGCAATTGCATTCCCTTTTAATTGAGCAACCGTAAAGGATTCATTAATAATGCGTGCATCAATTAAGGGTCTTACTCCATCGTGTATCGCTATTAAGGCATCCGGGGTTTCAATAAGGTTTAATCCGTTTTTAACTGAATCCATTCGTTGCTCTCCACCTGCCACTACGTTATGCCCGACACCAAACTGATGAATACGGCAGAGTTCGTTCCACGTATGGATATGTTCTTCGGGAAGAACCAATATCAACTCAATGGTTTTATCGGCATGGGAGAACGCTTCAATTGTATACATCAATACAGGTTTACCCTTTAACAATAAAAATTGTTTAGGTGTGCCGGCACCCATGCGCAGCCCCTTACCTCCGGCCACTATTATTGCATATTTTTTCATTCGTACAGGTTATAACAAAAATGCCATGTAACAAAGGTACATGGCATTTTCGAAAAGTAACTTTCTCTAATTAAATTATCAGCATAGCATCTCCGTAGGCAAGGAATTTATATTTTTCCTTCATAGCTACTTCGTAAGCATGCATCAAAAAGTCAAAATCGGCAAAGGCAGCAGCCACCATCATCAATGTTGATTCAGGTGCGTGAAAATTTGTAATAAATGCGTTGGCAACATTAAAATCAAATGGTGGAAAGATAAATGTATCGGTCCATCCACTCGAAGCATTCAGCGTTTTGGTAGATGATACAGAAGACTCAATAGCACGCATTACGGTAGTTCCTACGGCCACAATTCTTTTTTTCTCATCAAGTGCACGGTTTACAATTTTTGCAGCTTTCTCATTTATTTCGTAAAACTCCGAATCCATTTTGTGCTTTGTAAGATCCTCCACCTCTACCGGACGGAAAGAACCTAATCCGGCATGCAGCGTTAACTCGGCAAACTTCATCCCTTTAATTTCCATACGCATCATCAACTCACGGGTAAAGTGCAAACCGGCCGAAGGAGGCGCAACAGCACCAGTATGTTTGGCAAAAATGGTTTGATAGCGATCACGGTCATCAGGCTCCACACTGCGGTTAATGTAACGTGGTAGCGGGGTCTCCCCCAACTTATTGATTAAGCCGTTAAATTCATCGTCACTTCCTTCAAACAAAAAGCGAATGGTACGACCGCGTGAAGTTGTATTATCAACTACCTCGGCTACCAAATCATCATTCCCGAAGTATAGTTTATTACCTACCCTTATTTTTCGGGCCGGATCTACCAATACATCCCAAAGGCGTTGTTCGTGATTTAACTCACGCAACAGGAAAACTTCTATTTTAGCACCCGTTTTTTCTTTACTCCCAAACAAACGGGCCGGAAAAACCTTAGTGTTATTGATAATAAAAACGTCACGGTCATTAAAGAATCCTAAAATATCTTTGAAATGGTGATGTTCAATGCGTTTCTTATCTCGGTACAACACCATTAGGCGAGACTCATCCCGCTCGGGTGAAGGGTATTTAGCAATAAGATTTTCAGGTAAATTGTACTTAAACTGGGATAATTTCATTTATGCGTAATTTTGGGAGGTGCAAAGGTATAATTATATGTCGTTTTAGCAAATGCGAATTTCTCTATGTTTCATTTATCAGAATATACTTGTCGTTTATCGGAATGCCACCTGGATAGGGTAATATTCATCCTGCTATATATTACTTTTGACAGGTGAAGTTATTCATGCTCATCCGCTTACTTCGGGAAAGTATCATCATTGCCTTTCAGGCTTTGATTATGAATAAATTGCGCACTCTTCTATCGGTTATTGGTATTACCATTGGTATTTTCTCCATCATCACTGTTCTGGCAATTGTTGATTCAATGGAACGTTACCTGCGAACAAATATCAGTGCGCTTGGCAATGACGTTATTTTTATTCAGAAATGGCCATGGTATGAAGAAAATTACCAGTGGTGGAAATATATGAACCGACCCATTCCAACTGAAAATGATTTTAAAACAGTAACTAAAAGTGTTCGGTACGGAAATACACCGGCACTCATGATTAACCTGAACGGAGTGGTTTTAAAATTCGGATCAAACAATGTTTCCAACACTACGGCATTGGGTGTAACCCATAATTGGCAAAATGTAAAAAACTTTGAAATTATTAATGGCAGGTACTTCACCGAATTTGAATCAGGCAACGGCAGCGCTGCGGTTATAATTGGAAATGATATTGCTGAAAATCTTTTTAACGGACTCGACCCTGTTGGACGGGTAATAAAAGTTTCAGGCCGGTCGCTTACGGTGATTGGAGTTTTTAAAAAGGAAGGACAAAGTTTAATTGACAATTCGCTCGACAATATGATTGTAATGCCTTACGGGTTTGCTTTAGGTATGTCAAAAAAGGACTCAGAACGAACCAATCCAACTATTATGGTGAAGGCAAAAGAAAATGTTCCGCTAAGTTTTCTGGAAGATGAATTAAAAGGAATAATGCGGGCCGCCCGAAGAATAAAACCAGGAAATGAAGATAACTTCGCGCTTAACAAAACTACTCTTCTATCAGACGGAATCGGGCAATTATTTACCATCATTCGTTTTGCCGGTGGCATTATTGGGCTGTTCTCCATTCTTGTTGGCGGATTTGGAATAGCCAACATCATGTTTGTATCGGTAAAAGAGCGAACCAACGAAATTGGGGTGCAAAAAGCCCTGGGAGCGAAAAATTATTTTATCCTGCTTGAATTTCTTACCGAATCGGTAACACTTTGCGTAGTGGGCGGAGTGGTTGGGCTGCTTATGGTATATTTTACCACCATGTATTTCAGCAAGGCCATTGACTTTGATATGGCGCTGAGTGCAGTAAATGTGATTACGGGATTGTTTATTTCAATTTTTGTAGGAATTTTATTTGGATTTATTCCCGCCTATATGGCCTCGCGACTCAATCCGGTAGATGCCATGCGTGCCAAATAACCAAATTACAAAGGCAACAATTCAGCGCGGTGTTCGGGATATTTTTTCACAAGGAAATGACCCAGCAGCACTATTCCCGGTTTTCCGGCAAGCATCAACACAGATAAGGTAACCCCATTAACTGAGCATGGATTGAACAGAAGCCCCTCATAAAACCCCGATGTGGTAAATGCACTTAACGAGTTAAATAATGAAGTGAGAAAATCAGGAGAAGAATGGAATGCATTCAGAAGAAATGCTCCTGCCAGCACCCAGACAATTAAATAACCAATTACCCATCTGGTTTTATTCCACAAATCGCCATAAATAGCCGTTACTGACAAATCTTTAAATGATGAAACAAATGCATACACTCCCGAGGTTTTTAATCCACCACCGCCTGATGAGGTAGAATTACCAACCAGCATCAACACAAAAAGCAAGACCCAGGTGATTGGATGCAAGGAAGCTGACGATTGAATATGAAACATGCCGGCATCGGCCGACAGCGCAAAAAACAAGGCACGAATCACTTTCTCTACTAACCGCGCCCCTTCAGGTTCCGATTCCAAAAAATAATATGTTGTGGCAGCAATACCCGAAAGCAGCATGGTTCCGGTTAAAGCTACACGGGTATTCAATTCCCAGTCTTCATCCGGAGCATTTAGTCGTTTACGCAACCGCGAAACAGAAAACATATCAGTTAAAGCAAGTACGCCAATACTTCCGGCAAACAAAACAGGAATCATGGAAAGTTGTATCATCACCTGACCCGATACCACCGCATCAAACCGGTTAGATATACTGATTCCTGAGTGGCAAAAGGCAGAAACCGCCAGAAAAAAAGAATGAAACCATTTTTGTGCAGAAGATTCAAACGCGATATCCGTACTGCAAAGTACATAGATGCAGCAGGCTCCTGCTATTTCAATGAGTAAAGAAATGAAAACAACACGCATCATTACCAACTGTATTGAAAACGGCTTCTCTCTATTGAGTAAAAAAAGATGAATAACTGCCGTAATAAATAACCAGGCCCCCGATTGAATAAGTCCTAACAAAATCAACTGCGAGGTAAATAGAAAGCCGGATGGATCGGCAGGCAAAAGGCTGTTGCCTGTTAAAGCACTTATGGAAGTAAAGATGGCTTCGGTAAAGGTTAACGAGTAAACACTATTGCCTTGAAAATAATAAAGGGCTAAAGTTCCCGAAACAAGTAAACCCGTATAACACCCAATTACAAAAAATATAAAATTTTTGAAAAATTTACCGGGTAAAGACGGCATACCTAAATGGCTAATCGGGCTGCCTCTTCGGCAAATTGTTTTACGTTAACGGGCACCACTCCCACTTCCTCACAAACCAGACCTCCTGCCAGATTTGATAACGCAGCCACTTGCAGTGGTGTGCAGCCTGTGGCCAGTGCAAGTGCTGCAACACTCACCACCGTATCTCCTGCTCCTGAAACATCGGCTATATTACGAACATGAGCAGGCTCGTGAAGGAGTTTATTTCCTTCTGTTATTACCACGCCTTTTTCGGAGAGGGTTGCCATCACCATTTTTGCGTTTAATAATTTCTGCAATTTTAAAATGGCATCCGACAAATTTTTATTGATTGAAAGATCGGTATCCAGTTTTAAGCCCTCTTTTAATTCTTTGAGATTCGGTTTAAACAAGGTAACACCTTTATAATTTAAAAAATTTACTTTCTTCGGATCAACCACTACCGGTATTTTTCGTTTGGCAGCTGCTTTTACCGTAGCATGAATCACTTCTTCATCAATTACACCTTTATCGTAATCTTCAAAAATTACTACATCGGCCTTAACAATCAGTTTTTTTATTTTAGTAATTAATGCGGTTCTGTCTTGTTTATTTAAACCACTTGTTTCTTCCGTATCTACCCTAAGTAACTGATGATTATTCCCAATCATTCGGGTTTTAACGGTACAAATTCGCTTATCCGATACCACCACCCCATCCCTGCTCATATGTTGCTTTTTCAATAAACCAATAAGGGTATTTGTATGCGTATCTTTACCTATTACCGAACAAAGAACCGGTTTTGCACCCAATGCCTGTACATTTAATGCCACATTTGCCGCACCTCCAAGGCGGGTGTCTTCTCCCCGCACATGCAATACCGGAACCGGAGCCTCGGGCGAAATGCGATCTACTTTGCCAAATACATAGGCATCCAACATTACGTCACCTATTATAAGTACGTTTTGTTTTTTAAATGACTTAAGAAGTTGTGGAATATTCACTATTTGAGTTTGCTTAATGCTTCTCGTATTCTGGTAAAAGCTTTGGTGAGGTTTTCATCACTTGCGGCATACGAAATACGAATATAATTGCCGTTGCCAAATGCATCTCCTGTTACAACAGATACCCATGCATGATGCAACAGATACATACATAAATCTTCGGCTGTGTGAATCTGATTTCCATCATAAGATTTTCCAAAATAGTAGCTCACATCAGGAAATACATAAAAAGCTCCTTCAGGTTTGCTTACTTTAAAACCCGGAATATCTTTTATCATATTTAAAACCAATTCCCTTCTTTTCCTGAATGCCTCGCGCATCTCATAAGTAGGTTTCAAATCGGAAGTGAGTGCAGCCAAAGCAGCCCGCTGAGCAATAGAACAGGTACCCGATGTAAACTGTCCCTGAATTTTTTCACAGGCTTCGGCTATCCATTTAGCTGCTCCGATATATCCTATTCTCCAGCCTGTCATGGCAAAACCTTTCGAAACACCATTCACCGTAATTACCCTGTCAACTATTTCAGGAAACTGGGCAATGCTTTCGTGTTTTCCGGTAAAAGTAATATGCTCGTAGATTTCGTCAGAAATAATGTAAATGTCAGGATACTGTGCAAAAAGAACAGCCAGCTGCTTTAATTCATCTTTTGAAAACACAGAGCCGGTAGGATTGCAGGGAGACGAAAATATAAACAACTTTGTTTTGGGAGTGATCACTTCTTTTATCTGCTCGATCGATGGCTTAAAATCATGGTCAACGGTAGCATGAACAAATACAGGTACTCCTTCTGCCAACTTCACCATTTCGGAATAACTAACCCAATACGGAGTTGGAATAATCACCTCATCGCCCGGATTTACCAAAGCCAGCATGGTATTCATAATGGCATGCTTTGCCCCGGTTGATACCACAATCTGATCAAACGGGTAATCGAGGTTATTATCTTTTTTAAATTTTTCTGAAATTGCCTTTCGCAACTCAGGATACCCCGGAACAGGTGTATAAAATGTAAAGCCATCGTCAATAGCTTTTTTTGCAGCGTCTTTTATATGTTGCGGGGTTTGGAAGTCGGGTTCGCCAAAGCTCAGATTAATTACATCTTTACCTTCTGCTGCAAGGGCTCGGGCTAATTTAGCCATGCCTATGGTTTGCGACTCCTGTATGCTGTTTAACCTTTCGGCCGGATGTTGCATAATTAATATTGAAAGTGCGAAGATAAAGGCTCTAAGTAAGAATTTTTCTTATTTAAAGTGATTCCACCTACTTTTTTCGCACAAAAGTTTTGGAATTGTCTAAATTTTTGTAATTTTAGAACATAAATGACTTTTGCATGAAGCGTTTATTCGTTCTTTTCTGTTGTTGGATAATCACACTTCCACTCTATGCAGGCTCCTTCGGGAGAGCAAACGATGAAGTGTTGTTTGTGCTGTTGGTGTTATCGGTATTTGCGCTCCTCATAGGGCTTCACACATTAAGAAATTACCTGATGACACTATTTGAGAAGCATTTTTCGTTTTTAGATGATTATATGGATACATAGGCTAAAAAAAACAAAACAACTATTATGAACGGAATCACATCAATCAGATCAGACGACTCGCTGCTATTTGTGGTGATTGTCCTTTCATCATTGGCACTAATTGTTTCAGTTCATTATGCAGTAACTCATTTCAGGCAAATCCGGGAGATGTTTATCAATTACATAGAGCAATATTACTCTATGCTCTCTGGATCTCGCGATGAGGATTAATTTGCTGCTATTTTTTCAGTTGGCATTATCCCTTAATCTGTAAGGGGTTAGTTTTTGCGCCTGCCTGTTTGTCGTTGTATTTTTTTAATTCCCAAGTATTTCAAGTCAAAATTTCCGTAAATGGTAACTGGCAATTGTTTTGACCAATTGGCTGCAGAATTAACTATTTATGAATTTTAATAATTATACCATTAAAGCGCAGGAAGCTGTTCAGAAAGCAATGGAAATTGCGGCACATAACGAACAGCAGGCTATAGAAACCGGTCACCTGTTGAAAGGCATATTAAGCAGCGATGATGCCATTGCCGAAATGCTGCTGAAAAAACAAAACGTAAATGTAGCCAGAGTAAAAGATGCTTTGGAACGCATGATACAAGCTTACCCCAAAGTGAGCGGAGGTAATCCCTACCTTAGCAATGATGCCAATCAGGTATTAATTCGTGCAACCGGATATCTTAAGGAATTTAAAGATGAGTTTGTAACCTTAGAGCATTTATTACTTGGGCTGATAAGTGGAAAAGATGAGGTGGCTACTCTGCTTAAAGATGCCGGTGCCAATGAAAAAGATTTGAAAAAAGCCATCAAAGAAGTTCGTGGCGACAACAAGGTTACCAGCCAAACAGCCGAGAACACATTCAACTCGTTGGAGAAATATGCAAAGAATTTAAATGACCTTGCATCAAGTGGTAAACTCGACCCGGTAATTGGACGTGATGAAGAAATAAGGCGCGTATTACAAATCTTGTCGCGCAGAACTAAAAATAATCCGGTGCTTATTGGTGAGCCCGGTGTGGGAAAAACGGCTATTGCCGAAGGACTGGCACATCGGATTGTAAATGGAGATGTGCCCGAAAACTTAAAATCGAAAGTGATATTCTCGCTTGATATGGGCGCCCTGATTGCCGGAGCAAAATACAAAGGTGAATTTGAAGAAAGATTAAAAGCGGTGGTAAAGGAAGTGATAAGCAGCGATGGCGAAATCATTTTGTTTATTGATGAAATTCACACCCTGGTAGGTGCCGGTGGTGGCGGAGACAGCGCCATGGATGCTGCTAATATTTTAAAACCGGCCCTTGCCCGCGGAGAGTTGCGTGCCATTGGCGCAACCACCCTTGGCGAGTATCAAAAGTATATTGAAAAAGACAAAGCACTTGAAAGACGTTTTCAGAAAGTATATGTTGATGAACCTGATAGTGAAGATGCCATTTCCATTTTGCGCGGACTAAAAGAACGCTATGAAGTGCATCACAAGGTGCGGATAAAAGACGAGGCAATTATTGCAGCTGTTGAACTTTCGCAGCGATACATTAACGACCGTTTTTTACCGGATAAGGCAATTGATTTAATGGACGAAGCCGCCTCAAAACTGCGATTGGAAA
Organism: uncultured Bifidobacteriaceae bacterium; assembly: GCA_964535575.1. Lineage (GTDB taxonomy): Bacteria > Bacteroidota > Bacteroidia > UKL13-3 > UKL13-3 > JAGPCK01. The sequence goes on from CAZHTC010000004.1 coordinate 38,828, forward strand.
TTGACTCGGTTCCTGAAGAGTTGGATGAACTGAACCGCAGAATAATGCAGCTTGAAATTGAACGGGAAGCCATAAAACGTGAAGGCGACAATGATAAAGTAAAAGAACTAAGCGAAGATATTGCTAACCTGAGTGAAGAACGAAACGGCCTTAAAGTAAAATGGCAAAACGAAAAACAGGTAGTGGAAGCCATACAGGATAAAAAAGAACTGATTGAGCAACTGAAGCAGGAAGCCGAACATGCCGAGCGTGCCGGTGACTATGGAAAAGTGGCCGAAATACGCTACGGACGCATTAAAGAAACCGAACAGGCGCTTGCCGATTTACATAGTAAACTCCACGAGATGCAAGGCGACACCGCCATGGTGAAAGAAGAGGTAGATGCCGAAGATATTGCCGGAGTAGTGAGCCGCTGGACGGGCGTTCCGGTTACACGAATGCTGCAAAGTGAACGCGAAAAGCTGTTGCATCTGGAAGAAGAGTTACACAAACGGGTAGTGGGACAGGAAGAAGCCATAACCGCCATAAGCGATGCCATTCGCAGAAGCCGTGCCGGGCTGAGCGACCCGAAAAAACCCATTGGTTCATTTATATTTTTGGGAACTACCGGTGTGGGGAAAACCGAATTAGCCAAAGCATTAGCCGAATTTTTGTTTAACCAGGATAATGCCATGGTGCGCATTGATATGAGCGAATACCAGGAAAAACATACCGTGTCGCGCCTTATCGGGGCACCTCCCGGATACGTGGGTTATGATGAGGGCGGACAACTTACCGAGGCCGTTCGCAGGCGCCCCTACTCGGTAATTTTATTGGATGAAATTGAAAAAGCACACCCCGATGTTTTTAATATTTTGCTGCAGGTGCTTGACGATGGCCGGCTCACCGATAACAAAGGACGCACAGCCAATTTTAAAAATACCATTATTATCATGACCTCCAATATGGGTTCGCACCTGATACAGGAAAATTTTGACGGTATAAACGAACTGAACCATGATGAGGTAATGGCCAAAACAAAAAATCAGGTGTTTGATGTACTGAAGAAAAGCATACGCCCAGAGTTTTTAAACCGCATTGATGATGTGATAATGTTCACTCCGCTAAGCCGCGATAATGTGAGGGAAATTGTAACGCTACAGTTCAAAGGCATACAAAAACAACTGGAAGAAAACGGAATACAGATAAGTGCCACGGAAGAAGCGCTTGACTGGCTGGCCGAGTTAGGCTACGACCCACAATTTGGAGCAAGACCTTTAAAACGCGTGGTTCAAAAACGCATCCTGAACGAACTTTCAAAACAGATACTGGGTGGCAATATAAAACGCGACAGTACCATCCTCCTCTTACTTTCGGATAAAAAAGAATTTTTGTTTCAGAACGAAGCGGTAGATGGAAAATAAGTTCAACCCAATAACGGTTGTCGTAACTTACATCACTACTAAAAGTTCCTGTTGAGCCTTATTGGGTTTAATCCTTACTTTTGTGACGAGATGACAGAAAAGCAACCCAACAATCCGTTACACGGAATCACCTTAGAAGCCATTCTCATCTACTTAGTAAATTTTTATGGTTGGAAAAAATTAGGCGAAGAGGTTCGTATCAATAGCTTTTTGCATGAGCCAAGTATTAGTTCCAGCCTCAAATTTTTGCGCAAAACTCCGTGGGCACGCAAAAAAGTGGAAGAGTTATACATCTTCACCAAAAAAAGGGAAGAAAAAGAATAAAGCCTCCCGCGTACTATTAAATACTACCTTTGCGCTGTTTGGCAACTGAATGCCGAACAAAAACCATTTATGGATATCATAAAAGATTTACGGTTAGCCGTATTGATAGATGCAGACAATGTACCCTACTCCAATGTAAAAGGCATGCTGGAGGAAATAGCCAAATATGGCACCCCCACCTTTAAACGCATTTATGGCGACTGGACCAAACCACATGTAACCGGGTGGAAAGGAGTGTTGCTGGAGAATGCCATCACTCCCATTCAACAATACAGTTACACCAGCGGTAAAAATGCCACCGATTCAGCCATGATTATAGATGCCATGGATATTTTATATACCGGGCGGGTGGATGGTTTTTGCATTGTATCGAGCGACAGTGATTTTACCCGACTTGCCATAAGGCTGAGGGAAGCAGGAATGAAAGTATTTGGTTTGGGCGAGAAAAAAACACCGGTGTCATTTATATCGGCCTGTGATAAGTTTATCTATATTGAAATTCTTAAAATAGCCGAAGAACCTGCCAAACCGATTACTACAGTGAGCAAAACTGCCGTAAAGAAAACCGAACCGGCCGACACTATTTTGAAAATTGATAAAGGGCTTATCAAACTCATTACTGCGAGCATCAATGATTTGGCCGATGAAGAAGGCTGGGCTTTTCTGGGTGATTTAGGAAATTTGCTGTTGAAAAAACAACCCGATTTTGATCCCCGGAACTATGGTTTTAAAAAGCTGGTTCCGCTCATTAAAGCCATCAACCGTTTTGAAACGGACGAGCGTGATTCGGGTAAAGGAAATATCAAATTGGTGTACGTAAAAAACAAATAGTCGTTTCATCCCGTTACTTTCCGGTTTATGCATTTCAAACCACCATTTCTCGATTCAGAATTCATGGTAAAAACCAGCCGGAGCAGCGGTAAAGGCGGACAGCATGTAAATAAAACATCCACCAAGGTTTTGCTGGAGTTTTCCGTTCATGACTCGTTGTTACTTACCGCTGATGAGAAAACCCTGTTACTCGAAAGACTCGCACATAAACTTACCAATAATGGCCTGCTTCAGGTGGTTTCACAGGCAGAACGCAGTCAGCTTGGCAACAAAGAAATTGCTACAAAAAAAATGTATGCCTTGCTCAATAAATGTTTTGTGGTAAGAAAAAAAAGAAAAGCAACCCGACCTACAAAAACAGCCACCGAAAAAAGAATAACAGCGAAAAAGAAACGGGGACTACAGAAAAAGGAACGTACGCTTTTTTTGAAAAATGAATAGGATACCCAAACGCGGTTTTTTTATTTAGTGGTACTGCCTTAAATTCGTTTCCTGATACTTAACTTTATATGATGAAATTTTTTTCGTACTTAGTGCTGGGTGTAGCTTTTACTACTGTTGTTTCATGCTCGCACAAGCACCGCAACCGCCATTTAACAAGCCGTACCGTATATCCCGTTTTTGATACGCTTAACCGCACCGATTATTACATTACCAACGATACTACTTTTGAGGTACAGGTAAAATCGTATGCAGGTTTTTTCTATCCGGTTCAAAAACCTGCTACCGGGCAAACCGAATGGAACAGCTCTTTAAAAAATCCGTTTATGGTTAAAGTTGGTCATTTTAAACTCAACACCTTTGGCCTGGTAACCGGCCTAGCCTTAAGTGCAGTTTCGGCCTCAGCTATTCAACAGGCAGGCGGCTATAAAACAAAACAGGTTACCACTACCCTATTAGGCATAATTCCCACAGGCACCAAAACCGTGAATGACGGTTACAAAATATCATCAGCAGTGGCTTTTGTACCCGGACTGATTATTGGGTTTACATTAAACAATTACCTTTACTCTCCCCGGCTAAAAGCCAAACGTTTGGCAAAAAATCAATTAGTACATACCTATCAGGTAGATTATTTACTAAACACCCGTTACCGCTATGCCACACAGGGCAATCTTTTTTACCGGAGTGCCGTGGTTCAGATAAAATCCAAAGGGATTAAAATTATTACCGGAACGCCTTCCCCAATAATCCTTCCTTAGGGAGTATCAAAATATTTCCTGCCAAAAATCAGTTGAAAACGTGACGTAAATCATAGTCGGGTTTTGCTGCGGGCTTTAGTTTTACCACCAGAAAATTAGCCCATTATTAACATTAATTGATTTACTATGCCATTATACCGTCAGGCAGGGATTATTCCGGCCAAACGCCATGTAGTTTTTCGCCAACCCAATGGCGCCTTGTATCATGAAGAATTATTTGGAACCGAAGGATTTTCCGGTCCCTCTTCGCTGGTGTATCATTTAAACCCGCCCACCTTAGTAAAAGAACACAGCGCCCCCTACTCCATTCGCCCCGAAATAGCGATTGAGGATAATCTGCAGGCCAGAAGTTATATGAGTTTTGATGTAGCACCCACTAATGATTACATCACAAGCCGCAGCGTTCTTTTTGTAAACAACGATATGAGCATTGGAATAGCGGCCCCGAGCAAAAGTATGACCGATTACTTTTTTAAGAATGCCGATGCCGATGAAATGCTGTTTGTGCACAAGGGTTCAGGTATTTTAAAAACCATGTACGGAAGTATTCCTTTTGAATATGGCGATTACCTGATTATTCCCAGAGGAACGGTTTATCAGTTACATTTTGACAGCAACGACAATCATTTGCTCGTTGTTGAATCGCACGGCCCGATAGAAACTCCGGCTCGCTACCGCAACCACTACGGACAGTTTTTAGAACATTCACCGTTTTGCGAACGGGATTTTAAAATGCCGCAAAACTTAGAAACGCATGAAGAGAAAGGCGACTTTTTAATTAAAATAAAAAAACGCGGACTGATTTATCCATACGTGTACGGTACGCATCCGTTTGATGTGGTGGGTTGGGACGGATGTAGTTATCCTTACGGATTTTCTATCTTTAATTTTGAACCCATTACCGGTCGCATTCATATGCCACCGCCCATTCACCAAACTTTTCACGGACGCAATTTTGTGATTTGTTCCTTTGTACCCCGCCTGTACGATTACCACCCCGAAGCCATTCCTGCTCCGTATCACCACAGCAATGTAGACAGTGATGAACTGCTCTATTATGTAGATGGTGATTTTATGAGCCGGAATAATATACAAAAAGGACAAATTACACTACATCCTGCCGGCATTCCCCATGGCCCGCATCCGGGAGCCATTGAACGAAGCATTGGCAAAAAAGAAACAAAAGAACTGGCCGTAATGATTGATCCGTTTAATCCGGTAAAAATTACAGCCAATGCACTAAATCTGGAACAAGCGGATTATTATAAATCATGGCTGTCGGCACCAAATCACAAAGAATCTTTAGTATAAAAACAAAAAACTTTTAATACCAGTATGAGCGATTTAACCAAAGTTGAAAACTTCACTTATTCCGGGCAAAAAATATTTGATAAGGCTCAGGATTTTCTTCCGATTAACGGAACCGATTATGTAGAACTGTATGTGGGCAATGCTAAACAGGCGGCTCATTATTATAAAACTGCACTTGGATTTCAGGATTTGGCATATGCAGGACTTGAAACCGGAGTGCGCGACCGTACCTCTTACGTACTGCAGCAGGGAAAAATCCGATTGGTGCTCACCACCCCTTTTGATCCCAATAGCGAAATGGCACATCACCTGCGTACGCATGGTGACGGAGTAAAAGTAATTGCCCTGTGGGTTGATAATGCATACGATGCTTTTGAGCAAACCACCAGCCGTGGTGCAACACCTTATATGCAGCCAAGGACGGTAGAAGATAAAGACGGTAAAGTTCGTTTCAGCGGAATACATACCTATGGAGACACAGTTCACATTTTTGTGGAACGGAAAAATTATAATGGTTTGTTTTTGCCCGGATACGAAAAATTAGAAACAGGGTATAATCCTGGATGGACCGGTTTAAAATACATTGACCATATGGTGGGCAATGTAGAATTAGGCTCTATGAATAAATGGGCCGATTTTTATGGCAACGTAATGGGCTTTGCCAACCTGGTAACGTTTGATGATAAAGACATCAGTACCGAGTACACCGCACTGATGAGTAAAGTAATGACCAACGGAAACGGCTACATTAAATTTCCTATTAACGAACCGGCTATCGGAAAAAAGAAATCGCAGGTGGAAGAATACCTTGATTTTTATAAAGGTCCGGGATGCCAGCATATAGCTGTAGCCACCGATGATATTGTATTTACCGTATCGGAAATGAAAAAACGCGGACTCGAATTTTTACATGTACCGGGTACGTATTACGATACAGTGGAAGCACGTGTAGGTCATATTTCGGAAGACCTTGCCACACTAAAAAAATGGGGCATTATGGTTGACCGCGATGAGGAAGGGTATTTACTGCAAATATTTACCAAACCGGTAGAAGACCGTCCTACCCTGTTCTTTGAAATTATTCAACGAAAGGGAGCCAAATCGTTTGGTAAAGGAAACTTTCAGGCTTTGTTTGAATCAATAGAAGCCGAACAGGAACGCAGAGGAACACTTTAGACAAAGTAATATTATATATTAACACTAGCCCTGGCTAAGAAGCAACAAACTTTATAAGTATGGCTTCAGAAAAACAAGATAGTGAATGCAACCATTGCCGAGCCCGATTAAAGTCTGCTTTCTGTGTATTGAGTCAGGAAGAGTTTGAAAACTTAAGTCTTGCAAAACAATGCACCGTTTACAAAAAGGGAAGAACCATTTTTAGTGAAGGAACTTTGCCGGAAGGCTTGTATTGTGTACATAATGGTAAAGTAAAAATAACTCAAACCGGTGCTGATGGGAAAGAGCAGATTTTGCATCTGGCCAAAAGCGGTGATGTAATTGGCTACAGAGCCATCTTAGGTGGGGATCGGTTTTCGTGTTCTGCTATTACCTTAGAAGATTCAGAAGTATGTTTTATTCCTAAAAACATTTTTCTTTCGCTTATAGAATCCAATTCTAAACTGGCCATGCAGTTTATCAATATGTTTGCCACCCTGCTCCGGGATATGGAACGCAACCTGGTAAATCTTTCCCAAAACCCGGTGAAAGAACGTATTGCCCAATGTCTGGTATTACTTAAGAGAAATTACGGTTTTGTAGAAGGAACAAACCAGCTTAATATTGCCATTACCCGTGAGGAAATGGCTAATATAGCCAGCACCACGCGCGAAACGCTCATTCGCACGTTAGTTGAATTTCAGGACGAACATATTATAGAACTCACAGGAAAACGAATTGCCATTCTCGATCACAAAAAACTGGAGAAGCTTGCCAATATTTCGGATTAGAAGCACACGCAACAATTACTTTATTTCTGACGAATCTTTCAGCAAATCTTTAAATTCGAGCGACAACGAATTTACACAGTAGCGCAGGCCTGTGGGTGCAGGGCCATCATCAAATACATGCCCTAAATGTCCGCCACACTTGGCACACATAATTTCAGTTCTGCTCATTCCGTGCGATTCATCGGTTACATACTTTATCCGTGTTGAATCGAGCGAAGCAAAAAAAGATGGCCATCCGCAACCTGAATTAAACTTGGTTGAAGAGCTGAAGAGTTCGTTTCCGCAGGCAGCGCAGGTATACATTCCCTCCTTTTCATGCAATTCAAATTTTCCGCTAAAAGGCCTTTCAGTTCCTTTTTGCCTCAACACATAATACTGTTCGGGAGTCAACTGCTTTTTCCATTCCTCCTCGGTTTTAACCACATCAAACTCTTTTTTGGTGCTGTCTTTTCCACCATTCAGTTCATCAATCTTGTTACTTTTCATGTCGCGCATAGTACAACTCAATAAAATAAAGGTTACTAAAATAATCCATAAAGCTTTCATATCATTTCCAAAATTAAGGTGTTTTGGGATTTAGACGTTAAAAAGTCTCAAACCTTACACAACAGTAAAATTAAAACTAAGTTTTATTACAAACAGTCCCATGGTTAATATGTTTGAATAATCATATTTTTTCTTAACTTTTGCAGGTGGTTAATTGAATATGAAAAGAACTCTAAAAGGAATACTATTATTATCAGGTTTATTACTGGCCTGTTCCGGTGCCAAAAAAACTGTATCAGGTACTGCCCCCGCATCTAAAACTCCGGTAACCATCAGGCTTGAACTAAGCACAACCATTTTTACTCCGGATAAAAACCCGGATGATGGTTTGGTGTGTTACCTTACCAATAATACTGCGAACATGCTCGAAATAGGCATGGATACCCTTTTTCGTTTTTTCACACTCTATGGACAGGGAAACAGCCAAAAATACCCCATGTTTTTAAACTATAACCTGCCGGCCGAATTTTCGTCAAAAGACAAATTATACATAGATCCGGGCAAAACAGAGGCTATTTTCAGAAGTCCGTTAAACCAGTTGTTTTTTAATCAGCTCAGGTTTGGAAAGGGTGAAAATGGCTGGATGTGGCAAAGCACCATTAAACAAAAGGTAGATTTTTCACCTGTGCATGATTATGATAAATTACAAAAAGAAGCCTTGTTCTGGTTCGACCTTAAATGGGGTGGAAAAAATTATTCCTCAAATAAGGTAATGCTGAACATTATCCCGAAATCCTGATCAGATCCGGTAGGTATCTCTGCTGTGCTCGGCTATGGAATTACATTCTAAAAATGAGATATCAGTTACCGCTTCTACCTCGTGCCATACCTGCTTAGGAAATAAGATGCGGCACGGACCTATGGCCTTTAAACTTCCTTTTTCGTTTGTTTCTACATGCATGTAGCGTATCACTGCCTCGCCCGACAACAAGTAAAAAATTTCAGGATTCTTTACCGGTTCTGTTCCTTTGTGGTAATGATTTCCGTTTATGCTTCCCTTCATCCGCGTACCATAAATAAATTCTCCGGTACGGTTTAGTTCAAGTGTAAAAGTTGCACCACGTTCGTTTTCTCCCGCCAAATGCAACGATGTTACTTCAATCATACTTCATCAAGCATGGCTTCGGGCGAAACGCTAATGGTTTCCACCACATCTTTTTCTACCCGAAGGTTTTCAATAATAAAGTTCTGGCGGTCGGGGGTATTTTTACCCATATAATACTCAAGCAATTTAGGAATGGTAGTATCCTGTTTAAGTATAATTGGATCCAACCGGATATCCTCACCAATAAAATTTTCAAACTCTTCGGGAGAAATTTCACCTAAACCTTTAAAGCGGGTGATTTCGGGTTTGGCTCCCAATTTTGCTATGGCTTTTTGCTTTTCCTCTTCGCTGTAGCAGTAAAAGGTTTCCTTTTTATTTCTTACCCTGAACAAGGGTGTTTCCAGAATATAAAGATGTCCGTTCTTTACCAAATCCGGGAAAAACTGAAGGAAAAAAGTCATGGTAAGTAATCGAATATGCATTCCGTCCACATCGGCATCTGTTGCAATTACAATACGGTTGTAACGTAAATCGTCAATGCCTTCTTCAATATTGAGCGCATGTTGGAGCAAATTGAATTCTTCATTTTCATAAACCACTTTTTTGGTGAGCCCGTAACAATTGAGGGGCTTACCGCGCAAGCTGAATACGGCCTGTGTTTCCACATCGCGCGATTTGGTAATAGAACCACTGGCTGAATCTCCTTCGGTAATAAACAGAGTTGTTTCTAATCTTTTCTCATTATTGCCTTCGTTAAAATGCAGGCGGCAATCGCGCAGTTTTTTATTATGAAGCGATGCCTTTTTTGCACGTTCGTTGGCAAGTTTCTTTATTCCGGCCATTTCTTTTCGTTCGCGCTCACTTTGCATTATACGCTTGAGCATTGCTTCAGCCGTTTGCGGATTTTTATGGAGGTAATCGTCTAACTCCTTTTTAAGGAAATCGCCAATGAAACTTCGCACACTTGGGCCATCGGGTCCTACGTTTTGAGAACCAAGTTTTGTTTTGGTTTGAGATTCAAATACCGGTTCCTGAACACGTATGCTAATGGCTGCAATCACGGAAGCCCGTATATCGGATGCATCCAGGTCTTTTTTATAAAACTCGCGAATGGTTTTTACAATAGCCTCTCTGAAAGCCGCGAGGTGGGTACCACCTTGGGTGGTATGCTGCCCGTTAACAAACGAATAGTATTCTTCTCCGTATTGGTTCTCGTGTGTAAACGAAACTTCTATATCGTGCCCCTTCAGGTGAATGATTGGATAACGCATGTCCTCTTCATTGGTTTTGCGTTTGAGTAAATCAAGCAACCCGTCTTTAGAGAAAAACTTTTGGTCGTTTAGCGTAATGGTAAGACCTGAATTAAGGTATACATAATTCCAGATCATGTTTTCCAGATATTCCGGAATAAAGTGGTAGTTTTTAAAAATAGAATCATCGGGTGCAAAAGTGATGATGGTTCCGTTGGGCAAATCACAGGCACCTTCCCTATGCTCTTTGGTGAGTTCTCCTTTCGAAAACTCAGCAATCTTGGTACGTCCGTCACGTACGGACTGTACTTTAAAGTAGTTTGACAAAGCATTCACTGCTTTGGTTCCCACCCCGTTTAATCCAACCGATTTTTGAAATGCAGATGAATCGTATTTACCTCCGGTATTAATTTTGGATACGCAATCAATTACCTTCCCAAGCGGTATCCCCCGCCCGAAGTCGCGCACCACTACTCTTCCATCGGCAATTTTAATATCAATCACCCTTCCATTGCCCATCACATACTCGTCAATAGAATTATCAATAATCTCCTTGAGCAGAATATAAATCCCGTCATCCATTGATGAACCGTCACCCAGTTTACCAATATACATTCCCGGACGAAGACGAATATGCTCCTTCCAATCAAGCGACCTGATGCTGTCTTCTGAATAGTTATTTTTCGCTGCCATGCTTCACAAGTTATTTATCAAATTCAATCAGTAAAACTAAGTGCAACAAACGTGGCTTTCAACCCTTAGTTTTGCAGGGTTGTGGAAAATAAACTCATTCTTACCCAAGATGGCTCTCACACACTGCTTTCCGAAAAATTCGGGGCACATTATCATTCCATTTTTGGAGCTGTAAACGAATCGGAACACGTATTTCTGAAGGAGGGATTAGTGCAATTTCAACACAAGGCATTCATTTCCATTCTTGAAACCGGCTTTGGCACCGGATTAAATGCCTGGCTTACCTGGCAAAAAACTCCAAATCAAACCATTTCTTACACTGCTTTTGAAACTGACCCCATCAGTGCAGATTTGGCAGAAAAATTAAATTATGCCCCCTTAGGCGATACCGGCAACTTTCTTCAACTGCATACCTGCAAATGGAATGAACCAGTTAGACTAGCTCCTCATTTCACGCTCTTAAAACTAAATCATCCTGTTCAAGAATACCCTTTGCCGGAAGGGGTTGATTTAATTTACCATGATGCTTTTGCCCCCAATATACAGCCCGAATTATGGGATATTTCCCTTTTTCAAAAGTATTATGATTGCTTAAATGAAGGCGGAATATTGGTAACCTATTGTGCCAAAGGAGATGTAAAAAGGGCTTTGAGGGAAACGGATTTTAAAGTAGAAAGACTGCAGGGACCTCCCCGAAAAAGGCATATGTTGCGAGCCACCAAACAAATACGATGAATGTTGACTATCTGATAGTAGGCCAAGGAATAGCGGGCTCCATTTTGAGCTACGAATTGATGAAACACGGAAATAAAATATTCCTAGTAGATAATTATTATCCAAATTCATCCTCACGTGTGGCAGCGGGCTTATTTAATCCTGTTACCGGCCGAAGAATGGTACATACCTGGATGGCAAATGAACTTTTTAGTCTGGCTCATTCTTATTACCCAAAAATAGAAACAGAGCTTGGCGCAAATTTTTTTCATCCCCTGCCGCTGCATTATCTTTTTTCTTCGGTTAAAGAGTCGAACGACCTCCATGCAAAGTTTGGGGATACAGAATTTGCCAACTGGATTAACCAAAACCCGAACGGAAATTATTTGAGTGATATACATGCACCACTTGGATTTTTAGAATTAAAACAAGCCGGATGGTGCCACGTGGGCAAGATGCTGGCAGTGTTTAAAAATTACTTTGAAACCAGCCAATGCTACCTGCAGGAAGAATTTAATTATGATAACCTAAGGCAAACTCCTGCCGGTTGGGAATATGGCCCTGTAAAAGCCGAAGCCGTTATTTTTTGTGAAGGCGCGAGGGCAACAGCAAACCCGTGGTTTGGCCACCTCCCGTTTAAACCGGTAAAAGGTGAAATTATAACTTTCAAAAGCGAGAAGCTAAGCCTTGCATCCATTGTGAAGCAGCATTACTGGATTATTCCTCAGGGTAACGGGATATTTAAATGCGGAGCTACCTTTGATTTTAACCGGATTGACGAAACACCCACCAAAGAGGCTTTTAACGAACTGGAAACCTGGCTAAACAAAACAGTAAAAGTTCCATTTGAAGTAATTCTCCATCAGGCAGCCATAAGACCGGCCGTACTTGACCGCAGGCCGCTTCTTGGGGAGCATGCCAGGTATAAAAATTTATTTATCTTCAATGGGTTTGGGTCAAAAGGAGTATCCCTAACTCCGTTTTTAGCCAGTCATTTTATTGGTTATTTAACTCACAAAAATGACCTGATACCTGAAGTGAATCACCAGCGTTTTCTGCCAGGTAAGTAATATTTGTCCACTCTGAAAAAATATCGTTCAGGGAGTTTATATTTGAGACTTGTGAAACGCCAAACAGCATTTCTTTTTTTAGTATTCATTTTATCAGCCACAACGCAGGTTAAGGCCATTGACCAAAAGGCGGTAGAAAACCTGTTGGTTAAAATCAGGTCAAATGAACCCGATACACAGAAATCGCTTGATTACGGAAATCTGGCCCGTCATTATAAGTTTATATATCCCGACTCGGCTCTTTATTTTGCCAATATTGCCTATAAATTGGCTCTGGAAAACAAGTTTATTTCTGGCGAGGCATATGCCTTAAAATATATGGGAGAAATTTATCTGGAAATGAATCATCCGGATACTGTTCCATCATTTTATTACAAGGCCATTCAATTATTTGAAAGTACGAATAATCTTTTTGGAATAGCCGAAACCTATTTTGTATTAGGTTCCTTCCATTATCAGCAGGGCAACTATATTGAATGCGTAGATTTATACAACAAATCGGTAGCCCTCTATTTAAAACTTACACCTACCCGAAGAATTCACTATATACTGAATGAACTTGGATCAATAGCCTATCATCAACACCGGTACAACGAAGCTGAAAAATATTATACAAAAGCCTTAGCCTATGATTTAAAGCAAAAAGATACGGCTATGGTAGCAAGCACACTCAATAATATTGCTCTTAATTTGGAAAAACAGGGACACAGCGAAAAGGCATACCATTGTTACAAACTTGCATACCAAATAGGAAAAATTAAACAATTCAATGATTTGACAACTTCGGTGCTGGCCAATATTGGCAAACTCCATTTGCGTAAACAAAATTACCTGATGGCCGAAGCGGCTTTAACTACCTCTTTACAGTATTTCGATTCGGCCAATACCTCTTATGAACGAATAGAAATTTATGAGGTACTTGCACATATTTATTTAAAAAATAAAGATTTAATTAAAGCATCGGGTTACCTTGATTCTGCCGCAGCTTTGCTGCAACTCAACCCTATCCGCGACCTAAAGAAAAAGCTCATGTCCTTATGTGCCAATTATTTTGAACAAAAAGGCGATATGAAACATGCTCTTTTATGTGAAAAAGAAATTGTAGCCATCACCGATTCGATCGAAGAAATTAACAAAAGTAAAATGGCTAAGGCTACTGAACTTCGCAGTATTCTTAAACAAAGGGAAAGTGAGATTAAAAAACTATCATTAACCAACCGAGAACAAAAAGAACTGTTACAACAAGGCAAAACCGGATTTATTTTTCTTATTGTTATAGCTCTTTTTATTACTGTAATTACAATAGTACTATATTTAAGTTATCGTTCAAAAAGTCAGATAAACCGAGAACTGGAAGAACTAAATAAAGAACGAAACACCCTGATGGGAATGGTTTCTCACGATTTAAAAGCCCCCCTCGCCTCTATTCACAGCTTTAGTGAATTACTGGAATCTGATAGGCAAAATAAATTAAGCGAAGAACAGTTAGTTTACAACCAGTACATACGTCAGATTGTGGACGGGAGTTTTGAAATGATAAATAATGTAATGGATTTGAGCCGGGTATATGATAAAAACATACAGGTGCACAAAACCAAAGTAAATCTTCCGGAAATTATTCAACCCCTTATTCAAAGTCACCGGTTTCAGGCTGCCAAAAAAGGAATCACCATTATTGGGGAAAATCTTGATAAAAACTATGAACCGGTATTAGCCGATCAAATGCACCTGAAACGAATTGCCGAAAACTTAATCTCAAATGCAATCAAGTTCTCTCCGCCAAACAGCAAAGTCACTATTTCATTACATTGCCTTGGCAATGCACTTGAACTGCATGTAAAAGACGAAGGTCCGGGAATAAATAAAGCCGACCAATTAAATTTATTCAAAAAATACCAGCGTTTAAGCGCAGCACCCACAGGAAATGAAAGTTCGAATGGATTGGGGCTTTTTATCGTGAAAGAATTGACTGAATTAAACGGAGGAAAAGTTTGGTGCGAAAGTGAACCTTCATCGGGTGCTACTTTTAAAGTCAGTTTTCCGGCAAAATAAAAAGCCTCCCTTTGTAAGGAAGGCTTTTAATAAAAATAGTGCGGTTATTGGAACCTATCTAAAAATATTCCATGTCATTGTATAACTATTTTTGAGATGGGTTCTAGTAAGTAAAATGCACAGGTTCATTGTATCCGGCTATATTAATGGAGCCATACTTATTTCCTGAACCGGATTGTTTTAATAGCTTGGAGATATCAAACGAATAAGTTTTTGTAAAGTAAGCTTCACACACCTCATTTGGTCCTCTGTCAATTAAGCTTACGTTATAAAAATCGGTCGCATTTCCGGGGTTCACTTTTCCATCCCAAACAAGAGCAAATTTTCTGTTTTTATTCGAGCAACCGCTAAAACCAACGGTAATATACAGGCAATTTCCGCTTACTTCCGTTTTTTGAATAGTGAAAAAGTTGCCGTAGTCTTTGGGGTCATCTCCTACTTCAACCGGAGTGCATGATGCAGGTGGCGGTGTACCACACATTCTTACCCGCTGTATGCATAGAATACGGGCCGGTTTACCTACCATACAAATGGAAGCTACTTTGATATGATCGTCATAGGCAATGCTCACCCGCATTCCATCTTCCATTGTAAATGCTTCCGGAATTCCGTAGGGTTCCAGTTTGGTGCCATCATCAAGTACTAAAATCCATTTACAACCGTCAAATGCCACTTGTTTCACGGTAGCCAACGTATTACATATAGTATTTTGCCCAACCGGTTTAATGCAGGTAATAACTTTAAGCATATCGTATTGAGGAGCCCTTACACAAGTATGTTCATTATCCGGAATTTCTATACAGGTTGCATTTGCAGCAGGGTCGGCAGCCGAAAACATCACTTTCATTCCATCGGCTGGTGTAAATCCCTGCGCAAGTACCTTACATGGCTTTAGTAATTTTCCGTTAGAGGTGCGTATCCATAAATTTCCCCAGGCTCCATCAGCACAAGGCACCAATTCAATAGTTCCCGCTTGTTCGCAGTTGCCACCTGAAGGTGGTGGAGGATCCTGACGGCATGAATTAAGGAAGAAAACAAAGGCTATTAGGCCTAGTGCAAACAGTTCCTTTGTAACAGAACCGGTCATTAATTTCATCTCTTTTAACTGTTCCATAATTTTATTTAGTTAGTTGCTTCTCTTTAGTCGCATGAGTAACTATAAAGGTTGCTTTACTCAGAAAAAAAATCTTACCCCAACCTCAGAACCAAATGTGGTAAATTTTTGCGTAGCCGAATAATTCTTTTTGTATAAAGAAGAAACAGACTTTCTGATATTGGGTCCGGCAAATACTTCCAGTCGTTTATTGGCCAGATAACTCAAATATGCACTCAGATTAAGGTTAATTATGGTATGTGCAAAAGGAGTTGAACCCGATACCCCTGTGGCTTTGGCATAATAAGCTTTGAACGGATCGTTAAATTTATCAATCAAATAATAAGATGAAGTTCCGAAAAGGTATCCAAACCCTGCCCCGGCAGTCACCCTGCAGGCAATCTGCTTGTATAAGGTATTGGAGTAAGAAACGGTGAGTGGTATTTCAATATACTGATATGAATTTGTTACCACTTTTTCATATCCGGGATTAGTATAAAATTCATCTACCCAAATGCTTTTGGTAGTATCGTAGATACTTTCAAAATTACGTTCCACACTGATTTTATCTGTGACTTTACTAAAGTTGATACCTGACCCGAAACTCAGGTGGTTTAACAGGGAATAATCAACTTTAACACCTGCACGATAACCATAAGAAGTTTGTTGCGTACGGCTTCTAAAAGCCTGATAGGTATCAAATGCCGGCATTAACAATGCTTTATTATAGGTATACGTATTTGCAATTTGGTCGTAAGAATAAAAAGCGGCCACCGACCAGGCTCCTGTTTTGAAGTTTTTAGCTGTTTTATTCAAGGTATCTATAAAAGTTATTGCTGCCGAATCGGGAAAACTCAATGTAAACACCTTTTCGTCATCCACCTCAGAGGGAGTGTTTTCGGATACGACCGGAATAAGAGTTGGAGTGGCATCTGTCATTTTTTCATTTACCGTCACAATAACTTCTTTTTGTTCTGTGCGTGTTGCTGTATTTATAACTGCAAGCGTAGGTGCAACCGCTGTATTTTTTTGTTTACCCCTGGATTTGCGCCTGTGGTGAGTTGATGCCTTTGCTTTCGTACTTACTGTTAGAACTAAACTATTGCGTGTGTTGGCAGGTGTTGTATCTGCTCTAAGTTCATCCGACAGATGCTGTTCAGTAGTTTCGATTTTTTCCGGACTGTTTACAGAGGTTACCTCCTTGTTAATTTCTTCTGCCACGACCGGTTCAGAAAAAACAGCTAACGAATCTTGTTTGGGTTCGGCAGGTAATGGTGTGCTATCGGCTACTTTGTTTTTGTGATATTGCTTTAGATTTTCCTCTTCCGAGATTTTATTGGATTGTGGTAAAAACACCGTACTCACCGTGAGGGCCGCAGCAGCGGCAGCATATCCGGCAAAGGTGAGTCCTTTGGAAAAAACAGTTTTAATTACCTTTCCGCTTTTTGATGCAGACAAGGAACTCTCTGCTGAGAGTTCATAACGAATATTCTCAAAAACTATGGAACGTGGTTTTATCTCAAAACCATCCGCCAGTTTTTGAATATCGTTTTCAAAATCATCCAATGGCAAGCGCTTGTTCATCATTTCTAAATTTAATCGACAGTTTGTTTTGTAAAATAGTTTTAGCTCTGCTGTATTGCGAACGTGAAGATGCCTCGGCTACACCCAGCATCTCGCTTATTTCTTTGTGGGAATACCCTTCAATGGCATACAGATTAAAAACGGTTCTGTATCCTTCGGGGAGGGATTTAATGGCATGAATCACCTCTTCTGTATCAAATTGCATGTGAATGGAGTCAGTGTAACCTTCATCTTCCAGATTATCGCTATCCAATTCATTTCTGAATTTCTTATTTGCTTTGATATGATTGAGGGCCGTATTCACCACAATTCTTCTGATCCAGTGTTCAAGAGAGCTGTTGTATTGAAAAGTATGAAGGTGTTTAAACACTTTGATAAATGCCTCCTGAAGCACATCTTCTGCCTCATAAATGGTTTGCATATATCTGTAGCATATTCCCATCATTTTAGGAGCAAAACGATTGAACAGCCTGTTTTGGGCAGGCACCTCATTATTGATACAACCATCTATTATTTCCTTTTCATCAAACTTCATAAAGAAGACTCAACGTTGATAAAGACAAAAGAAATTGCTTAATTGCTGCCTGCAAAGGTACTTTTATTTAACAAAACTGATTAACAGAAACTTAAAATGAATTTTCGAATTCGAAGGGCAAATACCAACGATCTCGACACGTTAGTAAAGTTTAACATGAACTTAGCATCCGAGAGTGAAGGAAAAATTCTTAATAAAGATATTTTATCCTCAGGTGTATTACTCATGTTCAGTGATCCTTCAAAGGGCTTTTACTTAGTAGCCGAACAAAACGGACATATTGCCGGACAGCTGATGATCACTTATGAAACCAGTGATTGGAGAAATGGAGTTTTCTGGTGGATTCAAAGCGTATATGTAGAAACCGCCTACCGAAGAAAAGGCGTGTTTACCGCCCTATACAATGAAATTGAAAAACTGGCTAAAGATTCAGGCACATGCTGCGGAATACGCCTTTATGTGGAAGAGAATAATGAAACAGCATTAAAAACGTATGAGGCCTTGGGGTTGTTAAAAACACATTACTTTTTACTGGAAAAAGATTTCAGAAACGAAACCCCATAAAAAAAGCTCCCGTACATACGGGAGCTTTTTAAAATGCAAAAATTACGTTTTACTGAGCAGTGATTGTTTTGGTAACCACTTTCTCGTTTACGAAATAAATATTTTCAGTTCCGGCAGCACTTTGCTCCCAGTTGTAAGCAGCTACCTGAATGATTCCTGTTCCTGTCATGCCAGCCATTTCAGACGATGTGAATACAAAGTTATTAGCGTTTGAACCATAAACGGTTTTAGTTACCGTTTTAGACCCGGCAGAAAGAATAACCAATACCGAATCGGCATTGAAAATATTGCTCATCAGGGTTACGGTGTAATCGTTAGCTGTATTTACTGTAGCCGAGCTGTTAATTTCAGCCACAACAGGGAAACCCTTGCTGGTACTGTAAGTAAGAGCCGGAACCGTTGACCCGTTTCCTGCTATTACCCAATCAGCCTGTGTATTGTTAGTACCCCAGATATTACTGTTAAGGTTTGACCACAGGTAACTGTTGTTCGATTGTTTGGTTAATACGTTGTCATCCAATTTTACCGCACCGGCATCACGGAATGTACTTGTAGAGGTACCAACAAAATATCCTCCTGTTCCCATTGACATTTCTTTAACGCCAATAATTGGAATAGTAGTAGTGGTAATTACTGCAGCCCACACACCGGTAGCGCCTTCAAAATTCGGAGTTGGAGTTCCGGGTGTTGTTGGAGTTGGGGTTGGAGTTGGATCATCGCCTTTATCCTTTTTTTTACAACTGGTAAAAGCTACACTCATGGCCATGCAGGCAATAAGAAATTTTCCTGCGATTGTCTTTTTGTTCATAATTCTATTAAGGGTTAAATTGTATTTATAGCAAAAATAGGGTTTTTGACTGATTGCGCAACTGCTTTCACAGAAATAACTAAATTGTTTATGCTTGTTTTTCAGCCAGAAAGTAAATACTAAATCTTATTCTAAAGGTTATGGTAATTGAGTTAATACCTCAACTCCGGTATCGGTGAGTAAAACCGTATGCTCAAATTGAGCACTTAATTTCCCGTCAATAGTGCGGGCGGTCCATCCATCTTTGCGATCAATTTTTGCTCTGGCTTTTCCGGCATTAATCATAGGTTCAATGGTAAAAGTCATTCCCTTCTTTAAAACCATACCTGAATTTTTAGCTGCAATATGGCTTACCTCCGGTTCCTCGTGAAATTTTACCCCAACCCCGTGACCACAAAATTCATAGACCACCGAATATCCATGAGCCGAAGCATGACGGTTAATTTCAAATCCGATATTCCCCAAATGATTTCCGGGAAAACATTGTGCAATGCCAATTTCAAGGCATTCTTTGGTAACTTGAATTAGTTTTTTGGCATATTCACTCACTGCTCCCACGGTAAACATCGAACTGGTGTCGCCATAGTATCCGTTTAAAATGGTGGTTACATCAATATTCAGGATATCGCCCTCTTTTAATTCATAAGGGCCCGGAATACCATGGCAAATCACATCATTTATTGAAATACAACTCGATTTTGGGTAACCGCGATAACCCAATGTAGCCGGAATGGCCCCGTGGTCGCGCATAAACTGATCAATACTACGGTCTATTTCTTCGGTTTTTACTCCGGGCTTTACCAGTGCACCTGCATACTGAAGTGTTGCCGCAGCCAATTTTGAACTTTTGCGGATTCCGTCTATCTGTTCCTGATTTTTAATTAAAATAGCCAACCTATCTTTCTCTTCTAAATATCTCCGCAATAATAGCAATTATTCTGATTTCTCTTCCAGATCTTCGGTAGCATTCAAAAAATCGTTAAACCGGGGTATGGGTCTTTTTAGTTTTTTCTCCAGCCCTTTATCTATGCTTGCGTTTAACTCAAAGCCAATAAGTAAAATCATGCAGTTAAAATAAATAAGCAGCATCACCACAATAAGAGTACCTATAGAACCATAGAGCTTGTTATACGAATTGAAGTTATTTACATAAAAGGCAAATCCTAATGTGGTAACTATGGATAGAATAGTAGCCAAAGTAGATCCGGGTGAAAAAAAGCGCCATTTTTTTGTTTTGGAAGGTCCCCAATAATACAAACTCGAAATCATGGTGAAAAATAAAAAAAGTACCACCAGCCATTTGATAACCGTGAGCACTACAATAGAAGTTTTATTGCCAAAAATACCCCAAACCAACATTTTTTGAAGCAGCCATTCGCCCGAAGTAATTAATCCCACTGCCACCACTACCGTAGCCGAAATAAGCATGGCCAAACCCGTTGAAACCAGACGTTGTTTTAAAAAGGAACGTTCTTCTTCGTCTCTGGTATATTTATTAAACGCATTCATCATGGAGTGAATACCGTTGGTGCCAAAATACAACGCCATCAACATACTGAATGACAATAAACTTCCTCTCTGGTGTTTAAGAATATCTTCTAAGGTAGACTCAATGGATACATAGGCACTTTTGGGTAAAATATCACTGAAAAACTGAAGAATGGCTTCGTGCGAATTATCAATAGGTAGGTAGGCGACAAACGTAAAGAAAAAGATAGCTGATGGAAACAAGGCCATAAAAAAGTTAAACGCGAGGGAGGTACCGCGTACGTTCAGCTCTTCTTTAACCACCTCTTTTATAAAAAAACTGATAACACTGTAAACAGGTACACGCTCAAAACCGGGTAATGTAATTACTTTTAGAAAACCGGCTAATCTGCGGTAAAGGGAAAACCTGCTTAAAAACCTGTGTATGCTAATCATCTCACTATTCAAAAAAGGGTTTTAACAATCCGGTTAATTTTGCCGGGCAACGGGTAGGGCGGTTTGTGGAGGTATTGATAAAAGCCAGCGAAACCATTCCGCTGTTAAGTAATTGCGCCTGTTCATTTAAAACTTCAAAATCAAATGCAATGCGGGCAGCGGGCATTTCTCTGATAATAGTCCGGATGGTTAAATGCTCATCATACAATGCAGGAGCCAGATAGCGGCATTGCATTTCCAATACGGGCATTTGCACTCCGCTTTCTTCCATTTCACGGTATGTCATACCAAGCGAACGCAGTGCTTCTACCCTTCCGGTTTCATAATACAAAGCATAATTCCCGTAATACACCACACCCATCTGATCTGTTTCTCCGTATCGAACCCGCACTTTTGTTTCATGAATGAACATGGCTATTTAAAAATTTTGCGCTTATTTAATTCATGCTGGTATTTGCGTGCATTTACCAAATGTTGCTCTATGGTTTCGGCAAAATTATGATACCCCGAAAAATCCTCCTTTGCACAAAAGTAAATGTAATGATGAGCATTCCGGTGTAAAACGGCTTCAATGGCCATTTGCGATGGAATACAAATAGGACCGGGAGGAAGTCCTTTGTATTTATACGTATTATATGGTGATTCAGTTTGCAGCATAGCCGAGGTTACCCTTCTCACACTCGGATCATGCATGGCAAAAATTACGGTAGGGTCAGCCTGCAACAGCATTCCTTTTTTTAAACGGTTCAGGTATACTCCGGCTACCACAGGCATCTCATCTCTTTTTTGGGTTTCTTTTTCAACTATTGAAGCTACAATACTTACCTGAACCGGGCTTAATCCCAGCGAATCGGCCAATCGCCTGCGTTCATCATTCCAGTACACAAAATACTCGTCCTTTAACCTGTTAAACACTTTTTCGCCTGAGGTATTCCAATAAAAGTTATACGTATTGGGAATAAACATGGCCATCATTGTTTCCTTATTCAACGATACGGTTTGAAGTACCGAATCATTTGTGAGGAGGGCATAAAACCCGCTGCTGTCGGCTTCCAGTTTGCGACCAATAAGCGAAGATAAATCCTCCAAACAGTTCATAGACCGAATTACCAAACTCACCTGCTCCTGATTGCCCGAACGAAGCAGATTAATTAACTCCCGATTACTCATTCCGTTTAAAATACGGTATTTGCCCGGCTTCACCGATTTCGGGTAATTCATAAGGGTGGCAACCCAATCAAAAGTGAGGGAGTTGAGTATTATTTTTTCGTCAGACAACTGCTGTAAAACTGCATCGTATTCCGAACCTGTGCGTATGTAGAAAAAAGTGTATTTTTTATCAGTAAATTTTACGTTTGGCGAAAAAACCATTTGCCATCCTTTATACCCCACAATAGTTCCAATCAACACTAAAAAAAGAAAGACATAAAAAAGTATTCTGGTAACCGATTTTTTCTTTGCCATTATTTTACGCGCACTTCTAAAACGGCTGAAATTTAATTAATTTTCAGCGTTAAGAAAAAGTAAAATACTAAAGCCTTAGTTAATAATTACTAATTTACCCGCAGGCACCGAATTTACCTTAAGAAAATACACTCCATTTACAAGCATTGATACCGGCATCTGTAATTTGGCCTGCCCTCCTGCTGTTGCTGAAAGCACAGATCTGCCCGAGTGGTCAAATACCTCAACGGTTTCAATTCCGTCAATGGTTTCAATGGTTATGTTTCCTTTAGCCGGATTTGGATAAACGGTTACCTCCTTCATAGAAACCACTTCTTTAACAGTGGTGAAATATGCATTAAATGCATTGATGGTGGGTGGTAAATTGGTAATAAAAGGTCCTGTTCCATTTGGATAGCGTCCGGTTGACATATTATCTACCTGTGAGGTAAAAGTGAGACTGTCAATCACCGTTCCGTTTCCATAAGAAAGCATCAGCACTTCGCCATTGGCCGAGAGCTTAAAATTGCTGTGAAAAGAACCGTTTGCTGTTTTTTCGTCAGCCCACACAATTAAATAACCATTTGCCGGAACAATGGTACCGGACGGAAATCTCCATTTCGTTTCCATCTGGTAATTATCGGTTAGGTAAAGTCCGTCTAACAACACAGGTTGGTTACCGGTATTATGCAATTCAATCCAGTCTTCATAATTACCTTCCGGACTTTGGGAGTAAAAAGTATTGGCAGCCATTAGCTCGTTAATCACAATAGTTCCCTTGGCAATAACCGGAACATTTACCTGTACTGTATGAAATTCGTGCTGGGCGCGCTCGGGCGAAAAAATACCGGCATATTGATTCTGAGAATAAATATAATATTGAATCACCGAAGAACCTGCTGTGAGTAAAGCTCCGTAAACCAAATCGTTTGCAGCCCCGTCATTATGCAATCCATCATCATACATCATTACATGCGTAAATGTATCGGTTGAGGCATACCGATAGCCTAATTGAACGTAATTAGACGATTGAATAGTTGCCGTTATAGTGAATGTTGAATTAAAAGCCGGATTTAAAGGCAAATGATTAATAGTTTGTATTGATGGCGGTGTTGCCAAAAACTCGGGGGTAGACTCGAGGTAGGTGGCTCTGTTACTCATTAAATCCTGTATACCCGGTATAGTCATTCCACTGATAACCGTTGTGGTGAGTGAGTTTTGAAACTGTGCGTAAGTGAAAAGTTTGTTCAAATCGGCATTTACTGAAGAGTCAATTAAACTGCGATAGTACTGTGCCCATTGCAAATATTTTCCGGTTGAAATATTCTCATGCAGCATGGTGCGCATGTGGGCAATATACATATGCTTGAATGTTGAATCGGAAAGAAGCCTTTTAATGAGCGGACGATTAGTATTGGAAGCATGTAAATTTACCGAAAGCTGTTTCATTTGCGAGGCCGATAGTGGTGTACCGGTCATATTAAATGCCCCAAAGTTCATATTCAGATCCCAGATAAGCGGATGAAAAATTCCCTGATCCCTGTATAAATAATAGTTTTGCGAAAAGGCACCCGAATAGCTGTCGAGATTCACAAAAAGGTTATTAAATGCCAGCATCCATGCCGCTTCATCAACACTTATTTTAGTCCCGATTACCGAACCTGTAGTTGATAAATTGGTACACAAATCAATTAAATCACTCCATCCATAATCCGATTTGAGTTCATAGTATTTGGTATAAGCCGAACTATCCGTTCCTTTTGAAACTAAATTGGAAGTATTGGTGGTGCTCGGGTTATCGGGATTACATTTTATCAGGGTTCCGCTGCTTGACCCGAATCGTTCACCTATAAATTTTTTATTTACCGCTTCGGTATTTGCATAAAGACCTATGAAGTTTCCGTTTATAAATACGTGAGCAAAGTTTGTTTTGGGTGTACGCATGTACTGCTCCAGAATATCGAAACTCATTACCTCCCTTATCATTGACGGATCATACATTCCGTTACTGAGTTTTATATCTGCATAACCCTGATAGTTTTGCTTGGATTTATACGTATCCAACTCGATGTGCAGCGGATTTTTAACCCGACTTTTATTGTAAGAACTATTGCCTTTGTATTTAACACCCGCTGAGTCGAACTGTATGCCATTAATTTTTACATAATCAGCCATTACATATCCTTCCTCTCCTGCCTTGGCAGTATCTAGCATATAATCCCAGTTGGATTGAGCGAATTGAATCTCTATCCGCTGTATAACGGTGCTGTCGTATAATGCCTGAGTGTAGCCTGAAAAAGCTCCACTAATCAGAATAAGAAAAAGTGAAAAACGGATGTACATTTTGGTTGGCATAAGGTGATGTTTGTTCTATGACAGTAAAAAAAGGGCACCTGTTGCATGAGCCTTATTTTATTTATCAAATTTTAGCCAATATACTTAAAATATGGGTATCTCCCGGCTTTTTTAGGAGGAGTTTTTTCAAAATCGCCTTCGCCTTTTGTTTTTCGCCAAGCAAATTGTATAAGCCCGCTTTGTTTAAAAGAACAGGTTCGTAATCGGGATCGAGCAACAATGCCGCTTCGTAATACTGATTCGCTTCGGTTATATTTTGCTTGAGCATAAATGCAAAACCAAGGTTATTAATAGCCTGCAAATATTTTGGCTGCACTTTAAGTAATTCCTGTAAAACCGAAATGGCTTCATCAGGTTGTTGTAACTGAATAAATACTTCAGCCAGCTTGTTTTGAAAAGCCAGATTGGCCGGAGCCAGATTTACCGCCTGCTTTAACCAGCTTAAGGATGACTGAAACTCGTTTTTATTAAAATAGCTTTGTCCGGCACGGTAGGCGGTCCATGCATCGGTAACAGACGATGCCTGTTTATTTGCTACCAGTTTTATAACTTCATCGGGCCGGTTTTTAAGGTAATACACATGAATGGCCAATTCCAATTTCCTGTTATCCATAGCACCCGAATGAATCCATTTTAAAGTTGTATCGAGTGAAGAAATGTTTCCTTCAAAACGTTCGTAATACGAAATATTGGCCTTTGCCTTTGAGTACGCATCGGCATTGGGATTATTAACACAGGCAATACCTATAAACTTTTTCACTTCTGCTATTTTTTCTTCTGTGGCAGGTTTACGTATATAATGATCATGAACGGTTACGTGAGGAATATCAATGGTTCCTGAACGCGGCATATGGCACGAAACACAATCGGTAAGTTTTTTTACATGTCTTATTTCTGAAAGCTTCTTTAATTTCTCTTTGTCGATGCAGGTTCCTAATTTTTTCATATCATGGCAACCGGTACACGTATTATTAAAAATTTCTTTCCCTGTTACCCTAACGCTTACATGCGGATTGTGGCAACTGATGCAGGTAAACTGTAATGCCTCCCCGCTTTTCCCTTTATTCGACTGAATAAAACATTTACTTTGCTGCAGGCGATCGGCATGAGATGCCATAATAAATTCCTTATCGGCTCCGCTGTATCGGGGCATATACACTTCCCAAAAATCACTCAATCGCATTCCGGGTCTGAAATCTCTAAAGGTTTTACCCGGTTTTAATACACTGTTGCCTTGCAAATGGCAACGTTGGCATAAATCAATCTGAAGTTCCCAGCTAAGATTACGTGGATTTACAATGGTAGGATCAAAATGACTTCCGCTGGTATCTGCTATTCGACCCGCCATTTTTTCTTTCACATGCAACTCGCCAGGGCCATGGCATCGTTCACAATCAATCCCACCGGGTATTTTTGTAAATTTATTTTCAGATCCTTTTTCAAAATCGGGAAGTGCATTGTGGCAACTCATGCACTCTTCTCCGATGATTCGTGTAAAACGCGAATTTCGCCCCCCTTCAAAACCCGGTGGCAAATCCCATTTTTTTTGCTGGGCATACCAAGTCATTGGCATTTGATAGAGGTATCCGTTTATCTGCATCAAATGCGAATTGGTGTGCTGCCCCGAACCAATTATGTAAGCAACTTTTTCAATACGTTTGTGTACCGTATCCTTTCCTGCCAATCGAAACTCCATCATCAACATATCTTCCCCTTTGAAAAATGCGGTATAATACAAATCATTCATCGTATCATACACTACATGTCTTGTCGAAAAATCGGCAGCACTTTTAGATTTTGAAGCAACATGAAACGATTGCCCCATACCGGTTTCGATAAATGAATTATAAATAGATACGTGGCATTGCCTGCATGTCTGCATGCCTACATATTTTACCGAATCGTGGTGGTTTAAATAAGTAAGTGAGTCAGATACGGGAGTGCTTTTTTCAGTACACTGAAACTGAAAAAATGAAATCAGGGTGAGTAATGGAACAAAGACTATATAGATCAGTCTTTGTCGCATCAGGCATTACCAAATTTTGATTGCCAGTCGAGCATTCCGCCTATCAGGTTTCGCACTTTGGTAAACCCGTTTTCCATCATAAATTGTTTGGCCGTATTGCTTCGGGCCCCCGACCTGCAATGCATAATAATTTCTTCGTTTTTTAATGCTGCAAGTTCGTCTAATTGTGAAGGCAACTCACCTAAAGGAATCAAACGGGCTCCAATATTGAACTCATCGTATTCATAAGGCTCGCGCACATCAATCACGTGAAGTTGTTCTCCCGAATCCATACGTTTTTTTAATTCTTCAACGGTAATATCATTCATAAGGTTACTGTTTTATAAATTTCACAAAAATTGTTTCGCTGCTAGCTACATCTGTTACACGCATAAAATAGGCTCCTCTGCTTAATGCCTGCGTATTTATGTCTTGTCTGCCTGTACCCGAAAACTCCATTTGAACTTTACCCGTAATGTCATAAACTTCGTAGTGATACAAACCATCCCGTTTTACTTCAACTGTAAGTTGGTTTTGAACCGGATTAGGATAAACTGCCACATCTTCCCGTTTAATTTTGTCCGCTTTTTTTACAGTCAGAGGATCATCAGCCATACTTCCAAGCACAGGTCGAATCATTGGTATGGCTCGGTAAAGTGACTTGGACCACACCCCAAACACATTGTAATTTAAATTGGAATTGACCACTGCCGATGGGGCCATGAGTTGATTGTAATGAACGTCCAATCCGATATTTACTGAATAAGCCGTATTCTGAATCCAGCCAATGTAGAACTCCAGATTTGAATATGTCACGGGATCAATAAACTGAGGCGTATCAAGTACAATAGTTGCAAAACCGTTCACCACTCCGGTAAATACCTGCTTATCGATCACCTGCGTATGAATAATAGTTTCGGTGGTTCCTACTTTGCTCCATACAGCCAGTGTGCAGGGTTTATTTCGGGTATCATACTCCGATTGATTAAAGAAAATCTGAAATGCTCTAAGGGTATCGGGCTTTTGCAACTGAAAACGTACAGCCACTTTTCCGGCTCCGCTAAGCATATAACCGGCCTCGGCATTTCCATCATCGTAGGCTATGTAATTACTAAATGGCTGTAGTTGCTCCAGGCTGTCATTTTTTATATTCAGGTCAAAGGTGGTGTTTACGGAGTATTTCATCCTTACCATAAAAAAAGTATCTTCTGGTGTTGTAACCGGAATGGTAAATTTCTTTAATCTATACATCACCGTATCGTAGGCTTTTAAGTTAAGACGGTTACTGTCCTGTGCAATCAGATTAAATGTATAATCCGAAGCTTTGTACTGATGAATAGCCTGAACGGCACTCGAGTTTAAATTGCGTACCCGGATATACACCGAATCAATGATTTCGCTTTGCGGATTGGAAAGGTTCTTAAATTGTTTCCAGGGTAAGGCGCGGTAATTTTTTAATAACGACCTTGGATAACCGTTTATCGCGATATCATTAATAAGAGTGTCGCTGGCATTACGTAAGCGATCTAATCGCACATAATCCAGGTGCACCTGATTGAGGTTACCTGCTAAGCCGGTGCGGCTCATAAAACGAAAACGAAATCCGGCATGATAAAAACGGGTTTCATTTACAGGAATAAGGTACTGATTAAACACAGTTGTGTTGCCACGTGTGTTGAGTCGCCAGATGCGTTCCCAGATACCAAATTGATTGTAAAAATCAACGTACATAGAATCGCGCTGTTGCAATGAATCCAATCCGTTGCCCTGAGGTTCGATAAAAAAACTTAGATAAACCGAATCGGCCACCGTTGCAGTTGATAAATCAATAGCCCGGGAAGTGAGGGTATCGGCAAAACCATACGGATCGGTTCCGGTTATATTGTAGGGGTTTCCAAAACGGTCCAATCCGTCAAACGTAGCCACATTGGTACTTGGTGGATTTACCGGAAAATTATTATTAATATACACACTGCGGTCAATCCATAATAAGGTATCAGGCACTAAGCGCGAAGTAGAAAAATCATCAATGAAAGGTAAAAGCAATGTATCGGAAACAGCCAAGGTTTGCATGGCATTTAGGTTTCCGCCCGATATTACTGGCGTATTTTTCAGTAGCGGATTTACCCGCAAAGGTCCCACTATTTCCTGTGCCGAAGCGGCCTGAGCACAAACAACACAAAGTATAAACAGTGCACGTTTCATCATGTAAAATTATCTTAATGAAATATCAATTGACTGACCGGGAGTAATTTTTGTTTCAGGATTGAAGGCGGGACTTTGCTGATAAACCCGGGCAGTAGTTTTATCAGCGCCTTCATCATAGGTAGCGGTGCCCATTGCCAGCCCATCGGCCTGTAGTACAAACAATGCTTCTTCGTAGGTGAGTCCGTTCAGGTTTGGAATCATCATATCGCCTTTTCCTAACCCATCTCCCAATACCAGATCAATAACGGAACCTTTGGGGATTTGCGTTTCGGGCAACACTAAATGTCCGTTCCATAGTTGCTCCAGCACTACATTTTGTGCCAAATCGGGTTTATAGGTAATTTGACCTTCCTTTAATCCGTAGCTCAGTAAGATAGTTTGAGCCTGACGATAAGAAACATCAATTAAGTTGGGCATTTTTACTTTGGGTGGCTCTGATGAGTTAAGTGTTAAATAAATTACCCGGCCTTCTTTCACCTTTTCTTCCGGCAGCGGATTTTGATCTACTACTGTGTTTTTGGGTTTATCCGGAAAGAAAACCGAATCAATGATGACATAACGGAGATTTTTCTGTTTCAGTACATCAGCTGCCTGCTCTATGCGAATGCCCCGCAACTCGGGCACGGCCATTGATTCGCCATGGCGGGTATGCGAATTGAGCCAGTTAAACATAAGCAGCAGCAGGGCAAAAAGCAGCAGCAGCGCCAACAATATATGCGTTACAAAAACCTTCGATATCAAAAACCGAAACAGCTTCATTTTCCCTTACGTTTAAATCCGTACTCCAGAATGGCGTCAATAAATTCAAATGGCTTATACCCGTTTATGGCACACTGATGAAAAATGCAGGTAGCGGGCGTCATACCCGGAAGCGAATTCACTTCAATAAAAATGACCTCTACCGAGTCGTCATGATTGATGCGCACAAAAGCATCTATACGGGCATATCCTTCAACCCCCAGCACCGTTGCTGCTTTTTTCAGTTGCTCCTGCACTATCAGTGAAATGCGCTTATTTTCTCCGGGAGTTTTTGCATACCTTGCGGGAGTAATATTTTGCCCCTGCCCTGCTAAAAACTTTTCTTCCAGTGATAAAATATCATTTTGCGCCAAGGCTTCTGAGGGTTCAAACATTTCATATTCTACTTCACCCTTTTTACCCCGATGTGTTACAAACCCCCCGGTTATTTCCAGAAAATGTTTTGCGTTTCCTTTCTCAATAAATTTCTCAACTAAAAAATAATCTTTCCTGGGAAATTCTTCTTTCGGCATCAGGCGCAACACCTTTGCTTCTTCCTTTCCTATTTCTTCGGTTTGCCTGAATATGGTATGTACATAAGCAATCAATTCAACCCTGTTGGTTATTTTTTTCACAGCCGAACTGCATCCGTCATCCGAGGGTTTGGCTATTACGGGATAGCCCATTTGCTCAATGGTGCCAATTACCTTAGCCGTATCCGTAACATATTCTTTTTGGTACACCATTAATCCGGTGGCTACCAAAAAACCGTGCTCGCGCAGAATGCGGCTTGTTTCAAATTTGTTGATGGTAATCTGGCTCGAAGCGGTACCCGACCCATTATAAGGTAGTCCCACCTTTTCGAGTTCCACTTGCAGGCTGCCGTCTTCACCCGGGCGTCCATGCAATGCAATAAATACTCCATCCGCTTTTTCGGCCAACTCTGTAAACGAAATTTTCTGAGGTTCAAAAATGGTTTTGCTTCCACTTGAGAAAGTTTCAATCACATCGCTGCATTCAGTAATGATGCGCTGCAAAACCGGATTCTGATGAAAGTGCTTTACTT
Organism: uncultured Bifidobacteriaceae bacterium; assembly: GCA_964535575.1. Lineage (GTDB taxonomy): Bacteria > Bacteroidota > Bacteroidia > UKL13-3 > UKL13-3 > JAGPCK01. Next base: position 69,537 of record CAZHTC010000004.1, read on the forward strand.
TCTCTTTTATATCATCGGCATTATCCTTAAGCATAATGTTTACCGGAAGCAGGTACAACTCATGGTGCTCATCGCTACCTGTAAGAAATACCGGCACAGGCTGGTACTTGGTAGAAGCCGATAATTTTTCGTATACATTACGTCCGCTCTCTACTGAAATATGCCGCTCAGATGAATACCCGCCCATGATTACCGCAATGCGGGTTCGGGTTTCTTTCACGCTGCGTTGTTTTTCAAGCGCGGCATTCAATTGTTCAAGCAACTGGCGTACATGCACATTTTGCTGCCAGGTGCGCGCCCGTTCGCTTAAGGAAGTAAAAATAATATAAGTTAAAAACTGCGATGGATTTAATCCGATCTCGGCTGCCTGATGAAAGAAAAAACTGGAAGGCATCATTCCCGATGTGGTATTGGGGTCGTTGAGGTAAATGGTACCGTCAGCTTTTATAAATCCGTCAATACGGGCATACACGTTGAAATGAAAAAAGTTAAACAGACGCACACATTCGGTACGAATGCGTTCCACATCGGCATCGGGCAAATGAATGGGCGTAATTTTACGCGATAATCCCGGAAGATACTTAGAGCGGTAATCAAATACCTCATGGCCTTTCACTATCTCGGTAGGTGGCAATGCCACAGGTTCTCCATTGGTGTTTTGAATAACGATGCACGAAAATTCGCGGCCTTCAATAAACTCTTCCATCAGCACTTCACTCTCTCCATACAATCCTTCAATAGTAACTACATCATGGCTTGAAAAAGCGAGGTCGATTGCCTGCAACAATCCATCGGCATCAAACACCTTGGTTCCGTTTACCAATGCCGGCAAACCTATTCCTTCGCGTATATCGGCTAAACGCAACAACAAAGCTGCTTTGTTTTCTTCGGTTAAAGTAACCCACTCGGGTTTATACAAATGCTCAATGAAAAAGCTGCGATTAATTGCCTGGGCAAAAGCGTCAAAATCGTTGGTGCGAAAAATACTCACCCCAATTGACGAACCCTGATTGGCGGGTTTCATTACATAGGGCAGTGGCAGGGTTTCAACCACGCGGGCAAACAATTCCTTGCGGTTACCGGTGAGCCAGTCCTTTCTTGAAATGTGCAAAAACTGAGGGCTTGGATATCCACCGGACTGTTGCCATTCCTTTTGCATGCGCTTGTTAATACCAATACCCGATGGCAATATACCCGAACCTGAATACGGTATACCATACCACTCAAGTAACCCTTGAATAGTTCCGTCTTCGCCATAAGCACCGTGCAGGGCCAGAAAAGCAAAATCGATGAGTTCACTAAGTTCATGTGGCTGCACTTTTCGGCCTATGGTGGTAATAAGTTCTTCCTGCTGCTGCGGGGTAAGGTCACCCAGATTTTCGGCATAATACTGAAAATCGAGTTTTGAGTGCGGGAGAGCAGATACCGGAGGATAAAAATCGCGGATACTCCCTTTGTACACAAATTCCCAGTTAAGAAGAATGATATTATTAAAACTGTCGACAAAAAGCGGAACAGCTTCAAACAATTCTTTATTCAGGTTATCATACACCGTTCGGCCACCGGCAAAGGATACTTCCCGCTCGCGCGACTGGCCGCCAAATAAAATCCCTATTCTCATTTCGCACAAATATAAGGGCGAATGGGAAAGTTTTGCGGGGGATTTTTAGTGAAATGTGGATAGCTTAACAGATAGGCCCGGCCTGAGTGCATTTGCTTCATAACCTGTGAGTCAATAAAACGGAAGACATTTGCCATAGGTGCACTCTTTGGCAATTTGGTTTGATTGTTGTAAAATCGTAGCTCAAAATAAGCGAAGTCATGAAAAAAATTGCCCTTGCCCTCACCCTTACCTTTGCCCTTAGCCTTATGGCTCAAAACAGCCAGTCGCTCCCCGATTTGGTGCTGAAGGATATGAACGGAAAACCTAAAAACGTATCGGATTACTCGAAAAGCGGAAAAATTACCATCATTTCTTTTTGGGCTACCTGGTGTTCGCCTTGTGTTAAAGAACTCTCCAATATCCAAACAGTTTACGATGACTGGAAAGCCAATTATAACCTTCAATTGGTGGCGGTAACTGTTGATAATGCCAAAAATACGATGAAGGTAAAACCTTTTGTAGATGGTAAAGGCTGGGACTACGATGTGCTATTTGACAGCAACGAGGACCTGAAACGTGCCCTCAATGCCCCCTCTGTGCCTTATACTGTATTACTCGACAAAACAGGCAAAATTGTTTATACGCATAATGGCTATGTGGAAGGTGACGAATTTGAACTGGAGAAAAAAATTAAAGAAATAGCGGGGAAATAATCTCTGCTTCTATCAAACAAAAAGCCCCGTTTCATGTGGGGCTTTTTTGTTCCACCTTGCCCACGCTGTCATTGCGGCTGTTACAGAAAGTTCATTCCATCATTCAATAGTGCAAAAAATGGTATCTTCGCCCTATGGGTAAAACGCCTGTTATTGCTGTTCCGGTTCAAAAAATAATGGCTTCAGAAAGCTTACAGACTACCGATTTGCTTGCTGCCGAAGAGCCATTGGAAATTCGTTTGGGATTTGGCACCGCCCATGCCCGCGAACAAAAAAGTATTTCGGTAACCATGCGTACCCCCGGAAATGATTTTGAACTGGCGCTGGGTTTTTTATTTACGGAAGGCATTATTGAAAAGGCTTCCGATATCACTCAAATACGCTACTGTACCGAACTCAACACAAAAGAAAATTCAGAAAATATTGTCAGAGCCGAGTTGAGTGAAACCGTGCAGGTGGACCTTGATAAACTATCGCGTAATTTTTATACTACATCGAGTTGCGGAGTATGTGGCAAAGCATCTATTGAATCAGTAAAAACGCATTGCCGCATTCTTCCCGACAATAAACCCTTTATGTTAACCGCCTCTTTGTTGCATTCACTTCCAAACCTGTTGCGCGGGCAGCAAACCCTGTTTGAACACACAGGAGGTATACATGCCTGTGCACTGTTTGATACCGTTGGAAACCTGTTGCTGATGCGCGAAGATGTGGGACGCCACAATGCGTTGGATAAACTGATTGGGGCTGCTATCGGAAAAGAATTAGTGCCCTTAAACCAACATATCATTTTGCTAAGCGGAAGAGCCAGTTTTGAGTTGCTTCAAAAAGCAGCTATGGCCGGTGTACGGATGGTATGCGCCATTGGAGCGCCTTCAAGTCTGGCGGTGCAAACGGCCAAAGAATTTGATATTACCCTTATCGGGTTTTTACGAAACGATCGCTTTAATATTTATTCTGCTTCCGAAACCATAACGATTGCCTAAAAAAAACAGGCTACCCGTTTCCGGATAACCTGCCTTATTTATGTAACGCTGAACTTATGGATGCAACTTAATTTATAAATGCATGATTGGCCCTTTGTTGGTTTCATAAGCCACAACGCGTACCAAATCGCTTATGGTTACAATGCCGCAAAGTTTACCGTTCTCTACTACCGGAAGTGAACTAAAAGCCCCCTTTCCCAATATATCCAAAGCATTTTCTAAAGTAGCATCAGGGGTTACTGTTACCGGCCCCGGAGTCATTAGTTTTAAAATATCAAACCCATCAGACAGGTTTTCTTTATTCACCGACTCGCCTTTTTCAATTTTATCGTGTACAAAACGGTTTACGTCTTTCAGGCTTATAATACCCAAAAGAACTTCATTATCTACTACCGGTAAATGGGTTACATTAAACAGGGTAAAAAAATCCATTACCTGCATAAACGTGTTTGAGGGACTGGCCACCGTAACCTTGTTGGTCATGATCTGGCTTACTAAAATATGCTTGCTCATAATATGATATTTTGATGAGACAAAGGTACCCCTGCATACATAGCTGAACTATGACGTTTATCAAGTAACAATATGATAATGGTCAGTAAGAAAAGGGTGTTTTAAGAGCGAAGTCGGTTTGTTATGTACTCCTCAATCAGCTATGTTTTTCCCACGAGTATACCCGCACCAGATCTTTGTAGGTAATAATGCCGCGTATTTTTCCGTCTTCGGCCACCGGAAGTGCACGAAATTTCCCTTCGTCAAACAATTCCAATGCTTCGAGTAAAGTGGCATCGGGCGAAATGGTTACCGGGTTCGGAGTCATGATATTTGCAATAGAAAAATCGGAATCTAATTGTGCCAGGGTAAGAGCATCTCCTTTAAGAAAGCGTTCGTGCATAAAATGCAGCACATCATGTACGCTTATAATTCCTATAATGGTATCACCATCCATAACAGGAAGGTGGTGAATTTTAAACAACTGAAAAAAATCCATCACCTGTGAAAATTTATTGTGCAGGTTAGCAACAGTAACCTTATCGGTCATTACTTGTTCAATGCGCATCATTTTACTCATAAGGTAGAAATTAGTGATTAAGTGAGGTCAAATTTAGCGAAAAAAGGAGCACTTCGCGCGCTATTTAATTATAGATTTTCTTCATTAAACAACCCCGGTCTGCGTTGTTTGGTGCGTTCAATGGATTGCTCATGCCTCCATTCATCAATTTTTTGCTGATGTCCGCTCAAAAGAATATCGGGTACTTTCCAACCTTTATATTCGGCCGGACGGGTATAAGCAGGCGGGCTCACCAATCCGTCCTGAAATGAATCGGTAAGGGCCGATGTTTCGTCACTCATTGCACCGGGAATTAAACGTACAATGGCATCTACTATCACGGCAGCGGCCAGTTCGCCACCGGTAAGCACATAATCGCCAATAGAAACTTCGCGGGTAATTAAATGCTCGCGCACCCTTTCGTCAACACCTTTGTAATGGCCGCACAAAAAGCAGATATTTTTTTTGAGCGAAAGTTCATTGGCCATCTTTTGGTCAAACAGTTCTCCATCGGGCGACAGGTAAATCACTTCGTCATAAACGCGCTGCTGTTTCAGTTCGCTCAGGCAACGGTCAATGGGTTCAATCATCATCACCATGCCGGCACCTCCGCCAAACGGATAATCATCGGCTTTGCGCCATTTGTTGGGAGCAAAATCATGCAGATTGTGCAGGTTTATTTGCACCAGTCCTTTCTCCCTGGCCCTGTTCACTATGGAGTAGTTAAACGGACTTTGCAACAAATCTGGATGAAGAGTAAGGATGTCAATATGCATGGTTACCGGTTAAGATGCAGCAGCCCCTCGGGCAACTCTACGTGTATTTCTTTTTTGCGTTTTTTAATCTCAATCACAAAATCATCTACCAGCGGCACCAAAACTTCTTCCCCGTTAAAATCAACGGTAAGCAGCGGATGTGCCGGCATCTCAGTTACATCTGTCACCCGCCCTATTGTGCCTAAATTTTTATCAATCAATAAAAATTCTTTAAATAGTTTCAGTTGGTTTTCATCACTTTCAGCCAATAATTTATCATCGGCCATCACATGCAGCCCCACTAATCCCTGTGCGCGGTCTACATGGTTTATATCCTGCAATTTGATAATGATATCAGTGCCCGAATCATTAAATGTTTCGATAAAATGAGGTATTGGTTTACCTTTTATCTCAAGCATTACGGCCCCTTTTACCAGCATATCGGCAAAAGAAAAAGGTGAACTGAGTTTTACCTTCAATTCACCTTTTAGTCCGTGTGTGCGGGATATAAAACCGGCTACCGAATATTTTTTTTCTGCAGCCATAAAAACGCTTTACTCAGCAGCTGTTTCTTCAGCAGCAGGAGCCTCTTCTGTAGCAGTTTCGGCACTTGCGCTTACTTCGGCAGCTAAGGCCGATTGTTTAGCAGCTATTTTTTTGGTTCTTTCTTCGTTTACTTTCGCTTCGGCTTCTAAAGCAGCTTTTTTCTTCCTGTCGGCTGACGACAATAAGCTATCGGCTTTGGCCGTAATTTTAGCATTCTTTTCTTCCAGCCATTTGTTCAATTTGGTTTCGGCTTGTTCGGCTGTTAAAGCTCCTTTAGCTACTCCGCGATCCAAATGATGTTTGTACATTACTCCTTTGTAGGAAAGGATAGCGCGACAGGTATCGGTAGGTTGTGCACCATTACTTAACCACTCAACGGCTTTGTTAAACTCAAGGTTTATGGTAGCCGGGTTGGTATTGGGATTGTAATCACCAATACGCTCAATGAATTTTCCATCACGGGGTGAACGTCCATCGGCCACCACTATGTGATAGTAGGCAGATTGTTTACGTCCGAAACGCTGTAATCTGATTTTTACTGACATGTTGTATTTATTTAAGTGTTTAAAAACTAACCGCTTGAACAAAGTACCCAAACGGGAGGGCAAATGTCGGGGTAAAATCTGAAAAATCAAAATGTTGCCCGCGATTTACCCCGAAAAACAAAGCCCGTACCTGCTTGCTGCTACCAAATAACTGCCGGTTACAACGGTTTTGATTAACTTGCAGAGGTAAAAATGATAAGCAAAAACCAATTTTTCAGATTTATTCTAATCGGTATCACTATCATCTCCTGTATAATCTGCATCTTTTACTACTTGCAGTACAGAGCTACTCTTTCTAACCAAGAAAAAGACTATTTAAAAAGTATTTACAGAAAACGTTTTACTGGCAGAATAGTTTATCTCAAAGAATATGAAAAAGATTTTTATGTTTTAAGTATTAGAAAACATCCGAATGATGAGTTTACCATCGGGAAGGTTAAGATTAAAAACTTTAAAAATGTGGTCGTAGGAGATTCTATTGTCAAACACCAAAATTCGTTTGATGTGTATGTGATAAACAAAGATGGGGCAAGTAACTTTCGTTTGGATTGGGAGTAAATTTATAAATTAAAGATGCACTGATGGCGCGAGCTCATGGTAAGGCGGATTACAAATCCTTCTTGAAATTTCATTCAGGATTGCAAATCCCGAATAGCTGAGGGCCTGCTCTGCTCTTGAGGTTTCAGAGTGATGGAGAACACATCCCCCTGCCCCCTTCTCTTATTTCACGGCCCAACGCTGCAAGGGGGACTATTTGTCCAAGGTTGGCATCCCTGCCAACCTTATTTTTAGTTATTAATAAACAACCCCACTCCTGCTCCGGCATACCAGCCACTTAACGAAGTTTTGGGAGCCAGCGAGGAATAGCTCCCGTCTCTGCGCCATTTTTGCCCCGACAGATCAAACTGGTAGCCGCCCCATGCACTTAAACCTATCATGTAAAAATGGGTACTCACCCGCAATGATACATCGCCCAAAATAGCCGGGTTTTTATAAAGTATCTCGCCTCCGCTTTTTTCAGCCTGAAACAAAGATGGGGTTTTGGTAATGGTGTGGCTTATGCGGTACTCGGTATAGGTAAGCCCGAAACACGGAATGATATTGATAAACGGATTATGAGCAAAAAAGTCACTTCCGTATTTAAAAGAAACGGATGAGGCATTAAACGAAAACCTGGAAGTATCACTGGTGGCATACTTTACTTCATTCATCTTGGTATAATGAATACTGCCGTAATTGCCCGAATAATCATTAAACACGGTGAGGGAAAGTCCCTGCAAACTGAGGGGACTTACAGGAACGGGTAAACCATAGCTATTAAAAAATGGGGTGAGTCCGGTAGTTTTAACACCCGATAACTGGTACTCTCCGCTTACCCCCACAAACGTTTCCTTATCCAACGCTCTACCAAAAAAACCTTTATGCTTTTTTCTTCCTTTTTCTACTTTCAGTGCCCGGTCATCGGCCAGCGAGTTATTATTGAAAAAAATAAAATTATAGTGCTTATATAAATCTCCGAAGTGCATTGAATCTTTTTCAACCAGAAATAACGTGATGGAAGTATCGTAAGCTTCTTTTTCCATTTTATTTAAAAACGAGGTGAAGTTGTTTTTCGAGAGCGAAGTCCCGCTAAACTCGGCATGAGGGTAAAAACCCGCTGCAATAAAAACCTTCCCTTTAAGGTAAGGATTGGGGCTATTGTTAATTTTACCTGCAAGCGAGTTAAAAAAGGTTACATCACAATTCTCGTCTGTTTGGTTAAGGCTGGTATGGCAACGACCAAATTGTCCGAAAAATTTACCTCCCGGATTTTGTTCTACAAGCTTTAGAAAATTGTTGTACATGTAGCGCTCCCGGAAGGGTCGCTCCTGCATATTGCCACCGGTGTAATATTCGCGCCATTGTAAATTTTCTTTCATATGCCACATAATGGTGCGAACCAGAGCGGCATTTTTGCCGAAATACACATCGTATACTGATTTTTGCCTGTCGTAATTATCGAGTAAATCAGCAATGGTGCGGCCTGCGCGGTAATTGTACCCGAAAATACCCGTTCCCAATTCTACCGCTTCAAATTCATTATATTCGGTATTGCGGGCATAGCGGCCATTCATGCCACGCAGGGTTTCAATATGCAACCCGATAGAATCAGGAGCTTCCGTATCAGGCATCAGCATCACCAGTGTGCGCACGGCCAGTTGCATATCATCTTCAAAGTCTATTCCGTGAACATGAATTTTATGAGTGCTATCAAGGGTGGCATTGTACTCTTTTAAATGTTCAAACATCCACATGTATTGATTGTGGTAATTGGCTTTGAGCATGGCATAAGCCAGAGTATCATTTTCAAACATGTATTTTTCGAGCAGGTATCCGGTGGTAAAACTAAACTCCAGAAGCAGGTGATTTACTCCGGCTTTTTCGTGCAGGTATTTTAACAATTTCAGTTCAAGGCGTGCATTGCTGGCTTTAAACTGATGATTTTCGCCACTAAAAAAAACATGGTAATTCTGAATGGCTGAGTCCATGAGCTTAAAGGTAGAGAAATCGCTGTTATTGGTGATATCAACAGGGCTGCGGGTGTACTTGAAATTCTGACTTTTTACCTGAGAAAAAATCAGAAAAAACAGTGCGGAAAAAATAACTCGTTTCATGTTATAAAGTATAGGATACAACCTGATAACGCCAGTGCCCTTTACTTCATTGTAAAAAAAGCGGCTAATCGGTTTAAACCGGGTTTAAAGGTACAACAACCAATGAATTTTTAATAATTCAATAACTTATCTCCCGAAGGGCATTCGCATTCCCCGGCCGCTTCCCTGCATTTTATTCATGGTGCGCATCATTTTGCGCATATCTTCAAATTGTTTCAGCAACTGGTTTACCTGAGGCAAATCGGTACCGCTTCCGCTGGCAATTCGTTTTTTGCGAGAGCCGTTAATCATATCGGGGTTTTTACGTTCCTGGGGAGTCATGGAACGGATAATGGCTTCGATTCCTTTAAAGGCATCGTCACTTATATCCAGGTCTTTTATGGCTTTACCTACACCCGGAATCATAGAAACCAAATCTTTGATATTGCCCATTTTCTTTATCTGCTGAATCTGATTCAGAAAATCTTCAAAGTCAAATTTATCCTGAGTTAGTTTTTTATGTAATCGCTCTGCTTCTTCTTTGTCGTAAATACTCTGAGCCCGCTCCACCAGGGTAACGATATCTCCCATTCCCAAAATGCGCTGGGCCATGCGGTCGGGGTAAAACAAATCAATGGCATCAAGTTTTTCACCGGTACCAATAAATTTAATGGGTTTATTTACCACCGATTTGATGGAAAGAGCCGCCCCTCCACGGGTATCACCATCCATTTTGGTAAGCACCACTCCGTCAAAATTGAGTACATCATTAAAAGCTTTGGCGGTATTTACGGCATCCTGCCCGGTCATGGCATCTACCACAAATAATATTTCGGAGGGATTAAGGGACGATTTAAGGCGGGAAATTTCATTCATCATTTCCTCATCCACTGCAAGCCGGCCTGCGGTGTCAATAATCAGAACTTTGGCACCTGTTTCTTTTGCCTTTTGCACGGCATCGTTGGCAATTTTAACGGGGTCTTTGGTTTCACTATCCAAATGCACCGGCACCTTAATTTGCTCGGCCACTACACGCAATTGTTCAATAGCAGCCGGACGATACACATCGCACGCAGCCAGCATTACGGTAAGTCCTTTACTCTTTAAGTAACCAGCCAGTTTGCCCGAGAAAGTAGTTTTACCCGATCCCTGTAAACCCGACATAAGAATAATGGCCGGAGAACCGGAAAGATTAATATCCTGTTTATCGCCTCCTAATAACGAAACCAGTTCATCATTAACAATTTTCACCATTAATTGCCCGGGAGAAATGCTGTTTATAACATCCTCGCCCATGGCTTTGGTTTTTACATTATCGGTAAACTGCTTGGCAATTTTGTAGTTTACGTCAGCATCAATCAGTGCCTTGCGAATTTCTTTAACTGTTTCAGCAACATTTATATCGGTGATGCGCCCCTGGCCTTTCAGGGTTTTAATTGCTTTTTCGAGTTTGGAACTTAAACTTTCGAACATGTTTCTTTCTACCTTTGAGGGCGCAAATTTAAGATATTCGTGGGTAAAACTCCTGCTTCTTTTGAACAACAGAAACCTGTGATTTTTTTTGACGGAGTTTGTAACCTGTGCAATAAGAGTGTGCAGTTTGTGATAGCCCGTGATAAAAAGGATATTTTTCGCTTTGCCGCATTACAATCACCGCTGGCCGAAAAACTCTTTGCCAATCAGCCTTACTTGTTGCAGGCACCAGCTTCGGTATTACTGGTTCAGGATGGGAAATTGTATGTTGAATCTACGGCTGCATTAAAAATAGCAAGGCAACTTGGAGGAATCTGGGGTGTACTCTATTGGCTAATAGTAATACCGCCATTTTTGCGCGACCTGTTGTATCGCTTTATTGCTACGCGCAGATACAAATGGTTTGGCAAACGGGATAGCTGCATGGTACCTGAACAGGAATGGAAATATAAATTTATTTCCTAACGTATTAAGGTAACGGTTCCTTTACGAATCATCTTGCCATTATCCACCCCAATGGCTTTGATGCTGTAGGAATACACTCCTTCGGGACAATCAACTCCTTTAAAAGTACCGTCCCAGCCAACAAACATATTCTGCGATTCAAAAAGTAACTCTCCCCAACGGTTATAAATTTGCATCATGAAGCGTAGTTCGTCTAAAGGCGAATCGTTATACACACCAACTGCCACAGGGTAAAATAAGTCGTTTACTCCATCGCCATTAGGGGTAAAAGCCGATGGAATCCACATACGCGAATCAAGGGTGAGCGGTTTGTAATTGGAGATACTTGTGTCCATCAAATCACCTGATACAGCAACAATCCGGTAGATATAAGCTGTATCAATATCCATATAAATTTTTTCGTCAATCCAGAAGAGTGTATCCGAATTTATTTTAGCGCGCGTTTCAAAAATTCCATTCCTCCAAATCTGAACCAGGTAATGACTTACCCCGGATGGCCACTCTTTGTAAGAAGACCATTTCAGGTTAGGCATATCATTTTGCACTATTCCTTTTAACAAAATATTTGCTCCACTGTTTCCGTAATCACTTTCCAAACCACAGGTATCTCTGAATTTAACTTTATACTGATAAATATATTTATCTACCTGAACCCGGTTATCAGTTATTCTAGGGGCGCTGCCTGTTAATGTTTCAAAACCCGTTAGCCATCCGTAAAGCGTGTCGTATCTGTCAACTATTAAATCGCCTTTTCGCGTATAAGGATTAGTGAAACTAACTGATACATCTTTATTATCCTCCACTGTAGCCACTCTCACCATTGGCACTTGAACTGGCATCTCATAAAACGGAATTTTATTGCCGTAGTTGCTGAATGAAAACAAATTGGTGTCAGTAGCCGATATTGCTTTTACCCGATAGAACTTCTCAACCGGGCAAAGATTTTTGTCAATAAATTCAGTGGCATTTGCAGGCAAAATGGCCAGTAATTCGTACTCGGGTTGTTTATTGACAAACGAACCAAACACCCGTATCTCGGATAAATTGTATCCTTGGAACGAAGTCCATTTGAGTTGATTTTCTCCGTGAACCGTTGATTGCACCTGATTAAAAATGGTAGTAAATCCGGGCGAAGGTGTTGATTCGGTAGCGCAACGATTGGTTTGAGTCAACCGATATGTTACAGGCTCGTCTTTTGCAAGTCGGCTGAAATCTACCCACAACGTATCGGTGGATTTTCTGAATGCCCCAACCTTGCTCCAGGGCTGCGATGGTGTGGAACGATAGAGCCTGTATTCATCAAACTTTCGTATAGGAACAGGATTTTTCCAGGTTACTTCAACGGCATGGTTTAAATCAACGGTTACATTCTGAAGTACGGGATATTCGTTGATTACCGTATCCATTACAAGCAGAATATTATTCTTTTGCAACTTGCCCTCGCAACTGTTAGAATCATAAACGGTGAGGGTGATGTTTTTATATCCCGGAGTCTTAAAAGTATAATACGGATTTTTAAATGTGGAGGTATCTTCTGTTCCCGTCACACTTCCGAATTCCCATAACTGAGATTTTAACGGAATAGCTGATGAATAAGACATAACCAATCCGGCTGGGTTACCAAAACACAACTCCGTATCGCCCACTGAAAAATTAATTACCGGTGACGGATTGATTAAAATATAATTTGGTTTCACTAATGTATCCGCACATCCGGCAGTAGTGATTACATGCATCCTCACTGTATGAAATCCGGGCAGAAAACTAAAACCGGAAGTCTGGGCTGAATCATCGGCTACCAAATCGTTATTGATGTCCCAGTATCTTTTTGCCGACAGGGCAGTTGTGTCGGTAAGCAGGATAGTTTCCAACTGACAAGCCTGTCGTTTATTGGCTGTAAAACCTGCTCTGGGTTTACGGTGAACAATTACCGAATCAAAATCCTCATAGATACTGAAACAAAAGTCATTATCGTAGGCAAGTAATTTTGGCTTAAATACTTCCTGATTTGAACTCGGATTTTTAATTTTGTACACATGGTTCGGATTCATGGTAGAGGAATCAATTGGTGAACCATCGCCATAATCGTAATAAAAACTTTTCAGGTTCGAAGACTGATTGATAAAACGGACCTGAAAAGGTTCGCAACCTATACTGTCGAGCAAATCAAATTTTGGAACAGGTCCCTGGATTTTTATATAATTTGTCCGTAATAAGGTACTTTGACAACCAAGCGTATTTACTCCGTACAACCACACTGTAAATCCATCGGATGCTGAGGTTCCTGAATTTTTCCTGTACAGGTGATAAATATCGGTTCCTGCAGTTGCAATAGAATCTCCGTCACCAAAACTCCAGGTATAAATAACATCAGCCGGTCCGGTTACTTTAAAATTGACCAGTGCAGGAGCACACTTTTTAAACGTATCAATGGTGGTAAAATTTATATCCAGCGATTTGATATACACCCAATCGGTATCCCGGTCAATACAACCCAGTAGCGTATCATAAGCTTCAAAAATTACTCTGGTTAATCCGGTATCCGTAAAGCTGAGCGATGGGGCAAATGAAGTATCTGAAGGAAGAAACTGAAGCGTGGGTCTATCTGTTATCCATTTATATTTATGATGACGGCCATAGGTAGCATTCGTAATTGGAGACGAGGTTCCTTTACATCCGCTATCGGGCACATCAATGATGGCTTCGCGCATCACATCAATGGCGTACTGTGTATAATAAAATTTACTGCAATTATCCGAATTGGTTACCCGTACTGACACATCATACACCTGTGGTCGGAAAATGTGCATATAACTGGTATCACCTGTGGAATTGTAGTAGTAGTTTACACTGTCTTTAGGTTTGCAATAGAATGTATCTATCTGCAATTTCCATAAGGCATTAATTTTAGAAGAAGCATTTCCATAATGATAGTTATATATGGGGGTGAAAGTCACAGGTTCTGAATATGGCCTGCAACCCGGCACCACATTCATCTTGACATCTACGTCACTGATTTTAATAACAGTATCAAGATAGGATGTATCCATGCAATTATAAAAACCGTCATGCAGTACCAATCTGGCATTGTACCTTCCGGGAATCATAAATGCCACCCCGGCTTCAAAATCGGGTTTAGGAGGTGGGCCGGGCGAAATACCCTGACAGCTTACACTTACTGAAGGATTGGATTCAAGGGTAAATGTCCAATCAGCCATCATCATTGATCTGTTCTTAGGTGTAACCAATACCTGTGGACCGGTACCTATTGGGACCCCTACACAATACGCCTTTGCAAAAGTATTTTTTATTCCACCCTTATAACGAATAAGATGAATTGCTGAATCTTTTCGTAATGTATCGGCACACTGACCACTATAGGTAATAAAGGTTAAATCAAAAAAGCCAGTATCGTTAAATGCATATTTTATAAAAGGATTGTCGGATTCCGTTTTCAGGGTATCAGTACTGTCCTTATTCCAAATTAACCATTTGTAGTGAATGGAATCTGAAGTGTAAGGTAGTACATCCTGGGAAAAATTAATTTCTTTCTCAGCACAGGCCACGGTATCGCTTATAAACCTTGCTTTAGGTTTAGTGATTTTGATAAAATTCGACTTAGTATTTTTATCTACACATTTACCTGGAATGGTGGTCGTCATTTCTACAGTGTAATTACCTTGTTTGGTTATATTAAAAACGGGATTCAGGCTACTGGAAGAGTCCACAAGTCCTCCTTTGTTATCGAGCAATTTCCATTTAAACAACTTTCCGCTCGTAATATTGGAAGTGTTTGTCAGATGAACCGAATCGGGAACAATGCAGGAAATATTATCGGCAGACATAAAGGAATTACCAACCTCAAAAGCATGTACCGAATTTACTTTAGTAGTGTTATTCACACACCCATTAAGATAATGTTCTAATTTAACAGTATATAAGCCCGGATTAAAAATGTTATACTCCATGGTATCTTTACCACGGTTAAGCGTATCGGTTGTAAGTACCCAGTCAGAACCGGAAGTACCCGATAAAGTCCAGAATAAAGAACCTGGAAATTGAGCTTTAGGCGATGTATTTACAAATGAAAACTGGGTGCCGGCACAACCTACCGAGTCATAAATAGCAAAAGTAGGCTTTAAAGTATCTTCTGCGTAAAAAGCAAAATTTTGTGTTTTGGTATAAACACAACTATCGGCTGTTTTTATTGTTAAAATAACATTGTAATTGCCTGAAGTAAGGTATTTGATATTAGGTGGACTGGCTAAAGTGGAAGAAGAAGGAGTGCCTCCGGGAAATTGCCAGTTATAACTTACAATTTGACGAGATGGTTGATTGTTACTAATCGAAAAATTTGTAATAAGCGGTTTACATCCTTGCGTTTTAGAAGGATTAATACTGATGTTGGGCGTGTAATTAACCACTACAGCTGAATCAAACATTTTCAAAAACGGACAGCCGAGTGCATCGTACACTTTAACTCCGATATGCTTTGCCCCCGGAATAAAAAATAAATACTTTAGGGAGTCGCCACGATTCTGAAGATTTTGCGCTTCAATAATCCAGTCAATGCGGCTAAAACCGGGTTTAATATTTTTCAGTTGTACCGAGTCACTCCCGTTACATAATTTAGGTTTATCTACTACCAGAACCGGTGTATCGGGCATATAAATATTTACGTAGGCGCTTTTAGTAACCACACATGTTCCCATACTGGGTATGGTAGCTTCCATCTCAACTGTGTAAAGACCTTTCTTGGTAAAAATATAAGAGATGGTATCATTCCCACTTATGCTTGTTGTGCCAAACTTCCAGTTGAATGTGGAACCTGCGGGAACACCAATGGCTGTAAAATTTAACACTGCTGGAGCACATGCCACCGTAGTAGGTGCAGTAAAATCGACACCAATACATTGCGCAAAAACCTGACCTGGCAGAAGCATACCAAGTACAGCAAGGAAGTAAACACTTTCTTTCAGTCTTTGCATTTTACTGTTGAACGGCTTGGCCATTCTTTTAAATATGCCTCTAAATTAAGATAATACACCTAATAATCCTAATAATTTGGCTATGTTTTTCATTGATATTTTTTTATTGACTTGAATTGAGCTGAAAGTGTAACTTGCTCTTTAAAACAATATGGCTCGAATTGAATTGCATTTCCCTGAACCTGTAGCATTTACAACCAATATAGTGGTTTCAGTAATGGATATCAATTATGGTAATCATCTTGGCAACGACCGAGTGCTTGGCTATCTTCATGAAGCAAGAATCCGTTTTTTTGAGTCGCTTGGTTACCTCGAATCGGACATTGAAGGTGTAAGTCTGATACAAGCCGATACTGCAGTGGTATATCAATCGGAGGCATTTTATAAAGATGCGATTCAAATTAATATTGGACTTGGCGATTTTAGCAGAGCTGGTTTTGAATTGTATTACCAGTTGTATAATCTCACGCAGCAAAAGAACACCGCACTTGCCAAAACCGGAATGGTTTGTTTTGATTACAAAGAACGAAAAGTAAAATCGGTTCCTGATAAATTCAAACTTGCCTGTGAAAAATTGAAAAACACTCAAGCATGAGCAACTCTATTCCATTGGCCGAACGCATGCGACCGCAAACACTTGATGCGTGTGTGGGACAAAAACATTTGCTCGGCAAGGAAGCATTGCTGCGAAAATCCATAGAGAATAAGTCGGTAGTTTCTATGATATTCTGGGGACCACCGGGAGTTGGTAAAACCACCCTCTCCTGTTTAATTGCCCAGCAATTAGGATTACCTATTCATATGCTTAGCGCCATCAGTTCGGGAGTTCAGGAACTGCGTCAGGTAATTGAAAAATCAAAACAGGAAGGAAAATCTGTTTTATTCATTGACGAAATCCACCGGTTTAATAAAAGCCAGCAGGACGCTTTACTTGGTGCAGTAGAGAAAGGAATTGTATTGCTCATTGGAGCCACTACTGAAAATCCTTCTTTCGAAGTAAACTCTGCCTTGTTATCACGCTGTCATGTATATATTCTGAAAGAACTTGAACGAAGCGATCTGGAAGAAATTCTTCACGAAGCCATCACGCGGGATGAAATACTTGGCAAACGAAAAATACAGGTAGAAGAAAACGAAGCCCTGCTTCTATTCTCGGGAGGAGACGCCCGCAAATTACTAAATCTGCTCGAATTATTAGTGAATGTACAAACCGATGACCCGGTTATCATAAACAATAAATCAGTTGAAAGTTACCTGCAAAAACGGATTGCTGTGTATGATAAAAAAGGCGAACAGCATTACGATATTATTTCGGCCTTTATCAAATCAATTAGAGGCAGTGACCCCAATGCAGCAGTGTATTGGCTGGCCCGCATGCTTGATGGTGGCGAAGACATTAAATTTATTGCCCGCAGAATGGTAATTCTTGCTTCGGAAGATATTGGAAATGCCAATCCAAATGCCTTGTTGCTTGCCACAAATTGTTTTCAGGCCATCAATATGATTGGTATGCCCGAGGGAAGAATTATTCTTGCTCAAACAGCCGTTTATCTGGCGTGCAGCAGTAAAAGCAACGCATCGTATATGGCCATTGAAGAAGCGTATGCTGCCTTACATAAAAACGGAGAACTTCCGGTACCATTACATTTGCGTAATGCACCAACCAAACTGATGAAAGAATTAGACTACGGAAAAAATTACAAATATGCTCATTCATATGAGGGGAATTTTACCGACCTCGAATTTTTGCCGGAAAAACTTAGCAGAACCAAATTTTATGAGCCGGGAAATAACCCAAGGGAAAGTGAATTTCGCCTGTTTCTTAAAAAACTTTGGAAAGATAAATACGGCTATTAACCGCGCTTCCATTCAAAATTATCCGCATCTTTCCATGCCGGAAATTGCGAACGGTAATCAAGCATTTCGTCAGCACTCAGTTTAGCTTCAATCACGCAATCGGTATGTTCGGCATAGGCTAAACGCACTCCTTTGGGATCAACAACCATGCTGTTTCCCGAATAATAAATGGCATTTCCATCTTCTCCCACCCTGTTTACTCCTGCCACATAACACTGATTTTCGATGGCTCTTGCTTCTAGTAATTTCATCCAGTGTTCATTTCTGCGCTCGGGCCAGTTGGCAACTACTATCATCAGGTTAGCTTCGGGGTGACGACACCAAACCGGAAAACGCAAATCATAACAAACCAGCGGAACAATATTCCATCCCTTATAACTTATTGCTACTTGTTTTGTACCCGACACGTAATGATTATTTTCCTCTCCCATCCGGAATAAGTGTTTTTTATCGTAGGTAACACAAACACCATCGGGTTGCATCCAGATAAAGCGGTTATAGTATTTTCCATGCTCATTTGTCATCACGCTACCGCAAATAACGGAGCCTGTAAATGCAGCCTGCTGCTTCATCCATTCTGTTGTTTCGGTATTGGGTGCCTCGGCAAACAATTCGGGTTTCATGCTAAAACCGGTAGTAAACATTTCAGGTAAAATGATAATATCGGGCGAAGTGGTAATGCCTTTGATTTTTGTAGCCAGCATGGCAAGATTATCCTCCCGGTTTTCCCAGTGCAGAATAGTCTGAATACCATAAATCGTTAAATCCTGCATAGTTTTTCGGCTGCTTTCTCAAGCGTTTCGTTTGATTTGGCAAAACAAAACCGCAACACATGATCATCAGTACCCTGCCGGTAAAATACCGAAACCGGAATGGAAGCCACTCCAAATTCTTTGGTAAGCCTTATGGCAAAATCACGGTCGTGTTCCTTGGTAATTTTATCGTAGATAACCGATTGAAAATACGATCCTCCGCATGGCAGCAATTTTAATTTTGAGCCTTTAAGCAATTTCCTGAAATAGTCGCGTTTTTCCTGATAGAATTGCCCCAGTTCAAGATACGCATTCTTATCATCCATATAATCGGCCAAAGCATATTGAATGGGCGTGTTGGCACTAAAAACCATAAACTGGTACACCTTTCTGAATTCGTTCATCAGTTTTTCGGGAGCTAAGCAGTAACCCATTTTCCATCCTGTGCTGTGATAGGTTTTACCGAATGAAGAAATAATAATACTTCGCTCGGCCAGCTTTGGAAAACGTGCCACACTTTGGTGCTCCACCCCGTCAAAAATTATATGCTCATACACTTCGTCACTCAATACCACAATATCGGTTTTATCTACAATTTTCTCCAGCTTTTGCATATCAGCTGCTGTAAATACAGCCCCCGATGGATTGTGAGGTGTATTGATAATAATCATCCGCGTACGGAAATTGACTAATTTTTTCAGTGCGTTCCAGTCAATCTTATAGTCGGGGGCACGCAATTCATAGGTAATTGGCTTACCACCGCTCAATTCAATAGAAGGAATATACGAATCATAAGCAGGTTCAATCACAATTACTTCGTCACCTTCGCGCACCATAGCCGTAATGGCCGCATACAGGGCACAGGTACCACCGGGCGTGATGGTAATTTCCTTTTCAGGATCATATTTGGCTGAGTATAATTCTTCGGTTTTATTCGAAATTTTCTCGCGCAAACTCATAATTCCCGGCATGGGCGCGTACTGATTCATCCCTTTCTTCATGTAGTGGTGAATCAAATCAATAAGTTTAGGAGACACCGGAAAGTCCGGAAATCCTTGTGCAAGGTTAATGGCTTTGTGCTCGTTAGCCAATGCACTCATAATGGTAAAAATGGTGGTTCCCGTTTTGGGTAACTTGCTGCTGACAGAACTTTGAAATTTGGGCATACCACGAATTAAGGAAAAAGAAAGGATAGATGGGAATAAACTCGATGAGTTTAAAAAAGGAAATTGACTATCAAGATGAAAATCATTCTACATTTTCTCCGGAGCTGCAATACCAAGCAGGCCAAGGGCGGTTTTCACCACATTCCTGGTCATAGCCGAAAGCATTAAACGTACATTTCGTTTCTGCTCATCGGCTTCTTTTAAAATAGTGAGTTCGTGGTACATTTTATTGTATGCTTTAACCAGTTCATAAACATAGTTGGCTATTACCGCAGGGCTCATTTCACGGGCAGCCAGTTCTACCGCCTCTTCAAACCGGTACAAGGCATAAATAAGTTCCTTCTCCTCCGTCAATAACGATTGTGTTTCATCTGCTTTGCCAAAAGCAGGAGCGCTGCGCATAACCGATGAAATACGGGCATAGGTATATTGTACAAACGGACCGGTATTTCCCTGAAAATCGATACTCTCCTTCGGGTCGAATAGTAACCGTTTTTTAGGATCTACTTTTAACAAAAAATATTTAAGTGCCCCCTGTCCTATTTGCTCGTACAACTCACTTAACTGCTCCTGAGTAAATCCTTCTGTTTTGCCTAATTCTTTGGTAATTTTCTCGGATGTGGCGTGTAATTCATCCAGCAGGTCATCGGCATCTACTACTGTGCCTTCGCGCGATTTCATTTTGCCGCTTGGCAAATCAACCATGCCATAACTCAAATGAAATACCCCATCGGCATAACTTTTTCCAAGATGTTTCAAAATCAATTGAAGTACTTTAAAATGGTAGTCCTGCTCGTTGCCTACTACATACACCGAGCGATCCATGTGGTATTCGTCATACTTCATCTGAGCTGTGCCAATATCCTGGGTGATATACACCGAAGTACCATCCGCCCGTTGAAGCAGTTTATGGTCAAGTCCGTCAGCTGTTAAATCAATCCATATAGAGCCGTCATCCTTCTTATAAAAAACACCCTGCGCCAAACCTTCCTGTACAGCTTTTTTACCCAGTAAATACGTATTTGATTCGTAATAAAATTTATCAAAATTTACTCCGAGTCGTTTATAAGTAACATTAAATCCTTCGTACACCCAGCCATTCATCATTTTCCAGATGCGCAGGGTTTCTTCATCCCCGTTCTCCCATTTAAGTAAAAGTTCTTTTGCCTCTTGTAACAGAGTGGTCTCCTGCTCTGCTTTTTCCTTTTCCATTCCACCCGCCACCAATACATCAATTTCACTTTTGCAGGCTTTATCAAATGCTACATAATATTTTCCAACCAAATGGTCTCCCTTCATTCCGGACGACTGTGGCGTTTCGCCATTGCCAAATTTCATCCAGGCCAGCATGCTTTTGCAAATATGAATTCCGCGGTCGTTAATCAGGTTGGCCTTTATCACTTCATAGCCGCTGTAAGCCAAAATTTCGGCTACGGAGTACCCGAGTAAATTGTTGCGGATATGCCCGAGGTGAAGCGGTTTATTGGTATTGGGCGAAGAATACTCCACCATCACTTTTTGTTTTTTTGAATCTGCTTTACCAAACTGAGTGTTTGAATAATTTTCATTCAGGAATTTTATCCAAAAGGCATCTCCGATTTCTATATTCAGAAAACCCTTAATCACGTTATATCCCGAAACAAAAGTTAACTCCTTTTTAAGGAACTCCCCGATATCACCGGCAGTATGTTCCGGATTTTTTTTGCTGAGTTTAAGGTAAGGAAATACCACAAAGGTATAATCACCCGAAAACTCCTTTTTGGTTTGTTCTATTACCGGAACTGACGGAAGTGTTTCAGCCCCGTAAACCTGTTTAAATGCTTTTTGTATTCCTTGTATCAGTTGCTGTTCAATGCTCATGTAGCACGGTTATTTAAAAGGTGAATCCGGTTCTTTGGATATGGTTTTGTAAACCATTTTATCTGTGAAAGCAGGAAAAAACTTATTAAGCCACACAGCCAACTTTCCCTGAGTAGTTAAAATCAATGTGCGTTTACGTTTTATTACTGCATTGGTAATATACGCGGCTACTTCTTCCGGCTGCATCAGTTTGCTTTCGTCAAGCGGTGTTTCGCTTTGCGATTTACCTTCTTTATTTAGGGCAGTATTGCGGATATTGGACGCAGTATAACCCGGACACGCAATTAACACGTGCAATCCTTTTTTCATATTCTCGGTACGCAGCGCTTCTAAAAATCCCTGCATGGCAAATTTAGAAGCAGAATAACCCGTGCGCCCCGGCAATCCTTTGTATCCGGCAATGGATGACACGCCTACTACCGAACCTTTCTCTTTAAGAATATAAGGCAGTGCATACTTGGTACAGTACACGGTTCCCCAGAAATTAATATCCATTACCTGACGGATGACCTGCAAATCGGTTTGCTCAAAAACAGCCCGCATGGAAATACCGGCATTGTTTATTAAAACATGTATGGTTCCGAAAGCACGAATGCCTTCTTCCACCAGATGTTTGCAATCTTCTTCCTTGGCTACATCACAACCAACCGTTATTACCTCCGCTCCTTTTGCTTTGCATGCCGAGGCCACGGCTTTCAATTTATCCAGACTTCGGGCAGCCAATACTAATTTACACTGATGCGATGCAAAATTTAATGCACATGCCTCCCCTATGCCCGAGGAAGCCCCGGTAATTACAATGACTTTGTTGCTTAAGCTACTCACTTGTGTGCGAATTAAAATTATGGTGTACCGCGGACTATTGTCGCCCTATTTCTTCCACTTAATGGAACAACCCACAGCCGGAATTTCGGGGTAATCCACTTCAATTCCATCTAATGCACTTTCAATGGCATCTTCTAGCCAAATGCGGGTAACCATATTGGCATTTTCCCACGAATCATCAATTGCTCCCTTGTACACCAACTCTCTTTTTGAGTTAAATAAAAACGCTTCAGGGGTGCGTTGGGCTCCAAATGTTTTTGCCAATTGCTGACTTTCATCATGCAGGTAGCGAAAATTACGTTTCACCAAATCAAATTGTTTAGCCAGCTTAAGCATATTCTCATAGGAGTCCTCTGGAAACTGAGCGGCATCATTTGGATTCACGGCAATAATTCCCAGGTTATCTGATTCAAATTTTTCAAGTAATCTCACCAAACGTGGCCAATAAGCTTGAGAATATTTACAGTGATTACACGTGAATACCACTACAAGTGCATAACGGTCAGCGTATTCGAACTGATTATGTCTTTTACCATCTACACCTAAAAGATCAAAAGGTGGTAATTTATCTCCTAATTGCATAAATTGAGTATTTAACAGTAATACGTTAATTTGAACGCGCAAATTACAACATTGCTTTTTGCAAATGAAATTAATTCAGGTCAGGAATAAAGTTACGGAACGTGATTTTCTCAAATTGCCAGAAATCATTTACAAAAATGATTTGCAATGGGTAAGTCATTTGGACCGCGATATAAAAATGGTGTTTAATCCAGATCGCAACGGGTATTTTAAACACGGTGAAGCGGTGCGCTGGGTACTTTATGATGAACGGAAAAAACCAATAGGGCGTGTAGCAGCTTTTATTGACCATGAAGCCAATATACGCACCGAAACAAAGGCCGGTGGTATGGGATTTTTTGAATGCATAAATGATAAAGATGCCGCTTTTACATTATTTGATGCCTGCAGCGATTGGCTGAGAAAAAAGGAAATACAGGTAATGGACGGGCCGGTTAATTTTGGTGAACGCGACCGTTTTTGGGGACTTATGATTGAAGGATTTACAAATCCATCGTATCTCGAAAATTACAATCCACCCTACTACCTCGATTTTTTTGAGGAATACGGATTTCAAAAATTTTTTGAGCAAACCACCAGCGAAGTTTCTAAATCGGGTTTTAAATACGAACGTTTTAAAAAAATTGCCGACAGGGTAAACGCCAATCCGGATGTTCAGTTTAAATCACTTAATATAGATCAGGCTGATATTTTTGCCGAAGATTTTTGTGCTATTTACAATGCTGCCTGGGCTCGGCACGAAAATTTTAACCCGCTCAGCAGTGCTGCCGTAAAAAGCATCATGCACCAAATGCGTCATGTGGTGATTCCTGAATTTGTTTGTTTTGCCTACGTAAAAAATGAGCCAGCCGGTTTTTTTGTAAATATTCTGGAGGCGAATGAACTATTTAAACACCTGAACGGAAAATTACACTGGCTCAACAAACTTCGTTTTCTGTTTTACAGATACTTTCAAAAACCAACCCGCCTCAAAGGAATTGTATTTGGTGTAAAACCTGCCTTTCAAAATCAGGGAATTGAAACGGGGATGATTATGCATATTTACGAAGAGATGCTAAAGAATGAAGGTGTGGAAAACTTAGAACTGGCCTGGGTAGGAGATTTTAATCCCAAAATGCAATCGTTGTTGCAAGCCCTTGGTTGCCGTACTATTAAGGTTCATGCAACGTATAGAAAATTACTAAGCAGTGATATTGAGTTTAAAAGATACGAGCTAAAAAAATAGTTTATATTTTTTTCACCCTGCTTTTGCATATAAAGTTTGAATGGTTACCTTTGCACCCGCTCTCACAAATTACAAGTGTAAGTAAAGTAAGTAATGATTCCGTAGCTCAGCTGGTAGAGCATTACACTTTTAATGTAGGGGTCCTGGGTTCGAGTCCCAGCGGGATCACAAAAAGCAGTCAATTTTTTGGCTGCTTTTTTTTATCTTCTTCTTTTCGTTGGTGTTCCAAACAACATCCCGAACAAACCCCTTACTACCTGCCGTCCTATTTCTTTAGTTACCGGACTTGACAGAATTTGCTCGGCCATTGTTTTCTCTTTTGGTTGTCGGCCGCGTGGTTCGGGTGTTTCTTTTTGCATGGCTTCTTCCTCTGCATTTTGGTTCATGCGTTCAGTGAGTATTTCGTGGGCACTTACCGAATCTACTCCCTTACCATATTTCTGCATCATTTCTGAATGTTCAATCAATGAATTAAAACCGGCCTCGGGCAATGGCCCCATGATGGCTAATGGCGGGGTAAGGTGGGTAACTGCCACCTCGGTAGGAATGCCTTTTTCATTTAATACAGTTACCAACGCCTGACCAATTCCCATTGAAATAAGTGCTTCTTCAATTTCATAAAAGTCGGAACGCGGGTAGGTTTTTACGGTCTTTCTTAAATTTTCGGCATCGTTGGGTGTAAATGCACGTAATGCATGTTGAATGCGATTTCCCAATTGAGCCAATACAGTTTCAGGAATATCAAGTGGCGATTGGGTGCAAAAAAACACGCCAATTCCTTTGGAGCGGATTAATCTTACCACCTGTTCTATTTGCTCTAAAAAGGCTTTAGGGGCATCTTTAAATAGTAAGTGTGCCTCATCAAAAAAGAATACAAGCTTGGGCTTATCCAAATCACCGGCCTCGGGCATGGTCTGATAAATTTCGGCCAGAAGACTCATTAAAAAGGTAGAATATAAAGCAGGCTGTTGCTGGACATCCGAAATATTGAGCAGACTGATAACCCCTCTTCCATCCGTTTTTTGAAATAAATCGTCAATATCAAAAGAAGGTTCGCCAAAAATATTTCCCAGTCCCTGCTGTTCAATGGCCGCAATCTTTCTCAGAATGGTGCCTGAGGTAGCCGTAGAAATTTTCCCGTAACTCTCTTTTATTTCTTCTTTTCCGGGTCCTTCACTCAAATAACTCAGTACCTTTTTTAAATCGGATAAATCAACCAACGGAAGTTTATGGTCATCTGCATATTTGAACAATACAGAAAGAGTTCCGGTTTGCGTGTCGTTCAAATCGAGAATTTTTGCCAGCATAACCGGTCCGAATTCCAAAATGGTAGCTCGCATGGGAGCCCCTTTTTTGCCCGATAAAGAATAAATTTCAACCGGAAACCCATCGGGCTTGTAGGTAAATCCTAATGCCGATGCACGCTCTTCCAGTTTAGGATGACTACTTCCGGGTGCATTTAATCCGGATAAATCTCCTTTTACATCCAACATAAAAACAGGAACTCCGGCATTACTTAATTGCTCGGCCAATACCTGCAGCGTGCGCGTTTTTCCGGTTCCCGTTGCACCGGCAACCAACCCGTGGCGGTTCATCATGCGCAACAGTAAATTTATTTTCGCTTCGGCTACAATTTCCTTATTAAGTACTGCGGCTCCCAGATAAATATGATCAGCATCCGACTTGTACGACTCCTTAATTTTTGTTATAAATTGTTCTTTATCCGACATGCTTTCAGTTCATTTTTTTTAACCTGTTCATTTGCTCTCTGGTGCCCAGCAGTATCAGTTTCATATCCTGATCCAATGCCAGATCTACCTCGGGATTGATGATATACGTACCGTCACTTTTTTTCAATCCTACTACATTTACTCCCGTGGCATGACGAATATTTAATTCTTTAATGGTTGAACCATGCAACGAGTGCAAATCCTTTAAGCTGATTTCTTCAATATGAATATTGGAACCCGATTGTCCGGTTACCAAATCAATAAACTCATTTACATCGGGGTTAATAACCAACGAGCCCATATGAGCACCGCCTATCTTATCCGGCATGATTATATTATTGGCCCCGGCTCTCCGCAATTTGCTCACCGAAGTATCAAGGCTGGCACGACTGATAATGAGAATGTTTTTCGAAACCTCGCGGGCAGTAAGCACCACAAACACATTTTCCGAATCGGAAGGCAGTGTGGCTATAAGTGCCCGTGCCCGGTCAACACCCGCCTCAAGGAGCACATGTTCATTGGTGGCATCATCCATTATGTAATGAAGCACATCACCAAAATCATGATCATGAAATGCTGATTCTTCTTTTTCAATCACTACAAATGGAATTCCGTGCCTTTTAAGGGTAGCGCACGCTTCTTTTCCATTGCGACCAAAACCGCAAACCACTACATGGTTGTTTAGGCGTGCAATACGTTGTTTCATTTTATTTAAACGGTAAAATTCGGCAAAATGCCCATCCAGAAAAAAACTGCTTATTGAGCTAATGGCATACGCCACAACTCCTATATTTATTATAATCAGCAAAATAGTAAAAATTCTGCCAGAGTCACTCAGGGGTTTTACCTCACCATATCCCACAGTAGCAATCGTGGTGATGGTCATATACAGCGCTTCAAGGAAAGTATACTCTTCCAGAAGAATATAACCCATTGTTCCTGTGAAAACTACACCAAAAACAAGGAGGCTGGTAAAAACGATTTTAGCTTTAAGTTGTTTAAACATTCGGTGCTTCAAAATTAGTTGATTCGTAGTGTCAAAAAATATTTTCGTGAATAGTTTTGTTATTAAATTTTATTGTGGGTACTTTCGTTGCACAGGAATTCGCAAGTAAGAATTATTCTTTTAAAAATATGGCGAGTAAAAGGCCAACACCTGCGCAGGCACAGGAAAAATTAAATGAACTCGGATTGAAGATAACTCATCCGCGCATTGTGATATATAATGCGTTGCTCAATCTGAGGGATCATCCTACTGCCGAAATCATTTACAAAAGCATTCATAAGCAAAACCCGAGCATTTCGCTGGGAACAGTTTATAAAACGCTTGAAACTTTTGTAAATATTGGCCTTATAAATAAAGTAAAGTCGGCTGAAGATAAAGTGCGTTACGACATTCGCACTGATATTCATCACCATTTATATTGCGCTAAAAGTGACCGGGTGATTGACTTTTATGATGAAGAGCTTAAACAATTAATTAACCGTTTCTTTGAGAAAAGATCAATTACCGGTTTTAAAATTGAAGAAGTGGCGCTGCAGATAAGCGGAGAAGTTTTAGATGAAAATGCCGAAGAATTTTTAGTGGAAGGAAGCGAGCCGATTGAAACGGCTGACCTTCTGGAGAAAAAACCTTCTCCTGCCAAAGAACCAAAAGCTCCGGCCACCGACAAGCAAAAAACGAAAAAACAGGTACAGGAGCCAACCGTACCGCCCAACCAGTTAAGTATATTATAAAAATTAAAAAGAGATACAGATATGACCATGTTAGTAGGAAAAAAAGCTCCGGTTTTCAGTGCTTCGGCAGTAGTAAACGGAGGTGATTTTGTTGAGAATTTTTCATTAGAACAGTACATCGGAAAAAAGAATGTGGTGTTCTTTTTCTATCCGCTTGATTTTACTTTTGTATGCCCTACCGAAATAATTGCTTTTCAAAAAAGACTGGCTGATTTTGAAGCCCGCAATATTGCGGTGGTTGGTTGCTCTATCGACAGTAAACATACCCACTGGGCCTGGCTGCAAACCGAACAAAAAGATGGCGGTATTAAAGGAGTAAAATACCCGTTGGTTGCCGATGTAAACAAAACCATTGCTGCCAATTTTGGTGTACTTGCCGGATATTATGATTATGATGAAAACGGACAGTTGGTATTTAACAGCGACAAAGGAGACGATGCCGTTGCTTACCGCGGTTTGTTTTTAATTGATAAAAACGGACTCGTTCGCCACCAGGTGGTGAACGACCTGCCCCTTGGCCGCAGCGTTGACGAAGCCCTTCGCATTGTTGACGCCCTCCTGTTCAATGAAGAAAATGGAGAAGTGTGCCCTGCCGACTGGAGTAAAGGTCAGGAAGGCCTAAAGGACACACACGAGGGTGTAGCCAGCTACCTTGCCAAGCATCAATAGTTTATATACATGCTTTTGTGTTTGGGTTTGATGAATCCACCCCGCCCTTGTGGCGGGGTTTTTTATTTTATGGACTTAGTCATAGGTAAATCGTTTTAAAGCTGCAGCTTTGGAAGCAGTAATACCCACTACCAAAAGGGTTACACATCCTCCGAAAATAACGGAAGGAACCGTTCCCATCAATTTAGCCGCTACCCCACTTTCAAAGGCTCCAATCTCATTGCTCGAACCGATAAACATGGTATTAACAGCCGAAACCCGTCCGCGCATATGATCCGGGGTTTGTAATTGCAAAATATTGCCCCGTACCACCACACTCACACTGTCAAATGCCCCGCTCAAAAACAATATGAAAATGGATAAATAAAAATTGGTTGACAGTGCAAAAGCGATCATGCATAAACCAAATCCGGCAACACACCACAACAGCATGATACCCGGTGCCCCCTGTGGTTTTCTAACCGAGAGCCAAATCATTAAAATGCTGGCTCCAAGCGAAGGTGCAGCCCGCAACATTCCTAACCCTTCAGGTCCCGTTTTTAAAATATGCTCGGCAAATACAGGAAGCAGGGCAACTGCGCCTCCAAACAAAACGGCAAACAAATCAAGAGAAAGTGCGCTTAAAATTACCTTATTGGAAAAGACAAAACGAATACCTTCGGTCAGTCGTTTGCCAATTGTTTCGTTTGTTACATTTTTCACCACCGTCTTTGGCTCAATAAAAAATAAAGCTGCCAACGCGAGTAACCCAAAAAACACCACAAAAGTGGCAGCCGCTGTAATCCCTGCCTTTGCAAATAAAAAACCTCCCAAAGCAGGCCCGATGATAGAAGCCATTTGCCAGGAAGAACTGTTGATGGTTGACGCAGTGGTAAGATGTTCCCGCTTTACCAGATTATGCAGAAAAGAAAAAGCGGTTGGTGCATAAAAACCCCTGGCAAATCCGCTGATGAGGATAAACAAATATAAAAACCGCACTTGCGTTAAAGAGCTAAAACCCTCTTGTACCATTGGTAGCGTTACCCATAATATGCCAACAGAACAGCAAAGCAACACGCTTAGAGCCAGAACAAGAATGGTTCGTTTATTATGCTTATCTGCCAGATGCCCGGCATACAAAGCAATGGACAAAGCGGGGATAGCCTCGGCCAGACCAATTAAACCCAGTGACAACGGATCGTTGGTGAGTTTAAATATTTGCCAGCTTACCATCACATTTTGTATTTGCAGGGCAAGGGTAAGCAACACACGGGTGCTTAAGAAAAAACGGTATTCTTTATTTTGTAAAACGGTGCGCCACATTCAGCGGCAAAATAATCACTTGGAAAGTGATTCCTGATATAGTTTATCGCTTTATTTAATTTTCGCTGTTTTTTTTTGCATGAGTACTTTAGTAAAGTATATTGCGCCTAAACAGCAGGTATGATTCAGTTCCTCCAAAGTCTTACTCATTCGTTTAACAACGAAAACCAAGAAATTGCTTTCGTTATAAATGAAAAAAATTACTCCTACGCCTACATAAGGCAATTGGTTTGTTCAATCGGCAGTTCGCTTACCAAAAAAGCCACGAATGAGCAACGCTTAGGAGTTTTAGTAGACAATACTGTTGAAATGTACGCGTCTGTTTTAGCCCTTTTACTCAGTGGCAGAACCTATGTTCCAATTCATCCCGGACATCCTGCCAATAAAAATGAACAAATCATTACACAGGCCGGCTTAAAAACCGTTTTGGGGAATATAACATCGGCTAAAGAAAACATATTCGACTCGGTTACGGTATTGCAACCTGAATTTAATACCAATGTTGAATTTGAATTTAAAACCGACACCAACCCAGAAACTGAAGCCTATATCCTTTTCACCTCTGGTACTACAGGAGTTCCCAAAGGAGTTCCTATAACCTACGGAAATGTAGATGCTTTTTTAAATTCTTTTTTTGAAATTTTCAGCGATTTAAAGTCAAGCGACAAATTCCTTCAGATGTTTGATCTTACTTTCGATTTATCGGTGATGTCATACCTTGCCCCCCTGTGTAAAGGCGCATCGGTTCACACTTTGCCCAATGAAGGAGTTAAGTACTTAAATATTTACAGCACCCTCGAAGACCAGCAAGTCACTTTTGCTTTAATGGTTCCGTCCATGATTCAATTGCTTCAGCCGTATTTTGAAGAAATTAATCTCCCGGAATTACGCTATTCGCTTTTTTGCGGAGAAGCGCTGCTGCAATCAACCGTGAAGCAATGGCAAAAAAGCATTCCTAATGCCTCAGTTTGGAATGTGTACGGCCCAACGGAAGCAACCATTTTTTGTACCTGTTACCAATTGTCCGAAACGGGTGTTAAAACCTATAATGATATGGTTTGCATAGGCAGGGAAATGTCGTCAACCCGTTGCATTTTGATTGATGAAAATAATAATGAAGTAGCCACGGGTTACAAAGGAGAATTGTGCATTTCGGGTACACAACTCACACTGGGATATGTAAACAACCCGGGGAAAAACAAAGAAGTGTTTTTTGACAAAAACGGAATCCGGTTTTATAAAACCGGTGACATTTGCCTGCGGGATGCTGACGGAGATTTGTCGTATTGCGGAAGAACCGACCATCAGGTAAAACTTCAGGGATTCAGAGTTGAATTGAGTGAGATTGAATTTTATGCTAAAAAACTGACAGACGGGGCAAACAGCGTAGCCATTGTAAAAACCAATGCAAAAAAAATTGATGAATTACACCTGTTTACCGAAGCTGCAGGTATAACGGATGAGGAACTTATTGATTTATTAAAAACCAAACTTCCTGCTTACATGATTCCTCAATTTATTCACCGTGTCAGTACCTTTCCGCTCAATGCAAATGGAAAAACTGACCGCAAAGCACTAAGCGAACAACTACCCGAATGAGCAGGCAAATTACCATTAAGCAGGCCACAACTACCGATAAAGATTTTATTATTGAAACCATTATTGCGGCTGAAAAAAGCGGAACTGATTTATTAAGCTACTCCGCCATTTTTAATATCCCCGAACCAGAATTTATCCATGTACTGAGCGAAATTTTAGAGGAAGATATGATTGGTCAGGAGCTTTGTGTATCGGGCTTTTTAATTGCATTGGTAGATGAAAAACCTGCAGCTGCCATTTGTTCGTGGGTAGAAGGCGAAGAAGGAGCGAGCAGCATGTTAAAAGCAAATGCTTTAATGTATTTTCTGGGTAAAGAAAAATTTTTGGCAGCCGGCAATGCTATTAAAACGATTGAAGAACTAAACATTCCAAGAGAAAACGGGGCTATTCAATTGGAATCCATATATACCAAACAAGAATTCAGGGGACTTGGATTAAGCAAAACGCTTATAAACGAACATATAAATCGTCATAAACTAAGACTTAGTTCAGTAACAAAAGCCCAAATTATTCTGATGCAAAACAACCAGACTGCCACTATTGCATACGAAAAAGCCGGGTTTCAAATAGCGATTGAAAAAACAGCGACAAATATAAACGTAGGGAAATTTTTACCCGGAAACAGTAAATTGCTCATGGAAAAAATAATTTAATCAAATGACACAAGAAGAAGTTTTAGCTCACGTAACCGAAATTTTCAAAAGCGTTCTGAAAAAGGAACAGCTTAACCTTACACCCGAAACCACTGCTGCCGATGTAGACGGATGGGATTCACTTACGCATGTAATGCTTATTGATGCGGTAGAAAACCACTACAAGGTTAAATTTAAACTGAACGAAGTAATTAAATTCAATAACGTAGGCGATTTGTGTGCCTGCGTGATAAAAAAACTTTCGGTCTAAACCTCCTTTCATAAACCATGCTTTTTACCTCCTTTTCCTTTTTCATTTTTCTGGCAATAGTTTATGTGATTTACTGGTCACTGATCAAATTCAGAAAAGCGCAGAATATTTTACTCTTGCTTGGCAGCTACTTTTTTTATTGTGCTGCAGCCATGCCTCAAAACAAAATTGCCAAATTGCTTTTCAATTTCAGGTTTGATGAAGCCTGGTTCAGTTTTTCAAAAGGATTTGAACAAAGCAAGTGGCATATGCTGCAATTACTTCTGTTGCTTTGGTTAAGTTCGTCATTTGCGTATTTCATGGGTAAGGCCATTGGGCGACAAAAAAAAGAAACCATCCGAAAATGGTTAATGGCACTGAGCGCAATTGTGCATCTGGGGATACTCTGTTACTTTAAATATTTCAACTTTTTTGTTCAGTCGTTTGTTGATGCGGCCAACACATTAGGGTGGCAAATTATTTTTTCGCCCGAACATATATTGCTTCCTCTTGCAATCAGTTTTTTTACCTTTCACGTGCTTGGTTACACTTTTGATGTATATCAGGAAACGTATGAACCGGCAGATGATTACATCGATTTTATTACCCATGTGGCCTTTTTTCCCCAATTGGTAGCCGGCCCAATTGAACGTGCCGGACACTTACTCCCCCAATTTACCAATAAACGAACATTTAACTGGGAAAGGATGGAGAGCGGTATAAGCCAGATGTTGTGGGGATTTTTCAAAAAAACAGTTGTGGCCGATTCCATTGGTAAATTTGTGACTTACGTATATGCGAATGATGCCAGCAGCAGCGGAAGCAATGTTGTTTTGGCTACGCTTGCGTTTACCATACAGGTGTACTGTGATTTTTCGGGATATTCGGATAT
Source organism: uncultured Bifidobacteriaceae bacterium (assembly GCA_964535575.1). Taxonomy (GTDB): domain Bacteria; phylum Bacteroidota; class Bacteroidia; order UKL13-3; family UKL13-3; genus JAGPCK01. The sequence continues at coordinate 102,373 of CAZHTC010000004.1, forward strand.
TGCACTGGGGTGTGCACGTCTTTTAGGATTTGAGTTACTGAAAAATTTCAACTTCCCATATTTTTCCACCTCACTTACGGAATTCTGGCGCAGGTGGCATATCTCCCTCAGCACCTGGATAACCGATTACCTCTACATGCCTATTTCTTTTAATAAACGCAGGTGGGGAAAATGGGGAATTGTGTATGCGGCCATTATCAGTTTTACTTTAAGTGGTTTGTGGCATGGTGCGCAATGGACCGCTGCCCTTTGGGGATTGATGCACGGAATTGTTTTAGGCTATGAAGTACTTACCAAAGAGGTAAGAAAAAAATGGTCGTTGGTTATTCCAACTGCAGTTTATTCAGTAGGCAGTGCCATTTTAGTATGGTTGTTTTGGGGATTATCTCAACTGGTTTTCCGTTCGGGCAGTATCGCCAAATTAAATGCACTGTGGGGCCGTATATGTAGCGAATCGCTGTTCACCATGCCCTATTTTTCATCAGTAAAAGATGGATTGATGTGGGGAGGATTACTCTTTTTGGTGGAATGGATACAACGAAAAAAAGACTACGGACTTGATTTGCAAAACACTAACTACATGGTTCGGTGGACAGCTTATGCCGCAATCATTGTGATTATTTTTTCGTCAGATAACTTGAACAATCAAAATGAATTCCTTTACTTTCAGTTCTAAAAATAAGCAATAAAAAAATGAAACTACTCCTCAGAATTATTTTTGCCGGAGCCATTGCCGGAGGCCTCCTTTACTTTTTCTGGTATAAAAGTAAAGATTCAAACAGTGTTATTAGTGATACGGTAACCAGCGAAAAAGTAGATATGTCGTCAACCATGGCTACTGAAGGCTCTACCATGAACTATGAACTGATACCACGCGATGAAATTTATGACGATAACGATTCGCTGGCACGAGCCACGCTTCAGGTTATTAAAGATCGCTACAAAATGTACTTTGAAAATTTTGTAAAAGATCTCCGCACTTCCAATATTCAGGTTGTGTTTTGCTGGCTCACCACCGAAATTGGAGATTCTGAAACCAAGGTTCAGAAAGTAGGTAAAAAATATATTAAAGAACTTTGTGCCGCCAATAATGTAATTTTCCTTGACTTCTCCGAAATTTTTATGCCTTACAAACCACAGGATATAACTTATATGCCTGTTGATGGCCACCTGCGCGAAAAAGGTGCTGAGTTAGTTGCCAACGCCATGGCAAAGGTGATAAAACAATACTCCAACAGTAAAAGTACGCAAACCTTCCCTGATGCCGGACGTCCGGCCTTGTTCGGAGATTTCGAACCGAATCTGGATGAGATTCGTGACGGAGGAAAAAATCTTCCATACCGCATTAAAACAAACAGTCAGGGATTGCGTATGGATTACGAGTTAAAATTCCCGAAAAAGAAACAACGCGTGTTACTCATTGGAGATTCAGGTTTCTTCTTTCCTTTTTTGGATAATGATAAAACAGGTACTGCCAAAATTCAGGCTATTTTCCCTGATAAGGAAATTGTAAATGCAGCAAACTGGGGATATTCCATTGATGATTATGTAACCTTATGGAATGAAAGAGCCAAATATATTGAACCGGATATTGTATTGCTGCAGTCAACAGGTGATGATATTGCCGACCAGTTTTTCTCACACCGTCTTAAATACAGCCGGAATAAAGAAAATATTAAACCAACAGATATTGAAAAAGCATACTACAAACACTATTCAGATATGCAAATGGGTAAATAAGTAATTGCTTCCCTAACGCAAAAACTCCCGAATACAAATCGGGAGTTTTTTTTGCCCCTACATCGCCAAAAAGCCATACGCCCGTTCTACCTTACATACTCGTACATGATATTGTTTGTACCATGCTTCCCTGCCTTTTTGTTGTGCAAAAAGATGCGAGGTTTGCTGTTTCCAATTAAGTATTGCTTCTTCACTTTCCCAATAAGAAACTGTAATTCCCAACACATTACGGGCACTTTCAATACCTATATATCCGGGTTGAATTTTAGCCAACTCCTCCATTTGAATGGCCATCTCATCATACCCATCCTTTATATTAGTTCGGAGTGACGTGAAAATAACTGCGAAATATGGTGGTTCAGGTGTTGATGCTACTGTCATAGTAATTTTAATGTTTGTTTTGTGCTCTTGCCCGGCCTTGGAAAGGCAAATGACAACAGGAAACTATGGTAAAATTATATTTTAGATCAAACTAATCTGCGGTGGTAATTGATTTGCCCTAAATGATACGAAAGATGACCTAAAAACATCAGCAGATAAAACCGGGTGCTCTGTTTCCCTGAAAAGTCAAAAGCAAATTCTTTGTCCAATGTTTCATCCGGAACAGAGGCAAGTGTTTTTTCAACTACTTCGCGTGCATTTTCCAATCCGGAAATTAACTCTGCTTTACTTTTACCGTTGCCGGCAAACTCATCATCTCTGTTTCTTACATACCCTGTGTTGCCCAAAGTGGCCCCAATAAAATGCAACAAGCTACCGGTTATATGCCGGCACAAACTACCCCCTGAATTATTGATACCTTCTTTGGTTTTCCATAAATCACTGTCAGTAGCATATTGCTCAATTTCCTTAATAATTTTATTGATTTCGCGAACATAAAGTTCTTTCATTTCTGTTTGTAGCATGAGGTAAATATTATGTAATTAACTTTTCAAACAATAGTGCTTGGGTTCCGTTAAGCCAAATTCGTTCACCCAAACTTTTAAGTAAAGGTAAATCTTCATCAAAAACACGGGCAAAAATATTCGCTGCATCCAATCCTTTACCCTCTCCATAATAGATACCTAAACACCCTGCAGTTTTCACCCGAATAGGTAGCAAAGGGCCAAAAACCACCTCTCCGTCTAGAGCAAACACTGAAGCATTTTCCTGGGGAATATCAAGCACGGGGGCATTGCCAGTCCAAATTTCCTGACCCGATACTCGAGCATGTACAAAATCACGAGAAAAAGGAAGTAACGATGAAAATGCACGGCAAGTATCAGGTGCGTCTGATAAGTAAAAGTGAAAACGAATTGTTTCTCCTTGCGGAGTTCTGATTATAAATCCGGAAGCATTCATCAGGTTGTACTTTTAACCGACTGCAAATTAATCCAATTTAAGGTATAAAACCGGTTTACCCTATGCTGTTTTTTTATTCGAAAACTAGTACAACCTGAAATTCACCCGTGCATCGGGCCATTTTTCGTAAAACAATTCGACAGTATGCGCCCCGGTAAGTTGGTTACCTTCTGCTATCAAATAAGGAAGCGTTAACCCAGATTCACTTTCCTTAAGTACATGCTCATCCCAAACCTGTATATGAGTATATAGTTCCATATCCAGTTTACTTAGCGAAATATGCTGAGGCAGTTCATTTTTAAGTCCATGTAAAACAACTGAATAATGATTGTTTGCTTCACGTGCAGTTTTCAAACTAAGTGTAGCAATTTTCCCCAATGAAAAACAGATGGGTTCGTTCACCAAGTTCCAACCTGAGTCGCGCAATTTATACGCCTGGTTAACCAACATGGCTTCTACCTCTATCAATTGGGGCAACATAATTCCGCCATCACAAATATACTTTGCCATGTTCAGGGTAATCGCAACCTGAGGTTCCCGTTTAAGGGTAGCTTGCATGGTTTCTGAAATACATCCGTGTAATCTTTCTTTTCTGCTCCATTGCCACGTACAGGCATCGGTAAGTTGAAGGCTACCAATATACGATTCAAGCTGAAGTGTATCTGCAATTCTCTTTACTGAATCAAGACTCTCCGCATGAATATCAAGTAATGTAAATTGTACCCTGTTAGGGTTAAAATGGTGAAGCAGGGGTAATACAAGTAATGCATACGGACCGGTACCAGCATACACTATCTGCACGGTTTCGTAAGGAAAAACAGCTAGCAAATGTTCTATACCGCTTTTAATCCCGCGTAAGAAAGTGCGGGTACGGGCAATATCGGTAGCACAAAAAGCAGCCATTTGCGGAGATATAGCAACTCCCCCGGGTAAATCAGTATTTTGTGAAGCCGATAAGGGCGCATAAGCTTCTACCCCTCCTATTGATGCAAGTAACTCATGCAAAGATTCAATGGAATCTTTCAACACCCCATAATTAAGTTCGTCTGAAATAATCGTTTCGCTAAGGCTCCTGAAACGATTCAAAGTTGAACGCTGCACCCGTAAATTAATTTTTCATCAAGTTTACAGTTACTTTCATTATAAAGCAACCACCTGTTTGTTTAACACAACTAATTTTATAATAGATTTAATGAATCGTACAAATCAGGTAAAAAATGGTGCTATCGCCACAAAAAGCTTGTAGTTTTGTACGCCATTTTACAGGGCTTTAATTTTTCGTGATGTAATTATTTTTCACTTTAACCCATACAATTAAACGCATTGAACAATCCGCATAAACCCATTATTATTTGGTTACTCACAGGATGCCTGCTCATATACCTCATGGTGATTATAGGTGGTATAACCCGTTTAACTCACTCAGGCCTTTCCATGGTTGAATGGAGCCCTACAGGTTCATTGCCTCCTATGAATGAAACCGACTGGAATACCGAATTCAGTAAGTACAAACAATCGCCCGAATACCAACTCATCAATCACCGTTTTTCTCTTGATGATTTTAAAAGCATTTACCTGTGGGAATTCTACCACCGATTCACCGGGCGGCTCATTGGAATTGTTTTTATTATTCCGTTTATCTGGTTTATCATCCGTAAAAAATTTCCGGAAGGATTTCTGAAAAAAACGCTGGTATTGCTTTCACTTGGAGCATTGCAGGGTTTACTTGGCTGGTATATGGTAAAAAGTGGCCTTGTAAAAAATCCGCACGTAAGCCACTATCGGTTAGCAGCACATTTAATTACAGCATTTACCACCTTTGGTTTCACTTTTTGGTATGCACTGGATTTATTGTACCCCGATAAGAAAACGAAATCGAACTCCCTTAAAAACTTGGTAAAGTTACTGCTTGGTTTAGTTGTGATTCAAATTATTTACGGAGCATTTGTTGCCGGATTAAAAGCCGGATATATCTATCCTACCTTCCCTAAAATGGGTAACGACTGGCTGCCTGCCGATGCGTGGCTGCTAAACCCTGCATGGAAAAACTTTACCGAAGGTGCCATTGGCGTGCAATTCATTCATCGTTGCCTGGCCTATGTAGTCACTATTTGTGTGGTAGTCATTTACGTTCAGGCAAAAAAAATGCACCTGAGTTTGCTGCAGAGAAAGCTGACAAATACGTTACTTTTTATTGTTTTACTTCAATTCACTTTGGGAATGTTTACCCTGCTGATGGGTGTTCCGGTAAGTATAGCCAGTTTGCATCAAACTGGGGCTTTCTTTTTGTTTTCGGGAACTTTGTTTTTACTTCACCGTTCGTAATTAACTACACCTTTCCTGCCCGGATATGTAAGGGAAAACGCACCTGCATGGTTCCTTTCCATAAAGGTTTCAGTTCGGTAATCAACGTATCTACGGGATTAAACCCATTGGCTTTAATAAAATGCTGTACTGCCGACCACGAAGTGAGGTATCCTTGCACATGCTCTATCTCCCAATTGACATCCATACTCAGTTCGGGTGCAGGCAACTCGTTAAACGGAAAATCAATGGTACGATATGCCTGTTCCACCAATCTGCGTTCCTCATCCCAAAAAACACCAATTGTTTCGGCATAAAAATGGTTGATCAACGAATCAATTTCGGGATTTACCTGAGCCAGACTGTAACACCACACCACCACCAGCGCATTGGGTTTGGCCACCCGCTTTACCTCAGCATAAAATACATCTCTGTTAAACCAATGGATGGCCTGTGCCACGGTTATTAAATCAAATCGGGCATTTGGAATTTGCGGTAACTCTTCGGCCGCCTGCCGGTAATCTATATTAGGCAATTTGGGTGCATGGCTCAATTGTTCCGCACTTATATCGGTTGCTAAAACCTGATTAAACTTTTGTGATAGAATTTTTGCCACCTGTCCGTTTCCGGTACCTGCATCCCAGGCATTTTCAAAACCGTTTACATGAGCATATATAAACTCAAACAAATTATCCGGATATACAGGGCGGTACCTTGCATAAACGGATGCATGAGTAGAAAAGTTATCTTTCATTTAATAAAGTTGGTATACAGGAATAGGTAAGTAGGGAAATGAAAACTCTATTTCTTTCCCGACCTGTCAAACGAAAAGGTACGCGAAATATTAAACCCGTAACGAATATCTCCTTTGCTCCATTTTCCGGTTGTTTCAGGTATAAACTGTTGCTCTATTAACCCAATGCTATTGGTAAAATGCAACTGAAACACGTGTCCTCCGGTTTCTATATCAAACCCGAATGAAAAACAATTTCCGTAAACGTTTCCGCTGTTTCCGTTAAGCATCGGATAATACTCGGCATTAAACCTCGTGCTTCTGGTAATTTTAACACTTCCACCCACACCCATGGCAAAAATATCATTCGGATCTTTTTTGTAAGTTACCAGATTTTTGTGAATATGGGTAGGCATCAATTGTATCGAGAGCAGATCGTTTACCTTGCGGGCTATGAGCAGCTGATTACAAAAACTTAACTGAGAAGTAAGGTAGTTGTTTCGGGTAGGGTCGGTCCATTTCGCGGTTTTAGCAGCAATGCTTCCGAAATAAGTGAGTGTAATAGGCATACCTCCTTTTTTCTGTGCAAGTATTTTATATTTCACATAGCTGTCAATGGTTTTATTTACAGTAGAACGGCCAACAGCCACCATTAAATGACTATTGATCCCATATTCAAAACCCAGGCGCATGGTAGCCTGATCTAACCCGAAAAATTCTCCTGCACCCGAATTTAAATTTCCAAAACGATGTGCGATTCTGAAGTCGAGGTGCTTTGGCGATATGAGTTCAGTAGTGTGGCCGTTTACAAGACGGGTGGATTTAAATGTGGCATAAACGGGCTTGGGATCTTCTTTGGTTTTATTCTGATCCAACTCGGCCATCAAATCTTCCTGCGCCATCACCGGTAAGGTAAAAGCCAGAGCAAGTATGGTTATTATTTTTTTCATCGCTAATTTCTTTTTAATTGTTTTGAGCTCCGTTGTTCACCCATTTTTGAATGGCGGCAATATCGCAATCCGATAGTTTTGGTCTGCTTTTAGGCATAGCCGAAAATCCGGAAGCCTGATTTATAGCACCAATAAGATTACCCCCTGCCGCAGCCGCTGCTACCCCTGCATAAGTTGATAACTCCCACCCCGAAGGTGTTGCTCCATCATGACAGGCGCTGCCCATGCAATTGGCATCAATAATTTTTCTTACCCGCGTGGAATAGGTGGTATTTGTGGTATCACACCCTCCGAACGAATTAGGATACAACTCCTCTTCTTTGTCATAATAACAGGAACTGAAAGCCGAAAATCCGGCTACAATTAATAATGTTTTAAGTATTTTCATTCAATTAAAATTTTCTAATTAATAGTAATACGGGGTGTGGTAACTCCATGACAACTGTTGCATGCTCCCGAGGTAAGTGCGGTGCTCATATGAGCCGAGCCGCCAAAACCACCGGCTACATACGGGAATAATCCCTGTCTAAAATCTATAATCTGATTGGTATAAAAATTACCGTTTGCATCCACTTCAAATGTATATTTTAACTCCCCCTGACCGTTTGCCTGTGTGTAGAGGTAAACGGTGCCGTTGGGGTTTGGTGTAACCCCGTCTGCATTAAAAACCGTCCCCCCGATATTCCACATTTTCTCGGTATCAAAAAATTCTACCGCCTGACCTCCTGACCGGTGGCACTCCATGCAATTTCTTCCGGGATTATGGCTCTCGTCATCGCCATGACGGCTTGAAACCGGATGTTTGGTAATCTCGTCATAATGGGAGCACGAGCTGATTCCAATTGACATACAAGTCAGCAGGGTGATAACAAATGCAATTTTTTTATTAGTTATTGGGTGCACCATTATTTATCCAGATTAAGATTGTTCTTACTTTACACTCGGTCATTTTAGGAGCCATATACGGCATGGCAATTGCCCCCGGTTCCTGATTTACTGACAAGGCGAGTTTCCCGTTATCTACGTAGGTTTTTACACTTGCATAATCCTGTAGCAATACTCCTCCTTTAGGATTGGGATATTTGTGGCATTTTACACAACGGTCATCCAATACCTGTTTAACCTGTACCGAATATTTTATATCGGTAGTATCGCATGGCCCGGTAGAACAACTATCGTTCAAGGCACCCTGCGCAATCCAGGAGTAAATCTTATTAATTTCATCTGTACTTAAGGGCGGCTCCGGACTGCGTGGCATCCTGTCATCCAGCTCTCCAGTTACAAGTGATTGATAAATTTTACTTGCTTCCGGATTAAAAGGCACAATGCCCTTGCTTCGTATATGAGTATAGGAATCGAGCCAATATCCCCCCTCCTTGCTGCTGGCATCATGGCAGGTGGCCTTGTTGCAACTGGTTTGAAATATAGGAAGTATGTCCTCCTCAAAACATACCGGAATAATAACCGGCTTTATTTTTTCGGGTTCATGCTTGCACGAAATCACTGCAGCAATCAACACCGTTAAAAGTATAAGGATTTTTTTCATTTACGAATTCAAAAATAAGAAGTTTTTGCTACAAAATGAGTGATTCTAAAAATCGTTATTGATGATTTTAAATATCTGTATTTATAAGTGACAATTGTTCAGCTCCAAACTTATGTTCTTGAATAATATCCCACCGGGTAAAATAAAAATTCCACTTCAACAAAAACAAACTCTTAATAAGCACTTCCCTTGAGTATTCTTTATATTCAAATTCAGCCCATGCCCGCTTAAAATTGGCAGGTGTTAAATCCCTGTATCCAATGGTTATATGCGGAGTAAATGCAAACGGCATTTTTGATGAAATAATTCGGTCGGTAAACAGGGATTCGTCAAGTGCATGTTGCATATGGGCAAGTGATTCATTGGACTCCGGCTTCACAAAAAGCACTGGAAATCTACGATTCGGGAAGCAGGAAAATCCATTTAACTTTAGCTTAAAAGGCATTTCCTGAATGGCAAAAGACTTTAATTTCCCGGCTAATTCATCCTCATCCAGGTCTTTTTCAAACGGAACAATTAAAGTAATATGCGCAGGAGACTGAAGTGCTTTGCGGCTGCCAAAACGTAATGCCATATCTTCCTTCATTTCCTTTATTTCGGTCAAAACCGGTTCGGGCGGAATGATGGCTATAAAATAACGTTTACCGGTGGTTAGGGTCATGATTTGGTAGTGCAATAATATGAAAATATGTTCATACATTTGCAACCTGTTTATGGCATTAAATCAACAAAAGCTCGAAAAAGCTGCATTCATATTTAAAACCATTGCCCACCCAACAAGGCTTGCAATTATAGAATGTTTGCAGAAAACCGACCAATTGTCAGTAAACGAATTGGTAAAACTAACCGGTTGCGAACAATCCCTGCTTTCACACCACTTGGCAAATATGAAACTTAAAGGACTTTTAACCTCTGTTAAATCAGGCACCAATATGCTTTACAGCTTAAAGGAGAAAAACCTGATGCAGGTGCTTAAGTGTATTGACAAATGCGATTGCCGCATGAGTTGATTTTTTTTGGCACAATATATGAATACATGTTCATATATAAATATTGATAACAATCAAAACGGTCGTTGACATATATCATGTTTAAAATAAAAGATTATCAGCAAATTTGAACAATAAATTAACCCATGTACCCTATGTATATCCAACAACTTTACACTAATTGCCTGGCCGAGGCCGCTTATTATATTGAATCAAACGGGGAAGCAGCTATTATAGACCCGCTTCGGGAAACGGCTCCTTATGTTGAATTAGCCAGGCAAAGAGGAGCAAAAATAAAGTACATCTTTGAAACACATTTTCATGCCGATTTTGTATCGGGGCATATTGATTTAGCTAAAAAAACAGGAGCTAAAATTATTTATGGGCCTACAGCCAATGCCGGATACGCTATCTATATAGCTAAAGACGGGGAGAATTTTCCATTAGGAAATATTTCACTTAAACTCCTGCACACACCCGGACATACTCTCGAGTCGAGCTGTATTCTTTTACATGATGAACAGCATAAAGCTCATGCCGTATTCACTGGTGATACGCTTTTTGTTGGCGATGTAGGCCGTCCTGATTTAGCGGTTAAATCTGATTTGAATAAAGAGGATTTGGCTGCCATGCTTTTTAATTCACTTCATGAAAAACTGATGCCATTGAACGATGAAGTAATTATTTATCCGGGACACGGAGCAGGTTCGGCCTGTGGAAAGAATATAGGAAAAGAAACCACCAGCACCATTGGGGAACAACGAAAACAAAACTATGCGTTGTGCTGTCAGACGAAAGATGAATTTGTTGCCGCTGTAACCTCTGGACTGGAAGAGCCTCCTAAATACTTTTTCATTGATGCCGCTATTAACAAAAGGGGATATGACAATATTGACGAAGTGATGTCGCGCAATGCGGTTGCCCTTTCAGTAACCCAGTTTGAAGCCGAAATGAAAAAAGGAACCGTAGTGTTGGATACTCGCAACGTAAACACGTTTGAAAAAGGATTTGTTCCCGGCTCAATTAATATAGGTTTAGACGGACAGTATGCAGTATGGGTAGGTTCTTTGCTCGATCACGGAGTTCCTATTATTATTGTTTCCGACAACGACAAAGAAAAAGAGGCTATTCTGCGTTTGGCCCGGGTAGGCTATGAACATGTGTATGGATACCTTGAAGGAGGATTTGAATCATGGGCCAAAGCCGGAAAAAAAGTTGACTCGGTAAACAGCATTGAAGCCTCCATGTTACAGCATTCAATGAACACAACCACCGCTCACAAAATTATTGACGTGCGTAATAAAACCGAATGGGCCGGTGGTGTGCTTGAAGGGGCCGAATTAATATCGCTGGCCAAATTAGAGCGTCACCTTGACCGGTTGGACAAAAACATGACTTATCTGGTACACTGTGCCGGAGGTTACCGTTCCATGATGGCCGCCTCCATTATGAAAAAACACGGGTTTAAACATATCATTAATGTTCATGGCGGCATAAATAAAATTAAAGAACACGGGTTTATGCTGGTAATTCCGGAGGAGGTTTAGATGAAAAAATATGTAGCCGCAAACATTTTAGTATCTATCGGGTTAATTACCGGGGCAACAGCAGGTTTTATCTACTGGAAATTTGTTGGTTGTGCCAACGGAACCTGTATGATAACTTCTAATCCGTATATAAGCACAGTGTATGGCGGAATAATGGGAGGTTTGGTATTTAGTTTAGTAAAAAAAGAAAAGAAGGATAACTGATTATGGCAACATTTAATGAATTGATTAACGATAAAACCCCGTTGCTGGTTGATTTCTCGGCCGAGTGGTGCGGACCATGCAAAATGATGTCGCCTATTCTGGAAGAAACAGCCAAAAGCATGGGAGATGCGGTACGGATTATTAAAGTAGACGTGGACAAAAATCCACAGGCTGCAGCTGCTTATCAGATACAGGGTGTACCTACGCTTATTTTATTCAGAGAAGGCAAAATACTCTGGAGGCAATCAGGAGTGGTGCCATCGCATGAACTTATTAAAACCATACAGAGTAAAACAAATTATAATTAAAAAATCATGTCAGCTTCACATATAGTACAAACGCACTACACCGAAGGGATGTCGTTTGAAACGATAGTAAATGATCATTCCATCCAACTTGATATGGATGAAGCCGGAGGAGGAAACGATACCGGGCCCCGACCTAAACCGCTTATTCTATCGGCACTTGGCGGATGTACCGGAATAGATGTGGTTTCCATATTGAATAAAATGCATGTACTGTACAACAATTTCACCATTGACGTTAACGGAACATTAAGTGACGAACATCCAAAAGTGTACACTCATATCCATATCAAATACCTGATAAGCCTTAATGCGGCAGATCAGGAGAAAATGATAAAAGCCGTAAATTTATCGTTAGATAAATATTGTGGAGTAAGTGCCATGCTTAAAAAAGTATGCCCTGTTACTTCCGAAATTATTTACCGGTAAAGAGATTCTTTAGTTGAACACATAAAAAAAGCCCCGCAATTAACGGGGCTTTTTTGTATTATATAAACTTTCAGTACTACTTTACACGCTCAACATACTGTCCCGTACGGGTATCAATTTTAACTTTTTCACCTACGTTACAAAAAAGTGGTACCATAATTTCCGCACCCGTTTCGGTAGTGGCCGGCTTTAATGTATTGGTAGCGGTATCTCCTCTAACGCCCGGCTCGGTATAGGTAATTTCCATAATTACAAAAGTAGGAGGCTCGGCCGTAATAGCGGTATCTCCTTCAAAGGCCACTTTTACAATCATCTCCTCTTTCATAAGTTTGGCTGCATCACCAAGCAACGTTTCTTCAATGTAAACCTGATCAAAAGTTTCCTGATCCATCATAACCAAACTGGTTCCATCTTTATACAGGTATTGCATCTCTTTAAATTCAACACGAACAAATTCAATCTCCTCCCCTGCCCGATAACGATGTTCCATTTGTTTGCCCGATTTCACATTTCGGAGTTTTACCTGATAAAATGCCCTTAAGTTTCCGGGGGTACGATGAATGTATTCCAATACCTGACATAATTCACCATTGTGGCGTATAAACGCTCCATTTGAAAGATCAGCAGTAGTAGCCATAAATATTTAATGCAATTAGTGCGCGAAAATAGGTAAATCGGGGATAAAAGAAAATTTACCTGATAAGCGTTACACTTCCTTTAAACATATCTTTTCTGCCTCTTCTTCCCTCGCAATGAATAAAATAATAATATTCACCCGTGGCAGCCTCACTCATTTTTGAATTTCCATCCCACCAGTCATCGCCTTTCCAGTCGTAAACTTTTTGCCCCCAGCGGTTGTAAATCTCTCCTCGTATGGAAATATAACCCATATAGTCGGGCTGAAAGAAATCATTGATACCATCACCATCGGGCGTAAATACATTTGGAATTCGGATATAGTATAATTGTTCAAGTACGTGAATATTATCAAAAACCAGAGAGTCCTTACATCCAAGAGTATTCTCAACAACCAGCTTTACAATATATTTACCCGGAAACTCATAGGTATAGGTTGGGCTGAAATCAGTTGACTTACCTATTCCATCTCCGAATGTCCAGTCGTATTTTACCGCTCCGGTAGAGGTATTCATGAAAATTACGGTAAGCGGTTCTATTTTGCTTGTATCGGATGGAGTAAAAAGTGCATGAGGTTTTGGATAAACTACTACAAATGCTTTCAACGTATCGAAAATACATTTTTGATTTTGCACCAATACCCAATAATTGGAAGTGGTGGCCGGAGTAACAAAAATACTTTTGGCAGTTTCCCCGGTGTTCCATCTGAAGTTGGTTCCTACCAACACTTTTAATTCCACCGTTGTTCCCTCACAAATGGTATCTCCTTCGCCAATATTCAGCACAGGTCTGTTTAATACGGTGACGTCAACCGAATCTAAAGCCGGGCATCCACCGGAAACCAGTAAACCCGTAACGTAATAACGAATGGTATTTAATGGACTGCTTATAGGATTGGCACTGTTGGAATCACTTAGGGCAACTGATGTATTCCATGTATAAATAACAGCGCCCGAGGCATGCATTTGCACCGATTCGCCTTCGCAAATTACCGTATCAATTCCGGCATCCACCACTGGAACCTCGCGGATAGTTATCGGGTAAAAAACGGTATCTCCTGCACACCCAAAAGTGTTTGTTTCAATCAGCATTACGCGCCCAGTACCTTTATTGCCCCAATTAATATTAACGGAAGATCCGGTTGTAGTTCCTGAAATAACTCCGCCCTCAACAAACCATTTATAGGTAGAGCCTGTAACCTGACTCACCTTATAATTTACACCAGTTGTTTTTTCACAGGGTTGCTGATCACCTGTAATGCTTGCAGGAAGTGGCCTTGAATACACATTTACCACTACAGTATCGTAGGTAATGCACCCCCCGTTTACCAGAGTGCCTGCCACTATATATTTTGTTGTAACAGTGGGGCTGGCCAATGGATCAGGAATGATGGTAGAAGATAAAGTGGGGTCGTTGCTCCAATTGTAAATAACCGCTCCGGTTGCATTTAATTGAACCGCAGCACCTGGATCGCATGACTTTAAATCCGGCCCTGCATTGGTGTTTGGTTTTGGCCGTATGGTAATACTTAAAAAGGTAGTATCTCCTATACATCCTCCGGCACTTTTTTCTACCACGTAAAGCTGTCCGGTACCCGAACCGCCCCAATTCACTTTTACTTGTTCAGTATTACTTCCGGATGTGATTCCTCCACCCGATATGCCCCAAAAATAAGTGGTACCGGTAGGGCCTGCAGGAATAGAATAAAGACTACCCACATCCCCGGTACATGGAATAATATCACCGCTCATTGTTTTGGAAAGTGGTTTTGCCTCTATCGTAACAGTGATGGAATTATTAATCCCCACGCAACCTTTCGAATTGGTTTCAACAACAGTTACAGTGCCGGTGGTTGAAGTGGAAGGCCAGTTCACCAAAATGGCAGAAGTATTCTGACCCGAGGCAATAGTTCCTCCCGTAACGGTCCAAAAATAAGTAGAACCAGATCGGGGTGAAATAGAATAAGACTCATTCAAAGCTGGTGCACAAATAAATTTATTTCCCGATATCGAATTTGTTCCCACAAACGGGTCAACTTTTATGCTGTAGTTAATGGTTGAAATTTTTGGCGGACAACCATTATCACGTGCCTGAACAGTGATTACATAAGGAGCTGCACGCACTGAGCTACAGGCCGGTGTCCAGCAAAACTGAGCGGTTGCCGATAAAAATCCTGCGGTATCTCGCAAAGTAGCCAATGGTCCTGAATACCCTCCGGTTCCGTCAAGTATATCTCCAAAACTGGTAATGTAAATGCTGTCCTGCGTATCGGTAAATGTTACGGGGAAACAAGTGGTTTCTCCTGCAATTACTGTTGGGGTGGTATTACCGCTTCCGCTTGCGCCTGAAAGATTTGCCGGTGGGTTTGGCGGACAATTAAGTACCAATAAAATCACATCCCTGCGTACTGACCCAAGATAAACTCCGTTTCGGTATTCTTTTACTTCAATAGCAACCGAGTAATTTCCGGCCGATGGTGCTTTAAAATCGCATAGCCCGGTTCCGGTATTAATATTTGCTACTCCGCTTGCGCCAAAAGGTTGTGTTGCACTAAAGCCTGTATTGTAGGTAACTCCGTTAAACGGATAACTTAAAGTGGCCGGTACTCCTCCACTGTTATAGGGGTCGGGGTTGGCTGAACTAGCTCCTGTATAAGGACGAACAACCGAATACACCAAACTATCTCCGTCTGTATCGGTTGCAGCATTGGCTACCTGAGCCAAATCATTGGCACATATGTAAGGTGCCGGTATACCCACAAACGATGGAGAATTATTTTTATAGGTGGTGCTCGGAATATATACAGCATAGGTGGCCCCCATTAAATCGGCAATGTTCACCTGACCACTGGTTCGGCAACATCTTAAATAAGTAACAATATACCCTGTGGTGGAAGGTTTGGGAACAGAAATATTCACTTCGTAAATAGCCTGTTCAATTCCGATATTAGGAGTAAACGAACAGCCACTTCCACCTGAAGGCGGAGTAACGTCTTTTTTAGAAATCCAGTTTACCTGATAATCTCCTACTTTAGCCTTTGTATTATCATTCTTATGAACACCAATGGTAATGGGATTATCAAATTGCGTTGCTGACGATTTATCACGGTACAACACCAAACGCACCTTGTATGTTTGGGAACTTGAAGTTTCAGAGACATAAGTATAGCTCATACTTCCTCCCAAAATGTGGGAAGCATAAACAAATGGAGCGCAGAAAAAGGCAATGAGTAGGGAAACTATTTTAAGCAGGCGCATGTAGTTATTTGACTATTACAAAATCTATGACCGTTTCACAAATGCAAACGTTGCATTATACCCGCAATATAAGGCAAATAGATTACAAAATACTCCCACTGAGTTTTTTACATAAACCCAAGCTGAAGTTTGGCAGCTTCACTCATCATGTCCTGTGTCCAGGGCGGATCGAATACCACATTTACCTCCACATTCTGAACTCCTTCAATGGCAGATAGTTTCTCCTTTATTTCAGCCGGCATACTTTGGGCTGCAGGGCAAAATGGGGAGGTAAGCGACATGATGACTTCAATATTCAGGTCGTTCGAAACTTTTACCTCGTAAATAAGCCCGAGTTCATAAATATTTACGGGAATCTCCGGGTCAAAAACCGTTTGAATTACCTGTATAGCCTCTTCTTGTACCTGAACCCAGGTTTTACCGGCATTGGCACTTGGTTGTGGTTTAACTTCTTCACTCATACTCAAAGTTGTTTTGCTTTAAATGCCAGTGCGTAATATTTCATTTGTTTAATCATGCTCGCGAAACCATTACTTCGCTGCGAGCCTATCATATGGCTCATGCCTATTTTTTCTATAAAATACAGGTCGCTTTCCACTATTTCACCGGGTGTGTGGTCGTTCCACACACTAATGAGCAGGCTTATTAATCCTTTGGTGATTTCGGTATTGCTATCGGCTTCAAAATGCACTTTTCCGTTTTGTACGGTAGGAAATAGCCATACTTTACTCTGGCATCCTTTTACCAGATATTCTTCGGTTTTGTGCGATTCATCCATTGCAGGAAGTTTATGCCCCAGTTCCATCAGGTAAAACAAGGTACTTTCCATATCGCCCTCAAAAAGGGAGAAATTAGCAATAATCTCGTCTTGTTTTTCGCTTATTGTTTTCACGCAATCAATTCAATCGTTTTAACAAACCTTCCAATGCCTGCAGTAATGTGTTCACTTCGTTCATGGTATTGTAAACGGCAAACGAAGCCCTCACGGTTCCTTCAATTCCAAAACGTTTCATGAGGGGCTGCGTACAATGGTGCCCGGTGCGCACGGCAATGCCCTTTGCGTCCAGCATCATTCCGGTATCAAACGGGTGCTGCCCCGTAAGTAAAAATGACTGAACAGATACTTTTTGCGAAGCAGTGCCGATTAAACGTATTTTATTGCTGAACGAATTATTCATTTCATTAATCCCCAATACAAAGGCACTCAATAACTCATTTTCGTGTGCTGCTATAGACGTTTTGCCTAGGCTGTTTATAAAATCAATAGCACTTTTAAATGCAATTACATCGGCAATATTGGGTGTGCCTGCTTCAAATTTATACGGGATTTCGTTCCAGGTGGTTTTTTCAAAAGTTACTTCTTTAATCATCTCTCCTCCGCCCTGGTAAGGCGGCATTTGCTCCAGCAATTCGCGTTTGCCGAAAAGCACTCCCACACCTGTGGGGCCATATACCTTGTGTGCACTGAAAACAAAAAAATCACATCCCAACTTTTGGACATCAATTTCAAGATGTGAGGTAGCCTGTGCACCATCAACCACTACTTTTGCTCCTGCCGCATGTGCCTTCGAAATAATTTCGGCCACCGGATTAATGGTTCCCAATGCGTTTGAAACATATACCACCGAAACTATTTTTGTTTTAGGCGACAGTAATTTTTCGAATTCGTCCATCAGCAGCTCACCGGCTTCATTAATGGGAATTACCTTGAGAATGGCTCCTTTTTCCTCGCAAATTAATTGCCACGGAACAATATTGCTGTGATGTTCCATGCCGCTAATGAGTACCTCGTCCCCTGTTTGTAAATTGGCTCGCCCCCATGATTGAGCCACGAGATTAATTCCTTCGGTGGTGCCTTTGGTAAAAATACACTCCTCTGCTTCGTTGGCATTAATGAATGCCTTTACCGTATGTCGTGTTGCTTCGTATTGTTCGGTAGCACGTGCAGCAAGCGTATGTGCCGCCCGGTGAATATTGGCATTATCAGTTTCGTAATATCTGGTAAGGGCATTAATAACTGATAAAGGTTTTTGGGTAGTGGCCGCATTATCCAAATAAATAAGCGGTTTTCCGTTTACCTGCTGGTGCAAAACAGGAAATAAAGTTCTTATTTTCTCTATGTCTAATCCGTTTATGGCTGATGGACCGGTCATGATTTACAAAGTGGCAATTCTCTTTTCAATAAGGTGAATAAGCCCCGCTTTCACGGCTTCGTCATCAATCATCTCCAGTACTTCGGCCGCAAAGGCCTGCATCAGTAATGTTTTGGCAACATCCACTCCAATGCCTCTTGAGCGCAGGTAGAATAATGCCTCTTCATCAATTTGCCCGGTAGTTGCTCCGTGGGAACACTTCACATCATCGGCAAAAATTTCGAGCTGAGGTTTGGTATTCACAATGGCCTCGTCAGACAACAGTACGTTACCATTTCGCTGATAAGCGTTGGTTTTTTGTGCGTCTTTGCGCACCATTACTTTGCCGTTAAACACAGCCTGTCCATTGCTGCCTACTATGCCTTTGTACAACTCGTTGCTGTAACAATGCGGCATGGCATGGTCAACCAGAGTATGGTTATCAATCAAACTGTCTTTACCGGCCAGGTATAATCCGTTAAGATGTGTGGTTGTTTGTTTATCGTTTAATAAAAACTGTAGGGTATTGCGTACCAACTCTCCGCTGGTGGTAATGGTGAGGGTAGAAACCGCTGAATTTTTCTCCTGCACTATTCGCGTTTGATCCACACGAGAGGTGTGAGCTGCTTCGTGCTGTAGTTTTAAATAACTCAATTGTGCATTTTCTCCCACAAGTCCTTCGGCAACATAATTGGTAAAGCCGGGATACTGCCCCATGCTCACTGCCACTTCCATCACCTTTACCGAGGATTCTTTTCCCAATACCACAATGGTACGCGGCTGAATAAAAACAGCTGCATTTTCGCAATTGGCCACATGGTACACTAATACCGGAAATTTTACCTCCGTTTTTTCAGGAATATGAATGAATAAACCATCCTGCAAAAAGGCCGTGTTTAAGGCGGTGAATGCATCCGCTTCAAAAGGGACGTATTTAGCAAAATGCCCGTTAAGCAACTCGCTTTTTTCTTTACGCAATGCGGCAATTGAGTATAGCCCGATCCCTGCATCTAAAATATGAGAGTGCTCGCTGCTGTAAAATCCGTTTACAAGTACCACACGGTTTGCTTTTAAATCGGCAAACGGTAAGGCTTCAATCCACTCGGCTGCTACCGGAACCGGTTGGGCTGCTTCGTAATTTGGTTTCAGTACATTGCTAAGATGGGTATATCTCCACTCTTCGTGGCGGGCAGTGGGAAAACCCAATTGTTCAAAACGGGCGAAAGCCTCTTTGCGCACCTTGTTAAGTGTTGTATTGGTTTCTCCATTTAGTTTCGATTGAAATTTTTCCATTTCAACCGAAAGAAAACCGCGCATATCATTGGCAACAGTGGTACTCATGGTTATGCCGTTTCAGCCTCTTTTACTTCTACCTTAATCCAATCGTATCCTTTGGCCTCCAGTTCAAGAGCCAGTTCTTTGCCTCCCGATTTTACTATGCGGCCTTTGTACAACACGTGCACAAAATCGGGAACAATATAATCCAGCAAGCGCTGGTAGTGGGTAATTACAATGGTTGCATTGTCTTTGTTTCGCAGGGCATTTACGCCATTGGCCACCAAACGAAGCGCATCAATATCGAGCCCCGAGTCGGTTTCGTCAAGAATAGAAAGCTTGGGTTCCAGCATGGCCATCTGAAAAATTTCATTCCGTTTTTTCTCTCCACCCGAAAATCCTTCATTTAACGAACGGCTCAACAAGGTTTGGTCAATTTCTACCTGCTTCATTTTTGTTTTCATCAGGTTCAAAAATTCAACTGCTCCCAAGGCTTCCTGACCACGGTATTTACGCACTTCGTTTACGGCTGTTTTAATAAAATTGGTAGTGCTTACACCCGGAATCTCTACCGGATATTGAAAGGCCATAAACACCCCTTCGCGGGCTCTTTCCTCAGGTGCCATCTCGAGCAAATTTTTACCGTTAAAAGTTACCTGGCCTCCGGTTACTTCGTAATCCGAACGACCGGCCAAAACGGATGACAAGGTACTTTTACCCGAACCATTCGGGCCCATAATAGCATGTACCTCTCCGGCTTTTATCTCTAAGTTAATTCCTTTCAGAATCTCCTTTTCCTCTATCCCTGCTTTTAAATTTTTTATCGATAACATATAAAGAATAATTCTTTTTAAATAATTTTTAACCTACCGAACCTTCTAAGCTAACTGCCAGAAGCTTTTGAGCTTCCACGGCAAATTCCATTGGCAGTTGATTTAACACCTCGCGGCAATATCCGTTTACAATCAACCCCACGGCATCCTCGGTAGAGATACCGCGTTGGTTGCAGTAAAAAATCTGGTCTTCACCAATTTTTGACGTTGTGGCTTCGTGTTCTACCTGTGCGGTTTGATTGGCCACTTCAATGTAAGGAAAAGTATGCGCCCCACATTTATCTCCCAATAGCAATGAATCGCATTGGGTAAAATTACGGGCATTAACTGCCTTCTTGTTTACTTTAACCAAACCACGGTAAGAGTTGTGGCTAAAGCCGGCCGAAACTCCTTTTGAAATAATTTTGCTTCGGGTATTTTTTCCGAGGTGAATCATTTTGGTTCCGGTATCGGCCTGCTGATGATTATTGGTTACCGCTACTGAATAAAACTCTCCAATGGAATAATCTCCCTTCAGTATACAACTTGGGTATTTCCATGTTACAGCCGAGCCGGTTTCTACCTGTGTCCAACTAATTTTAGAATGATTACCAAGGCAGGCTCCGCGCTTGGTAACAAAATTATAAATGCCGCCTTTGCCGTCTTTATCACCCGGATACCAGTTTTGCACGGTAGAGTACTTAATTTCCGCATGGTCCATGGTGATTAACTCCACCACAGCCGCATGCAATTGGTTTTCATCGCGCATAGGTGCGGTGCAGCCTTCCAGATAACTCACGTAGCTGCTGTCATCGGCCACAATTAAGGTGCGCTCAAACTGGCCGGTATTCTCGGCATTGATACGGAAATAAGTGCTCAACTCCATGGGGCAACGCACTCCTTTGGGAATATACACAAACGAGCCATCGCTGAAAACAGCTGCATTGAGGGCAGCAAAATAATTATCGGTATAGGGCACTACGGTACCCAGGTATTTTTTTACCAGGTCCGGGTGGTTTTCGATAGCCTCGCTCATGGAACAGAAAATTACGCCCACTTCATGTAGTTTCTCTTTAAAAGTAGTAGCAATAGAAACCGAATCGAACACCGCATCAACAGCTACTCCAGATAACCGTTTTTGTTCATCGAGGGAGATGCCCAGCTTTTCAAATGTTTTACGCAGTTCGGGGTCTATTTCATCCAGGCTGTTGTATTTCTTCTTTTCTTTGGGGGCTGCATAAAAAATGATGTCCTGATAATTAATTTTTGGGTAAGTAACATTTTGCCAGTTTGGCTCCTCCATTTTTAACCAGTGCCTGAAGGCCTTTAGCCTCCACTCGAGCATAAATTCCGGCTCTTTCTTTTTGGCCGAAATAAAGCGTACAATGTCTTCATTCAATCCTTTCGGAGCCGTATCCATTTCAATATCGGTAACAAAGCCGTACTTGTACTCGCTGTTGGTTACCTCATCTAATATTCCCAGATTATCAGCCATTTGCTTGCTATATTTGGATTAATTAAACACAATTAATCAGGCAAAAATAAGTCAATCAAACGGAATTGAAAAGACTTATTTTGAATTAATCTAAATAAGTACAATTTAAAAGCTAAATTGTTTTAAGTTTAGGAAAAAATTCGGATAGGGAAAGTAGTATGTGTTACAGCAGACCCCCTCGCTCTCGCAGGTTTGTAACCTGTGAGACATAATAAATCAAGATTGCATCTTGATGCGGATGCCTATTCAATCTCATGATTCAAATTTAAAACAACAATTCAATTTTTAGCAGCTGGCTTTTACCAATATAATCTTTGGTTGCTGAAGTTACAAACTTCAGTTATTTCCTGTCACAAGTTACAAACTTGCGACAGCATGGGAATGTATTCATTTACCAAAAGTAAGAAATTGTTACCAAACCTTTGCCACCTGCATAATCTGTTGCACTGCTGAAAATATACTGCTCAGCCTGCTGCACCGATTCAGTAATGTGTGGAGGGAATAATTATCCTGTTTAATCAAACTTTTTAGTCATCAAAAACAGGAAACTTTCCGGTTTGTTTTTTACTGTACTTTGTTTTTTATATGCGGTATCGTTTTGAGGTACGCATAAATACCTTTCACTTCAGTATCGGTTAAACCGGTATGTGGAACCATTGGATAACGCAGAATGGTTCCGTCCCGCTTTTTACAATATTTTACCGCATCAATAAATTGCTGTTCGGTGTAGGCGGCTATGCCTGTTTCGTCAAAGGTTATGTTGGCCGAGGGCACTACGGCACCTTCCATATTCAATAACGGATTTCCACCCCCGCAATACCCTTCGGATTTGGTTGGCTCCAGTACATTCATGGTTTTAAAATCTTTTGAATGGCAGGCAAAGCAGGCGATTTGTCCGTCAACAATATATTTTCCCAAAGCTACCGCATCGTTGGTATCAGGTCGCATTATAGGTTTTTCGGGGAAAGGCAAAGGTTTAAATGCCACGGCACATAAAAACTTTGTCAGAAAAGAAGGTTCGCTTTCCGGTGCTTCCTGTTCAGATGCAGCTAAAGCAGGAGAATCAAAACGCAACCAGGCAATAATATCTTTCAAATCCTCATCGGCCACCAATGGGAATTTAGGCATATATGGAGGTAGGTATTGCCCATCGGGTTTAAGACCGGTGCGCAACAAATAATAGAGTTGCCCGTCTGTCCAGTTACCAATTCCTTTCTCTTTGTGAGAGGTAATATTTTTTGAATAAATAGCTCCGAATTCCTTGGGAACATCTTTTAACAGTTTCCCGGTAAGAACTCCATCATCGGCAGCATGACACTGAATACATAACATAGAAGCAATACGTTGTCCGTTAGCCACCCGTTCGGGGGTTACATCTACTTTCATTTCAATGTTTTTAGCTTCGTATTTAGGAATACCGCGCACGGAAATAAATGCAGCACCGCCAGCCGCCAGAATAAGTACTATCCCCAGGATAATACCTATCCACTTTAAAATTTTCTTCATAAGGTGAGGTTGTTTTACGGAGATAAAACTAATACAAAAAACTAAAAAACCTTTTTTTAGGCATTTTTATTTAACCACAACAGGATTAGGGCTAACTTGCAGCTCTTTTGAAAACAATAATTTTTTTATTTTTCCTTTGTGCGGGATACGGTGCCTTTGCTCAAACCAATTACCATATTTTTTTTAAAGATAAAGGCGATACCTGTCTGGTAAAGCCCGAAGATTTTTTATCTCCACGATCGTTACAACGCAGGCAATGTCAGCATATCCAAGTGAGCTATTCCGACTATCCCGTTTGCAAAGAATACCTGAAGCAACTCAAAACGCTAGGTATACAACCAACCACTGTTTCCAAATGGTTTAATATGGTTACTGCGGTATTAACTCCCATTCAATTTGAAGCCGTTATTCATTTGCCCTTTGTAAAAAAAACAGAGATGGTGCAACCGGGTGGCGGCACCTGTGTGGTGCTAAAAGAACAGATAGACTCATTTATCCCCGATTACTACGGGGTGCCCTGGTACAGGCATCAGTTGCGTATTACCCATACCGATGTATTAAACGCGAATCAATACCGTGGTGAAGGAAAAATTATTGCTGTGATGGATGACGGGTTTATGAATATTGATAAAATTTCCGCATTCAAACACCTGTTTACCGAAAATAAAATTGTGGCGGTATACGACTTTGTAAGCAACGATGACGAAGTATATACTGACGGCTCTCACGGCACCATGGTATTATCCAATATTGCCGCCATTGCCGATAATAAATTGTATGGAGGAGCTTACAATGCCTCCTTTATTTTGTGCCGGACCGAAAATGATACCGTTGAATCGAGACAGGAAGAAGAAAATTGGCTGATGGCAGCTGAATATGCCGACAGTATAGGAGCCGATGTGTTCAGTACTTCACTGGGGTATTCAAAAGGTATGACCGATTCGTTGGAAAATTACGTTTATGCCGATATGGACGGGAACACCACACTGATAACCCGTGCGGCTGATATGGCAGCATCAAAAGGTATATTGGTAATAAATGCAGCCGGAAATGAAGGCGCAGGCAACTGGAAATACATTACGGCCCCCAGTGACGGAGACAGCGTACTGGCAGTAGGTGCGGTAGATAGCACGGGAGCCAGAGCAAATTTCAGCAGTGTGGGGCCGAGTGCCGATGGCAGATTAAAACCAGAACTGGTAACCCGTGGAGGGAGAAATTATATTGTAGGCACTGATGGCAAAATATACCAGGGCAACGGTACGTCATTTGCCTGTCCCCTAATGAGTGCGCTGGCCGCCTCGTTGTGGAGCAGTAAACCCGAAGCCACCGCATGGCAAATTCGGGAAGCATTGATTCAATCGGCCCACCAATATGGCAGCCCGGACACCCTTTTGGGATATGGAATTCCGGATGCGCGCAAAGCCTTTTACCTGCTGCATGGTTATTATTTACCAGAGCCTGTTGATTCGTCAGAATTAAATCATAACGGTGCGGGAGTATATCCAAATCCGGCTCATGCTATGGTGCGTATTGTTTTTGAAAACCGATACCTGCTTAAAGAGGCTATTATTACCATCCGCGATTTATACGGAAGGGAAATTAGCAGCGGAGTAGCAGAATTAACTACCGATTACAATGAATATTACCTCCATTTTTCCGTAGCAGGCATGAATACAGGTGTTTATTATATTTCATTAAGCACCACCGATCATATTCCCCTCCATCAGTTAAAACTACTCATTCAATGAAATCAATGAAGCTAAAACTGTTATTTATTTTTTTCGGATTAGCGGGCTGTTTGGTTGCAAGGGCTCAGATGGTAAATCCGGGCCTAATGGATACGGCCGACATTGAGGCAAAAGGAAAGTTTACCATTGAAGGGTATATTGATACCTACTATGGAAATTCCATTAATAACCCTCAAAATGGGAACCTCCATTATTTTGTATCCTCAGCCCGCCACAATGAAGCAACTATCAATTTGGCTTACGTGGCCCTTAAATATAATTATAAAAACATACGCGCTAAGTTAATTCCCGGTTTTGGTACTTTTATCAATGCCAACTATGCGAGCGAACCCGGGAGTTTAAAAAATCTGGTAGAGGCAAATGTGGGTGTTTGCCTATCGGGAAAACGAAATATTTGGGTGGATGTGGGCATTCTTGGCTCTCCTTACACTAATGAATCGGCTATTTCAAAAGATCATTTGATGTACACCCGTTCCCTTGCTGCCGAATATTCACCATACTATTTGAGCGGGGCCCGGTTCTCCTTTCCCCTTGGCAAAAAACTGACTTCGTACATTTATTTGCTTAACGGATGGCAGGTAATTCAGGAAAACAATACCCAAAAAGCTCTGGGAACTCAATTAGAATTCAGACCTAATAAAAAGATGCTGATTAACTGGAATACATTTACCGGAGACGAGCGCTCTTTTCTTAAACCGCAATACCGGCAACGGTATTTTTCCGATATCTATCTGGTATGGTCGCCATCCAAAAAATGGGATATTACCTCTTGCGCCTATTATGGAATTCAGCAGGAAAAACAAACACAAGGGCAAGTTGATTACTCATGGTGGCAGGCCAATTTTATTGTAAGGTATCATTTTAATAAAAAACATTCCCTTTCAGGAAGAGTGGAGTATTTTAATGACCCGAGACAGGTAATTATTCCGGCCCAAACAGGGCTGACCAAAGAATCGAAACTGGGCGGTGGCGGGCTTTGCTGGAATATTCGATTAAATGAGAATGCCTTGTTTCGATTTGAAAACCGAGTACTCGCTGCAAAGCAAAATCTCTTTTATTATGACGGAAAATTATCGAAACTCTTTAATTGGTCAGTAGTTAATCTGACCGTTTGGTTTTAATCAGAGCAGTTGGTAATCGGGTAAAAATTTTTATCTTTGCCGCATTGTAAAGGTATCGTGGCCGAGTGGCTAGGCAGAGCTCTGCAAAAGCTCCTACAGCAGTTCGAATCTGCTCGATACCTCCAAGCCCAGGTGGTGAAATTGGTAGACACGCCATCTTGAGGGGGTGGTGCCTTTACAGGTGTAGGAGTTCGAGTCTCCTCCTGGGCACAAAAAAGGCTTCTGGTTATCAGAAGCCTTTTTTTGTATTTAACCCTTTTGGAATAAAGAACCAGGTTTAAAATAACTAAAAAAGGACTGCACCCAAAGGGTTGCAGTCCTCTCTATCAAAAGATTAAAACCTTATTCTTCTATAACTCCTGTTTTGTCTTTATAGGGAGATTTCACGCTAACAATAATGCTGTTCTTCTTTAACAAGGTCTTTTTTTGCCTTGAAACGGTTTTGTTCAGCCTGTTTTTTCTTTTTAATCTGGTGGTTGCCATGGTTATCAAAAAATTAAGGCTGCAAATATAAGCATCTTATTATTAATATCAACCCTTCTAAAAACTTTCTTATTGAACTGTAAGAGTAACGCTCTTTTGGGTAATATTTCCATCCTTATCGGTTACGGAAAAAATCCATTTCTCGGTACCGGTCTGGCTGCGGGTTTTAATACCCAGTTCTTTGGCGTAGTATCCGGTTTCGGCTGCAGTCATAAAATAAGTGAAGTAATTGGTGGCAAGCGCCCCGTCATACGATACCGAGATATTAAAGCTTTTTAAATCATCTTCTTTACGGGTAGCAATAGCTCCAATCATCACACTGTCGTCAACCAAAACGGTTTTATCGGCAAAAGTGTACCCGGTTCCCATATTAAATGACAAATCGGGTGGTACGCGCTCGTCTTCTTCTTTTTTACAGGAAGACAACAGCACTGCAGATGCTGCAAATAATACAGCCATAAATTGGAAAATTGATTTTGTTTTCATTTTTAATGTTTGTTTTTAATTGTTGTTAATGGATAGAATAAATTAAAAGAAATGTTGCGCCCCATATTGTAAATTTCAAAGTACTTAAACCGTGACAGATGATCGAAATAAACCTGATTGAACAGGTTGGTTCCGGAAAGTGAGCATCTGATGTTTCGGGAACCTGAATGCACCGTATATGCCATTACAGAATTTACCAAACAATAGCTTGGGGTGTAGGTTTCAAAAACTGATGGTTTGTTTTGTGCCTCCACTTTTATGCAGGAAACTTTAAACTGAAGTGAAGCCTTTTTTGTTTTTTTCAACTGTACCTTTACTTCTCCCGTTAACCGGTTGGCCGGTATATAAGGCAGGTAGTTCCCATTGTCGGATTTTCCAACCACTGTGCTGTAAGAGCCATGCAAGCTCAACCACGAAATTCGGGATGGATTATACTCAACAGATAATTCTCCGCCCTGCAACAAAGCATTGTTTTGCCGGTATTCGTAAATATCAAATCCGATATATTGACTAGCTGTGGGTGCCAGGTAAATATAGTTGAGGAAACGGTTGCTGAAAATACTTGCCTCAAAAGCCAATTGCCTGTACTCGTAGTTTAATGAAAAATCAAGGCTTAGGTTTTGCTCATAGGCTAAATCCATTTGTCCAAGTTCCCAGCGAATGGTTCCTTCCCGCAATCCGTTTGATGAAAGTTCGGCCAGATTTGGTGCCCTGTATCCGGTAGAAGTATTTAATTTAATATTCCAGTTGCGGAGAATAACCAAACTGCTTCCAAAAGAGGCATTCCATGCTGCATATGCATTGTTCACGGGTTGAATATTATTGATTCCGCCAAAAGTGAAATTTTTAGTAGCAAAGCTTTGAACAGTAGTGAGGTCATAACGTAGTCCTGTTTCTATATTTAGTATTTCCCCTGTACGTTTGCCATATACCACCCCTGCCAGTTCGGTTGTGTTGGCATCGGGTATGATTACTCTGGCCCCCGCATTGCGGTTGGTTTGCGCATTACTTTGTACTCCTGTTGAAAGCTCCCAGTTGTTCCCCATTTTTTCTACCCACATGGCATTAAGGGCAAAACTGTTTAACTGCATATTAAGGGCGATACGTTTGCCGCCCTCCTGCTCCTGGCGATTGTTTAAATGTACACCGGCATTTAGTTTAATGGTGGAATGCCTGTTGAGCAGCAGCGTATTTTGCGAACTTAAAACCTGAAAAAAGACAGTATGGTGAGGCATATCAAAACTTCGGCTAAGCCGGGCATCGGGTTTCTCATTCATTTGGGAGGCTTCCATAATAAAACCAAAATTACTGTTGGCAGCCATCAGGTTATTTACCGAAACCCATTTTTTCCCTGTGAATCCCAAGGTGCCCTTAAACACAAAATTATCAAAGCGTGAGTTAAGTACCCGCATTCCATTTCCATCGGTATAATCGGCATGTGATTCCACCCCTCCTCTCAGGCGCCAATAAGATTTGTCTTTACTTTTCTTCACTCCAAAGTCAGTGGCTGCACCAAGGGTGTTGGAGAACATACGGGTGGAGAAATCGGTAACCGTTTTGCCAAACGGAGCAGGCTTTTCCTCAATAATATTCAACACACCTCCCATTGCCTGTGAGCCGTAAATTAACGAAGCCGGACCTTTAATTACTTCTACCCTGTCAATGCCAATATCTCCAATGCCCAATCCATGTTCGTCCTGCCATTGCTGGTTATCAAAACGCAGACCCATCATCACAGTTTGAATCCTGTTTCCGGAAAGACCGCGAATAACAGGCTTACTGATACCAGGACCGGTACTAAGCTGACTGACTCCCGGAAGTTTTCCAATGGCATCACTCAGATTAAAACTTCCCTGCTGCCTGATTTCGGTGAGTGAAAGTTGTTCAATAGCATAAGGAGTTTGTTTGTTCAGTGAACTGCAATTGCCATATACCACCACCTCTTCCATTTCAAATCCGGTAGCTTCTAAGTTTACGTTTAATTGCAGGTCATTATTCAGGCTAATCCGTTTTATGGAAGTTTCAAATCCAATGGCACTAAACTGAATAGTGAACATGCCCGATGGAATATTGGTAAATTCATAGAGGCCTGTTGAATCGCAAGCGGTAATCCGGTTGAGTTCATAAATGAACACATGCACCTGCATCCCTTTACTACCGGTACACAAAACCGTGCCCGAAAGCTTATGCTGAGCGGCCACCTTAAAACCAATCAGGCAACCCGTTAATAAAAAAAGTAATTTAGGTTTCACTAAAAATTGGCTCGCAGGGAAACCACCATATTTCGTCCGGGGGCACTGAATCCTGAAGCAAAATAACGGTAGTGGGTATCGAGCATATTTTCAACGGCAACCTGAGCACGAATAAATTTATTAATGCTGTATTCGGTGCGCAAATTAAATGTAACCCAACCCGGCATTCCCTGAGGGGTGGCATAACTTTCATTGTCTTCAGCTCCCAAACGATAATCCTTGATGAACTTCCATCCGGAATAGCGTACAAAAAACTCTCCTCTGAATTTTTTCTTTTTCAGTACAAACGAACTTTGTCCGTAAACAGGAGGAATATGGTCAAGTGGAGTAAGTGTGTCTTTCCCTTTTGAAGTTTTATCATTTAATCTGCCATAAGTGTAGGTGAGCGAATGCGACATGGAGAGCGAAGGAGTCAGTTCGGATTCCATATTCAGTGTAAATCCTGTTATGTAAGCACTTCGTTTGTTTTGATTGGCTTGTACGGCTGTAAGTTTCCCATTGTACATAATAGAATCCTGCCCGTTCAGTTGGTAAGGCGCTGTAATGATAATATTACTGAATGAAGAATAATATGCATTTAATTCAACTAAAGTAGCATGATTAAATTCTTTGGCAATGGTGATTTCACCGCTTGTTACGTATTCCGGTTTTAATCCTCCATTGGGAACCACCAGTACCGAGCCCGGTTTTGAATCAAAAAACTTGGTTACGTCATCTAAATTTCCTGCTCTGAAACCGGTAGCTGCCAATGCGGCAAATCTCCAGTCGTGTCCGGGTAAATATACCAGCCCGATATTACCGTTGAGTGCCGAAAAATTATTATCTACGTTGGTAAAAGGGTATGAGAATACAGTGGTATCTTTAAAGGTAGATTTAAGGCTGATGCTGCTGAAACGAATTCCATCGGAAAGGATGAGTTTTTTGCTTATTTCCCAGCGATGAGTGAAGTAGGCAGCAAATGAATTTTGCTTATTTCCTCCGTCAGGGTAACGGCTTTTGGTGTTCCAAACCGAATCGGTAACAATATCCTTATAATATCCTTTTGAATTTACATCATTCGTCATCACTTCAACGCCATAACGTAGCTCATGCTTTTCTTTTATCTCTTTAATAAAATCGGCATTGATGGTAGTTACCTTTACTTCCTCCTCCAGAAATCGTTTATTGGTTTTATTAAAACTACGGTCGATACGTGACTCTTTAATGTTTTGTGTAGCCAGTGTGAGACGAGCCGACTTAAAAAACAGATTTTCCTTTTTATACTCAGCAGTTAATGAGGTAAAGAAACGGGTTTGTGGTCCGTAATACCATTCGGCATATTTCAGTTTCCCTGCGCTCATCTCAGTGAGGCGGTCGTACCGGGGCACATTTGATGAATTTGAGTATTGAATATTCACCATAAAATCGAGCTTGTTATTTGCCTTGTACAAAAACTTTTGCATGATATCGTATTGTGAATAAGCTGAGCCTTTTTGTACGCTTGAATCGGGATTCAGCATCATGCTATCCTTACCATGAATGCGCTCCGCATAATAATTGCGTGACCCAAAAGTAAGGTAAGCCGGATTTTTATTCATCCCCGAACGCAAATCCCCAAAATCTTTCATGGTAAAAGCTGAAAGCGATGCAAATTTTTTCCAACCAAGGTTGAGCGTTACATTTCCTGATTTTTCCTGATTTGCGCTTGAATATCTTGTAAAAGCCGAACCGCTTACCAGCATTTTATCTCCCGTAGCCAGTTGTGGTTTTTTAGTATAAAAATGCATCACTCCACCCAACGCATCGCTGCCGTACATCACCGATCCGGGGCCAAACATTACCTCAACTCTGTCGAGCACGTTGGGGTCTAACGTGATTACATTTTGCAAATGTCCGCCACGGTAAATGGCATTGTTCAAACGCACTCCGTCAACCACCATCAATACGCGATTCGACTCAAACCCACGTATTACAGGACTTCCGCCACCCTGCTGACTCATTTGCATAAACACCTTCCCCGTTTGCACCAGCATATCAGCCGATGTTTGCGGATTTCCCTGCTGAATATTTCCTGAACTGATGATTTGGATTTGTTGCGGGATATCTGATTTTTTTTCAGCCGTTTTATTGGCCGAGAACACGAGTTCATTCAAATGGTAGGCACTTTCATCCAAATTCACCACTCCCCCGTTTTTCAATATAACAGCATATTTAACAACTACCGTTTTATATCCAAACAGAAAAAAGGAAATAGTAGTGGAGGAATCAATATTGGTAAACGTAGCAATGCCTTTGGCATCGCTGGTAGCGGTGACATTACCCGAATTATCACTGTTGGGATAACTCACAACCACCCCCTCCAATGGCTTTTGGGTAACTTTATCTCTCACTTTGATGGTTTGCTGTGCGTACAAAGCAACTGCAGTGACCATAAAGAATAATATAAAAGCAATTAATCTATGCATTAGTTTTAATTTTAGTGTATTAATGAATAAAGCACGGCAGCATAAACCTACCGGCTGTTAAGTAAAAAAGAAAGCTGCTAAAATTTAACTAATGGCTTCGGGAGGATTAGCCGGAAGCTGAAGATGCCCTTTTGAAAAACCAGCGAAGATGCTGACAAAATAACTTTGTTCTACCAATATTGCAGGAATATTCAACCCCTGAATCTCCATCGGGATATAATCTTTAAGTAATGACTTAAGTAGTTGTTTGGCATTCTTTGAAGTCGTATTTTCATTTACCAGCTGTTGCAAACTTGCCAATAACTTGTCTTCCTGTGTATCTTTTACGCAATAGTACCACACCTCATCGCCCTGTTCAACCGTTGAAATGATATCATACATTTCGCCATCTAACCCAAACTCATCCTGTTCAACAAACACCAGTTTGCTTTTCCTGGCAGCCAAAGTAAATTTCGATTCCTTCACTACCTTCAATCCCGGAAATACCTGCTTATGGAGCTTTACCGTTTTTACCTGCTCTTTCAGCTGCCTCCGCATCACCTTCACTAACACATAGTATCCGGCAATGTTGTAGAGCATAACCACTAATAAAAATAATGCTGAAAAACGCTTCATTGGATACAAATGTAACAGAAAGTTCAGAATCTTTTACCCAATTCAATTACTTCAAGGTCTTTGGGGATTGACCGATCAATGGTAAAACGTAAAAGGGTACGCACCTGATGAAATCCTTTAATTCCGGCAGCACCCGGATTCATGTGTAAATGATTGAACTCTTTATCAAACAGCACTTTTAAAATATGCGAATGACCACAAACCACAATACCGGGTTTATGAGTTTGAATAATTTTTTTTACACGGGAATTATATTTCCCCGGGTATCCGGCAATATGGGTAATCAACACTTTTATACCCTCACATTCAAATAAATTATTCTCGGGGTAGGTAATGCGCAACTCTCTGCCATCAATATTTCCCCATACACCCTGTACTTTTTTAAATGCACAGAGCCTGTCCGAAACATCAACAGTGCCCCAGTCGCCACCATGCCACACCTCGTCACATTCACTCAAATAGTTCAGTATTGCCTGATCCAAATGCCCGTGTGTATCTGAAATAACTCCAATTCTTTTCAACTTATCTGTAAATTTTTCATTTCAAAAATGCAGCTTTCTTTCATAGTTTTGAGCGCAATCCATATCATGACAAAAATAATTGTTGCCTTAACTGTGATTGTGAGTCTGATTGGTTTTACAAACCACAGGCTAAACAGTCAGCTTATTTTTAACCCTTACGTAACTCGGGTTAGAAAAGAATGGTATCGTTTTTTTTCCTGTTCCCTGCTGCATGCCGATTTTCTTCACCTTGGCGTGAATATGTGGGTGCTCTTTTCATTTGGCCAAAGTTTAGAATATTATTACGCAGCATATTTTGGCAGCAAAGCAAGTTTTATGTTCATTTTGCTTTATGTGAGCAGCGTTGTTGCGGCCAATATTTCCACTTACATTAAACATAACAATAACCCTTCGTATAACTCGCTTGGGGCTTCAGGCGGAGTTTCGGCCATTGTGTTTGCCTCCATTTTATTTGACCCACTTACAAAAATCATTTTATTCCCTATTCCGTTTCCCATTCCGCTTATTGTTTTTGGAATAGGTTACCTGATTTACTCGTGGTGGATGGGAAAACGCAGTACAGGCGATAATATTAACCATGAAGCGCATTTCTATGGCTCGGTGCAGGGAATAATATTCACCCTGGTATTTAAGCCGGAAATAGGTCGCGATTTTTTAGTTCATTTGGGAATACTTCAAGTACCCTAAAACAGCATTCCGATACGAATTACCCAACTGCTTGGATAAGGAGTAGTATTGGGATCGTAGTTCAGGTTGTAGAGTGCCATAATGTAAGGCCCTCTGAAATTATCAAACGATGAGATATAGCCTGCTCCAATAAACGGACTGTTCACCCATATCCTTCGTTCGGTATTCGATTTCACATCATAAAGGGAATAGTTTAGTGCCTCGTATTCAGCGTTAATAAAAAGCCCCTGGTATACAGAATACCTTCCAATTGCACTCATTCCATAAATATTATACGAAAGTTTCGCACCATTGCTTAGTTTTTCACTTTGATAAATATATGTTCCGCTTACTCCTGTAAATAATTTTTCATTAAACACATACCCAACAATCGGGGTTAGCTGAATATAGGTATACGTGCCAAAGGCCGCACTGAAATTACCTCCTACCCGCACATTTTTCCAAAAAGATACCTCATCCGAGCTATTGTCGGTAGTGGAACCTGCTTTACCTGAAGGTGGTGGCGTACTCTTGTTTTTGTTCTTCATCTTCTCCTGTGCCGATGCCCCTAAACAAGTGGCAAGCAGTAAGAGAATAGCTATGTATTTTTTCATATTGTGTTACAATTCGTATGGCAAATATCTGTAATCTGTGATTAAAATAACGAAAGAAAGTATAAAAACGCTTAATAAGGTTTAATTTCGCACAATTTTTAAATCGTTTCACTAATGAATAAAGTTCATAATTTTAGTGCAGGTCCGGCTATTTTACCCCAATCTGCCATTGATGCCTCCATCGAGGCTCTTAAAGATTTTTCGGGAACAGGATTATCCCTTATAGAAGTTTCTCACCGAAGCAAAGAATACGAAGCGGTAGTAAATGAAGCCACTCAATTAGCAAAAGAAATACTTAACCTTTCAGATGAATATGGGGTTGTTTTTTTGCAGGGTGGTGCCAGCCTTCAGTTTGATATGATACCTTACAATTTTCTGGATGAAGGAGAAACTGCAGCCTATATGAACACCGGAGTATGGGCCGGAAGAGCCATTAAAGAAGCTAAGATTTTTGGGAATGTAAATGTGGTAGCAAGCAGCGAAGACAAAAACTTCTCTTTTATCCCAAAAGGATTTAACATTCCTTCCGATTCAAAATACTTTCATTGTACCTCAAACAATACCATTTACGGAACCGAGTTATTTAATTTCCCCGAAACAAATGTTCCTGTCATCTGCGATATGAGCTCAGATATATTCAGCAGGCCGTTTGATGCATCAAAATTCAGTATGATTTATGCCGGAGCACAAAAAAACATGGGCCCTGCCGGAACCACATTGGTGATTGTGAAAAAAGATATGCTGGGTAAAGGCAAACGCAAGCTGCCCGCCATGTTTGATTACAAACTTCATATTGATAACGGGTCGATGTACAATACCCCTTCTGTTTTTGCCATTTTCGTGTGCATGCACACGTTGCGCTGGGTAAAATCCATTGGTTTGGCCGAAATGGAAAAGCGCAACAAAGCAAAATCCGATTTATTATATGCCGAAATTGACCGTAACACACTTTTCAAAGGAACAGTTGCAAACGAAGATCGTTCAAGAATGAATGTAAACTTTGTACTTAACGACAAATCAATGGAAGAAGAATTTTTAAAATTCTGTAAAGACCATAAGCTTAGCGGCCTTAAAGGACATCGCTCGGTGGGAGGACTCAGAGCTTCTTTATACAACGCCTTGCCTATTGAAAGTGTACAGGTATTGGTAGATACAATGAAAGAATTTGAACAGTTAAAAATAAAACAGGGAGCAGCTAACAGCTAAACAAACCATATGATTAAAATTTTAGCCAACGATGGCATTGATACAAACGGGAAAAAATTACTGGAAGAAGCCGGATTTGCCGTTGATACGGAAAAAGTAGCACAGGATAAACTTGCGGAGGTATTAAAAAGTTACGATGCAGTTTTGGTTCGCAGTGCAACCAAAATAAGAAAAGATATTATGGATGCCTGCCCGAATCTGAAAGTAATAGGGCGCGGTGGTGTAGGACTTGATAATATTGATGTGGAATACGCCAAACAAAAGGGAATTAAAGTAATTAATACTCCGGCATCATCCTCTGTTTCTGTTGCTGAATTGGTTTTTGCACACCTGTACTGCGGAGCCCGCTTTTTACAAATTACCAATAGAGTGATGCCTGATAGGGCAAGCGAAGAGTTTAACAACCTGAAAAAAACAGCCTCCAATGGTATAGAACTAAAGGGCAAAACAATGGGCGTAATGGGTTTTGGCCGCATTGGTCAGGAAGTAGCTAAAATTGCCATTGGATTAGGAATGAAAGTACTTGCTTTTGACCCTTATATTGAAAAGGCAGATATAGCCATTTACCTTCCTGCACTTGGAGATGATTACCGGATTAAACATACGGTTGTACCTGTATCAAAAGAAGTAATTCTTAAAAACAGTGATTTTATTACATTCCACGTTCCGTTTAACGAAGGCGATAAACCCGTGATAGGAGCAGCAGAGCTTTCTATCATGAAAAAAGGAGTAGGTCTGGTAAATTGTGCACGTGGCGGAGTAATTGATGAGAAAGAATTACTGAATGCACTTAACAGCGGTCAGGTAGCTTTTGCAGGTCTTGATGTATTTGAAAAAGAACCACCCGTATTTCATGATATTTTAAAACACCCGCATGTATCATTAAGTCCGCATGTGGGTGGTTCAACCAAAGAGGCACAAAATCGAATTGGAATTGAACTTGCTGAGAAAATAATTCTGGAATTTAAGAAATAGTACGTTGGCAGATATCAGACCTTTCCGGGCGCTGCGTCCGGCCAAAGAGTTCGTTGATCAGGTTTCGGCTCCGTTGCTCGATGCAACCAGCAAAGTTACCTCGTGGGCTTTAATGCAGAAAAATCCGCTCTCATACCTGCATGTGGTAAAACCTCACCTGCATTTTAACGGGGAAAAGAAAAATCCGGCAAAACATTTCCCGTTAGGAATGGAATACCTGCAGCGCTTTGTAAATGAAAAAATTTTAGTGCAGGATGCAACTCCCTCCTACTACATTTATCAGTGCATTAAAGGAAGTCGTTCATATACCGGAATTATTGCTGCTGCATCTGTTGATGAATACAACAACAACAGCATCATGAAGCATGAGAACACCCTCACCGAAAAACAACAGGAAATACTGGAACATATCAGTTTTTTCAAAAATATAGGAAGCCCTGTTTTACTCACCTTTCCGGATAGCGACCTGATTGATGAAATGATTGAACAGGTAACCGAATTAAAACCTGAGTACAGTTTTATCAGTGATGATTCGTTGAAACATAACCTGTGGGTAATTAATGATGCGGAAACACTGAAACTAATAACTGACGATTTTGCCCGGTTCGACAAATTATATATTGCTGACGGGCATCACCGCACTGCCGGAGCTGCCGCTTATGCCGAACAACACCGCAAAGCGAATCCTGCATTTTCAGGAGAGGAATATTTTAACTTCTTCCCGGTTTGTTTAGTCCCTTTTTCAAAACTTCATATTTACGAATACCACCGCCTTATTAAAGATTCCAGAGTATATGAACCAGGGTTTTTAACTAAAGTAGAACAGTATTTCCATATCACTCCCTGCGGAAACTTACCCTTTCAGCCTTTGAAAAAAGCTGAGTTCGGATTGTACTTTAACAATCATGCATACCAGCTTAAACTAAAACCCGAAATTAAATCAACTCTTAACGGGGTATTGGAAAAACTGGATGTGAGTATTGCCGAAGAGTTTTTACTTAAACGAATTTTTGAAATTGAAGACAGTAAAACCGACCCAAGACTTTCGTTTATAGATGGAAGTAAAGGGATAAAAAACGTGCAGGATATTGTAAGCAAACATGATGTTGACATTGCCATTACACTATTCCCCACCTCGGTAAATGAAGTAATAGAAGTAGCAGAAAAGAATTTAATTATGCCCCCTAAATCCACCTGGGTGGAACCTAAAATGCGTTCGGGACTTGTTATCTACTCAGAACAGTAAGATAAATGAAACGAAAACTGCTATACCTGCTGCGACTGTTTGTTTTCTGGCTTGTGTTTTTTCAGGTGAGCCGGACAATTTTTGTTTTATACAATTACGACAAATTTACTGCATGTAGCAAAAGCGAAATATTTTATGCCTTTCTTCATGCCTGGCCGCTTGATTTTTCGGCAGCATGTTACCTGTTGTCAGTTCCGTTTTTAATTGCACTGGCAAGCAATTACATTCATTTATTACACGTAACCAAAGCGCTTTCTGCTTTTAACTATTTAATGCTGGCTTTGTTAACCATAATCAATCTGGCCGATACTGCCCTGTACCACGAATGGGGATATAAACTCAATGCCTATGCCCTTTCATTTACACATTATCCCAAGGAGGTAATGGCCTCCATGAAAAGTATTCCATACATGCTTATTCTGGCAATTATAGTTGCTATGGTTGCAGGTTTCGGAATATTGCTACGCAAAACCGTACACCTGCACGATTACCCATTGAAGAATAATATAATTACCGGTGCGAAAAGGCATGTTAAAGCTGCTGCTCTTTTTTTATGTACCCTTTTTCTCCTGTTCACCGGAATAAGAGGCGGCTTAGGCGTGGTTCCTATTAACCAAAGCGCTGTATTTTTTTCAGGCAAGCCGATACTGAACCACACTGCACTCAACACCGGATGGAACCTGATGAACAGTTATGTAAATGCCGGAAAAACAAGTACCCGCAATCCTTACCTGTACCTTAAGGCAGAAGATGCCAAAAACAGAATTGAAGAATTATATAAAAGCAATAACTCCTTCCCATCTGTTATTGGCACTGAAAAGCCGAATATCCTTTTCATTGTACTAGAAAGCTGGACCGCTGATGTAATTGAAGATTTGGGAGGAGAAACCGGCCTTACTGACGGATTTAAGGGAGCCTCAAAAGAAGGACTGCTGTTTTCAAATATTTATGCCAATGGTGACCGGACAGATAAAGGAATTGTAGCCATATTAAGTGCTTACCCCTCGCAAACACAAACCTCTATTATTACTCAATCCGAAAAAATGGAAAAGCTTCCTTCCATTCTTTTTCCTTTTATTGACAATGGATACCAAACAGCTTTCTATTATGGGGGCGAATCAGATTTTGCAAATATGAAAGCGTATCTGTTTCATTGCGGATTTAATAAAATTATTGATAAAAACGCATTCGATAGTAAAGACATGAATTCGAAATGGGGTGCACATGACGGAGTGGTTTTTTCCCGTTTATTAACCGATTTAAGCAGTGAAAAAAAACCTTTTGTTTACACTGTTCTGTCGCTTAGCAGCCATGAACCATTTGAAATTCCGGTTCCATCAAAAATTAAATCCGATAAAGAAGCCGATTTGTTCAGAAATGCCATTTGGTATAGCGACCAGTGTCTTCATCATTTCCTTGACGAGGCAAAACAGCAGTCGTGGTATAAAAACACCCTAATTGTGATGGTTGCCGACCATGGGCACCGACTGCCCGCAAACTACACCGACCTGAGTGTACCGGGTAAATTCAGAATTCCGGTATTATTTACCGGTGGTGCACTTATCAATGAGTACAGAGGCAAAGTATGTACAAAAACAGGTAACCAAACCGATCTG
This sequence comes from uncultured Bifidobacteriaceae bacterium, assembly GCA_964535575.1. Lineage (GTDB taxonomy): Bacteria > Bacteroidota > Bacteroidia > UKL13-3 > UKL13-3 > JAGPCK01. Next base: position 141,567 of record CAZHTC010000004.1, read on the forward strand.
GCAAAAACGATTCTTGATCAGGTAAGAATACCTGCTCCTGCTTCAACATTTCCATGGAGTAAAAACCTGCTCGACAGCAGTAGTAAGGATTTTGCGTTTTACGCCTTTAACGATGGAATAGGATGGATTTACAATGGCGAACAACTTGTTTTTGACAATATCTCCAAACAAATTACTTACCCGTACACCCCAACAAAAACAGATAGTACCCTTGAAAAAATGCAAACGGGCAAAGCGTATCTCCAATACTTTTACGAGGATTATATAAACAGGTAATTAGTGCTTTTTTCAAAAAATCGCTTATTTTCACGGGGTATTTAAAAGGGTTATTTATTGAAAAAGGTAAGGTGGGTAATCAGCCTGTTGCTGATGGTATATGTGTGCTTATGGTTTAGTGGAAACAGCTATGTTGCCAAAGCGCTTGTTTATGCTACAGCCGATATTGACGATTACCGCATTTTTGATAACCGAAAAATAAAAGCAGGTACTCCGCAACCCTGGCCGGTAAGTTCCTCATACAATAAAATTACTCTTTCTCCTACCCAGAATAACTATTTTAAAGAGTTAGGCACCATTGCGCTGGTGGCCGTTAAAAATGACTCCCTCCTGTTTGAATCCTATTATGACGGATATGATACCAACTCCTATTCAGGTTCATTTTCGGTTGCCAAAAGTATAGTTGGTTTATTAACCGGCATTGCACTTCAGGAACGAAAAATAAAAAGTTTGGATGAACCGGTGAGTCATTATTTACCTATGTTTTTAAAAGGAGAAAAAAGTAAAATCACTATCCGGCATTTATTAACTATGAGCTCGGGGCTCAATTTTACCGAGTCGTATTCAACACCTTTTGCCAATAGCACCGAAGCATACTACGGAACAAATCTGAGAGGATTAATCAGAGGTCTTGAGGTAACTAAAACTCCAGGCACTCAGTTCAGGTATAAAAGCGGGGACACGCAAATTTTGCAAATGATTCTTGAGAAAGCTACCGGAATGCGGCTAAGCGACTATTTCTCTCAGAAATTATGGATTCCGCTTGGAGCCGAACACGATGGTTTGTGGAGTTTAGATCATTCAGGAGGGGCTGAAAAGGCATATTGCTGCATTAATTCCAATGCCCGCGATTTTGCACGAATAGGAAATCTCGTATTGCATAGTGGAAAGTGGAAAAACCTTCAGCTTGTAGATAGTAATTATATAGCCCAAATGTTTACCCCCAATTTAATTACAGATATAAACGGGGAAGCTTGCAATTATTATGGCCTGCATTGGTGGATTACAACCTATAAAAACCATCAAGTGTTTTACGCCCGTGGAATTTTAGGCCAATACATCATTGTTGTTCCTGATGAGCAATTGGTTATTGTGAGATTGGGTACCGACCGGGGAACCAAAATTGGAAACCATTTTGAAGATACCTTCAGGCTCATTGAATCCTTTTCAAATTAAGGCACGTAAATTGCCAGTTGGAGTTTCCGTTTCTGCGTTTATATTTGAATAAATAATTACTCATATGAATATTTTTAAAGCTACTTCCATTTTATCCCTTTTTATTATTGCCTCCTCATTCACCACCAACTCTACTGAATTAAAGTGGCTTGGCTGGAATGAAGGATATGATTTAGCCAAAAAGAAAAACAAAATTGCCGTGGTTGATGTGTACACCGACTGGTGTGGCTGGTGTAAAGTAATGGACAGGGAAACATTCACCAAGCAGGAAGTTATTGATTTAATCAATAAAGAATTTGTTCCTGTTAAATTTAATCCCGAGGCACAGGGTTCGTACACGTTCAATGGCAAACAATACACAGGACCGCAACTGGCTGCTGTGATTTCAAATAATCAATTATCCGGTTATCCTTCCACCATATTTTATTTTCCCAAAACCAATGAATTTAAAATGGAAGTGGGTTTCAAAAATCCGCAGGCTTTTACCGAGATTTTAAATGACATGGTAAAATACAAGGCTACTGCTGCAGCCAAGAAAAAATAAAGTATCTGAAAGGATTCTCCCAGTTTTTTAAATTAAAAACTCACTATAAACTAATTTCACCTTATTGAAAGTTTCTATCCCGAATTTAAAACAAGACATCCCTGCTAGTATTGCCGTTTTTTTTGTGGCAATTCCACTGTGTCTTGGTATCGCACATGCCTCGGGCGCCCCGTTAATGTCGGGATTAGTTACCGGAGCTATAGGGGGAATTGTAGTTGGCCTTCTCAGTAAATCGCATTTAAGTGTAAGCGGGCCTGCGGCAGGTTTAACTGCTATTGTGTTGTCGTCAATTGCGCAGTTGCAAACATTTGAACTGTTTCTTGTAGCGGTTTTTATAGCCGGAATATTACAGGTTCTGTTTGGCGTTTTTAAACTTGGTATTGTAGCGAATTATATCCCTAACAGTGTAATAAAAGGAATGCTTTCGGCCATTGGAATATTGCTAATCATCAAGCAATTTCCGCATATGGTGGGGTACGATATTGAAGAAATGGGAGTTGAAGAATTTATTACTACTAAGGAAGACATCAATACGACCTATCATGAGGCACACAGCAGCGAATCCAACTCATTTACCATATTACTTCATACCATCGAAAATATTAATTCGGGTGTGTTTATTATAGGGTTGGTCTCCTTATCCTTCTTAATTTTATGGGACAAGTTTATAGGCAAAAAAATAAAAGTGGTTCCGGGTTCATTAGTAGTAGTCGTTATTGGTATTTCGCTCAATATACTTCTTACTTCCATTGCTCATTTTAATCTGGATACCGACCATTTGGTTAATATTCCTGCAATCAAATCGCTGGCCGATTTTCATGGAAACACCTTTTACCCTGATTGGAATGCTTTAACTAATCCCCTCGTTTTTAAAGTAGCGGTAACCATAGCCCTGGTGGCTTCCATTGAAACATTATTATCTATAGAAGCCATTGATAAATTAGACCCGCACAGCCGCCATACTCCTCCCAACCGCGAACTCATTGCGCAGGGCATTGGCAATGCCGGAAGTGCATTATTAGGTGGATTACCCATGACTGCAGTAATAGTTAGAGGATCGGTAAATATTACAGCGGGAGCCCAGTCAAAAGCATCTACCATATTGCACGGGATTTGGATTGTATTTGCTGCGGTATTTTTTGCAGGATTCATCAATAAAATTCCGCTGGCCAGTTTAGCATCTATTTTAGTGTACACTGGTTATAAATTGGTTGACCCTATCGCATTCAAACTATATTTTAAAAAAGGTCTTGACCAGTTTATTCCTTTTGCGGCTACCATTTTTGCCATTGTGTTAAGCGATCTTCTTATAGGAGTCTTGATTGGAATTGGAATCGGGTTTATATTTATTGTGCGAAACAATTACCTCGCTCCCGTTTTTAAAGTAACCAATATGGGAATCCGTGTTCGGATTACTCTTGGTGAAAACGTAACCTTTTTACACAAAAACAGATTATTGAATGAGTTTAATAAAATAAAAGACGGCTCTATTGTAGAAATAGATGCATCGCGTACCCTGTTTATAGACCATGATGTACTTGATTGCATTAATGAATTTAAAACAGAGAGCAAAGACAGAAATATCAATGTTTTTTTAGCAGGAATAAGTATGGAAAAAAATAAACCCGAAGTAAAAGAACATATGCAAAAGTCGTATGAAAGGCTTTTGAAAGGAAACCAGAATTGGGTAGATACCCGCACTAAAGAAGACCCTGATTATTTTGCCCGTCAGGTTGAAGGGCAGGCGCCTGAGTATTTATTTATTGGTTGCTCCGACAGCAGGGTACCGGCTAATGAGATTACGGGAACCGAGCCGGGAGAAATGTTTGTACACCGTAATATTGCCAATTTGGTTGTAAATACCGATATCAACCTGATGTCCGTGGTGCAATATTCAGTTGAGGTACTGAATGTAAAACATATTATTGTGTGCGGACATTACGGATGCGGAGGTATTAAAGCCGCTATGGAAACCGAACCACACGGATTAATTGATAAATGGCTTCGAAACATTAAAGACGTTCACCGCCTTCACCAGCATGAGGTGGATGGAATTGATGACCCCGAACAAAAATTGCGCAGAATGGTGGAATTATCGGTGCGCGAACAAATTTACAACCTGATGAAAACTTCATTTATTCAGCGAAACCGGAAACAATACGGTTTCCCTGATTTACACGGATGGGTATACGATATAAGCAACGGAAAAGTCATTGACCTTAAGGTAAACGAAGAAAACGACTTCAAGGAGTTTGAGAAAATCTACAAACTCTACTGATTAAATACCTTTCATAGAAGCAAGTAATTTTACTTTCACGGCATCACTCACGGGTGCCAAAGGCAGGCGAACACTACCGGAACAAAGCCCCATTGCTTCTAAAATAACTTTAATTCCTCCCGGTGAACCATCGGCAAAAATCTGCTTCATCGAATCAAGTAACAAATAGTGGTCGGAAAGCGCATTGCTGAAATCACCGGCCAGTGCCGTACGTATCATATTTGAAAACTTTAACGGATAGGCATTGGCAATCACTGAAATTACCCCCTGCATTCCGATACTGATAAAGGGTAAAGTATAACCATCATCTCCTGAAATGACGAGAAAATCTTTCGGTTTGTTTTTGATAATATCCATGCATTGATCAAAATTTCCCGAGGCTTCTTTCATGGCCACAAAATTTTTGAAATCGTGTGCCAGTCGCAGGGTGGTTTCAGCTGTCATATTTGCTCCGGTGCGGCCCGGCACATTATACAATATAATTGGTTTATCGGTGCATTCCGAAACAGCTTTATAATGTAAATAAATTCCCTGCTGATTGGGTTTGTTGTAATATGGACTTACCGATAGAATGCCCGCATATCCGGTAAAATCAAAACGGGTAATGGTATCGGTTACTTCTTTGGTGCTGTTCCCGCCAATACCGGCAACCAGCGGAATGCGGCCACCGGCCTTCTCGGCAAAAAAGGAATAAACCCTATTCTTTTCTTCTTTTGTGAGAGTAACACTCTCTCCGGTGGTACCCAATACAACCAGGTATTCCACCTTACCTGATATGAGGTGGTTTATAATTTTTTCCAACGCAGGAAAATCAATTTCGCCTGTAGAGGTAAATGGTGTTACTACGGCTACACCCGTGCCTGTAAATAATGCTGACATGTTTAAACAGATTTAATGTATCGATCTACTTGTTTTATTAAAAAGGAAAGATTGTTATCGTTACCTGTATCAATCATCAGGTCGTAATACAATTTATTGTGGGGATCATATTTGCCAACACGTAATTGAGCATGAGACAAGCCTGAAATGGCTTCGAGCCACAATACCCTATCGGTGTAAAGGTTTAATAAAAAATCAAATTCTTCATGTACAAACCGCCCTACCGACTCCATGCTGGGAAGGTAATTCCACTTCAGGTGTTTTAACCAGAAATACTCAGTATTGGCTAAAAATTTATACTTAAACGGCAGTTCCTTTTCCTGTACAAATCCTAATTGAAAAACCTTTTTACCCTGAGCACGCAATTGCAATGTGTATTCCTGAACTAATTTGGCTTCCTCATCATCCGAAGCATTATAAACGATCCCGATATACGTGGAATCGGCAAAACTTTTGGTTTTTCGTGCCACATGCTTCGATCGTATTTCGCTATCAATAGCAATTCTTCCCAATCGTTTTTTTATATCCTCAATAAATTTCATTTTATCAACTCAAAAAATTCCTGTTCAGTAATAATTTTAACATTTAACTCTTCGGCCTTCTTTAATTTCTCAGGCCCCATTTTATCTCCGGCCACAAGATAATCCAGTTTTCCCGAAACGCTGCTCACATTTCTTCCGCCATTTGCTTCAATCAGCTTCTTTAAATCATCGCGGCTAATGGAAAAAGTGCCTGAAACCAGAAAACTTTTCCCTGCTAATTTATCACTCCGTTCAAAGCCTTCTTCTTCCTTTACCTCAAACTGCAATCCTGAACTTATCAGTGACGTGACCATGAGTTGATTTTTTTCATCGGCAAAAAAGCGAACCACCTGTTCCGCTATTTTATCTCCAATTTCATTTACATTTATTAACTCCTCCTGTGTGGCTTTCATAAGTGAATCAATTGTTCTGAAATACTGTGCCAGTTTTTTAGCAACGGTTTCGCCCACCATCCGAATGCCCATGGCAAACAATACGCGCTCGAAAGGAACCTGTTTTGAATCTTCTATTCCTTTCAGAATATTATTTACTGATTTTTCCTGTAAACTGCGCTTTTTAGGATGCTCCTCATCTCCCGTATTAAATTCCAGGCCGGTGAGCTGCTCTTTGGTGAGGAGATATAAATCAGCGTAATTTTTTATCAGCCCTTTATCAAACAATCCGCTTATAGTTTCTGCTCCCAAGCTATCAATATTCATAGCCCTTCTTCCTATAAAATGTTCGATTTTCCCTTTCAGCTGTGGCGGACAGGCATACTCATTTAAGCAATAATGAACCGCTTCTCCCTCTTTCCGCACCAATTCACTTCCGCATTCGGGGCAATGGGTGGCATAATTAATTTTACGTGCATGCGGCTCCCGTTTACTTATATCAACTCCGGTAATTTTAGGAATAATCTCTCCGCCTTTTTCAACAAACACCATATCCAGCTCATGCAAATCGAGACGCTCTATTTCATCGGCATTATACAAACTTGCCCGTTTTACCGTGGTGCCTGCCAGCAATACCGGTTTTAAATTAGCTACCGGAGTAATGGCTCCCGTGCGACCTACCTGATAAGTTACCTTAAGCAACCGGGTCTCCACACTTTGAGCTTTGAATTTATAAGAAATAGCCCAGCGCGGATTTTTAGCGGTAAACCCAAGTTCCTGCTGCTGCGCATAACTGTTTACCTTAATCACAATTCCGTCTATGTCATAACTTAATTGCTCCCTATGTTTATCGTAGTAATGAATAAAGTCCATCACCTCATTGATGGAAGAACATTTTTTGTACTGATCTGAAACTTTAAAACCCCATGCGGCTGCTTTTCCAAGGCTTTCAAAATGTGTTTCGGCAACGGGCTCTTCACTGTAAATAAAATAAAGAAAACAATCTAATTTACGCCTGGCCACCTCGGCCGAATTTTGAAGTTTCATCGAACCGGATGCAAAATTGCGCGGGTTCTTATAAAGTTGCTCAGCGATTTCATCATCGTCATAACCTTTTTCCTTTAGCTCCGATGCAAGCTTTTTGTTTAACTTTTCAAAATTGGCGCGATGCATAAAAACTTCTCCGCGAATTTCAAATTCCGGAGGATAATCCCCCGGAGGTAATATTAATGGTACGCTTCTGATTGTTTTTACATTGGTGGTTACATCATCACCCTGTGTGCCGTCTCCACGGGTTAGTGCCTGAACCAATTCTCCATTTTTATAGGTAAGACTTATAGCCAGTCCATCAAATTTTAACTCGGCCACATACTCAAAATTATCGCCAATGGCCTTCCGGATGCGGTTGTCAAATTCAGTTAACTCTTCCTCACTGTATGTATTTCCCAGCGAAAGCATAGGGTACTTGTGTTTTACTGTTTTGAATTCTTTGGTAATTCCACCACCTACCCGCTGTGTAGGCGAATTGGGGAGAGCTAATTCAGGGAATGCTTTTTCCAGTTTTATTAATTCATCTAGCAACTGGTCAAAATCGTAATCGCTTATGATTGGCTTATCCAATACGTAATATTGGTAATTGTGCCGGTTTATCTCCGTACTTAAGTATTGAATCCGATGCTGAGCCGTGGCAAAATCCATAAGCCCGCAAGTTATATAAATGCCTGAATGAGGCCAAGCGCAGAGAACTTAGATTTTTTCTTCATATTTGTAGTAATGCATCAGGCCCGAAATATTTTTATTGCGACTGTAATCCTTACTTTTTCAGGGATTCATGCGCTATTAGCCCAAAGCACTTTTGTGCCTACAGGTAGCGAAACCTATCACCTGATTGACCGGTTTGAAATAAAAAACGGAAAATTGAGCGACAGTTTGCATACTTCGGTAAAGCCGTACCGCAGGGACCAGATTGTGGCCATGATAGGCGGATTGGACAGTACTGTCAATTGGTCTGCGAAAGATCAGTTCAACAAAAGTTACCTGCTTTCCGATAACTTTGATTTTAGCAAATCAACCGAAGCCGGCAGCGACAAAACAATCCCTCTGCTGCATTCATTATACACCGAGAAACCTTTTTTACTCTCGTACTACGATGAGAATTTTGAGATTTATGCCAATCCGGTTTTTGATTTTAATGCAGGAACAACCTCATCTGATTTAGGTTCAAAATCTATTTATACCAATACGCGCGGAGCTGAAATAAGGGGTTCGATTGCAAAGAAAATAGGATTTTATACCCTGGTAACCGAAAACCAAACCCGACTTCCGTATTTTATCGATCAGCGGGTTGATTCAAGTAAGTCGCTTCCCGGAATAGGATTTTTAAAGGGGTTTGGTGTAAACGGGTATGATTACCTTCTTGCCAGAGGATATATCACATTCAGCGCGACAAAGTTTATTAATTTTCAGTTTGGCCACGACAGGAATTTTGTTGGCAATGGTATTCGTTCAATGATTCTCTCTGACTTTGCAAGGGAGTACTTATTTTTAAAAGTGAATACTCAGGTATGGAAGTTCAATTACCAGAATACATTCATGGAACTTTTTAACGGTACCAGTTTTTCGGGAGTCAGTTCACTGGTAGGAAAAAAATATGCTGCCCATCACCATATCAGTATTAATCTGGCCAAAAATTTTAATCTGGGATTGTCTGAAACAATTATTTTCTCCCGAAGTGATTCATTGGGCACCTCAGGCTTTGATTTTAATTACCTGAATCCGATTATTTTTTACCGTTCCGTTGAACAGAATCTGAACAGTGCCGATAACGCAATGGTAGGAATGGATTTTAAGTGGAATTTCCTGCATCACTTCTCATTTTACGGTCAGTTGCTACTCGATGAATTTGTTATCAGCCAGCTTCGGTCGGGAAGCGGATGGTGGGCCAACAAATTTGGGTTACAGGGCGGGTTAAAGTACATTGACGTGGCCAATATTTCCAATCTGGATTTACAAGTAGAAGCCAACTACGGCCGACCATACCTCTATACTCACTTTAAGGTTTCGCAAAATTTTTCGCACTACGGACAACAATTAGCTCATCCGTTGGGAGCGAATTTTTATGAACTGATTGGTGTGCTACGCTACCAACCTTTAAATCGGTTAAATTTAAAAGCAACATTGGCTTATTCGGTAACCGGATTAGATACGGCAGGTATAAATCTGGGGCAAAATATTTTTAAGAATTACAGCACGCGTTATAAGGAATACGGCAACCGTACAGGACAGGGAGATAAAACCACGATTACCTATGCCGATTTATATATGAGTTACATGATTAAACATAACCTGTTTTTATGGGGCTCGGCCAGTGTGCGTACTTCAAAAAGTGTAAGTGGATTATACAATGCAAACGAAACCTGGGTGAGTCTTGGGGTAAGGCTAAACTTTCAGCAGAAATCTTTTTTGTTTTGATTAATCCACCGAATCATATTTCTCAAGTAATTTGAGAAACACTTCAAAGTCCTTAGGATAAGGAGCCGTAAATAATTTTCCTTCCCCTTTTAACTCAAAATGTATCTGGTAAGCATGCAGTGCCACCCGTTTCATCATGGGTTCTTCGTTACTCCATTTCCCGGTTTTAAACTTTCGTTTTACCGATGACAGCATAGGCTTTTTCCCTCCGTACAATTCGTCACCTACTATGGGGAAATTTTGAGAAGCAAGATGAACACGAATCTGGTGCAAACGCCCCGTGAGGGGCTGGCATCCAACCAAAGTAAAATGTCCGAAATATTTTAAAGAATGAAATATGGTAACAGCCTCTTTCCCTCGTCCGTAATCAATTACTGCAATGCCTTTTGAGTTGGTATGGAGAGGAAGTTTCACCTCGGTTTCGTTAAATTCTGCATGATCGGCTACCATAGCATGATACAATTTTCCCACGTTTCTGTTTTCTAACTGTATGGCAATTTCCCTGTAGGTTTCCTGATTTTTGGCGATAATAAGTACCCCGCTGGTTTCTTTGTCGAGGCGGTGACACAAACTGGCCGTGGCGCAATATTTTTTCGCCATTGACACTATACTCACTCCCTCTCCGTTACGTTCATCCAATGAAGAAATATGAGGTGGTTTATTCAGGATAATCAGGTCGGCATCTTCATGAATAATGAGTTCCGGAAAACGGGGGAATTTAATTTGCTTTGCTTCCATATAATGAAGCCGCAAATTAAACATTAAAACATAAACGTAGCGATTTTATCGGCAGGTTGTGCCTTTTTTAACGTAAATGCAAACGTAGAACCTATGCCCACTGTGCTTCGTACATTGATGGTTTGCTGATGTGCTTCGATAATATGTTTTACAATGGCCAAACCCAAACCAGTTCCTCCGGCATCGCGCGAACGGCTTTTATCTACCCGGTAAAAACGTTCAAACAAGCGTGGCAAGTGTTCCTGTTCTATCCCGTCTCCATTGTCAGAAATTTCAATCAGTATATTTTCGTCCATATCGTAATAAGCAGCAGTAGTCACTCCCATTTCCTTTCCGTACTTCACTGAGTTTACCACCAGATTTACGATTACCTGCCTGATGCGGTATTTATCGGCATATACATAAAACGGCTGATTACATCCGTCTCTAATGGTCAGGGTGATTCCGCGTTCTTTGGAACGATATTCCAATTGCTCATACACATCTTTTACCAGGGCATTAATATCAAAACGCTCATATTCCATGTGCAGTTCTCCGGCCTCTAATTGCGAAATAGAAATCAGGTCTTCTACCAAATCACATAAGCGGTCGGCACTACGGGCAGCTTTCTTCAAAAACTTCATGTTCACTTCAGGATCTTCAAGTGCACCGTCAATAAGTGTATGGATGTATCCCTGAATATTGAAAATGGGGGTTTTTAATTCGTGCGACACATTTCCGATGAATTCTTTTCTGAAGTCGGCCAGCTTTTTTAACTGGTCTATTTCATCCTTTTTATCCCTTGCCCAGGTAATTACTTCCTGATTTACCTCCTCAATAGGATCTGAATCCCGGTCGGATTCTTTGAAGATATTATTAACACCGGTATATTTCTGTGTTTTTAAACTATGAATGGTTTTATAAATGAGTTTTATTTTCCGGTAAATAAAAAATTCGAGCGCATAAAATATAAGAAGGTACGAGAGTACTAAGCTGGAAATGAAAATTAATATCGAATCGCCCCAGTTAAAATTTGTGGCAACCAGTGCAAACACCCCAATGCAAACGGAAAGCAGTGCCGAAGTGATCAGTGAAACTATGCGCGGAGTGGGGTTGCGAATCATATCTCAAATTTATACCCCACACCTTTTACGGTAGTAATATATTCTTCCCCAAGCTTTTCACGTATTTTCCGAATATGCACATCAATAGTACGGTCAACTACCAGCACATCCTGCCCCCATATTTTTTCAAGAATAGCTTCGCGGGTAAATACCTTTCCGGGTTTACCGGCCAGCAGAAAAAGTAACTCAAATTCTTTGCGGGCCAATTGAATTTTTTCCTGCCCGCGGTACACCAAAAAACTTTCCCTGTCAATAACCAGATTACCTACCACCAAATGCTCATCCGCCTTATCTTTTTCTTTCCTGCGAATGATCGCATTGATGCGACTTAACAGTACCCGAGGTTTAATTGGTTTGGCAATATAATCATCGGCACCTGCACTAAAACCCGCCAGCTCCGAGTACTCTTCGCTGCGGGCTGTGAGAAATACGATAAAAATTTGTTTCAGTTCGGGAATTGTGCGCATTAGTTTGCAGGTTTCTATTCCGTCTAATACAGGCATCATCACATCAAGCAATACCAAATCGGGTTTTTCCTTGCGCGATTTTTCAATAGCTTCCTGCCCGTTGGTTGCCAAAATAACTTTATATCCCTCCTTTTTCAGATTATATTCTATAAACTCGAGAATATCCGGTTCATCATCCACCACTAAAATCTTATACCTGTTATTTTCCATATTCCGTTTTTTATTGCAAGATTATGATGGGATAGTGACTTCAAAATTAACGAATTGTTAAGTTAAGGTTAATGAAACAACTCATCTAACTTATTTTCAAGATCTTTTCCTCTCAAATTTTTAGCGATAATTTTTCCTTCTTTATCCAGTAAAATGGTGGTGGGAATTGCGTCAATATTGTATTTACTGATTACCGGAGAATTCCATTTAAGTAGATCGCTAACATGAATCCACGTAAGCTGATCGTCAGAAACAGCCTTCAACCAGCTTTCCTTATCTGAGTCGAGTGAGACCCCGTAAATCTCCAATCCGTCTTTTTTATATTTGTTGTACAACTTCACCGTATTTGGATTTTCATCGCGGCAGGGCCGGCACCACGAAGCCCAGAAATCGATGAGCACATATTTACCCCGAAGTGATGACAAGGGAACGGGAATTCCTTCGGGACTATTCAGTACAATTTCGGGGGCATACCTGCCTTCTTCCGTTTTACGCAAATCCTCTACCCTGCGGTGATTGGCCTGTACATATTTCGATTCGGTCATAATGGGAAAATACTTTTTATCCATCCGATCCCACATATCGTACTTAACCGTTGGTTCCTGCTCGTCTACTAAAAAATCCATCGCAAAAAAAGCCACTATTGAATTTGGCACTGAATCCATAAAACGTACCACGGCTGTTTTCTGACGCATACTCAAATCATAGTATTCGGCACTTATCAGCTTTTGAATGGAATCGGGCATTGTTTCGGCATTGGTGTATTTGTCATACTTTTCTTTCATGGCGTTCAATTCCCCAAGAAAACTGTCGTTGGTTTTAATCAGTTCGCGCAATACCCTGTTATCTTCAGAACCGGATACTTTGTAATCAACCAGATTATTCAAATCAATTTCAACCGCAATTTTACTGGCAGTATCCAGCACTACGGGGATAGAGAAATCGGCACCTTTAATGGAATAAAATGTTTTTTCTCTATTAGTTCCTTTAAGTGTAAACTCCCCTTTTTCGTTCACCTCGGTTGAGTCAATGAAGATGAGTCCGCCTGTGGTAAGCTCCATTAATGAAATATTCCCGCTGTGGTAATTCTTTACCACCCCGGTTACCTCAAATCCTTTTTTATCATCTTCAGTGGTTTTAGATTTACATGAGGCAAGCAAAACCACGCAGCATACTATATATATATAGGTGTAAACTTTTTTCATCTCTTTCAATTTTTATTTTTCGAGTTCGTCTCTCAATAACTGATTAGCCAGTTTCGGATCGGCCTTCCCTTTCGATAGTTTCATTACTTCACCCATAAACAAACCTACAAGCGATTTTTTCCCCGCTTTGTACTCGGCCACCTTCTCAGGATAAAGTTCCAGAGCCTGTTTGATGAATGGAAGTAAAGAATCGGAATTACTTTCCTGAAGCAGATTTAAACCTTCGGCAATTTCCAATGCCGACTTGTGATGCTCATGCAGCATGGCGGGAAATATTTTTTGAGAAGCAACCGAATTACTTACTTTCCCTCCGTCAATCAAATTAATCAACTCGGCAATTTTGGCTGGCTGCAAAATAAAATCCTTAATTTCTATTGCCTGTTCATTAAGATATCCTTTTACACTAACCATAATCCAATTGGCCGCAGCTTTAATATTACCGGTATGTTTTAATACCTGTTCAAAATATTCGGCCACCTCTTTGTTTTCGGTAAGCACCGATGCATCGTAATCGTTCAGCTTATATATATGTGTAAACTTCTCATAAAGCTCTTTGGGTAAAGCTGGCATTTGTGCTTTTACCCCGTCAATAAATTCGCTGGTAATATGCAAAGGCGGTAAATCAGGTTCGGGAAAATACCGGTAGTCGGTAGCATCCTCTTTACTGCGCATCACAATGGTGATTCCCTTCACTGCCTCAAAGGTTCTGGTTTCTTTGTAAATTTTCCCTCCACTTTCCAGTTCGTCAATCTGACGTTTAATTTCAAAATCAATAGCGCGCTGCACATTGCGTATAGAGTTCATATTTTTCACTTCCACACGGGTGCTGTATTCTTTACTGCCATTGAGCATAACTGAAATATTGGCATCACAACGCAGGGAACCTTCTTCCATATTTCCATCACAAATATCAAGGTAGCGAACTAATTTCCGCACTTCGGTAAGGTATTGATAAGCCTCTTCACCTGTTTTAATATCGGGCATGGAAACCATTTCCACCAATGCCATACCTGCCCGATTTAAATCAATTAGCGAATCAAACACATCCTGGTCGTGCATGCTTTTTCCGGAGTCTTCTTCCATATGAATACGTTGTAACCGGATGTTTTTTTGACTTCCGTCTTTCAGTTTTATATGAATACTTCCACCTGTACAAACGGGTGTTTTATCCTGTGTAATCTGGTATCCTTTTGGAAGGTCGGCATAGAAATAATTTTTGCGCGCATAATAATTATGTTCGGTAATATCGCTACCACAGGCAATACCTAACCGGATAGCATATCGAATGGCTTCCCTGTTGTGAACAGGTAATGTACCCGGATGCCCCAAGCTTATCGGACTCACTTGTGAATTGGGCAACGCGCCATACAAAGTGGAATCGGAGCAAAAGGCTTTGCTTTGGGTAAGCATTTGCGCATGCACCTCCAATCCTATCACCGCTTCGTACTTTGAGTAATCCGTTTCTTTCGTGGTAGCTGCCATATGTCTGATTAATTAAGCAGGCAAATTTAGTTATTTCTGCCGTTATCCTGAAAGTAAATTGCAAGTAGCAAAAATGCCCCTTTCATAGGGAAAACTATAAAAAAAACAAAAAAACCGGAATAGTAAAAACAAAAGGCCTCCCATTTTTAAGAGCATGCCCTATTCGCTTTTGTTTGTCCTTATGAACTTCAAACTTCCAACCCGAAAATTCAAAAATGCGTTTTCAAAATCGGATTTATTTTCTACCGGAATTGAATTTTAGCAGGAGAAATTGCTTAAAATAACATTGCGATTAAAGATTGGAAAAATAAATTCAATGAGTATATTTGAAACATCAACATACGAAGTTCCCAGTGTTTTCAAGTGTTTCAACGGATGCGAAAAACAGTGCAACATCATTTTTTATCAGCTAAAAATTCACTTCAACAGGCGTATCATCATTTTTATTTCGCGACTTTTCCACATTATTCACAGCAAAAAAAATATTCATTCATGATAATAGACATTCGCGAAAATAGTAGATTTACCAAGCGTTTCAGAAGATCACATACTATTTCACACAATGAGAAAATTGACTCAAACAGGGTTTTCAACACTTTCAATTTTAAAACACCTATTGCATAAAAATAAAAATCATATCAACTTTACATTAGAATTCATCAACACCCAAACACTTAAAAGCTATGGCTAAAGCAACAAAAAAAGCAGCTCCTAAAAAAGCTGCAAAAAAAGCAACCGCTAAGAAAGCTGCTCCTAAAAAAGCCGCTAAGAAAGCAACCGCTAAAAAAGCAGCTCCTAAAAAAGCCGCTAAAAAAGCAACCGCTAAAAAAGCTGCTCCTAAAAAAGCCGCTAAAAAAGCAACTGCTAAAAAAGCTGCTCCTAAAAAGAAAAAGTAATTTATTACTGATTCAAGAGGGAGTTAAAACTCGCTTGCTAAATCGGGGTTATGCAAATAGCTCCGATTTAGTTTTTTTATAAGGGTATGCTTAATACAATCTTCCCGAACTGCTCCCCTTTCGCCATATGTTCAATAGCCTTCTGAGCCTTATCCAAACTCCATACGCTATCAACAACAGGTTTAATCTGATGATGCTTTATAAAGTTTACCATTTCGTAAAACTCCGCATCGTTTCCCATGGTTGACCCCAGAATATCCAACTGCTTCCAAAATATTTTTGCCGGTACTCCGCTATTAAATGCTCCCAGGGTAGCCCCGTAAAAGGCTATCCTTCCTGAAGGCTTTGCTATATCCACCAGTCTTGCAAAATTATCACCGCAGGCACTGTCAATAATCGCATCAAATCCCCCGCTTTGTTGTTGCAGTTCCTTATGCCAGTTTTCTTTTTTATAATTCACTCCTCCTTTTGCCCCGAGCGCTTTGGCCTTCGATATTTTTTCATCCGACCCGGAAGTAACATACACTTCACATCCGGCTGCAATGGCAAATTGAATAGCAAATAAGGCTACCCCGCCACCGGCACCCGTTACCAAAATTTTTTCGCCCTTGCGAGCACGCGCTCTTGTAAACAATGCCCTGAATGCTGTGAGTCCGGCTAAGGGAACGGCAGCCGCTTCATCAAAACTCAGATGCCCCGGTTTTTCACTAAGCAACCTACTTTCAATTTTTAAGTATTGGGCAAAAGTTCCATGATGAGGCAAACCTAATATCACATAGTCCTTAGCCTGAACTGCCGGATTTGTTCCCCAGTTCATGGAAGGATTAACGATTACTTCCTTCCCAATCCACTTTTTATCTTCGGGCGAGCAGGCCTGTTCCACCACTCCGCAACCATCCGATCCGGGAATAATTGGAAACACGATGCCTGCATACTGCCCTTTCTGAATCCACAAGTCGCGATGATTAAATGCAGCGGCATGCATCCTGATTAAAACTTCACCCGGTAATATTTCCGGAATGGTTACTTCCTTTACCTGCAAAGGCTGGTGTAAGGCTTCTAATAAAATTGCTTTCATGAAAACTGTTTGGGGCGAAATTACAAACTGAAGACGGTAATTCAACAATTACCGTAATAATGTTACCGAGCCGGTATATTTTTTTGCATGATGTTCGAGTACATAGTAATACACCCCCTGGCTCAACGGGCTCCCTTTAAAATTTCCATCAAAGCATATTCCGTCCTTGTCCGAATCAAAAATCAATTCTCCCCATCGGTTGTAAATAAATATACGCGAACAGCCCTGTTCAAGGGTAAGTCCGCGAAGAGCCAGGCATTCATTCAATCCGTCTTTATTTGGAGTGAATACATTATATACCATAACCAGCGAATCGCTGATATACGGAGTGATGGTTTTGGAAACCGTATCCGAACATCCGCTATCAGTAACAATAAACTGCAATGTATAGGTTTTGTTGAACTGGTAAGGTAATTCTACTAGTTCTGCCTCATTAACAACAACCCCGTCTAAAAGCCATTTACTCTGATTTACCTGAACAGGAGAATCAATTTGCAATTGGGCATCTTTACACAAAGCTTTAAACTGATAAGAATAATCGGCTTTCACATCAACCACAAAAACATGAACCGTATCTGTGTTTACACATACATCGGTAGTGCGGGTAGCAATATATGTAACTGAGAAAGGAGGTTTGGCGGTAGGTTCACCCGAAGCAGGATTGTCGAGGTAATCGGGTGGCGACCATGTATACGAAAAGTTACCTGTATTTTCGGTACCCAGAACTAGGGAGTCTCCTTTACAAATGAGCTGGTCCTCCCCGGCAAATGTGCCGATATCTTTATCGATAGTTACACTAACCAAGGTAGAATCGGAGCAATTGCCTTTGTAAGTAACTAACTTTACAATATAAGTTCCGGTTGATGGATAGATATATGTAGGCTCTATCTGCGTACTTGAATCGGAAGTAATTAATGTGTCGCCAAAATCCCATAAATAAGAAACGGCACCTACGCTTTGGTTTACAAACTTTACAGTATCGCTGCACAGATGGATATCTTTACTGAATGCGCTTACCACATCAAACTGGCAGTTCAACACATTAAACTGAAAATCGCGGAGGGTGGAATTTATAAATTTTCCATTCCTGAATTCTTTTACAAGAATGCCCACCACATATTGTCCGGTTAATTGTGGTTTTACTTTTAGCAAACCTGTTTGCGGATGAATGGTAAGTTCCGGAACCCCTTTCATCATGCTGTTCACTCCAAAACCGTTCACCCAAATCACTTTTGAATATGGAGGTGGTGAAGGCGGACGCGGAAGGTTATTAAAAAAATCGGCTCCGACAAATGGCTGATACAACTCGTACACCAGCGAGTCTCCGTCTGTATCGGTTGCAGCATGACTGTAAATAAAATCACGTCCGGCACACAAAAAATTTGGAGGAAGCGAATTAAATACCGCTGACGAGTTGTAGCCATTCCCTCCCGATGTATCGGGTATATGACACCAGTACGTTGCCCCAACCTGCCCCGGAGTCTGAATATTGGTTATTGAATTATTTCGGCAACAACGCTGAAATGCCAGAATATATCCACCGGCAATAGGAGGCAATGTGGTATAATAGGTATAAATGTATTTATCTACACAGGCATTGGGTGGCGGGGCTACACAATTATAATTAACCGAATTCACTCTGACTGGTGGGGTTCGGTACTCCAATATCTTTTTTATTAAAGTACCGCTTGTATCAAATACACCAATCATGGCGTTTGTATCAAGCGCAATGGCCTGTTGCGAGCCAAATGCACAGTCGATATACAAAATGAGTTTTACCTCAAAACTGTCGTTTACAATATGCTTATAGGTAATGTCGCCACCCACTATATGAGTGGCCTTAACCCCGGAAACGAAAGCAAGAGAAAAAAAAACAAGAATAAGTATTAGTCTTTTCAATTAAATTGCTTTGCTGATTTGAAACAAATTTAAACTTATTTCAGACTATTTTCAAGGGAGAAAGGATGTATGGCTCTACCTTAAATTATGAGTCTCCGGTTGCCAATGATGCGGACATCAACCAATACCTGAATGTAATTAACTCCCCTAGGTATGGGTACAGGAACACACCTTATCAATTCTTCCATGGTTGTTTACACTATTTAGGAGTTTCCGTTTTAAAGCCTATGTTAAAGGCCCCTATGCTGTCAGAATAAATCCTTATGTCAATGCCAGGTTTATCAATCACTACCAATTTTTAAAGAATTGTAGAATTTATTCATATCCTCATCACGCAACGAGGTATTAGGCAAAGCAGCTCTGTTATTGGATGAACGCAACATATCATAAAAATAAAAAATGTCATCCATGGTTGGGTGACCTTTGCGTTCAGAACTGAAATACCCGGAGTGTCTGTCAGGTAATATGCTTATACCAAAATCATCACATGAAGAATTTACCGCGTATGGTAATGGTTTGGGCAAAACCAACCTTGAGGTTGAACAGAAGAAAGAAAATAATAAAAAAAGGTCTTTTCATCCCAATAAAAATATGATGATAGAACGAATGATTCGGGAAACCTATTTTGTCCGGCTTTAAAATAAAAAACTCAAATCAGTTTCCCTGCTTTTTCAAGGGCAGCTTTTAACCCTTCGGATTTGGTTCCTCCGGCCGTGGCATAAAACGGCTGACCTCCCCCGCCTCCCTGTATTTCTTTTGCCAGCTCCTTTACGATGTTTCCGGCATGAAGATTTTTTTCTTTCACTAAATTCTCGCTGATCATCACACTCAGCAAAGGTTTGCCATCAATCACAGTTCCCAGTACACAAAATAAATTTTCGGTTTCCTGCTTCAGTTGGTAACTCAGATTTTTTAACTGCTCGGCCGATGGGATATCCACCAGTTCTATCAGTTTGTTTATTCCGTTTAAACTTGAAACTTTAGCCTTTAACCCTTCTTTTATTTTAACCGTTTTCTCCCCCTCCAACTGCTCCAGTTTTTTCTGAAGCTTCTCTTTCTCTTCCACAAGCTGGGAGATGCTTTTTACCGGGTCTTTTGATTTAAGTAATTCTTTAATATGTGTAACGGTTGCCTGTTGTTCGTTTACAAATTTTTCGGCAGCATCGGCTGTAATGGCTTCTATTCTTCGCACTCCGGCTGCAACGGCACTTTCACTTACTATTTTAAACAAGCCAATTTGCCCCGTGGCTTTTACGTGGGTACCTCCGCACAACTCGCGCGAATAACCTTCATCAAACGTAATCACGCGCACGCTTTCTCCGTATTTCTCGCCAAACAACATCATGGCGCCCATGGTTTGTGCCTCGGCAATGGGTACATTTCTGCGTTCGTCCAAAGTAATGTTCTCGCGTATTTTGCGGTTTACTATTTTTTCTACCTGTGCTATTTCTTCATCGGTCATGGCACTGAAGTGAGAAAAATCGAAACGCAGGTATTCATTATTTACCAATGAACCTTTTTGCTGCACATGGGTACCCAACACTTTTCTCAGGGCCGCATGTAATAAATGCGTAGCCGAGTGGTTGTTTTCGGTAAGGTGACGTTTGGCGGTATCTACTACTGCCGTAAAAATTGCTTCGGTGTTTTCGGGGAGTTTAGCCGCAAAATGAATAATGAGGTTGTTTTCTTTTTTGGTATCGGTGATAAATACTTTTTCATTCACATTGCTGATGAAACCGGTATCACCTACCTGACCACCACCCTCAGGGTAAAAAGGTGTTTGATCAAATACCAGCTGAAACTGCTCTTTGCCCTTGGCTTTTACTTTACGGTATTTTAAAATGTGCACATCACTCTCGTTCACATCATATCCTAAAAATTGCGTAGGTTTTTCTTCACCTATTACTACCCAATCTTCGGTATCTACTTCGGCTGCCTTGCGGGAACGGGCTTTTTGTTTAGCGAGTTCTTCTTCGAATTCCTGCAAAGCAACTCCGAACCCTTTTTCCCTCGCTATAAGTTGAGTAAGGTCAATAGGAAAACCGTAGGTATCATTTAATTCGAAAGCTAATTTCCCCCCCAAAGAAAACCCACCCTCATCCACAATGATTTCATCTGTTTTAAAATACATGCCTCTACGCTTATCTGGTGATGTAGCTCTATGTTTTTCTACTTGGGATATCGTTTTCTCTATAATTCCTTCAATGATAGAAATACCCTTCTCAAGCGTTCTCAAAAAACTTTGCTCTTCTTCCCTTATCACTTTTGCCACAAAATCCTTTTGGCTGTATAATTCAGGAAACACGTTTTTAAAACTTTCGGCAATTACATCTACCAATTTACACAAAAAGGGTTCTTTCAGATTCAGAAATTGGAACTGGTAACGCACCGCCCTGCGCAATATTCTGCGAATCACATACCCCGCTCCACCGCTCGAAGGCAGTTGTCCATCGGCAATACACAAACTGATGGCACGTATATGGTCGGCCAGCACGCGCATAGCCACATCAGTTTTTATATCGCTGTATTGGTATTTAATGCCAGAGTGCTTTTCAATAAACTGAATGGTGGGTACAAACACATCGGTATCGTAATTGGAACTTTTGCCTTCAATGGCGCGCACCAACCGCTCAAAGCCCATTCCGGTATCTACGTGCTGTGCCGGTAATTTTTCCAATGAACCATCCGCTTTGCGGTTAAACTCCATAAAAACGTTGTTCCATATTTCAATCACCTGGGGGTGGTCGTTGTTCACTAAGGTTTTCCCGTCAACCGCTTTTCGTTCAGCATCGGTTCGCAGGTCAATATGAATTTCACTGCATGGACCGCACGGACCGGTATCACCCATTTCCCAGAAATTATCTTTTTTGTTTCCGTTCAGTATGCGGTCTTTGTCAATCCATTTTGCCCAATTGTCAAAGGCCTCCTGATCAAAAGCTAATCCTTCATTTTGGTCGCCTTCAAATACGGTTACATACAGGCGGTCTTTGGGCAGTTTATACACTTCGGTTAAAAGTTCCCAGGCCCACTCAATAGCTTCCTTTTTAAAGTAATCCCCAAAACTCCAGTTGCCCAACATCTCAAACATGGTGTGGTGGTAAGTATCCACGCCCACTTCTTCCAGGTCGTTGTGTTTTCCGGAAACGCGCAGGCACTTTTGGGTGTCGGCCACACGCTTGTATTTAGGTGGCTCGTTCCCCAAAAACCAGTCTTTAAACTGGTTCATGCCCGCATTGGTAAACATCAGAGTTGGGTCATTTTTTACCACAATGGGTGCCGAAGGAACAATTTCATGTCCTTTGCTTTTAAAAAAATCTAAAAAGGTTTGCCGTATGTCTGCTGCCGTCATGTCGTATTTAGCTGCCTGTTATCCAGTTGTTAACGATTATTTTATTTTCATTCTAAAGGCGATTGGTTATTTTCGCACACCCTTAGTTTCCAGAGGGCAATATTACAGGAATAAAGTGAAGAGATAAAGAATGGCAAAAGTAAAATACTTTTATAATCCGCATAAGCTAAAATTTGAAACAGTAAAA
This sequence comes from uncultured Bifidobacteriaceae bacterium, assembly GCA_964535575.1. Classification (GTDB taxonomy): domain Bacteria; phylum Bacteroidota; class Bacteroidia; order UKL13-3; family UKL13-3; genus JAGPCK01. Next base: position 163,718 of record CAZHTC010000004.1, read on the forward strand.
ATAAGCTGGCTTACCAAAGCCCTGCGAATTTTTGGTTTCGTGTGCGCCTCGGTGGTAGCCGGCTTTCTTTTTCTGGTAGCAGCCTACACCACTATTGATTCTCCAAAAGAAAAACAACTGAAACGTGAAATAAGAAACTATCAGTTGCAAATGGAACTGATGAATAATAAGGTAACTCAGTTATCGTCTGTGCTGAATGAGTTACAGGAAAAAGATGCCCATATTTACCGCGCTATTTTTGAGGCCGACCCTATTCCGGGAACTGTTCGTCAGGGAGGATTTGGCGGAGTTGAAAAATACCGTCAGTTGGAAGGATACATTGGTTCAGATCAAATCATAGAAGTGCAAAAAAAGCTGGATATGCTAAGCAGTCAGGTGTATATCCAATCAAAATCATTTGATGAACTGGCTAAAATGGCCGCCAACAAAACCGATTTTATCGCAAGCATTCCGGCCATTCAACCGGTATCGAATAAAAAACTTCGCAGCATGGCTTCGGGTTTCGGATACCGCCTTCACCCCATTTACAAAACACATAAAATGCATACAGGCATTGATTTCACAGCTCCATCGGGCACCCCAATTTATGCCACAGGAAACGGGGTAGTGGAGGCGGTTGAACTCGGGCACAGAGGGTATGGAAATCACGTAATTATAAATCACGGATTCGGGTACGAAACCTTGTATGCCCATATGAAAAAAGTAGTGGCTAAACCGGGGAGAAAAGTAAAAAGAGGCGAGTTGATTGGATACATAGGTAGCACGGGTACTTCTACAGCCCCGCACCTGCACTACGAGGTAATGAAAAACGGAAAGAAAATTAACCCGATTAACTACTTCTTTAACGACCTCACTCCGGCTGAGTATGATCAGGTAAGAGAAATTGCATCCCAGGCTACCCAGTCGTTTGACTAATCTTGATTTGCCACTTTTAAAGTCTGAAAACAGAAAACGTAAACCCCAAAACACACTTTGAACGATAAACTTTACTACAGCATTGGCGAAGTAGCAGCCCGTTTTAAAGTGAATGTATCGCTCATACGTTTCTGGACAAATGAATTCTCAGATCACCTGAAACCAAAAACCAACAAGAAAGGAAACAGGTACTATACTGCCGATGATATTCGAACACTGGAGCGCATACAACACCTGGTAAAAGAACAGGGATTTACTTTAAGTGGTGCTAAAGAAAAGCTATTAGATAAAACAGATAATCAGATAGATAAAAATACAATTATTTCTAAGCTTACCGAATTAAGAAATTACCTTCAGGAATTAAAAACAGACTTAGACAAAATTACTTAATAAGAATAATTATCACATTTTCCCCATGAGCACTGACGAAATTCAACGCACCTCGACCATCAGATTTGATGTTCATTTAGACAAAGAAAACCTGCCTGTATCAATTGACTGGACTGCTGATGACAGCGAGTTTGGAGAGCCACAAGCAGCCAAGGCCATTATGATTGGATTATGGGACGGACTGCAAAAAGAAGCCATGCGCATTGACCTTTGGACAAAAGAAATGAGCGTGGAGGAAATGAACCATTTTACTTTTCAGTTTTTAATGACTATGGCCGACAATTTTGAACGTGCCACCGGAAATGCAGAGGCTGCTAATGTGCTGCGCGAAGCATCGCACGAATTTGGGCACAAAGCCGATGTATTTGGCCCGGATCACCAGCATTAATATCGCCAAGAAAAAATGGCAAAGAAAAGATGAATGACTATGTTATAGTCATAAAATAATTAAATTTGTTTTTACAAGGATTAATTGGCGCCACTGAAACTATTTACCCCAATATTGAAAAGATTGTTGTCAATGGGAAAAAAACTAAAAATCAGCCTGCTTTTTATAGCCATGTTTATGTCTCTATGCGTTCGTGCGCAAATAGGGGTTTCAGCCGGCTTTATTAAACCCAGCCTTCACTTTGGTTTTGTATTTAAACACGCACCTGGCTTTGAGTTGTCATTAAGTCGTGGCGAAATAGACGACCGGTTTAAAACAAAATTGTCTATTGGTTACTTTTCCCTAACCCCAAGGTTTGACACATTATACAACGGTGGACTATTTCACCAGTATAACACAACCACTTTTACACCAGGAACAGAAATTTGGAAAAGTTTCATAGCCATCACCATTGGCTTCCAATCAGAATTTAAAGTTTTGGATAAGCCCCTTTCTCCTATCATTGGACTGGATGTAGTTTATCAGGCCAATTCTTTCAAATACGAAATTCATAATATAATTGAGGATGGCTACTACGAAATGGGCTCTAAAGCTATCGGCCTTACCCCCCGAATTGGTTTAAGTTATGAGTTGGCTGATTCATGGTTAATCAGCGGAACAGTGGGGAAAAACCTAGTCATGGACTGGGAACTTGCAGGCTATTCGTATTGGAAAAGTATGGTAGGTGTAACCTATTATTTTAACTGAAAACATGATTTCAAAATCCATGACAGATAAATTTATACGGGTTTCACTCATTTGCCTCATTGCAGTATCATGCATTTTGTTGAATAGTTGCAAAAAAGGAAGCTTCGATTTATTTGAAGACCCTAGCAAAGGAGCCCTCCCCATAATTGACCTGCTTAGTGCAAGCGTTGACAAGTATGATGTAACCATAACCGCAAATGTAAAATCGGAAGGCAAGGCTCCGGTTGATTACATGGGCTTCTTTTATTCTCTTGATAACCCAATGCCCGATGCAAAAAGCTCTCAGGTTTTAATGAATGGCCAGAAAGGAATGTTTATTGAAACAATTTACGACCTTGAACCTGACACGGTTTATTATTTCAGAGCCTTTGCCTGCAACGATTATGGATATGTTTACAGCAAACAGGTGGTTAAGGTAAGAACAAGCCGTGTGGTTGCCCCATGCTCTTACACCCAAAATACGATTATCAATCATACCGGAACGCATACCTTCGATGAGTTTGACATGAGTACCCATGAAGGTTTTGACTATTGGGAGGTAGCCCTGAATGATTATTTCACCGGATGGAATTATTATTTTAAATTCAATCGCATTCCCCTAACAACGGGAGAATACCAGGTTGTAAACGATGTTACCGGCTGGACACAAAGAAGTGTTGAGGTCTATTTTGTTTCGAATATGCTTCAAACCTGGAGTATTGATGAAGGGACTAAAGTGTATGTTACAAAAAATAGTGATGGTTCACTTAAAATTGAATTTTGCAATTTACAGTATACCAACAATTCCGGAAAAGCATCCTTTAAAGGCCATGTATTGGTGAAGCCTTAGAAAAGTTTGGAGTAGAAATAGAAATGAACTGAAGTGGTTTCTTTCATTTTTTAAATAATCCATATTCCCCGGCAGATCACTGATCTCTTTAAACCTTTTGCCTTATCTTGCATCATACCCTAAATTTTCACCTTATGAAATATACACCGCTCCTTACAGCCTCATTTTTGGTTGCTTTATTTTCCCTTACCGGAAGTTGTAAAAAGGATAACGACAACAATCAAACTACTGTTCCATTACCAATTGATACCACCGGTATTCCTGCCCCCTTTAAAAAAATCTATGGTGCTTCTCAAATCTATGTGCAGGGCGATTATATCGTAATTATAGCCAATGGAGTTCCCGATCATAAAAGTCCTTATTTTTTTAATACACAATGGGCCTCCACAAAGTATGAAGCATACAACGGTACCAATTCAAGCTGGGCTCAAAACCCAAATAGCATAGGAGCTCAAAATTATACCTTTATGATTCCCAAGTCGCCAACAATACCCACCACCAAAACCCAAACTCCAATGGGCCCCATGGGGATAGCACTGAATGGGGTACCTATTTTTAACCAGTACGCAGCAGGCAGAGTTGCCCTTACTTCCGAGATAAATTCATTTGATCAATACAACGGTCATCCGGCCATGGGATCAGATTACCATTACCACATGGAACCTCTTTACCTTACTACCCTCAAAGGGAAAGATGCCCTTATTGGTTTTTTGCTGGATGGATTCCCCGTGTACGGGCCGGTTGAAAACGGTACTACACTGAACAGTTCCTCATTAGATGCCTACCACGGACATACAGGTGCTACCTCCGATTATCCTGCAGGTATTTATCATTATCATATTACAGCTGATGCGCCTTATATCAATGGTGATGGTTTTTGGGGTACTCCGGGTTCTGTTACTAAGTAGTAGTTGCTTTTGGCTGCTTGCCTGCCATGAACCAAGCAATCTGCAAACTACCAAGATTGTTGCGGCAAATTCAGGAAGACTCCATCAGTCACCCGGAAGATTACTATACGACAACGCTCCTTTTAATGGTTCTGTTTTCTCTCTTTATGACAATGGAGACACGGCTGAAATAACTCCTTACCTAAATGGAAGAGAGCACGGACAAAAAACAAGTTGGTGGCCGGGTAATAAATTGAAAGAAATCCGCCCTTACCTAAATGGGCTTAAGCATGGGACACACAAGGGGTGGTGGCCCAATGGAAAACCGGCTTTCGAATACCAAATTGCAAATGGACAGTATGAAGGAAATGTGAAAGAGTGGAATCAGAGAGGTATCCTTGTAAAGGACTTTAATTATATCAAAGGCCAGGAACAGGGAAAGCAGCGAATGTGGTATGCCGATGGCTCTATTCAGGCAAATTACGAGGTTCGAAATGGCCGCAAATATGGATTAACCGGGACAAAAAGCTGTACCAATGTTTGGAATAAAATTGAAGAATAACCTCATCCTCCTTTTAGTTGTGATGCTACCGATTCTTTATACCTGTAGCGGGAATATAGAAAATACCGGGATAACCAATCTTCCCTATTACCATCAAGCTGACTTTACACCGGTTTGGCTTGCTCCGGCCGATGATTCCGTAGCTAAAATTCATACTATTTCATCTTTTTCTTTCACCAACCAGGAAGGAAAAATTATTACCCAGCAGGTCACTGACGGTAAGATATATGTAGCGAATTTTTTCTTCACTTCCTGCGGAAGTATTTGCCCTAAAATGACAACACATCTGAAAAAAGTCCAGGACCATTTTAATAAAAGAAACGACATCCTTTTTTTAATGCATAGTGTTACCCCTTGGAAAGATACCGTTAACCGACTGGCCTGGTATGCCCGGAAATTTGATTTAAACTCGACACAATGGCATTTACTTACCGGGAGGCAACAGGAAATATATAAACTTGCGCGTCAAAGTTACTTTGCCGAAGAGAAGGCGGGTTTTAATCGTGACTCGAGTGAGTTTATTCATAGTGAGCATATACTTCTCGTTGACCGTCATCGACACATCAGAGGTATTTACAATGGTACACTTGAACTGGAAGCCGACCGAATGATTGAAGACATTGAATTATTACTTAAAGAAAACTGAATTTGCATCTGAAATAGCCAAAATAAAAAGGTTTAACCTAATTTGCCCCATGCAAAAATCAGCCGAATACTGGATCGAAAAATTACAACTCACCGAACATGTTGAAGGAGGAGCCTTCAAAGAAACCTATCGCTCAAAACAAACCATTTCCAGGGTTCATTTGCCCCCCTCCTTTCGTGGCGACCGATCTTATTCAACGGCCATTTATTTTTTACTAAAACAAGGTCAATTCAGTGCTTTGCACCGCATAGCTGCCGATGAACTATGGCACTTTTATCAGGGCGACCCATTGGAAATTATTGAGATAAAACCTTCGGGAGCACTAACCATACATGCGCTGGGTACTGATGCTGAAGCCGGAGAAACATTTCAGTGTGCCATTGAAGGTGGAAGCTGGTTTGGTTCGCGGGTAAAAAATGGAGGCGAATATGCTCTGGTAGGGTGCACGGTAGCCCCCGGATTTGATTTTGACGATTTTGAACTGGCCGACAGAAATCAGTTAGTGGGTATGTTTCCACAACATGCCGACATCATCCGTTCGCTTACCCGTTAGAACTTCCCGAAAAAATTAGAAATATCGAAGTATACCGTTTTCTTCTCCCCTTCCCGGGTAATGATATCCAGCAAATCGTACGGTTTTTTATTCTCAAAAACCAAAGACTGCTTCTGTACCTTACAGCCAGGATAATGCAAACGCAGCCAGGCATACTCGGCATCTACACCCTTCGATTCACTTTTTTCATTTATCACTACTGCCCTGGCATAAGAAGAACCATCCTGCGCATCGTTGCCGCTTATCATATTAGTAGAGGCGCCAGAATGTGCCGTTTTGCAGGAAGCAGCTCCCAGCATCAGGCACAAAAGGAATAATGTTATTTTATACATATCCGCTTGGTTTTATAATGGTAAAACTAATGAAATTTTAATTACCCGGCTATTTATTTGTAGGTTTGACGTATGAAAAAGAAGATATTTTGGACCGTTGGCGGCCTGCTGCTCGTTTTACAATTTGTGCGCCCCACCCGCAACGAAGGAACTGCATTCACAACAACCGATATTACCCATGCGGTAAATGTACCTGCCGAAATAAAACAAATTCTCGAGACCTCGTGCTTTGATTGCCACTCCAACCACACCAATTATCCGTGGTACGCCAATATCCAGCCCATCGGACTTTGGATGCAAAACCATGTGAATGAAGGAAAGGAAGAACTGAACTTTTCGGATTTTACCTCCTACTCACAAAAAAGAAAGATGAAAAAATTAAAAGAGTTGGCCGAGGAAATAAAAGAGCACGAAATGCCGCTCGAATCTTACTTGTGGATTCATAAGGAAGCTGCCTTAAGTGAAACACAAATTCAAACCATTACCAACTGGCTAAAATCGGGTGGTATCACTCCCACCACCACAAATGAGGAAGATCATGATTAAATCAAAATCCTGAACATAAAAAAATCCCCGGCTGAATGACCGGGGATTTTTTATTTATGGAAAAATCAATTAACGGCTGATGATGAACTTCTGGGTAGAAGTAAAACCATTGGCTCCTTTAATAGTTACAAAATAAACACCGTTTGATAAATCAGAGGTACTGAACACCATGCTTTGATCTCCTGATGGTAATTCTCCTTTATTTTCTGAAAGAATAACACGTCCGGTAATGTCCATTATTTCCATGGTGATATTATCATTGTTCACCAAATTGAAATCAACCATTACGTAGTTATTGGCAGGATTAGGGTATACATTAACTGTATTTACATTGGCTGGTTGTTTTACCGAAAGGTTTCCATTTAAAACTGACCAGTTGGAGTTATAGACTTCTTTGGTAGTTGCATGCTGCAAAAATACCACCACTTCCAAATCACTGAATTCTTCAACCGAATGCTCGGTATTTAAGTTGATTCGGTTGGCCGATTGACCATCTACTGGCAGGCGGAAAGTACCGGGGAAGGTATACGTTTGTGTAAAAGTTTTGGTACTTCCGGCCGTCATGGCAGTAACTGTTGTTCCTCCAATAGCAGGAAGCATTTTCTTTAATACGTGGTGAAATACTGTTTCGCCATTGGTCTTTTTATTCTGATAGGTGTCTTTTTCAAGCACCGCAATGTATAACTTGGTCGAGTTGGCTATATCGGCATAAGGCTTAATCATTACATCAACTTTAATGGTTTGGCCGGTAATGGTATGAACTGCGTAAATATCCAGAATGGCCGGTTTAGTCTGGTATTGGTCAAACAGAGCTGAAGTATAGCTTCCTGCATTACCATCCCATCCTCCATCTAATTCCATGCGCGGAATACTGTTAATGGCATAGGTAGATGACCTCCTTGTTACGCTCTCCGATGTACAATATGGGTCACCCGTACCCGGGAAATCCTGCTGGTATTTAATCACGGTATAATCATTAATACTTTTTGCATTAACAATATTAGTCATGTTCACATTACCAGGTGCACATGGTCCGCAAGTTGATGAACTGAATACCTCGTGCAATAACCTGCGGTGTCCTAATTGTGAAACCACAGTGGTAGTTGCTCCAAGAGTATCATTTGATGTATTTACATCGGCATTAGCTCCGTTAAGGTTGCTTGCCCATACTTTAATATTTTTAACTCCAACGGTGGTTCCTTTGTAAGGAGTAGAGTGCGCAAAGGCATAAGTTCCTCCGCTGGCACCAATATTCACACCTGTTACATTTTGGGAAATAACGGCTCCACCGTCAACTGCATAGTTCAGTTTAAAAGAAGTGATAGCAGTGGCTCCCGGATTACTGATAGTTCCGGCAATAACCACATTCACATTTAAGGCAGCATAAGGAGCAATATTTAATTTTGTTACGCTCAAATCAAATACGGGCTGTGTTCCATAAATAAACTTGTACACCTTGTCATTGGCATTTCCCGATGAACCAACGCGATTCGGAAAATCTGCCGATGGACCGCCAATCATAGTTCCTGTGGTTCCTGTTGAATTCTGGCATCCCATTGTTCCTGTAAACGCGGCACTGTTTGGCGAAGCATCGTTGTACACAATATCAAAATTACCGGCTTCAAATAAACGAACTGCAAAATAAGAATAGTTGGATGAACCGGCAGCTACTCCTTCCTGCGAAGCGGTGAACCATTGAATTACATGCACACGATTAGGAGCGGTTCCATAAGTAAATTTCCTCACTTCTGTTTTTACTGAACTTCCCGTAATTGCCTTCATTTCGAGGGCATCCCAAAAAGCAAAAATGGCATTTTTAGGAGCCGATGCCGAAGGGATGGAAACATTGGCCGAGATGCTGCTTGTTTCGGCATTATCAAAAGTAAGGTATCCGTTATCGCTGGCCTTGTATTCGGTAACGGCACTTCCGTAGTAGTTAAAAGCAAATGGAATAGTCTGGGCCGTTGATAACACATCATTACTCCCTTGCGCCAGAATGATGGTTCCAGTGTTCAGCATGCTGTAATCGGTGGTGGTACCTGACTGCATCAGGTAATAGTAGTTTTGTGCATAAGCACCCATGCCTGCAAAAGCGGCAAAAACCAAACTGAGTATTTTTTTCTTCATAAGTAAAAATTGAATTATTCTGGTGAATTTTAAGGTAAAACTAATGATTAAATGGCAAAAAAAATAACCCTGCTCAAAATAATTTCGGTTTGTTAACAGAATAAGCCTGCCTTTTATCGAAAAAATAGCCCTTTGTACCGACAGATGGTGTTTTATAAGCAGATGCGAATATTTTTGCACCTTTCTATTTAATATTGAAATACGTTTTAATAATTATCTCCCTGCTGCTTGGCTCAGGCTTAAAAGCACAAACTCCCCCGGTCGGAAGACCAACCGGTAAAGCCCCAGCCATTGGCAGGCTTTATGGCAAAGTGATTGATTCCACATCAAAAGAACCGATTGAATATGCAGCCATCACGTTGCTTTCAATGGGTAAGGACAGTATCATAACAGGAGCCTTGAGCAAAGCCAACGGAGATTTTCTCATGGAAAAAATTCCTTTCGGGGCATATCGCCTGCGCATACAATCCATCGGATTTAATATAAAAGTCATTCGGGTGCAGGTTTCTCCAGCATTCATTGATCAGGATTTGGGAAATATCCGCATCAGCACATCAAATACCGCATTAAAACAGGTTACCGTTCAGGGCGAAAAAAATTCGGTGGCCATGAGCATTGACCGCAAAGTGTATAATGTAGAAAAAGACATTTCGGTAAAAGGCGGTACTGCACTTGACGTAATGAAAAACGTTCCGGGTGTTACGGTTGATGCCGATGGAAATGTAGCTCTGCGCAACTCCTCACCTACTGTTTTTGTAGACGGAAGACCTACTACCCTTACTCTAGAACAAATTCCAGCAGACCAGATTGAACGGGTGGAAGTAATTACCAACCCATCAGCAAAGTTTGATGCCAGTGCATCGGGTGGAATTCTCAACGTAATCATGAAAAAGAATACCAAGCCGGGCTACAATGGAGTGCTGGGAGCAAATATCGGAACCAATAACCGCTACGGAGTAAATACCAACCTGAACATAAAAGAAAAAAAGTTTAACTTTTCCATTTCGTACAACCTCAACATCCGGGGAAACAAAAATAATGGATACACCTACCGCACAAATCTGTTTGAAGGCCAAACAACAGGTTATTTCAACCAGAAAAATATAAATCAGGTAAAAAATGCCTTTCACAATGGCCGCATAGGCGTTGATTACAATGTAACCAACCGTACTACCATTACTCTTGCACAAAGCCTTACTAATGGTGTTTTCAAAATGGATGATGCACAGCGTTTCGATATCCGCGACTCGGTAAATCAAATGCTAATCTACGGGAACCGGATTAACAACCAGGATAACGGATTTCAGAACGCTACTTCGCAAATAACCATGAGGCATAGTTACCCGAAAAAGGGAAAGGAATTTATTGCTGATATAAGCTACAATTTTTCGAAAAATCATAACAACTCCACTTTTACTACCTACAATTACCTGTATGGCGGAGGCCTGCTACCCGATAACCCACAGGTACAGGAAAACACGGGTGCAGGCAAAGGCAATATGGTTACTTTTCAGTTTGATTTTACCAACCCCATAAATGACTCCACAAAATTCGAATGGGGATTTAAAAGCAACTATAAACTCAACGAATCCAAATTAGATGCCTCGTTACTCAATTATTCATTGAACGAGTACTTGCGCGACAGTGCACTCTCCAATAACTACAACGTAACTGACATGGTAAATGCAGCCTATTTAAACTACAGTGGCATTTACCGGAAAATCGGGTTTCAAACGGGATTGCGGTTTGAGCAAACCTATTTTATTGCCAAACTACTTGACAAAAACCAGCAGTTTGATTACTTCTACCCGAATGGCGGCAAAAACCTCTGGAATGCCATTTTCCCAAGCATATATCTCTCGAAAAAAGTAAACCCCAGCAATGAATTTCAGTTGAATTTTTCCAGAAAAATAAACCGGCCCAATTACATGCAGATGATGCCCTTCATTATGTTCAGCGACCGGCAAAGTTACCGCATAGGCAACCCGGCTCTGGGACCTGAGTTTATCAATATAGCCGAGGCCAATTATTTCAGGTTGTTTAAAAAAGGCAGCTGGCTTTCTTCGGCCTATGCCAAATATTTAGATCGCGCCATAACCAGTTATGTATATCCGCTGCCTACCGATACCTCCATTTTAGTGAGCACCTTTACCAATGGAAAAAGTAGTTGGAATTATGGATGGGAAAACACGGTTAAATTTTCGTTTGCCAAAAAATTAGACCTTACATTTAATGCCAACGTGTACTATACAACCATTACTGCTTCGCCCGCTGCTGGAAATACCGGAACGCTTCAAAACAGCGGCTACAGCTGGAATGGGAAAGCAACAGTAAGCTACAAACTCCCCAAAGCATTTACCATACAATGGAACGGCTCGTATGAAGCACCTAAAATAATTCCGCAGGGCACTACCAAAGAAGTATATTTTATGGATATCTCCCTCAATAAAGACGTAGGTAAACGTTTATCCTTTAATGCTACCCTGAGCGATGTATTTAACACCAAACGCTGGGGGGCTTTGTATGAAAGCAGCACCTTCACTCAAAACTTTTCGCGCAGGTGGGATACCCGCTTTTTCAGGGTAGGATTTACCTGGCGTTTTGGTGAAACCGATGTATCTATTTTCCGTAAAAAACCACAACGCAGGGAAGGACAGGGTGGAATGGAAATGGAGTATTAAAACCCGCCAAACCTTGCATAAGGAGCAATGGTTTGTTCAGCAAAATCGTTGGCCATAAATTTAAACCAGGCAGTAATCGCAATCATAGCTGCATTATCGGTGCAATACCCAAAAGCAGGAATAAAAGTATCCCAACCCAATTGCTCTCCGTGGTTATGTATAGCCTTGCGCAGACCACTATTGGCCGAAACCCCACCGGCAATGGCAATATGCCTGATGCCTGTATCGACCGATGCCTTTTTAAGTTTTTTCAGTAAATGAGTGATAATGGCTTTTTGTACCGAGGCACATACATCGGGTAAATGAGCCGGCAAGAAATCGGGGTTTTGCTTTTGTAAAAAATACATCACTGAAGTTTTTAGGCCGCTGAAACTGTAATCGTAGCCTGGCGTTTGCGGTACAGGGAACTTAAATGCACCAGGATTTCCCTGTGCAGCATATTGATCAATAAGCGGCCCTCCCGGATATGGAAGTCCAAGTAATTTAGCTGTTTTATCAAAGGCTTCCCCTGCAGCATCGTCAATAGTTTCACCCAAAATTTTCATTTCAACCGCACTGTTTACCTGCACAATTTGTGTATGCCCTCCCGATACCGTGAGGCATAGAAAAGGAAACGGTGGCTTTGGTTCATCAATAAAATGGGCAAGTATGTGGGCGTGCATGTGATTTACCTCTATTAATGGAATAGACAAGCCCAGCGCAAGTGATTTGGCAAACGAAACACCTACAAGTAACGAACCTAATAAACCGGGCCCGCGGGTAAATGCCACCGCACTTAATTGCTCTATAGAAATACCAGCCTGTTTTATTGCCGCGTCAACTACCGGCACAATATGCTGTTGATGAGCACGCGAAGCAAGTTCGGGCACCACGCCTCCCCAAAGGCGATGTACCTCCTGCCCTGCCACCACGTTGGCAAGTATTTTGCCGTTGTGCAGCACTGCAGCCGAAGTATCATCGCAGGATGATTCGATGGCTAAAATGTAAATATTACGCTCTTTAGTCAATCTGATTTTTTAAGTCAACCAACCTGTTGTAATTTCGCACACTTTGAAAGTTAAACGTACCATACTCCGATTATCCGTAATTCTTGGCACTCTGGTGCTTCTCGGAAGTGTTGGCGTATTTTTTCTTATCAATAGCGCTCCGTTTCAACAATGGCTGGTGGGCAAAGCTACCAATTATCTTTCAGAGCAACTTCATACCCCTGTTAAGATTGATAAAATAAGGTTTAAATTGTTGCATACACTTAGTATTGAAGGGCTATTAATAGGAGATCAGAAGAAGGATACCCTGCTTTATGTAGCCACGCTCGATGCCAATTTACAGGAACTGGACTTAGACAAAAACCTTTTAGTAATAAATAAAGTTACCTTAACAAAAGCCAATGTAGCTTTGAAAAAATATCCTGGCGTGAGAGGAATAAACCTTGATTATATTCTAGATTTTTTTGCCTCTTCAGATACTACTCATAACCCCAATCGCAAAATTTTCACCCTGCAGGTAAACAAACTTGCCCTTAAAGATTCACGCTTCTCCTATTTTGATTTACGTTTTGATCCCAAAGAAAAAGGTTTTGACGAATCGTATATCGACTTGTATCACCTGAATATTGATGCTGATAATTTCAGGCTCATTGACGATTCCATGCTGTTTCATATCAACCGGTTTTCTGTTGTTGACCAATGCGGATTTAAGATTGATAATTGTACTGCTGATGCCACCATTTCAGCTAAGGAACTTGGTTTCCGAAACCTGCATATTGTAACACCTTACAGTGATTTATCTTATGAGTTTATTATGAGCTATGACCATTGGCGCGACTTTAATGAATTCAATGATGATGTAATTATGAGCGGAAGTTTTTCCCAATCAAAAGTCAATTTAAAAGATATAGCTTTTTTTGCACCACAGCTCGAAGGATATGATTTAGTACTCAATATTGCAGGAAAGGTAAGAGGACCCCTAAGTAATCTGAAAGGGAAACATCTGATGATGACTTTTGGACAGCATAGCATTTTTGACGGAGACTTAAGCATGCGGGGGTTGCCTAATATTGATGAAACATTTATTGACCTGAAGGCAAATCGGGTTCAGACAGTAGAATCGGATTTATACCTGCTGCTGAAAAAAATTAAACTCCCGCGCAATTTTGCACAACTTGGTACTACGTCTTTTAATGGAAAATTCACCGGTTTTATCAATGACTTTGTTGCCTATGGAACTTTAAAATCGGAATTAGGAACCGTACAGTCGGATATAAATTTGAAACTGGCAGATGATATGTCCGAAAGTGAATATTCGGGAAATTTATCATTGAATAATTTCGATATAGGAGCACTTCTTAATGAAGAAAAATTACTTCGAAAAGTAACTTTAAATGGCGAAGTAAAAGGAAAAGGATTAACGTTGAAATCGGTAAATGCAGTTTTAAAAACCAATATTCAAAAACTGGAATTATACAACTATCCATACACAGCCATTAATGTGAGCGGTCATATTCAAAATAGTTTTTTCACGGGCGCTATTGACTGTAATGACCCCAACCTTATTTTTGATTTCAACGGCTCGGTCGACCTTCGTCCTGCTGAGCATATTTATAAGTTTAACCTTAATCTGGAGCACGCCAATTTGCTGGCTCTTCACCTCGACACTCAAAAAACCATTATTCGCACCAAAGCATATATGGATGCAAGGGCCGATAAAAAATTCCAACGGGTAAATGGTTCTTTGAATTTAACCGATGCTTTTATACTGCGAAAAGACTCCCTTTACCCCGTGGGCAACTTAACGGTTACCTCCGCCCGCATCGGCAATCAGTCGCATTTAAGGGTAAACTCAACTATGGTTGACTTAGATATTACGGGGGTTTACAGTGTTAATGATTTGCCAAACTCGGTATATAATTTACTTCATCTGCAAGCCCCTGATTTTTTTAGTAAACCCCGGCAAAACGTACCGGAGCAACATTGTGATTTTTCAGTAAAATTAAAAACATCTTACCCCGCCTGCAACCTTTATCTACCCGATTTGTATTTTAACAATGGGCAACTGAAAGGAAGTTTTTCAAGCAAAAGTTCAAGATTGCAGATTCAGGGATTTATCGACAGCGCTTCCTATCAAATATATCATGCCTCCAAACTTTTTATCAATATCAGTAAGGCGGGTTTTCCGGATATGAATTATGAAGTAAAAGCTGCATTAATCACCTCCGACAATTCCGTTAAAATTCCACAATTGGCTACCAGCGGAAGCATTAGAAATAACATACTTAAAAACAGAATTCAATTTAACGATACTACCTTAAAAAACACCGTTGATGTAAGTTCGAACGTGAGTTTTGGTAAAACCAATACACTGGTTTCAGTCCAATCTTCTAAAATAGTTATCAGGCAAAAACCATTTATACTAAAAGATAACGGCAGCATTAACCTTACCGATAGCGGAATTGTTTTTGACGGAATAGAACTTAATGAGGAAAATCAGCTACTCAAAATTCAGGGCATTTATTCAAAAAAAGAAAATCAGAACCTGAGTGTTGATATCAAAGACCTGAAACTGGATTTGATCAGTTATTTTTTAAATGACTCCAATAGCCAGTTTAATGGAATTGCCAATGGGAAAGCTGTATTTAAAACACTGAACGGAACCCCGGTGGTATTAGGAAACATCAACGTGAAGGATGCCTCTTACCTTAATGATACCATTGGAGATCTTGTTATCAACTCAACTTTTGAAAGCACTTCTTCACGCTTGCTGTTGGATATAAAAGCCGATGGAAGAACCGTAAAAAATATGTTTGTGAAAGGCTCTGTGGGTATGTCGGGCCAAAACGATCTGGATCTAGATATTCACTTCGATTTTGTAAATGTAGATTTGTTTGAAGAGCATCTGGAAGTAATTTTCAGCGGAATGACCGGAAATGTGAAAAAAGGTAATTTTACCTTAACCGGGACTTTAAAACAACCTGTTTTAGAAGGAAGATTAATGATGGACACGCTGGCGGTGCAGGTAGATTATCTTAAAACCATTTACTTTCTTACTGCCGAAATTGAGTCGAAAGAAAATCTCTTTATCCTTAAAAAATTCAACCTGCTTGACGGAAGAGCTAAAACCTGTGAAACCAATGGATGGATGACACATGATTATTTTGACGACTTCAAATACTCTTTCGATTTTAAAAAGCTTAAAGACTTCTGGGTTTTAAACACTAAACTTAAAGACAATGAACTTTTTTTCGGTACCGGTTACGCCAACGGTTCGGTTAATATTTCGGGGAATTTTAGTCAGGCAAATATTGATGCGAATTTAAAATCAGCCCCTGGCACAAAAGTGTTTTTGCCACTAAACACAGCCGAAGTTGCCGAAGAATCAGATTTTGTGCGTTTCATTAATTATAAAGACTGGAAAGTGCAGCGCAAAACAACGGTTTTCAAACCAAAATCATCAGCTCTCACAATGAATTTTAATCTCGACCTTACGCCAGATGCCGAAGTGCAGCTGATATTTAATTCCCAAACAGGTGATATTATTAAAGGACGCGGCAAAGCCAACCTTAAAATGGAGCTCAATAAGCAAAACGACTTTTTGATGTACGGCACTTATACTATTGTAGAGGGAGATTACTTATACACGGCATTAAATGTTTTTAATAAAAAATTTGTGATGAAACCAGGAGGAACCATTTTATGGAATGGCGACCCGCTGAAAGCACAAATAAACATGACTGCTATTTACTCAGTTAAAACGCCTCTTTATCCGATGGTTTCGGGCGATGAAGCCTTTAAATCAAGAATCTTTAACGTTGAATGTAAACTTACCCTTAAAGGTTTGCTGTTCCCACAACCGGAAATCGTTTTTGATATTGATTTTCCCGATTTAAATGTGCTGGGCGGTGCTCAAAGTGTAAGTGTGCTGAGCGCGGTACAACAGATAAAAAACAATCCCGACCAATTGCAAATGCAATTTTTCAGTTTGCTCATCACAAAAAGTTTTATGCGAACCGATAATGCGTCATCCAATTATACCGGGGCAGGAAAATCTGCAGGAACACAAAGTCTGAGTGAATTTGCCTCCAATCAGTTGAGTAACATGCTATCGCAAATTGATCCCAATTGGGAAATAAACCTCAATTACCGCGCAAACGATGCAAACTCTGCCCAAACACAACAAGCTATTGTTTCGGTTATTCATCGTTTTTTAAACGGAAGATTAGAAGTTCAAACAAGTACTGATATTTATCGGGCGGAGGCCGTAAATTTTCAGGCCAAATACAATATCAATGAAGACGGCTCGCTTAAACTAAAAGCATTCAATACCAACACATCTAATCCGGTTTACTCGCAAAGTGTCATCACTCAGGGAATGGGACTTTATTACACACGTCAGTTCAATAAGTTCTCTGATTTAAAGAGAAAAGGCAAAAAATTGAAAGGTAAAAAAGAAGAAATCCCGGCCAATCAGCAATCAGACGACAGCCCTTATTTAGAAACCCCTCAGGGGCAGCCACCGGGTAAGATGCTGCCTCCTGCAAAAGAAGACTAAGTTTATTTCCTAAATCTTTCTAATTTCGCAAACTCAAAACAAGCAGATATGTCACACAACTTATTAAAAGGGAAAAAAGGAATTATTTTCGGTGCACTCGACTCCAACTCCATTGCCTGGAAGGTAGCTGAACGATGTCATGAAGAAGGTGCGGTATTCACACTTACCAATGCCCCCATTGCCATGCGCATGGGTGCCATTAATACCCTTGCCGAAAAATGCAATGCCCAAATTATCCCAGCTGACGTTACTTCTGATTCCGACATGGAAAATCTGATTGACAAATCAATGGAAATACTGGGAGGAAAAATCGATTTTATCCTTCACTCAGTAGGAATGTCACTCAATATCAGAAAAGGTAAACACTATACCGATCTGGATTATGAATTCATGAAAAAAACCCTTGACATCTCTGCTATTTCTTTTCACCGGTTACTTAAAATTTGTTACCAGAAAGACGCCATCAGCGAATGGGGCTCAACTGTAGCCCTCACCTATATTGCAGCACAAAGGGTGTTTCCTGATTACAGTGAAATGGCCGATGCCAAATCGTTGCTTGAATCAATTACCCGCAGTTGGGGATTTCATTATGGAAAAGCAAAAAAGGTTCGCGTAAATACCATATCCCAGTCGCCAACAAAAACCACTGCCGGCTCTGGAGTGAAAGGATTTGATGGCTTCTTTAATTATGCCGATAGCATGTCGCCATTGGGTAATGCAACTTCCGACAATTGTGCTGATTATTGCGTGCTCATGTTCTCCGATCTCTCTAAAATGGTTACCATGCAAAATCTTTTTCATGACGGAGGATTCTCATTTACGGGTGTGAGTCAGGAAACCGTTGAAAAATTCAATAGTTAATGGATACCCATTTGCATCATAACCACGAAGAAAAACACTTTACAGGATCTGAAATAGTAAGGGATGTAGTTATCGGAATGAGTGACGGACTCACGGTTCCTTTTGCCCTTGCTGCCGGGTTAAGTGGTGCAGTTGATTCTAACGGAATTATTATTACCGCTGGAATAGCTGAAATTATTGCCGGCTCCATTGCAATGGGACTTGGCGGATACCTGGCCGGCAAAACAGAAGTGGAACATTATGATGCCGAATTAAAAAGAGAATATTACGAGGTAGATGCTTTCCCTGAAAAAGAAAAACAGGAAGTACGTGATGTATTTCAGGAATACGGAATAAGTAAAACCATTCAGGACGAGGTAGCCGATGATTTGGCTAAAGACAAAAAACGTTGGGTTGATTTTATGATGAAATTTGAACTGGGATTAGAAAAACCCAGTTTAAATCGTGCCCGTCAAAGTGCCCTTACCATTGGTGTTTCGTACGTGATTGGTGGGTTAGTGCCGCTACTAGCCTATTTCTTTTCTGACACACCTGAATCAGGATTAATTTACTCATCGGCTATTACCCTTATCTGCCTTTTTATCTTCGGATATTTTAAAAGTAAACTCATAGGGCAGCATGCGCTAAAAGGTGGCTTTCGCATTATGGCCATTGGTGCTATGGCAGCAGCGGCCGCATTTTTGGTTGCTAAACTTTTCGGTTCTTAATGAATAAATTTCAGCCAGTAAATTTTACCGGACTTGACGATTTATTTGCTTTCCTTCCAAAGCACGAGTTAGAAACAGTGAAAGCGCTCAGGGCTCTCATTCTCGACTGCCTTCCAAACGTAAAAGAAAAATTAAGCTACAACGTTCCATATTACTCAATTAACAAACGTATTTGTTTCATCTGGCCGGGATCGGTTCCATGGGGTGGAACCCGGGAAGGTGTATTGTTTGGTTTCGCCAACGCAAAACAACTTACCGATGAATGGAATTACTTAGAATGGGGAGAACGAAAAACAGTGGGCACAAAAACCTACTTCAAAGCAGCTGAGGTAATGAAAGACATGGATATTATTAAGATGCTCCTGTTTGAGGCTACTGAAGTAGATTCCCGTTCAAAAAAAAGAAAAACCTGATTCGACCAATAATTTAAACCACCCGCTTTTGATATTCATATTTGCAGCGTGCTAAAACAAAGATTTTTATTTTTTGCCTTATTACTTTTCATCGTCTCCAAAACTAACGGTCAGGGGTTCTATCAGATTTGGAATTTTGATTCCCTCAATTTTAAAGGAACTTATAACAACTTTCAAAAGCAGCCATCATCCGCTTCAGTCTATCTAAACGACAGCATTTATTCAGGTTATGGCGGAAGATCTTTTCAACTAAATGCATTAAAAAATGAAGAAGGGTATTGTGGTGCCTGGATAAATTTCTTCTCCTCAAAAAATGGGAAAAACCCACATCTGAATGCATCCGAGTATAAATTTATTTCACTCCGTATAAAAGGCGCATACGGTAGAGAAAAACTTCAAATTCAACTTTCAGACAAGGTTATGCAACAGAAGGAAGACTCCCGACCCTGCAAACCGCTCAATTCCTATTTACCTGAAGGAATAACCACTAACTGGCAGGAAATAATTATTCCACTTACCGATTTTAATGGTATTGATATCTCCCAGCTAACGGGAATTACATTCAACTTTACGGTTGTAGGTAACTACACCGTTTTTATAGATGATTTGTATCTAAAAAAAGAAATGACCACTTCCCTACCCGTAAGCAATATACAACATCCGAAAGTGGGCAACCGTGCGCTGGAGAACGCCATGTGGGTATGGCAAACGTACAAACTGTTTAAGGATTTAGCTTACAGAGATACCCTTATAAGTACCTGCAGGCAGCTTCAGGTAAACCATGTTTTTATGCAAATGTTTTACGATGATAACCTCACCGAACTTTCTTTTGCAGATTCCCTCAGAAGTGTCATCCGTTTGTGCAATCAGAACCAAATTAAAGTGTATGCTCTTGACGGGTCGCCCGAATGGGGATGTTACGACAAACATGAAATTCCGCTTACCATTGTAAAACTGGTGGCCGATTTTAACTCAAGCTCATCAGCAACCGAAAAACTGGCCGGAGTTCATTTTGATATCGAACCCTATCTCCTGCTTGGATTTTCTATTCCTGATTTACGAAAGCAGATCATTCGTGAAAACCTTGAATTAAAAAAGAAATTAAGTGTGATGTGCCATAATCATAACCTCACATTAGGCATTGATATTCCTTTTTGGTACGAAGATCCCGATTCAACCGGTGTCCCATTAACAAATATTGAGTTCAATCAGTCAACCAAGGCGGCCAGTTTTCATATGATAGATTTAGCTGATCATATCGCGATTATGGGCTACCGGAATTTTGCTTACGGGTCTGACGGTATGATTAATAAAGACATTGCCGAACTTGAATATGCCGCTGGGATTAAGGGAAAAGAAATATGGGCCGGAGTTGAAACCCTTTTTGAAACCCCTGTGCCCTATATTTTATTCAGCGGCATACCTAAAGAGCACCTGAATAATTTCCTTTCGGATAATGCCGCTGCCATCGGCAGAAAAAGCCGCTTCATGGGTTACCGCCTGCTTATGTTTGAACATGGCAATTATGTTCACTTCGGGCTTGAACAAAATGCAAGCAAAAAGAAAAAAGAAAAAAGAAGAAATCAACATGCTGTCCTTGAATTTAAAAATTTACTCACTTCATATACCGATTCGATAAATAAAGGTGCCTCCTATAATTTGCTGGACGGGTATTTGGCTAATTCACCAAATGAGTTTCAAATTGTACGGAAAGGTAAAAAGAATCATGGTATCAGTTTGTGGAAAGTAATTATTTCCCCTACTGACCCTAAAATAAGTTTTGCAAAGAAATCATTAGATGAAATGTTGGTTGAGCTGTACAAAGCATCGGTGGTTTTCTATGACTATCCTTCATTCAAAGGTTTTGCATTTCACTGTTACGAAACCATTTTGGAGATGAAATAGCAAAAACAACTTTTATAAAGTATACTTGCTAAAAAAAATTGACGTGGATCCATTAATTGAAACCCGACTTCGTTCAGCCATACGTGATGTTCCTGATTTTCCGAAACCCGGAATAATATTTAAGGATATAACCCCCGTTTTTTTAGATGCCCGGCTCTGCGATGAACTTGCTGATGCATTTATAGAAAAACTTCCCGGACCTATTGATGCCATTTGTGCCATTGAAAGCCGGGGGTTCTTTTTCGGAATTATGATTGCCAATAAACTTCAGATTCCTTTGTTTCCCGTACGAAAGGCAGGGAAATTACCCGCCAAAACAATCAGCTATTCCTATAATCTGGAATACGGGTCTGCCACTTTAGAAATGCATACCGGAATAATTAAACCCGGATGGCGTGTAATGATTCATGATGATTTACTGGCTACGGGTGGCACCGCTATGGCAGCTGCTGAACTTATTCGTGCCGAAGGCGGAACCGTAGCTGCATTCTCGTTTCTTGTTGAATTGTCCTTTTTGGGCGGACGGAATAGAATTTTGCCCTATTCGAACACCATTTTGCCTTTAACAACCTTTTAATTTTAAATAGCAAATATTACTACCGAACAGTTGTTAGTATTAGTATTTTACCTAACAAACGTGCTGGGAAAAATTTAGACATTTTCTAAATTAAATTTATCAGGCTCATTTACAAATATAAATTGCCTATGTATATAACTAAGTGTAAAAAATTAGTAAAATCCTCTGTGATTCCCAAGACCATAATGTATTATTGCACCTCCGAATAGGATGCGTAAACCCTTTAAAACACACACATTTACCATGATTTCAAACTTTTGTATGAGCTTGAATCCGAAGAGAAAATTAACGTTTTTAATCGCTTCGCTTTTCTTATTTCTCTCAGCATCAGCACAAAATGCAGCTGAAGGAGAGAAACTATTTAAAGACAATTGTCAGTCGTGCCACGCCATCAACGATAAAGTAGTTGGCCCTGCACTGAAAGACGTTCACAAACGCAAAGATGAAGCCTGGCTCATCAAGTGGGTGAAAAACTCCCAGAAAGTTGTAGCCAGCGGTGATGCCTATGCCGTAGAAATTTTCAAAAAATACGGTTCTGTAATGACCGCATTTGAAAGTCTTTCAGACGGACAGGTTAAAAGTATTTTAGCCTATGTGAAACAAGAAAGCGAAAAAGCCCCCACAACAGTTACTTCTTCATCAGGAACTTCAACAGCTGTACCTGCCAATCAGGTAACCAACGATTCCATGAGATCCAATATCAACTGGCTGCTGATAATTGTAGTAGGCTTGTTGTTTGTGGTAATTTTCCTTGTATTCAATATTTTGGAAACTGTTGGACGTATTCAGGGACATGATGTAGTGAACTGGTCTTCTATAAATGGCTTCCTTCTTCTTGCTATTGGACTTGGAGGTGTGGGGTTAGCTATTTGGGAATTCATGGTTCATGCCCCGCTTACAGTATCGGCTCAAAAACCAGCCTCAGAACACGGCCCGGGAATAGACAGCATGTTTAATATTACCCTTCTTTTCACAGGAATTGTATTTATTATTACTCAGGTTGCGCTGTTTTATTTTGCCTGGAAGTACAGAGCCAAGAAAAACACCAAAGCATATTTCTACTCTCACAATGATAAACTCGAATATGCATGGACTATTGTTCCTGCTATTGTATTAACGATTCTTGTTATTAATGGTTTGCAAAATTGGAATAAGATATTCTCCAAACCGGCACCCGGTACAGCCAACGTTGAGGTTTTTGCTTACCAGTTTGGATGGACAGCGCGCTATTCGGGGGCAGACAATACTTTAGGTAAACATGATTTCAGAGAAATTGGTAAATCCAATGCACTGGGTGTTTTAACCGATGACCCTAAATCGGCTGATGATTTCACCAGTTCCGAAATTCACCTCCCAGTAAACAAACCTGTTACTTTTAAATTCCGCGCCAAGGATGTAATTCATAGTGCCTACTTGCCTCATTTCCGTGTTCAAATGAACGTGGTTCCGGGACTGCCAACTGAGTTTACATTTACCCCAACAGTTACCACTGCTGAAATGAGAACCCAGTTAAATAATCCGAAATTTGATTATGCCCTTCTTTGCAATAAAATATGTGGGGCCGCCCATTACCGGATGAAAGTGACCGTGGTTATAGATTCGCAGGCCGAATATGACAAATGGGTTTCAGAACAAAAACCAGCCTTTACCAAAACGGCTGTTGAAACACCTGCTGCCGAAACCCGAGCCGCTGACGCAGGTCATACCGCTTCAAACACGCCTTTAGCATCAGTTAAATAAATTACCAACCGAAAAAATTGAAATAGACGATATGAGTCACGATCACAGTCACGAAGCACACGGTCACGCTCACGTGCACCACCACGAAGAGAATTTCATAACCAAGTATGTCTTCAGTCAGGATCATAAAATGATCGCCAAACAATTCCTGATTACGGGTATTGTTATGGGAGTATTAGGTATGCTGATGTCAATGGTGTTCCGTTTGCAGTTAGGTTATCCTGATATGGATATGGCTTTTTTGAAACCATTCCTTGGTAAATGGATCAGCGTAGATGAAGCCACCGGATTTGGTAAACTTGATCCGAATTTCTATTTGGCTCTTATTACCATTCACGGTACCATCATGGTATTTTTTGTACTGACGGCCGGACTTAGCGGAACTTTTAGTAACCTTCTTATTCCATTGCAGTGCGGAGCCCGCGATATGGCTTCTCCTTTTTTGAATATGCTATCTTATTGGTTCTTTTTCCTTTCATCTATGGTAATGTTCTGCTCCCTGTTTGTTGAAGACGGGCCAGCCTCTCCCGGATGGACGGTTTATCCTCCACTAAGTGCATTACCTAAAGCCTTACCCGGATCAGGGACTGGTATGACTTTGTGGCTTATTTCAATGATTTTCTTCATCGTATCGGCATTGCTGGGAGGTATGAACTATATCACCACCGTGCTTAATATGCGTACCAAAGGAATGAAAATGTCGCGTATGCCGCTTACCATTTGGGCATTTCTGTTAACCGCAGTGTTAGGACTTCTTTCTTTCCCTGTATTGTTTGGTGGTTCATTGCTTCTTGTAATGGACAGAAGTTTCGGTACCAGTTTTTACTTATCAGATATTCCTGTTGAATTAACCGGAGGAATTGAAAGAACCGGAGGAAGCCCTGTATTGTTTCAACACTTATTCTGGTTCCTGGGTCACCCCGAAGTATATATCATTCTGATGCCTGCTTTGGGTATTACCTCTGAAGTAATTGCCACCAACTCCCGCAAACCAATTTTTGGTTACCGTGCTATGATTATTTCATTACTTGGTATTGCCTTCCTTTCATTTATTGTTTGGGCACACCACATGTTTGTTACCGGAATGAATCCATTCCTGGGCTCGGTATTCATGGTTACCACATTAATTATTGCGGTACCATCGGCTGTAAAAACATTTAACTACCTCACTACTTTGTGGAGAGGTAATATTCAGTTTACTCCTGCCATGATGTTTGCCATCGGGTTGGTTTCATTCTTTATCGCGGGTGGGTTAACAGGTATTTTCCTGGGAAATGCCGCTCTAGATATTAACCTGCACGATACGTATTTTGTGGTTGCTCACTTCCATATTGTAATGGGTAGTGCAGCCATTTTTGGAATGTTCTCCGGTATTTATCACTGGTTCCCAAAACTGTTCAAGCGCCACATGAATAAAGCTGCCGGTTATGTACATTTCTGGCTCACCTTTATTTCGGCATACGGAGTATTTTTCCCAATGCACTTCATCGGTTTGGCTGGTGTACCCAGAAGGTATTATGCCAACACCGCTTACGAATCATTTGATGTATGGATGAACGTGAATGAGTTTATCACGATTTGCGCTTTATTGGGTGGATTGGCACAGGTTATATTCCTTATCAACTTCTTTTACAGTATTCGTAAAGGAAGAAAGTCGGAGCAAAATCCATGGAAGTCAAATACACTTGAGTGGACTGCTCCTGTAGAACATTTGCACGGAAACTGGCCTGGAGAAATTCCAACCGTTTATCGCTGGCCTTACGATTACAGCAATCCGAATTATACTGAAGATTTTGTTCCTCAAAATGTTCCGCATGAGGGACAGACAGACGAGAATCAGGAGTTTGAACATCCTCACCCTACCACCTAAATTTAGTTACTTAAACAGAGATAATGATCGCAGAACAATTAACAACCACCTCTGGCGTAACCTGGTCGCAAAAGTTAAAAGACTACAGCGAACTGGTTAAGTTGCGCCTGAATCTGTTGGTGGTGTTTTCGTCCGCTATCAGCTATGCGATGGCTGCAGCCGGAAATATTAACTGGCTTCAGTTAGGTATGCTGTCCCTGGGTGGTTTTCTGGTCGTAGGAGCTTCCAATGGAATCAATCAGATTATCGAAAAAGATTTTGATAAGCTCATGATCCGAACAGCCAATCGTCCTATAGCCACACAGCGAATGAGTGTAACGGAAGCGTCAATTGCTTCAGCATTAATGGGAATAGCCGGTGTATTGATTCTGGGATTATTTCTAAATCAAATGAGTGCCATTCTTGCTTTCGCTGCACTACTCTCTTATGCTTTCCTTTATACTCCACTTAAAAGAATTTCACCAATTTCCGTTTTTGTCGGGGCGTTTCCAGGAGCTATACCTCCTATGCTGGGATGGGTAGCCGTAACCGGAACTATTGGAGTGGAAGCTATTATTTTATTCCTCATTCAGTTCTTCTGGCAGTTTCCTCACTTCTGGTCGATTGCCTGGGTATTGGACGATGATTATAAAAGAGCCGGATTTAAAATGCTGCCTTCAAAAGAGGGGCGTGATAAAAAAAGTGCCTTGCAAAATCTTTCTTTCACCCTAGTTTTGATTCCGCTCTCTTTTATTCCGCTTATGTATAACATGACCGGAACCATATCTGCCTACATTTTGCTTGCTTCAGGTTTGGTATTGCTTTATCAGTCATACCGTTTATTTAAAACATGCAGCATTGCCGATGCAAAGAAACTTATGTTTGCCTCCTTCTTATACCTTCCCGTTGTGCAACTTTCTTTATTTTTTGATAAGATATGAGTACCATGAGTGCGCAAAATATTATCGATACGCCTAACCAACAGGAATCAACCTCAGGAGTTAATCCGAAGAAGTTTTTGTTGTGGCTGTTTATAGTAGCCATTATTATGCTTTTTGCCGCTTTTACCAGCGGATATATTGTTCGCAGGGCGGAAGGAAACTGGATGAAATTTCCATTGCCTGCCAGCATGTGGATTAATACGGTGATCATTTTACTCAGCAGTATTCCGATGATCTGGGCTTACCGTGCCGCCAAACGTAATGAACTATCAAAAGTAAAAACCGGCCTTATTGTTACGTTCATTCTAGGATTGCTTTTTATGGGCGGGCAATTGGTTTCTTTTTATGATTTAGTGGATATGGGAGTTTATTTCTCAGGTTCAAATGTGGCCGGGTCATTCTTAATCATCATCGCTTTTGCCCATGCGGTGCACATTATTGGCGGACTCATATGGCTGCTGATTGTGTTTGCCCAATCTTATCAGGGAAAAGTGAACAGCACCAATATTTTGAATATAAACCTATGCAATACCTACTGGCATTTCATAGGCATTTTATGGGTTTATTTAATTTTGTTTTTCTATTTATACCGTTAAAAAACTGAAACAAGTAGCAATATGTCAACAGAAACAACTGCATTGAAACAGACTAAATCAATTTGGGCGGGCGGCTTCTCCCCGTTTAATGTAAGTTATGGTAAACTGATGATGTGGATTTTCCTTTTATCAGATGCATTTACCTTTTCTTCATTGCTGGTAGCTTACGGCACCATCCGTTTCTCTCACCCCTCTCCTCCGCATGGACAGGTAGTGATTGAAGGACAAACCATCAAACCAATGGGGCATGTTCCCGAAAATTTTGTTGAACTGCTTGGAGAAACAAAAAATGCTGAAGGTGTAGCTTATTTCTCTAAGCAACACTGGCCTTCACCTGAACTGGTGTTTAATCACTTTCCCGGATTGCACGGATTGCACCTTCCTTTATTCTTTGTGAGTTTAATGACCTTTATCCTCATCTTTAGTTCGGTTACCATGGTACTGGCTGTGGAAGCAGGCCATCGAATGGACCAAAACTCTGTGAGGAAATATATGTTTTATACTATTCTTGGCGGACTCGCCTTCTTGGGCTGTCAGGCCTGGGAGTGGACACAGTTTATTACTGAAGGAGCTTCATTACACGGAAATCCGTTTGGTCCAACGGCATTTGCCGCCCTTTTCTTTATTGTAACCGGGTTTCACGGATTTCACGTTTTTAGCGGAGTTGTGCTTAACTTCATTATTTACCTCAATACCATTAATGGTACTTACGCCAAACGCGGCCACTACGAAATGATTGAAAAAGTGGGATTGTACTGGCACTTTGTAGACCTTGTTTGGGTATTTGTATTCACCTTTTTCTATTTGATTTAATCCGATAAGTTTAACCTCTATTAACAAAATTGCATATGAGCGAATCACACGAACAACATATTAATATTGGCGAAGGAGCCGGTGTAAATCCTGAGCAACCACACGGAACGGCAGCCATCTGGAAAACATTCTGGATTCTTTTAGCACTTACCATTGTTGATATTGGCCTGTATTTTATGCTGTCTCCTACCGGAATCAGAAACGGCCTGTTCATTATTTTGGGTATTGTTAAAGCTTATTACATCGTTGGCGTTTTCATGCACATGAAGTATGAACGCGTAAACCTCATTATGACCATTATTCTTCCTATTCTTTTTGTATTAGGTTTAATTATGGGTTGCCTGTATGAAGCCCATTACTGGGATGGTATCGGAATTAATATTGATTAATGCGGAAACACAAAGAGGTAATCATCATCCTTTCCATTATTGGATTACCCGTACTGTTTTACGCTATACTTAAAACCGGACATACTAACTTCGTAAAGCTTCCGATATACGGGGAAAGAGCCTATGATGAACAGATGAAAGATACTGTTTACCATACCCTGCCTGATTTTAATTTTACCGACCAAACCGGTTCAGTCATTTCACTCAAAGATTTTGATACCAGCATTATAGTTGCTGATTTCTTTTTTGCAACCTGCAGTGATGTGTGCCCTAAACTGAATAAAAACATGGAGCAGGTATACTACAGCACCCGCAGTATGCCCAATGTAAAGTTTATTTCTCACACAGTGGACCCCGACAATGATTCTGTTTCGGTGCTGGCCGCTTATTCCAAACGATTTAATGCAGAGCCTCACCGTTGGCATTTTGTTACCGGAAGCAAGCAGGAATTATTTGATATTGCCATGAAGGGTTATCTGGTGCCTGTAACCAAAGAGGATACAACTATTGATCATACACAAAACATGATTCTGATAGATCCGTGGAGGAGAATACGAGGCTATTATGACGGATTGAATGAAGAGGATGTAAAAAAACTGATGGACGAGATTAAAGTTTTACAGGTGGAGATTTATGAGCGAAGTAAAAACAGCCCAAGATAAAAAAGTTTTTTACTTTGTACTGGCCCTGTCGGTGGTAGTATTTGCAGTGGTTTTAGTATTGAACCGAAAACTCATTACCCCTCCCGAAAAAATTCCTTCTATTGTTTATTACCTGCCTGCCTTTAATGCATTTTTAAATGGCACCTGTAGCGTATTATTAATTACTTCCTTTGCATTTATCAGAAGGAAACAGGTGGCAATACATAAAAAGTTAAACCTTACCGCGTTTGTTCTCTCCTCATTGTTTTTGGTTTCATACATTACTTTCCATTTTTTTGCTCCGGAAACAAAGTTTCCGGCAACAAATTCTATGAGACCGGTTTACCTCACCATACTTGCATCACATATTGTACTGGCAGCTTTGGTACTTCCGCTGGTATTGCTCTCTTTTTACCACGGATTGCAAAACCAAGTAGACAAACATCGCAAACTGGTTCGTTTCAGTTTCCCCATATGGCTTTATGTTACTGTTACCGGGGTTATAGTTTACCTAATGATTTCACCTTATTATTCTTTTTAGTTTAATACCTTTGTACCGTTTATGAAACACTGGAGGTTATTTCTTTTGGTTGCACTTTCGCTTTTTGCAGCTACCCAAATCGGTTTTGCCCAGTGCCCCAATTGCAGGGCCGCTGTTCAGTCGGGGTTAAACAGTGGTGCCACCAATGTGGGTAAAGGACTTAATCAGGGTATTTTGTACCTATTGGTGTTGCCATATCTTATAGTTGGCATTATAGGATACATGTGGTACAAAAGCAATAAAGCCAAAAAGGCGCAATCTCATTCTTAAATCCCCCATTTCCCATGAGTAACAGGTTTACAGAAAACAAAGCACAGGCTATTATGCAGGCCAAATGTCCACGTTGCCGCAGCGGCAAAATGTTTTCTCACAAGGCGTATGATTTGAAAAATTTTACGCTCATGAATAAAACCTGTTCAGTATGTGGACTAAAATTTGAAATTGAACCCGGATTTTTTTGGGGCGCCATGTATGTGAGCTATTTTGTTTCTGTGGGTATTGCCATTGTATCGGCTGTGGCCTTGTACTTTTTATTTAACGACCCCGATGCCTGGTTTTATGTTGCAACCATTATTGCGCTTATCATTTTGCTTTCTCCCCTTTCTTACCGCTATTCGCGAGTATGGATGCTCTATGTGTTTTCACCTATAAAGTTTGATAAAAAACTGGCAAATCCTGTTAAATAAAAAAGCCCCCCTGAACAATCAGGAAGGCTTTTTTACGAATATAACACCGCTAAATACTTAGTCTATTTCTGTTTTGGCTCGCTGGCCAACACCAGTGGAGGCTTTTTCCCGAATCTTGTTTTCAATCTCATCACTCAACTCAGGATTATCCAAAAGCATTTGTTTCACCGCATCGCGCCCCTGCCCTATTTTAGTATCGTTGTAACTAAACCATGAACCCGACTTTTTGATAATCTCATAATCTACGCCCAGATCAACAATTTCGCCAACCTTAGAAATACCCTCTCCATACATAATGTCAAACTCCACAATTCGGAATGGAGGAGCTACCTTATTTTTGGCAATTTTTACCTTGGTACGGTTACCCACCATATCATTTCCATCTTTCAGCTGGCCTATTCTGCGAATATCCAAACGTACCGATGCATAAAACTTTAAGGCATTACCACCCGTGGTAGTTTCAGGGTTACCAAACATCACGCCTATTTTCTCGCGCAACTGGTTAATGAAAATACACACGCATTTGGTTTTGTTAATAGTACCGGTAAGTTTACGGAGTGCCTGCGACATTAAACGAGCTTGTAAACCCATTTTAGATTCGCCCATATCCCCTTCAATTTCGGCTTTTGGAACCAGGGCCGCTACCGAGTCAATCACAATGATATCAATAGCGCCTGAACGAATCAGGTTATCGGCAATTTCTAATGCCTGCTCCCCGTCATCGGGCTGGGCGATTAAAAGGTTTTCAGTATCTACGCCCAGTTTCTCGGCATAAAAACGATCAAAGGCATGCTCGGCATCTATAAAAGCTGCCATACCTCCTTTTTTCTGTGCCTGTGCAATGGCATGAATGGCCAGGGTTGTTTTACCTGATGATTCAGGACCGTAAATTTCAATAATACGGCCAATGGGAAATCCGCCAATTCCTAATGCAATGTCTAATCCAAGCGAACCGGTTGACAGAGCCTCTACTCCTTCTACCTTCTCGTCACTCATCTTCATCACCACGCCTTTTCCATACGTTTTCTCCAACTTCTCTACAGTAAGCTGAAGGGCTTTCAGTTTTTCTTTGTTGTTATCACTCATACTTCTTTCAGATAATTTGAACATCAAAATTACGAAGCAAAGGCCGCTGTTTAGTGCACAGAACCATCCAAGTTATACGTATGATATCCACATCAATGCCTGCGGATAAGTTAAAGATAATTTTTATCTTAAGATAATTATACTCGAAAATTTTATTTATCCTATCAACTGGATTTCAAATTCTTAATATAATTTTTCTCGAAGTATAAACAGAAATTTTTCAATGCGCATTCTCCACACTTGGGTGTGCGGGCAAGGCAAACATACCGACCATGAAGGATAAGCCAGTGATGAGCTCTGGAGATGTATTGCTCAGGAATGTACTTTACGAGTTGCTTTTCAGTTTCGAGCGGAGTTTTAGCGTTTTTTGTTAACCCCAATCGTTCGGATACCCGAAACACATGCGTATCTACTGCCATAGCCGGCATATTAAAAATAACCGAGGCTATCACGTTAGCTGTTTTGCGGCCCACGCCCGGAAGCTTTACCAATTCTTCAATGGTTGCCGGAACCTCGCTGTTAAAATCGGTTACCAGCATTTGGGCCATCCCTATTAAATGTTTCGTTTTATTATTGGGGTAACTCACCGTTTTAATATAGGGAAACAGCGTATCAAAATCGGTGGCCGCCAAATCTTCGGGCTCCGGAAAATCATGAAAAATAGCAGGAGTAACGAGGTTGATGCGTTTATCTGTGCACTGAGCTGAAAGAATTACGGCAATTAATAACTGAAAGGGCGTATCATAATGCAACTCCGTTTGCGCCTCGGGATGATGTTGCACATGGTAATTAATAAAACGTTCGAAACGTTCCTGGCGGGTCATGCTGCAATATCAGGCAAATCACTTTGATTTTAAAAGATCGATCATGAATAGATTTCCAATCCTATTTCATTCTGCCCCCAAAAATAGTGATATAAAACAGGTGGCTTTCACCAAACCCTCTTCCCTTTGTAAATCTTATTCCATCCATTTGGAATTGGCTGGTTTGTCTGGCTTGTTACCATAAAAGAGAGGCTGTCCGCATTTTGGTATTCTAATTCAATCCCACTGATATACTTGCAATGAGAACACCCGGCTTCTTTGACATAGTTCCGGTTAAAAGAGTTTGAACTTGTTAAGTCTACCTCAAATGATTCAATTATTCCTTTGGTAGTATCCGGTCCCATATCAGCCACCATCAGGGTAGCCCAGGCGTTTGGTTTTTGTACAATCCTTAAATAGGCATACCCGGTATCCTGAGGGATGGAAGCCATCCACATGATATTATCGTAGCGGCAATAAAACAGTCCCGTGTACGGTGACAAATCCATTGACGGTTCCCCTGCATCATCGTCATTGCAGGCAATAAAACATCCCATAAAAAATACAATAAGAAACCTTTTAAAATCCGCTTTTTTCATACAAAACAAATTTAGGGTAATTTACAGAACAGACATGCTATAAACTCATTAGGTTGCAACCAAGGTTCAAAGAACAGCACACCATAAAATGGAATTAGCCATATCTCCAAAAAATTCAATCAGGTTTGAATTTCCTGAAGATGGTGTAGATCGTACCAATAAAACAATCAAAACGTTCTTTCTTTCGGGGATGAAACAAAGGCAATAATTAAGAGAAGTTTCACGCAAAGCGCCCCAAGAACATAAACAAATTTGGACCTGTGTGAACTTTGCAGAATAATTTCTAATGCACCGTCTTTTCGTGCAAAGCGGCCGAATATTCCAATACAATGTTTACACTGGTAGGGTGAGGTTCCTCGAGGCTATCGCCCAAGGCGGTGATGGTTTTAACCAATTGGCGGTACTCATTCAGGAATTCCGGGTCGGAGGCTAACTGTTCTACAATCCCAAGTTCTTCCTTTTCAGAAGTTTCGCGGTAAATAAAACGGATTAAATCGTCAGGAGTAAATGTTTTGCGCATAGGCGTGTTTTAAAATTAACACCTACATAACGGCCAAACATTTCAGATTATTTTATCGCAGCACCATTTCTTTTTCCAGCATCATTTTACGCATATTGTTGAGTGCATAACGCATGCGGCCCAAAGCGGTATTTATGCTTACCCCGGTGGCATCGGCTATTTCCTTGAAACTCATATCTCCGTAATGGCGCATAATCAGTACCTCGCGCTGTTCTTCGGGCAGCAATTTCACCAATTCGCGTATGCTGTGCTCGCTCTCCCTGCGCATCATTCCGTCTTCTCTCGATTCTTCAGCAATGCTGATAAAAGAAAGGATGTCGTTACCGGCAGTATCCGTAATTACCGGGGTACGTTTGGTTTTGCGGAAGTAATCAATAGCCAGATTGCGACCAATGCGCAGTACCCATGGAAGAAACTTGCCCTCCTCGTTGTACTTATCGCTTTTAAAGGTTTGAACCACCTTAATAAAGGTTTCCTGAAACAGGTCCTCAGCCAGATACCTGTCGTGAACGATAAGGTAGATAGTAGTAAAAACTTTGGATTTGTGCCGCTTGATTAAAGTTTCAAGACACATTTCGTTACCGCTGCGATAGGAATCAATCAACTCCTGATCACTAATTTTTGCTTTTGTCATTGGTTTGACCTTTTTAAGTGAAACAAATAAAATTAGTGTAGAAGTTTAATCGATATGCGTGTCTGTTTTTTAGTTAATTTATTGCGGTTTGAATATGTAAAAATAATACTTCGCAAATAAAAAACAAAATATTTTTTTGGGCAAGCCTGTTTTTTTCCTGTTTATGCACAAAAAACGGGCAACCTCCGTAAACATATTTCCCCGACATTTGTCCTTCTTTTTATGACATCAAAAGCCGCTTTAAAAAATACCAGTTCCACCGCCCAATCCGATAAAACCATTCTGATTAAAGGCGCCCGCATGCACAACCTCAAAAATGTGGACGTAACCCTGCCCCGCAATAAGCTGGTAGTGGTTACGGGTGTGTCGGGCTCCGGAAAATCATCGCTGGTATTCGATACCCTGTATGCCGAGGGGCAACGCAGGTATGTTGAGAGCCTTTCGGCCTACGCCCGGCAGTTTATGGGGCGTATGAATAAACCCGATGTAGATTACATAAAAGGAATAGCCCCTGCCATTGCCATTGAGCAAAAAGTAAACACCCGTAATCCACGATCTACCGTGGCTACTACCACCGAAATTTACGATTACCTGAAATTACTGTTTGCGCGGGCGGGCCGCACCTACTCTCCCGTATCGGGTAAAGAAGTAAAAAGCCATAGTGTGCGCGATGTGGTAAATTTTATAAACGAATACCCCAACGAAACGAAAGTTTTTTTAATGGTGGCCCTACATCACCTGAAAGAAAAAAAGGCGTTGAAAAAGGAACTGGAAATTTTATTACAAAAAGGATTTTCGCGCTTAAGCCTTAACGGAGAAACACAACGTATTGAAGATTTTATAGAAAACGGAATTGACCCATTTTTAAAAAATAAAAGCAAACAACTTCTTCACCTGATGGTGGACCGCTTTGCGGTGAGTAAAGATGACGAAGACCATAACAACCGCATTGCCGACTCGGTACAAACTACATTTCAGGAAGGCAACGGAGAATGTCTGATAGAACTGATAGATGCCAAAGGCAAACCCACCGTTCATCAGTTCTCCAATAAATTTGAAATGGACGGGATGAGCTTTGAGCGCCCTTCGGTTAATTTTTTCAGCTTCAATAACCCATATGGTGCCTGCAAAACCTGCGAGGGTTTTGGTTCGGTGATAGGTATTGACGAAGATCTGGTGGTACCCGATAAAAGCCTGTCGGTTTTTGAAGATGCCATTGCCCCCTGGAAAGGGGAAAAAATGAGTGAATATAAAACCCGGTTTGTGAAATATGCACGCAAGGCTGATTTTCCCATTCATCGCCCCTATCATGAACTAAACAAAACGCATAAAGAAATTTTGTGGAAAGGCAATAGCGAATGGGAAGGTATCAACGGATTTTTTAAATACCTCGAAAGCCAGACTTACAAAATTCAATACCGGGTAATGCTTGCCCGCTACCGGGGTAAAACCACCTGCCCCGATTGTTTGGGCACTCGTTTAAGACCCGATGCCTCTTATGTGCGGCTGGCTGATACACGCTATAAAAAGAGTGAAGATTTTAAGCATTTGAGCGAACTGATGCTGATGAGTGTGGCCGATGCAGCAAATTATTTCAGGGAATTAAAATTGAATGAATACGATACGCAGATTGCTTCGCGCATTCTTACCGAAATAAACAACCGCCTGCGTTATCTTGAAAATGTTGGATTGGGTTACCTTAGTCTGAACCGACTGAGCAATACCCTGTCGGGTGGCGAAACGCAGCGCATCAATCTGGCCACTTCCTTAGGCAGCAGTCTGGTGGGCTCCATGTATATTTTAGATGAGCCAAGTATTGGTCTTCACAGCCGCGATACCCAAAAACTGATTACCGTGCTTAGGCAACTGCGCGATGTGGGCAACACCGTGATTGTGGTGGAACATGACGAGGAAATTATGCAGGTATCCGATAATATTCTGGATATGGGTCCGCTGGCCGGCATTCACGGAGGCGAAGTAGTGGCGCAGGGAACACTGGATGAAATTAAAAAACATCAGGAAAGCCTTACGGGAAAATACCTCTCGGGCCGTATGGAAATACCGGTACCTGCCAAACGCAGAAAATGGAGCGACTATATTGAAGTGTGCGGGGCGCGACAAAACAACTTAAAAAATGTGACCGTAAAATTTCCATTGCACACCATGACGGTAGTGACCGGTGTAAGCGGCAGCGGAAAAACCACCCTGGTAAAAAGTATCCTCTACCCTGCCCTGCAAAAACATTTAGGCAATTACAGCGGAGAAAAAACAGGCACTCATGATAAACTGCAGGGAAGTTTAAAAAGTGTGAAACAGGTAGAGCTGATAGACCAGAATCCTATTGGTAAAAGCAGTCGTAGTAACCCCGTAACTTACATAAAGGCTTATGATGCCATTCGCGATTTATACAGCCAGCAGCCCCTCTCAAAAAACCGGGGATACAAGCCCCAGCATTTTAGTTTTAACGTAGAGGGTGGCCGCTGCGAAACCTGCCAGGGAGAGGGCGAAGTAACGATTGAGATGCAGTTTATGGCCGATATTCATTTGCCCTGTGAGGACTGCAAGGGACAGCGGTTTAAAGACGAAGTACTGGAAGTGCGTTACCACGATAAAAATATAAGCGATGTATTGCGCCTGAGCGTAGATGAGGCTCTGGAGTTTTTCAAAAATGAAAAAGCCATTTTAAGCAAAATACAACCGCTCTCGGATGTTGGATTGGGGTATGTACAATTAGGGCAAAGCAGCAGCACCCTCTCGGGCGGAGAAGCACAACGGATTAAGCTAGCTTCTTTTTTGGGAAAGGGGCATAACAGCAAAGAACATATCCTGTTTATTTTTGATGAACCCACCACGGGTCTGCACTTTCACGATATTCAAAAACTACTAACTTCGTTTAATGCTCTTATTGAACAGGGGAACAGCATCCTCATCATAGAGCACAATATGGAAATTATTAAGTGTGCCGACTGGATTATTGATCTGGGCCCTGAAGGTGGCGATGCCGGAGGGCAATTGGCCTTTGCCGGATTGCCCGAAGAGCTGGTGAAGCAAAAGAATAACTATACAGGAATGTATTTGAAGGAGAAGTTGTAGATTTGAATTAAAAGCTACTAAACTCAAATTGTATGGAATTTTTAAACAACCTATTTAGTCCATTTAAAGAAAGGCTCAAAAGTCATCTGTATGGTGCATTATTTTTTAGTTGGATAATATGCAACTGGCGTATTATAACTTTAATCCTTACAGACACAAAGTACTTTGGTAATAGTGCAGATTTAAAAGTAAGTACGATTTCTCAATATCTGGACCTGTGCAAATGCGACAATTGGCCTGAACTTGTTATTCTCCCACTATTTTTCACAGCTATTTACCTTTTTTGTTTTCCATTAATTGACCGACTAATATACAAGTACCGCAATAAGATTGAAAGGAAAAAACTTAACGATAAACTTGAGCTAATACGTAAAGAAGGTTATTCGCAGAATGAATACATTGAGTTGTTTGATCAATATCAAGCACTCGATAAAAAAATTAAAAATGCCTCTGACAATGTATCAAATAAAATAAATGAGTACTTAGAAAAATCAAAGTCTATCGAAAATTTAGAAAAAATAAATAGAGAATTAATGTCTGAAAAAACTGAGCTTAATAGAAGAATAGAGGCCTTTATTTCAACAATTGATGCATTTAATTATTCCCATTTACCAAATAATTGCCTAAAAGGTTCATGGACGATGGCCATAAATCAGAAAGATACCCAGATATTATTAAAAGAAATTCAAGTTTCTTTTGAAAACAATCATCTTAAAAACTTAAGTACCTCCAAACTGATCGCAGAAATAGTTTTTTTTAGTTACAACCCAACCAACAAGAGTTTTCAAATAGTATTAAAGAATTTTAATCCAATAGATGGAATAAGTATTGGTAATATAGCTTGTAAGTTTGATGTCCAAATCGATGACAATATTAGAATAAAATATGTTGGAAATATTAAATTTTTGGGGGCCGAAACAATAGGATCAAGTATATCCTTAATCCAATTAAAATAATTCAGAACGCCCCAAGCTATCCAGAGTTTGTAACCCATAATTTCCCCCAAACTGGCGCGCGCATTTTGCACGAGATATTTTTTGTGTTTCCAACTAAAACAAAACACATAGAACACAATAGGATTTGCACATAGAGCTATATAGGCAAGAACGCGCTTAAACTATGTGCCGATGAAAAAACTTATTCATTTTGCGTTTAAGCTTCATCTTCCATATACCCAAGCCAAGAAGTTTAATGGAACCAAATGAAACTTATTGTTGATAGGTGCCAGATTTTTCATCCATTAATTCGTCCTCAAGATATCCGCAAGTTTGGTAAAATCAATTTGCCCCGAAATAGCCTTGATTTGTTCCAGATTGCCTGAAAAAGTTATCTTAAAGCAAAAGGGATCAACCCAATCTTTAGGCATTGATGCCTTATTAGGATAGGTTTTACCAATATATGCAACAAAAACATAGTTATCGCTATGTGATAATGCAGCGTTTTGATTGTATTTATCAAAATATATACAAGCAAAACTACAACCCGGAATGTTTAATTCTTGAAAAAAAAAGGCAGGGTTGTTTTTTAAGGCAATTAGTCCCGATTTATCAGTTACCGTTAATGGAACATTGGTTTTGAAAGAAATATCAATGCGCTGGGCATATGAATCACCATAAATTGCGTGCAGTGAATCATCCGGCATAGTTTTTACTCCTGAAGTGCCTGCTGCCAGTTGATCCAATCTTTTACCTTTGCGTTCAATTTCTGCAAGCTGGCTTTCTGTAAGTTTTGAATAATCAACCGAGGCAATTTCTTTTTGCAGTTTGTTCATCTCCTCCTGAAGTTGTTTTTCGGAGGCGGCATTGCTATTAACTGTTGAAAAGCTCTGTACTTTTTGAGCAATTGAATCATCCCGCTGAGCCTTTTTAATGAAAAGAGATGATTCTTCTTTCAAATCCAGACGGATGGTTACTGTATATTGGAAGTACTCTCCAGTTGCGGGGTTATGGCTGTAATAGCAGGTAACACATTTGCTCCCATTTTTGCGGGATTCCTCCTGTTTCACCGGATCAAAGGCAAAACTCATATCTGTAATTTGAATTTCATAATCCCCAAGTGTTTTCAGAAGTCTTGCAGTAGCATCATAAATGCATTTATTGGTGCGACTTAATAACTTACGATCTGTTTCACTGGTATTGTAGCTTTTACCCCAATCGGGATCATCAAAAAAAACTCCGGTATAGCTGAATCCATTTAACATTTTTGACTGTGCCAAAACAATATTGCTGTTGAACAACATGCAAAAAGCCATAAAGAAATTTAAATGGGTTAACTGAAGTTTCATGTGTTAGTATGATTCAAAGGGGTCATAGTTTAACGAACTCAACTCTCCTGTTCTCGGTCTTTCCTTCAGGGGTATCGTTACTAGTTACCGGTTTACTTTCTCCCATTCCAATAGCAGTAAGTCTCGATGCCTCCACGCCTAAACCCACCAAAGCATTCATCACCGCCTCTGCCCTGGCCTGTGAGAGTTTCATATTTGATGCTTCGTCTCCATCTCCATCGGTATGACCTATCACTTTCAGTTTGATAGAAGGATTTGCCTTTAACCATTTTGCAAGTTCATTAATAAATCCCATGCTTTCCCCTTTTATCGAGGATTTATTTACCTCAAATCTTACTGCATGAGAAATAAATTTACCATCGGTGATAATTTTATCAAGCATATTCATGCCACCACCGGCAGCCAGTTTAAAATTTTTAAACCTTACCCCCTGAGATCCGGCCACAAAAACAGCTATGGGGTTAAACCCGCAATCAGGTACTACCAAAACTCTGTTTTGATTCACAAAACACTTCATTTGTTTATTTTTAAATGCCATAGCAAAATGCATCCATTTACCGGCCACCGTTGTGCCTTCGGGCATGTTCCCGGCCAAAGAAGATTCAAAATAATTTGTTTTAACTATACCATCCGTTTCTACAGAAAGAAATTTGGCTTCATCATCCGTTTCCCGAAAAACCAACGAAATCATCTCTTCATTTGGAATATAAAAATCAAATTCAACGGTAAAAGATGAACCCAGATAGGCACTTGTTTTCATTCTTGGTTCTACCTTTCCAATGTCTCCAACAGAGGCATCATTGAATACAAAGTATTTCTCTCCGTCAGCATGGTTTATTACTCCTTGTTTGGAAAGCAACTTCCATCTTGCCGGAAATTCGCCCTCGGCAGCATCCATAAAGTTGTCCTCGAATAGTATTTGCTCACCCGGAATGAAATCGTAATTGTTATAGACAGCCAAATCGGAATTTACCTGTGCATACAGCGCAATACTGAAGCTTAATAATAAAAGGCTAAAAAAAAATCTTTTCATAACATCCTGTTTTTAATGATAAATGTACTAAAAAAATAAATCCCTCCAAAAAAAATAAAGTATTTTTAAATATTCCATAAACAATAAGGGTAACAATACAACTAAACCAATTAAGAGAGAAGAACGTAATTGAAAAAATGCCTTCTCTCTAAAGGAATTAGGAATACAACTTGTACATTTTCAACTTGTCGGTTAGCTTTTTATAACTTCCGCAGTCAAAAGTAATTTCGTAGTTTGCGGGCATGAAATCAGCTTCGTTAAGCGAACTTAAAACAGAACTGGCCACGCTGCCTCCTGCCGAGGTGATTGATTTGTGCCTGCGCCTTGGTAAATTTAAAAAAGAGAACAAGGAACTCCTCACTTACCTCCTCTTTGAATCTTCCGATTCCCACGCATTTATTGAGGGTATTAAAAAAGAAACTGAAATTGCTTTTGAAGAAATAAACAAAACCAGCCTCTATTTCGTCAAAAAAAGTGTTCGTAAAATTCTTCGTACCATCAATAAATACAGCAGGTATTGCGGATCCAATCAGCTCACTATTGAAATGCTGTTACATTTTTGTACAACCCTAAAAAAATCGGGCATTCCATTTGAAAACAGCCAACAACTGCTGAACCTTTATACAGGTCAACTAACTAAAATTGAAAACCTGATTTTACTGCTTCACGAAGATTTGCAATATGATTACGGAAGGGAATTGGAAGAAATAAAAAAATCCTGAACAACTTTCACTTTTTCTGATTGTTATTTTTCGTCATAAAACTCCTGAAGTGCCCCAAAATACTCATGAATCCAGCCTTCTTTCATATCATCAAAATCTGCATCCGGAATATTGGTATGAAGCAATTCAACCGAAGTGCCTCCTTCGGCAGCATGAAGTTTCAGAGTTACAACAGATGGCTCTTCCTGCTCTCCGAAATACCATTGCTGCACAATTTTTTTATTTACTTCGAACTCCAGATTTTTTCCGGTAATACTCCCGTCCCATAGGGAAAACTCTGAACCGGCTTCGGTTGACATTTCGGCTTTATCCCCCGACCATAGGTGAATGGTATTGGGATTGGTGAGGGCTAAATAAACATCCTCGGGAGGGGCCGGTATAAAAAAGTACTTTTTAAAATCTTTCATTGGTCGAGCATTTGTTTCAGTAAAAGAATATCATCCGTTAAAATATAGTCGGGAGATTTGGCAATTGCATTTTTAGCCTCCTGTTTATCGTTTACGGCAAACAACGAAATGCGTACCCCGTGAGAGTGTGCCAGAGCAATCCCATCGGCCGAAACATCTGCATTACCCAGCATCATTCCGTAAATTCCCATGGAATCAACAATAGGAAGGTGATCGGGAATTAATCCGTTAAGATTAAAAAGATACAGGCTACTTTTACGTTGCAAAAAGTATATAAGAGCCGAAGTACCGGCTTCCACATAGGCATAGGGGTAAATTCCATACTTATCAACCACTTTGTGCAGGTGATCGGCATACCACGACAGTGCATCTAAAGCTGCAAGTGAATTAATATGGCACATATATTCGGGCTTTGTATCCAGAAAAAGTTTGGGCATTATTCGTAGGGTTAGGCAATATTTAATGCATTCTTCCAGTGTAACCAGTTTTTGATCCGAATTGGAATAAGCGCAATTTTTTAACTCGCTGGCTGTGTAGTCAGAGATACATCCACTAAAATTAGTATGCGACTCAAGTAAAGGATCGTGGTATAAAAAAGGAACCCCGTCACTGCTCATCTGCACATCCATTTCAATGCCATCGGCACCATATAACTCGAGGGCATTTTTAAAACTTTGCAGGGAATTGTCAGGAACCGGATTGGCAGCAGTCTGAGGTCCGCTCCCTCTATGCCCTATGATATCAATTTTTCCATTGTTCAGGTTGTGAATACTCCAATGGTCATTGCGACACCCGAAAAAAAGGATACCATATAACAGAAAAGGAACAATGGATCTAAAACGCATACCCTACCGCCACTTTGGTGAAATACCCTACGTGTTTTTGTTCAACAGGACTTGAACCATAAAAATTGGGATGCCGTTCCTGATACCCTCCAAAGCCAATGGAATGTGCCAAATGCAACCGTTTGGTTAAATGCCACGAAGCTCCGTAAGCCAAATAGATTTCATGGGCCTGATACAATCCCTTTGCGTTTCCTGATGGGGAGGAAATTTTAAAAAACTGATTCGTATAAAACACCTCGGCAAAAGGCACAAGCTTTTTGCGATGCGACAAGGCACACCTGTAGCCAAGGTATGCGCCATAAGGCATATCGGAGTATCGGGTAAAATAGGTGAATGAGGTACGCATACCCGCTGCAAATGTATTTACAGATTTGGTAAGGGTAATCCCGGCACAACCGGCCAAACCCAGATACGAATAGGTTACAGGCATTTCTACTCCAAAAGAAACACCGGAAGAATCGGCAGTTTTCAGGGAAATTGCTTTTAACGAGGCGTTAAATACCCCTAAAAACAAACTCATCAAAATAATTCTCTTAAAATTCACCTGCACAAGATACATATTCGGATTAAAGGTTTAATCCACATTTTTAAAAGCAGTTCATAAAAAGCGACAATTTGCGTATACCACTTTTATGGTATGGTAAATATGGGAATAACAACCTAAGTTCGAATAAAAAAACATAACATGAAACAAGCATTACTCACCACTTTTCTATTTGCAACCGGTGCCGCGGCCTTCGGTCAGGTTACTCTTGGAGCTGGGCAGGCTCCGGTAAACAACAGTATGTTTACTTATTATGATGCCAATGAACCTAACCCACCT
The DNA here is from genome assembly GCA_964535575.1 of uncultured Bifidobacteriaceae bacterium. Lineage (GTDB taxonomy): Bacteria > Bacteroidota > Bacteroidia > UKL13-3 > UKL13-3 > JAGPCK01. The sequence goes on from CAZHTC010000004.1 coordinate 206,373, forward strand.
TTTGTATTTAATATAACCGGAACTACCAATATATGGGATTTTACTGCCCTCACTCCTGTACCCGGTGCCGATGACACCTCTTATTCACGACTTCCATCGCAGGTAACCGGCAGCAGCAATTTTCCGTTGGCTACACATGCCCTTTGGGAAGTGGGAGACAATACCACCACTTTTGCACGGATAGATGCAACAGGAGGATATATTCTTGGAATTTACGGAGACGTGTTTGGTACAGGAAATAATGTAGCCTTGCATTACCCCGGAACCCCTAAGGTTTGGTCCTTCCCCCTGCAATACGGAAGCAGCAAAAGCATTAATGCAACTATCGAGTACAAAGTTTCGGGGGCCGAAGTGGGGCAGCCATCCATTGACTCGGCATGGTACAAAAGCCTTCAGATGAATGACCGCGCTATTATTGCCGAAGGAAACATGATTTTACCTGCAGGAACCAAACCGGCCTTACTTGAAATAAACCGCGAACATTCCATTGATAGTTTATTCATTAAAGGAACCGCCACAGGAGGCCAGTGGATACTTGCCCCAAATTTTCCAAAGGAAAAATTCGATTCAACTTATTACTGGTACAGCAGCGAATCACTACAGCAATATGCGCACGTTATTTATAAAAGCGGATTGGTAACCGATGTAAATTATTTTAAGTCGGTAACTGTTTCTCCGGTATCAACAGGTATTGACCGGGCAAAAAATAAAGCATTTTCAATTTATCCTAACCCATGCAAAAATGAGTTACTGATTCAGAACTATAACCCGGCCGGACACTATGCAGCCATTACTGATTTGGCAGGTGCAGTTATACTTCATTTTTCACTCGCTAAATCAACCATTGATATCAGCTCACTGCAACCCGGAATATATTTTCTTACATTAACGGATGAAAGCGGAAACAATAGTGTCGCAAAATTTATCAAACAGTAATTATACCCGTAACAAATAAAAAATGCCCTGCAAATACAGGGCATTTTTTATTTAACCTTCTTCTTTTTTATTATTTGAGCAAAACAGGTACCCACCCAAGCAAACAGCATTAAGGCAAGAGTGGTAGAAGAAAATCTGAAACGATGATTTTCTCCGCGTTCCAGAAAATTTCCGATGCACATAATATAGGCTATCACAAATACAAACATCCAGATAACGATCAAGCTTCTTTTATCAACCTGTACCACCCCGCTTCCCGAATTAATTTTTACGGTTAGATAACATATGACTGAAAATACCATGATGTAAACTATAAGTAACAGCAGTGCATGTTTTCGGTCTTTAACCAGGCTACAGGCATAAATAAAATCGGGCATTTTTACAAAATTAGGTCCAAGGAATTCATACACCGAAGAAGGGTAAAAATAAATTTCAAAAGCATTCCTTACCTCATGAATATAACGGGAGGGCTCGTGCGTCATTACATAAATAGATTCTTTTTTAAACTTTTTGGATACCTGTAAGTAGCCAAGATGATTGAAACTGACATATCCGTTTTTCTTATAATTTTCATGCAAAACCGGTATATCCGGATACCGACTATCAGGCGTTACCTGATCACCGTAATTTTTAACCGGTTGAAAAATGCCTGTATTACCCATGGCAGTTCCATACGGATAAGCTACCCGTGCCATATTCATCCCTAAAAATGAGGAGGAGGAAAAACTACCAAAGAGCAGGAAGTTTTTAAAATACCATAAAAAACAAAAAAACAGAGGGAAAACAGCAGCCCTCAATATAGCTTTACGATTGGTTTTAAAAACAACTAACGGAATAATTACCAATACCAGCAAAAATACCAGATGAAACATACTCATGGTTAACACCAGTGCCGCCAGCATGCTGTAAAAAATCGCCAATCCGGCTGTTTTATGTTGATGGGTGAATTGAACAAGTCCCCAAAATGCAGCAGTAAGAAAAAATACGGTCAGGTAAGAGTAGAATAACATATGCTCATACAGCACTGCAGTTGGGGCAAAAATAAAATACACTAAAACTCCCCATCTCCACTTTGGCGATACCCTAAGCATTTTCATACTATCATTCATAAGCCATACAATGAGAAATCCGCAGCTGGTAAAAATGAGATGAAGTACGAAGGATACGTGGCCAGGAAAAAATTTAAGTACTAACCCTAAAAGCAAATTGTACAGCGGAGGTTGCATGTGCAAATACCAAATACTCCGAAGCAAATCTGTTTTTAGATAATACGGGTCGAGCAGTTGGTACCCCCACTCGATACTAGCCGCATCAAACCGAATCCCCAACAGGTAATATATAACACGGGAAAGAATAAACAGTGCAGGTAACAGCAGTACGTTTACCCTATTTCCATCATGCTTTGATAACATACGTCAATCATCCGTTTAAATTGTCATTTCAAATATAACCCATTGCACCTAAGGTTTTCAACTATTAACCCGGCAACTGTATGCCCAAGATAGTAACGAAACAAAAACGCAATACCCTTAAAAATAGAACCTTAATAGTTTTACTCATATGTTGAAAACGCATTAAAGGTTTTATGAGGCTATTTGAGCAATTTCGATTGGCGGATAATTGTATCCTCAACCTATAAAACGAAAAAATGGCTTTAAAGAAAAAAGAGAAAAAGATTTTTGTTCTCGACACCTCTGTTATCCTTTATGATCACAATGCAGTTCAAAATTTTATGGAGCATGATGTGGCCATACCTATCACGGTTTTGGAAGAATTGGATAATTTTAAGAAGGGAAACGACATTATCAATTTTGAGGCACGCGAGTTTATACGCTTTCTCGACAAACTTTCGGGAGAATATACCCTTGACCATTGGATACCGCTGAATGGCCCGACCAAAGGGAAATTCAGGGTGTTGATGAATGAAAAAAGTGATCAGGATGCCGAGCGTATTTTTGGTGAACGCAAAGCCGACCACAGGATTTTAAATGCGGCACTTGCCCTTCGCAAAGAGATGAAAGACCGCAAGGTGATCATGGTTACCAAAGACGTAAACCTTCGGTTAAAAGCCAAATCACTTAGCCTTACTTCTGAAGATTATGAAACGGGCAAAATAAAAGATCTGGAGGGATTGTATACCGGCCGCACCATTGTAGAGTCGGTGAAACCCGATGTAATTGAATCGCTATATCAGGATGGATTTGTAGAATGGAAGCGGGTATTTAAACATGTTCCGTATGCCAATCATTATTATATCCTCAAAAACAGCAAAACATCCGTGCTTTCTTACTACAATCCCATTGAGGAACGGATTGAAAAGGTGGATAAAAGAAGTTGCTATGGCATTAAACCGCGCAATGCCGAACAGGCTTTTGCCTTGCATGCTATCCTTAACCCCAATATCCCGTTGGTTACCATACAGGGAGTAGCCGGAACCGGCAAAACCCTTTTGGCTCTTGCCGCAGCTATGGAACAGCGTTCAAACTTCAGACAGATTTATTTAGCGCGACCAATAGTTCCATTGAGTAATAAAGACATCGGATATTTGCCGGGCGATGTAAAGTCGAAGATTAATCCCTATATGGAACCCTTATGGGATAACCTGAAACTGATTCAAAATCAGTTTGACGAAAAAGACAAGGAGCACCACAAAATTACCGAGATGGTTAACACGGAAAAAATTGTTGTTACTCCTTTGGCTTATATAAGAGGCCGAAGTTTATCCAATATTATTTTCATTATTGACGAAGCACAAAACCTTACTCCTCACGAAATAAAAACGATTATTACACGAGCAGGAGAAAAAACGAAAATCATTTTTACGGGAGATATTTACCAGATTGATACTCCTTACCTCGATTCCCAATCAAATGGATTATCGTATATGATTGATAAGGTAAAAAACAATCCGCTGTATGCCCATATCACGCTTGAAAAGGGAGAACGCTCAGAGCTTGCAAATCTGGCAAATGAACTTTTATAACGGATTTAGACACGAAAGTACATTTGTTAAACTTCTGCTTCGGTTTACCTTTGCGAAGGTTTAATCATGGAGCAAATTCAATCCCAAACGGCTACTCATTCAACCAAGCATATCACGTTGCTGAAACGGGTGGTGCTGGTTGGTGTGCTGGTAATGGGGGCCAAATTTATGGCGTATTACCTCACCCATTCCAATGCTATTTTCAGCGATGCCCTTGAATCCATCATTAATGTAATTGCCGGGGCATTTGCCATTTTCAGTTTATACTATGCCAATCAGCCCAAAGACGAAAATCACCCCTATGGTCATGGGAAAATTGAGTTTTTCTCAGCCGGTTTTGAAGGCGCAATGATTTTTGTTGCAGGTATTTCCATCTTAATAAAAGCATTTGTATCTCTGGTACAACACACTCAGGTACATCATATGGATTATGGAATTATTCTGACAGCTGCATCAGGATTAATCAATTTTGTGATGGGTAAAATGCTTATAAATTCCGGTGAAAGAATACGGAGTATGACTCTGGTAGCTGATGGAAAACATTTGCTGAGTGATACCTATTCAAGTATCGGGCTTCTTGGAGGACTTGTTTTAATTTACCTTACCGGAATAATCTGGCTTGATAGTGTACTGGCCATTGCATTTGCGTTTGTTATCATGTTTACCGGATACAAATTATTAAGAAAAAGTATGGCCGGACTGATGGATGAAACCGACACCGAAACATTGAAAGAAATTGAAGGCATTATCAATCAAAAAAGACAGAATGAATGGATTGATATTCATAATTTGAGAATTCTGAAATACGGTAGCGCTTACCATATTGACTGCCATATGACCCTGCCCTGGTTTTGGGACCTTGACCGCGCTCATCAGGAAGTGAGGCATTTTGAAGATATTTTCAGAGATGAATTTCCGAATAAAGTAGAATTATTTGTTCATGCCGACCCATGCCTTCCCCATTCATGTAAAATTTGTTTATTGAGCAATTGTGATAAAAGAAAACATGCTTTTGCGGGCCGTGTTGACTGGACATTAGCTCGTATTCTGAAAAATGAAAAACATATGGCCGACTGACAACCGTATTTCTGAACAAACCCGTTAATTTGCATCTGTAATAAAGTGTTAACATAACTATATCTATACTGCCATGTCAAAACAACTTTACTCCATCCGGTCGTTAAAAGAACTCTCTGGCAACAATGAAGCTTTTATGAGAGAAATGATTGAACTATTTGTAAAGGAAACCCGCCCATTGCTCATCGAAATTGAAACAGGCATTGCCGCAAAGGAGGCTGCATCGGTGAACAAACTGGTACACTCCATTAAGTCAAATATGAACCCTTACGGCATTACCGGAGCAGCCGAAAAACTTCTTTTTTTAGAGAAAGAAACTCTAGCGCAGGCACGCTGGGAACTTGTTCAGCAAACCTTTGAAGAGGTGAAGACCCAAATTCTGGCGGCAATCCTTCAAATGGAAAAAGATTATAATATTTCCTAAAATCGTACTTTTTCCTAAATTTGAACCATGCGAAAGAGGTTTATTTTGTTTGCGGCCCTTATCGGACTTTTTGCGACCTCGTGCAAAAAATATCCTACTGACGAGCCAATAATCCCCAAGAAACCGGACCCTGTTGATTCTACCTACCTGAACCATTTTATAGGTACAGTTGGGACTGTTAACTTTACCCTATATGAAGGATTGAACAGTTATATTAATTCAACTTCTAATGTAAAAACACCCGCTACTCCACCCGATTCACCAACCGTTATCTTTAGCAGCACGCTTGGCAGACCGGGAAATAATCCAAACTCCATTGCGATTACGAAGGGAATTCTGAAACATGGTCCTCCATCGCCCACGGATAATGAATTTGAAAACTTTTTTAAAACCGGAGATTACTTTTATACCAGTGCCTTCAACCCCGAGGGTATTACCATAGAATGGACCGATGAAAACGGAAAGAAATGGAGCACATTTAACGGAGATCAGTCGGGCAGTGTTTTCACCATTACCGAAGTCAAAAAAAAGTATGTGTCGGGGGTAACGGTGCTTGAGGTACGCCTTGGGTTTTCCTGTGCCGTATATGACGTAAACGGGACTTCCATCTCCATCACCTCGGCTGAATATTACGGTGTTTTTAAAAACAACTAACCTAACGAATGGATAAAAACAACCAGACCCTCCGGATTTTTATGGTGGAAGATGATGCGGTGTACAGCAGGATGTTGAAATACATTCTGGAACTAAATCCCGATCATGAGATTTTTGAATTTAAAACCGGGAAAGACTGCATTAATAACCTTCATCAGAAACCCGATGTAATTACCCTAGATTACTCTCTTACCGATATGACCGGGGCAGAAGTACTGAAAAAAGTGAAAAATTTTGACCCCGATATTAATGTGATTATTCTCTCGGGTCAAACCGATATTTCTACTGCGGTGAACCTGTTGAAAGAAGGTGCATATGACTATATCACCAAGGACAACGATACCAAAACACGGTTGCTTAATACACTTCATAATATCCGCACAAAAAATGAATTAAAAATTGAGATTGACAGTTTGAAAGCTGAGCTGGTTAAAAGCTATGATTTTCAAACAAGCATTATAGGAAACAGTGACCCGATGAAAGCCGTTTTTCGCCTGATGGAAAAAGCAGTAAAAACGGATATTACCGTTTCTATTTATGGTGAAACCGGAACAGGAAAAGAAGTGGTGGCAAAAGCCATTCACTACAATTCGATGCGAAAAAAAGAACCGTTTGTTGCCATCAACGTTACGGCTATTCCGCGTGAGCTGATAGAAAGTGAATTATTCGGGCATGAGAAAGGTTCATTTACCGGTGCCGTATCTCGTAAGATAGGACGTTTTGAAGCAGCAGGGAAAGGAACTATTTTCCTGGATGAGATTGGGGAAATGACTCTGAATATGCAGGCCAAATTGCTGCGTGTATTGCAGGAAAAAGAAATGACACGTGTGGGAGGAAATGAACTGGTTTCTCTTAAAGCCCGGATTATTGTGGCCACACACCGAAATCTGCTTGAAGAGGTGGAGAAAGGGAATTTCAGACAGGATTTGTATTACCGTTTGCTTGGATTACCCATTCATTTGCCGCCTTTACGAAGCCGCAACAACGATATCGTTTTATTGGCCAAACATTTTCTCGATGATTTTTCGAGACAAAACAAGCTCCCTAAATTTCATCTGGAAAAAGATGCAATTGATACCCTTCTTCGATACCACTACCCCGGCAATGTGCGGGAATTAAAGGCCGTGATGGATTTAGCTGCCGTTATGTGTTCCGGACAAAAGATCTCATCACACGATATTCAGTTTACGCGAAGTTCAAAAGCCAATGAAATAATGATGGAAGAACTTACCATGCGTGAATATGAAATAAAAATTCTGAAACATTTTCTCGACAAGTACAACCATAATATTTTGCAGGTGGCCCGCAAGCTGGATATTGGAAAATCAACCATCTACCGGCTGATGAAAGAATACCATATCGAGTAAGTATTACTCAAACAAAATACGTTTGCCTTTTACAAACCGCAGGCGGTAATAGTACGAGCTAAGGTAATCAATGCGAATTCCTTCGGAGGTGGAAGAATGAATAAACCGTACCGGCTCGCCTTTTTCCGAAATCACAATTCCCACATGTCCAATGGTTCTCCTGCGCATATTGGCTCCCTTAAAAAAAATCAAATCGCCTTTCATCAATTTAGTGGCCGGCACATCAATTCCATAAAGCGACTGACCCGAAGAGGTATGCGGCAACTTTACCCCGAAATGCGCAAAAATATATGACGTAAAACCCGAGCAATCAAACCCCTTATTACTTCCCCCTCCCCTTTTGTAGCGCAAACCCATAAACTCTTTGGCATACCTAACCACTGCTTCGCGGGTAGCTTTTGACGGATGGGTTCCGGTTGTTTGAGCTGCATCGGCCAGCGAGTCGGCTGCTATCATGGAATCAATGCGGTGTTTATAAATATCGGATGTGGACTGTTGAGCCTTAGACAGATAGAAAACACCTGCCAATAAAAAACTTAAAAATATACGGCCAAACATGACCGCCCAATTTACAAAGATTGTACCTAGGTGTCATCATCAAATTTTGTAAATGAAAAAAGCTTGTAAAAAGGGTAATATTTCCCTTACTTTTGCAGTTTCGTAAAAAGTGCGTTTACAAGTAACCCTATTTCTTTTCACTCTTTTGCTGGCGAGTTCGTGCAGTCGGTTTAACCGTTTGGTAAAAAGCGGAGACTATCCCAAAAAACTGGCGGCAGCCGAAAAGTATTATGCCAAAAAAGATTACTACCGCGCACTTACCCTGTACGAGCAGCTACAGGATTATTACAACAACAGCGATAAAGCAGAGGAAATGCTGTACTACAATGCTTACTGTAATTATGAGTTGAGAAATTACACGATAAGCGGCTATCTCTTTAAAACCTACGTTGAGAATTTTCCAAGTGGTAAACGGGTGGAAGAATGTTACTTTATGTATGCCACCTGCCTGATGAAAGATACCTATTCGGCTGAACTTGATCCGAGCAATATTTACAAAGCCATTGAAGAGTTCAAGCTGTTCACCAATATTTTCCCCGATAGCAAATACATTCCGGAGTGCAATACGCATATTGATGCCCTGCGGGGAACCCTTTCGTTTAAAGCTTACCGCAATGCCAAAATGTATTACCGAATTGAAGACTACAAGGCTGCCATTATCACCCTTAATAACGTTCTTAGGGATTTTCCTGAAATACCACAGCGGGAAGAGCTGGAGTTTTTAATTTTGAAATCAACTTACCTGCTTGCAAAAAACAGTGTGGAGGAAAAGAAAAAAGACCGCCTGCAGCAAACCATGACTGCCTATACTGCCTTTATAGAAAATTACCCAACCAGTAAATACCGGAAAGAAGCAGATGATATTTCGAAACTAACGGTATTGATGCTCACTAAATTTGATAAATAATTTAAATTAATAAATCATATGGCCAACATTTCACAGTATCAAAACGTACCTACCAGCACCATTCCTCGCGACATGACCAAGCTGGAAGACAAAACCGGAAACGTGTATGAGTCAATTGCAATTATTTCAAAACGTGCCAACCAGATTTCTTCTCAGTTAAAAGAAGAGCTTACCAGCAAACTTCATGAATTCGCTTCTGACAGCGATACACTTGAAGAAGTTTTTGAAAACCGCGAGCAAATAGAGATATCTACTTTTTATGAGCGTCTTCCAAAACCCGTAATGATTGCCACCGAAGAGTTCATGAACGATAAAGTGTATTTCCGCAATCCGGCAAAAGAAGCTAAAAAGTAGTAGATGTTACTGGCAGGTAAAAAAATTCTGCTTGGTGTTACCGGAAGTATTGCTGCCTACAAATCGGCTGTGCTTATTCGCCTGTTGGTAAAAAACGGAGCCGAAGTAAAAGTGGTAATGACACCCGATGCCAAAGAATTTATTACCCCACTTACATTGGGTACGCTTTCAAAAAATCCGGTTCTCAGTTCCTTTTCTTCTTCAAATGACGGCACATGGAACAACCATGTGGAATTAGGATTGTGGGCCGACATATTGCTGATTGCTCCTGCCACCGCCAACACCATTGGTAAAATGGCCAATGGCATTTGCGATAATCTGTTGCTTGCAGTGTACCTCTCGGCACGTTGCAAAACCTATATTGCACCGGCCATGGATTTAGATATGCACGCCCATCCATCGGTTATGGCCAATCTGAAAAAGCTGCAGTCCTTCGGAAATATTATCATTGAGGCAGAAGAGGGAGAATTAGCCAGCGGACTGAATGGCAAAGGACGCATGGCAGAACCAGAACATATTCTGGAAAAAATAACCAGCGCACTCACCGATGATACCCTTCTTAGAGGGAAAAGAGTACTGGTTACAGCCGGACCAACTTACGAAAACATAGACCCTGTTCGGTTTATCGGGAATCACTCGAGCGGTAAAATGGGATTTGCCCTGGCCGAAGATTTTGCAGCCCACGGAGCTCAGGTAATTTTGGTTACCGGCCCTACCGATGAGAAACATCATCACCCAAATATTAAACGTATTGATGTGGTATCGGCTGCCGATATGTTTAATACCACCGTAAAGGAATTTCGCAAATCGCAGGTAGCGGTGATGTCGGCTGCGGTGGCCGATTTTACCCCGCAAAAAGTGGAAATTAAAAAAATTAAAAAAAGCAGTACCGGACTTACCCTGAAACTAAAAAAGACCAGGGATATTTTGGCCGAACTGGGTAAAAACAAAACCCGCAATCAGGTATTGGTAGGTTTTGCGCTGGAAACCGATAATGAAATGGAAAATGCGAAGAAAAAACTTCGCAACAAAAATCTGGACTTTATAGTTCTTAATTCTCTTAAAACCAAAGGTGCGGGCTTTAAGCGCGAAACCAATCAGGTTACTATTATTGATAAAAATCTGGAAACATCAGCCTTCCCGCTAAAAAGCAAACAAGAAGTTGCGCGGGATATCGTTAATAAGGTGATTCAACTGTTAGCATGATCAGACAAAGCGTTTTTTTGATTTTATTTCTTTTGGGTATTGCCGCAAAAGCACAGGATTTTAAATGTACCATAACGGTAAATGCCGACCAGATTCAACTTACCGATAAGAGCATTTTTAAAAAATTAGAAAACTCCATCAGGGAGTTTATGAATAACCGTAAATGGGCTAACGATAAAATTCTGGATAATGAACGAATAGATTGCACTATTACCATTGTGGTAAATGAATTTACCCTGCCCGGAAGTTTCAGGGCCACGGCACAAATCCAGTCGCGCAGGCCGGTGTATGGAAGCAATTACAATTCACAAATTTTTAATTTCAATGACGAAAACTGGGTATTTAACTATACCGAGTTTCAGCCAATGGATTATTTTGACGGACAAAACCTAAGTAATCTCACCAGTTTGCTGGCCTATTACGCTTATATGATTCTGGGAGTGGATGGCGATACCTATGCAGCCGAAGGTGGTAAGCCTTATTTTACCAAAGCCCAGAACATTGTAAACCTGTGCCAGACCTCGCCTGAACCCGGATGGAAATCAAATGAAAATAAAAGCACCCGCAACCGTTATTCCCTTATCGATAATATTTTTAATCCTCGTTTTCAACCCTTGCGTAAGGTGTACTATCAATACCACCGCTTAGGTTTGGATGTAATGAGTAAAAACATGGAGGAAGGCCGTGATAATATTCAAAAATGCCTGGCCGAAGTACAAAAGGTTTTTAAAATTGCTCCCAATTCCATCTACCTCAAAACGTTTTTCGATGCCAAATCAGATGAACTGGTGAATATTTTTAAAGGGCTTACCTCCAATGCCGATAAACAAAAAATCATCGACCTGCTGTCGCAAATTGATATTGCCAATATCAACAAATACCAGAAAATTTTGTGAGCAACCCCTGCCCTGCTGTGATTAAGTTTGCACAGAGCAATGAGGTTTCTTAGGTAAACTTCCCTTAATTTAGCATCCTGTGATAGCACATTTACGCATACGCAACTACGCGCTTATACGCGAACTGGAAATTGACCTGTTCAATAACCTGAGCACCATTACCGGAGAAACCGGTGCAGGTAAATCCATTTTAATGGGAGCGCTGGGATTAATACTGGGCGAACGTGCCGACAGCAGCGTACTCTGGAATAAAAAAGAAAAATGCATTGTAGAGGGAACCTTTCAGATAGGCTCCTATAAATTGAAGTCGTTTTTTAAACAACATGATCTGGATTACGATGATGAAACCATCATTCGCAGGGAAATAAGTGAGGCCGGAAAATCGAGGGCATTTATCAACGACACCCCCGTTACCCTCTCGCTGATAAAAGAATTGGGAGAAAAATTAGTAGATATCCATTCGCAACACGAAACACTGGAACTGAACAACCGGGAGTTTCAAATGGAAATGGTTGACATTTTCAGCAAGGCCACCAATGAAGTAGAAGCCTACCACACTGCTTATTTCACCTACCTCGAAACGCAAAAAAAACTCCTTGATTTAACAGGGAAGGAAGATGCAGCCAGGCGCGATCAGGATTACAAACAATTTTTGCTGAACGAACTTGCCGAAGCAGGCCTTCAATCGGGTGAGCAGGAAACGGTGGAACAGGAACTGAATACCCTGAACAATGCAGAAGAAATTCAACTGGCCCTGCATGGCTGCGGACAGTTGCTTTTAGAGCAGGAAGGAGCTGTTACTGCCTTGCTGCTGGAAGCACGTACCCAATTGCAGCGGGTAGCCAAATTTAACAGCCGCATTGAAGAATTATTTAAACGCACTGACAGTGCCCTTATTGAAATAAAAGATATTGCACAGGAAGCAGAAGATATTGCACAGGATATACATGCTGATAAACAAAGGCAGGAATATTTAACAACCCGTCTTGATTTGATATATTCCCTGCAAAAAAAACATCATTGCAACAGCATTGATGCATTGCTTCAAATTCAGCAACAACTACAATCCGATATCGGAGCTATTGATTCATTGCAGGAACAAATTACCAAACTCCATCATCAAATTTCGGATCAGCAAAAAGAACTCATCCACGCTGCAAAAAGTATTTCAGCACGAAGGAAAAAGTATATCCCCGATTTGGAAAAAAGCATTAACCAATTATTAAAACAGGTGGGTATGCCCAATGCAGCCATTCAGGTAAAACAGGAAATACAACCCGAAGACTCCTTTGGGCCAAACGGCATTGACTCCATTTCTCTTCTGTTTTCGTCCAATAAAGGTTCCATTTATCAGTCACTCCACAAAATTGCTTCAGGTGGCGAATTATCGCGGCTTATGCTGTGCATTAAAACCGTGATTGCTGATTTAACGGCTCTGCCCACCCTTATTTTTGATGAAATTGACACGGGTATATCGGGCGAAACTGCCCGGCAGGTGGGCGATGTAATGAAACAGCTGGCCCAGCGACACCAGGTGATAAGTATTACCCATTTACCGCAAATTGCAGCACGGGCGCACCACCATTATTTTGTTTTTAAAGAGAGCGACAGCAAAAGTACCAGCAGCAATATCCGGTTGCTGAATGAAGACGAACGGATTGAAGAAATAGCCAAAATGCTGAGCGGTGCCAAACCCACCGATAGTGCCCGCGCCAATGCCAGAGAATTGGTAGGGAAATAATGAGTGCAAAAGGCAGGAATTGTGAAGCTGGAAAGTTGCCTTAACTTTACTTCTGTCGATAGTGTTGAGTTAATTTCTCAATAATTATTTCAAGATCAATCGAATTATCATATTTGGCTTCCGGTTCGAGATCAAACATTTTCAGTAGTGCGGTAGCTGCTTCTATTTTCCAAAGGTCGTTATTGGTGTTTAGTCCTTTCAAATAATGTTCAATGTTCTTGAAGTTTAATTTCCCTTTGATTTCATTATTTAATTCTGCAATTAGATCTTTAGGTTCTTGCAAATTAAAGGTCGGCCAGTCGGGAATTGCACTAATTAAAAATTCAGCAGACGTCTTAAATTTGTTCTCGTTTAAATCATTTTCAGTTGCGCTATGCAACTCATCATAACTAATAAGATCGTATTTGTCTACTGTCATAAAACTCGTTTTAACTCGCATATCTGCGCTCTAAAATACAAAAGTTTCGAAAACCTCTTTTACTGAGGCCGGAAAAAACTGAGGTTTCCCTGTTTCACATCATTCAGGTTATAGCTGTTAAGCATTACCCTGCGTATATTATTAAAATTTTGCTCGGCAAGGGTAATTTCGGTATCATTTTTCACTTCGTACACCACTGCTGTATGCTTGGGCATTTTCCATCGCGAGAGCGAATTTCCTTCCTTATGTTCCATCGTTACCCCGGTAAATTGCACGATATCCCCAGGAAGCAATTTATCTTTTCCGTAAGTTAGTTTTTTACCAAATCCATAGGCTCCGTCCCATTTGGCTCCGGCATAGGTAAGCGCCTCCTTTGCCAAATCCCAGCATTCACCATGCCCCACCTGCTTGCCAATTACACTTTTCACATACACCATTACTTTTTTATTTTTCTCAGGCAAATCGGTTTGGGAAAATGCCGTATAAAAAAGCATAATCCCCAAAAAAAATACTACACGTTTCATTGTGGCAAACTACTAATAATCTTAGGTAAAACCCATTATTTAACCAAATACCTGTACTTGAGTGATGAAAAACGTATTTTCGCGGCATATATTTTTCACATGCAACACGATATTGTAATTATTGGAGGCGGAATTGTTGGGTTGGGTACTGCACTTAAACTGCTTGAACAAAAACCCACGTTAAAAATTGCGCTTATTGAAAAAGAGAACGGAGTAGCCAGGCACCAAACCGGGCACAACAGCGGGGTAATTCATTCGGGCATTTATTACAAGCCGGGCAGCCTCAAAGCACAAAACTGCATTCGCGGTTACCATTATATGATTAACTTCTGTAATAAACATGGAATAAAATATGATTTATGCGGAAAAATTATTGTAGCCACACAGAAACACGAATTGCAACCCATGGAAAACGTGTACCAGCGCGGTATTGAAAACGGCTTAACCGGAATGAAAAAACTGCAGGCAGGTGAGTTGAAAGAATATGAACCCCACGTAGCCGGAATAGCGGGAATTTTTGTACCGCAAACAGGTATTATTGATTACAAAGAAGTATCGGCAAAAATGGCCGACCTGTTTGTAAAAGCCGGTGGTGAAATTTTTACTTCACAAAAAGTAGAACGTATAAAACATAACGGAAAACTAAGTGAGGTAATAACGCAGGATAAAACCTACACCGCCCGGCTGGTGATTAACTGTGCCGGATTATACTCAGACAAAGTGGCCCGTTTAACCCGCGAAAATGTAGACGTGCGCATTATTCCTTTCAGAGGAGAATATTATTTACTGAAAAAAGAAAAACAGAGCCTGGTAAAAAATCTTATTTACCCGGTTCCCGACCCCAACTTCCCTTTTCTGGGAGTGCATTTTACCCGCATGATTCATGGCGAAGTAGAAGCAGGCCCCAATGCAGTGTTTGCCTTTAAACGCGAAGGGTATAAAAAAACCGATATAAGTATAAACGAAACCATCGAATCGCTTACCTGGCCCGGATTTCAGAAAGTGATGATGAAATACTGGAAAACCGGAATGGGCGAATTTTACCGTTCGTTTTCAAAAGCGGCCTTTACCAAAGCACTGCAACGCCTGGTTCCCGATGTACAGGAAGACGATTTGGAGCCTGCAGGATCGGGTGTTCGAGCGCAGGCCTGCGACCGTACCGGTGGGTTGATTGACGACTTTATGATACTGGAAGACGACCATGTGGTGAATGTGTGCAATGCCCCATCTCCTGCCGCTACCTCTTCCCTTTCCATCGGACAGTCGGTGGCCGAAATGGCATTGAAACGGTTTTAATCCTGCTTTTTTAGCTTTTAAAATGTATTTTTGAAAGCATGGCACAGCACGAAACTCCTAAAACACCGTTACCAAGAAGAAGTTTTATAGCCCGCCTTTCAATGGGTATTACCTCCTTTTTTGCCTTGCCCGCACTAAGTGCAGTAAGGCATATCGAACAAAGTTTCAAATTTCCTGATAACAAACTAATGGATCCGATTAAAATAATACGCCCCATGGGTTTTCAGTGGGAAACTGCCGACCCGTTTTTATTTTGTGTGCATCACGAAGATTTTTTCCCTAAGGGAAATGCCGAAATGGGACCGGTAACTCCATTAACCGGAAGGCATTTGGGCGATGATTTTATTATTAAAGATGGTTTCCGTATGTACCATGGAAAAAAAGTTCCCGGTTTTCCCGGACACCCGCACAGGGGCTTTGAAACCATTACGGTGGTTAGGCGTGGGCTGGTTGACCATGCCGACTCGATGGGTGCAGCCGGCAGATATGGGAATGGAGATGTGCAATGGATGACCGCAGGTAAAGGGGTGCAACATTCCGAAATGTTTCCGTTGATTTATGAGGACAAAGAAAACCCAATGGAGCTGTTTCAGATATGGCTCAACTTGCCTAAGAAAAACAAAATGGTGGAGCCGCATTTTAAAATGTTATGGAGCGAAACCATTCCGCATTATACGCATAAAGACAGGCAACACCTGAGCACCACCGTAGAGGTAATAGCCGGACAACTGGGAGATAAAAAAGCACCATTACCTCCACCCGATTCGTGGGCAGCCGACCCGGCCAATGAAGTGGCGGTATGGAATATAAAAATGGAACCCAATGCCCAGTGGAATTTGCCAAAAGCAAGTGCCGGAGTGAACCGAACCATTTATTTTTATCAGGGAGAAAACCTGAAAGCAGGAAATCAAACGTTAACATCCTATCAATGTGCCGACATGCATCCCGAAGCCGATGTACTGTTGCAAAACGGTTCATCGGAAGCCCGGATTTTATTGCTGCAGGGAAAACCAATTAACGAACCGGTGATGCAATACGGCCCTTTTGTGATGAATACCAAAGAAGAAATTCATCAGGCGTTTGACGACTATCATAAAACGCAGTTTGGCGGCTGGCCATGGCCTCGTTATGACCAGGTGCATGCACGTAACAAGGGCCGCTTTGCCCGCCATGCTGACGGAAGAGAAGAAACAAAGCAGGGATAAAAACTGAAATTGTGTATTTTCGCAACGAATGAAGTTTTTATATCCTGAGTTTTTGTGGGCACTGAGTGCCATCAGCATTCCCGTAATCATTCATTTATTTAATTTCAGGCGATATAAGCTTGTTTATTTCAGCAATCTCAGGTTTTTAAAAAACCTGCAGGAACAAACCCAGTCACAACAAAAACTAAAACACCTGCTCATACTTGCAGCACGGATATCAGCCATTATTTTTCTGGTGCTCGCATTTGCTCAACCTTATTTACCGGCAGCCAATCAAAACAAACAGGCGGGGCAAAACGGAGTAAGTATTTTTATTGACAACTCGTTTTCCATGACCAACCAAAGTGCCGATGGAGAATTGATAGAACTGGCAAAAAACAAAGCCAGAGAAATAGCCGATGCCTATAAAGAAAGTGATCTTTTTCAATTACTCACCAATGATTTTGAAGGCCGGCATCAGCGGCTGGTAAACCGCACCGATTTATTGAAATTGATTGATGAAGTAAAGGTGAGTCCGGTTTCAAAAAAACTAAGCGAGGTGGTTGCCCGCCAAAAACAGGCATTGAATAAAACCCCAGAACATAACCGTCAGTTGTTTTTGTTAAGCGATTTTCAGCAATCTCAAGCCGATTTAAGTAATCTCCCTGCCGATACCACTTACCATATTAACCTTATACCCCTTACCCCGGCAGTAACCTCCAATCTTTACCTCGACTCATGCTGGTTTAAAACACCCTTTGTGCAACCCAAAACAGCTACCGAACTGATGGTGCGCATACGCAACAGCGGAGAAGAAGATATTACCGGAAATACAGTCACCTTAAAAATAAACGGTGTTCAAAAAGCGCTCTCGGGTTTTGAAGTAAAAGCAGGCAGTTTTACCGATGTTACCCTTACATTTACTCCTGAAACTGCAGGAGAGAACAAAGCCGAATTATCCATTCAGGACAATCCGGTTATATTTGACGATCACTTGTATTTTCATTTTGAAGTATTCGATCATATTTCGGTATGGCAGATTTATGAAAACACCCCCGGTAAGTACCTGCCTGCCGTGTACGCAGCCGACCCTTTTTTTAAAGTAAACAGCAGCAGCTCCACTCAGTTAAACTATGCCGAACTGGGCAAAGCCGGGTTGGTTATTTTAGACGGACTCACCAATTACTCCAGCGGTTTGCAATTGGAACTGGATAAGTTTATTCAAAACGGGGGAAGTGTGCTCATCTTCCCTTCGGCTTCGGCCGCTGTGCAACCACAATCGTTTGCTTCGTTTGTTCAGGCATTTTCCATTCGGGCTGCAACACAAATCACCAAAACCAACGAAAAAATACAGCAGATAAACACCCGATCGGATTTATTAAAACCGGTGTTTGAAAAAATACCTGAAAACATGGACCTGCCATCGGTTTCCTCGTATATTTCATTAGGGGCTACCCGTATAAAAAACAGCACCCCGCTGCTCACCATGCGCAACGGAGACATTGTGCTGATCGAATTAAAACGGGGAAAAGGACATTTGTATGTAAGCGGGATTGCCCTTGATAAGTCGTGGAGCAGTTTGCCCGAAAACTGGATAATGCCTGCTATTTGCCTGAGAACAGCCCTGAGCAGTTGCACACAACAAAATCTTTATGCCCATATAGGCGAGGACCGCATGGCGGAATATGCACTGAAAGGAGAAGAAAAAGAAAATGTATACAAATTGAAAAACGGAACCATTGAGGTGATACCCGAGGCAGTGGTTTCCAACAACCGCATAAGGATTTATTTCAATGATTTGATTCAGGAAGCGGGAAATTATACCTTAACCGGTGAATCGGGCACTACTGCCGGATTGCTCTCGTTAAACTTTAACCGCAATGAGTCGGTAATGCATTTTTTGCAAGGCAACAACCTGAATACCTATGGTAATAGCACTATTAAAATTTTAAATCAGGGCGGAAAGAACCTGGCATCGGCACTTGGCGAACAGCAGCGTGGCACCCCGTTTTGGAAACTTTGTATCGTGCTGGTTTTGGTTTTTCTGCTAATAGAAATACTTTTGTTAAAATTCTATAAGAAATGAAGCTCCTGGTTACAGAAGCGAATATCATAGCCCCCGGCTCGCCATATCATGGCAAAACATGCGACCTCCTCGTAGACAACGGAACTATTACTACCATTAGCAGCAAAAGGTTAACCGCCCCCCGAGGTTTTAAAACCTACAACGCAAAAGGGAAGTTCCTCTCGCCAGGGTGGGTCGATATGCTCACTCATGTGCCCGACCCCGGTTTTGAATTCAAAGAATCGGTTCACAGCGCCTGTGCCGCAGCCGCAGCCGGAGGATATACTGCTATAGCAGTGACGCCCGAAACCCACCCGCCTGTGCACAGCAAAAGCGAGGTAAAATACCTGTTAAAGCAGGCTCATAGCCTTGCCGTGAATGTACTGCCAATGGGGGCTGTTAGTAATCAGCTGGCAGGGAAAGAACTTGCCGAAATGTTTGACATGCAGCAGGCCGGAGCAGTAGCATTTACCGATGGCGACAAGCCTGTTGCACATGCAGGAGTTATGCTAAGAGCTTTACTGTACGCTAAGGGTATTGATGCTCTTATTTTAGCCCGACCCGAACAAAAGGAAATAGCCGGAAATGCCATGGTGCACGAAAGCAAAAATACCACGCTGCTTGGTTTAAAAGGTATTCCTTCCATTGCCGAAGATGTGATGGTGGCAAGAGACATTGAATTGCTCCGATACACCGGAGGAAAATTGCACTTCAGCAAAATATCTTCTGCCTCTTCGGTAGAATTGATTCGGAGAGCAAAAAAAGAAAAACTGAACATTACCTGCGATGTATCGGTGAATAACCTCCTGTTTACCGATGCCAACCTGACCGAGTACGATACCAACCTAAAATTAACTCCTCCCCTGCGCGCTGAAAGCGACCGAAAAGCATTGCTAAAAGGTTTAAAAGAAGGAGTGATTGACGCTATTGTGAGTGATCACAACCCACAAGATACCGAAAGCAAAGCCGTAGAATTTGATTACTCCGCCTACGGAGCCATTGGATTACAAACAGTATATGCCGCACTCAATACCTTTTTAGGAAATGAACTCCCGACTGAAATGCTGGTTGAAAAACTGGCTATAAACCCTAGAACCATATTGGGACTTCCACAGGTTGAAATAAAAGAAAACACACCAGCCAACTTTACCCTTTTTGATGCAAAGCAAAAATGGACATACAGCGAGAAAAACAACCAGTCAAAATCGGCCAACAGTTGCTTGCTGCAAAAAGAACTTACCGGAAAAGTAACGGCCATTTACAACAACAATCAATGGATTGTAACTAACTAAAACATCATATGAACGCCCCCGCCACTAACCTGCATATCCCCGTAAAAAATGCCATTAAAACCTTATTAAACGGGTTTGTGGAGGCCGGAAAATTGCACGAACTGAAGGCTACACAGGAACAGGCCAATGCCTATACCGACCGTTTGGATGAACTGCTGCTGAGCCATGAACCTTTTTTGGCAAAAGTAAAAATGCTGGATACGATTGCAGAAGAATTCAGCACCTTTGAGCCTCTCAAAGAATATTTGTTTGATTTATTACTCACCAATTTTCTGGCTGCCGAGGTGCATTTGCTGGGTGAAGAATACCTTGAATCGGCAGAGTGGCAAAAAGTAGAAGATGAAACACTGCATCGCGGAACAGAATTGTTCAATCTACTTCTGTATATCAACGAAGCCATTGATGAAGATGTAGAAATTAGTCTGGATGATTTTTTAAGGGAGTTTTTACTTACCGAAGAAGATGAATTTCAGGATGAACATACCTTGTATGAAGATCTTATAAGCAATCAGGAACTATTAGATGCAGAAACCGGTGAAGTGATTAAAGTGTGGAAGGAAGAGGTGCGAAATAAATCGGAAATTGAAGATTTGTTTATCCCTACCCTGCTCTTTTTTGCCGATCCCGAAGCATTAATGGCCGAGCAGGAATCGGTGGCATTATTGCAGCACGACAAGGAAATTTCACCGGAACAACCCGCCCTGCTTCAGGCTATTTTTTCGTTTAAAAACGGATTTCACGATAATATAAGCATCCACGCCAATTAACCCCTATGGAAAAAGAAAAAATCCCAATGGCAACTGTGATGAACCACGCGCTGCGCGCGGGTCTCATTTTCGGTCTTATAGAAATTATTTTAACACTGGTCATTTATTTTATCGACCGCTCTTATTTTGCCTCGTTTTTATTCGGGCTCACCATCATTCTGCTTTTAATTATGTATCCGATTTTTACCGTAATAAATCTGCGTAAGCAAAACGAAGGATTTATAGACTTTAAATCGGCCTTCACCAGTTCGTTCTTTACCTGCTTCAATGCAGCCATCCTCTCGGCCATTTTCACTTATATTTTGTATAATTTCATGGATCCCGAGTTGGGAGCATTCCTGAAAGAAAAAGCGGTGGAAAAAGCTACTTCCATGATGGAACGTTTTAATGTACCTCAGGAGGAAATTGATAAACAAATTGAGCAATTAGAAAATCAGCCCTTGGATTATGGCATTGCCGCTAACCTGAAAGCGCTCTTTTTCAAAGGTTTTTTTATCGGTATTTATAGTTTGATACTGGCCGCTATCTTAAAGAAAAAACAACCAGAACCTGGATTTTAAGTATGAATATATCCGTTGTTATCCCCTTGTTAAATGAAGATGAGTCGCTGGGCGAACTTTGTGCATGGATAGAAAAAGTGATGCACGAAAACCGGTTTAGCTACGAAGTGATATTTGTTGATGACGGAAGTACTGACAAATCATGGGATATTATTGAAGAACTGGGAAATAAAAACCCATATATAAAGGGAATAAAGTTCAGGCGAAATTATGGTAAGTCTCCGGCATTAAATGTAGCATTTGATGCCGCACAGGGCGATGTGGTAATTACCATGGATGCCGACTTACAAGACAGTCCAGATGAAATTCCGGCATTGTACAAAATGATCACCGAAGAGGGCTATGATTTAGTTTCGGGATGGAAAAAGAAACGTTACGACCCCATAACCAAGACCATTCCCACCAAACTTTTTAACTGGGCCACACGCAGCATGTCAGGTTTGCATTTGCACGACTTTAACTGCGGATTGAAAGCATATAAAAAAGATGTGGTAAAAGGCATTGAAGTGTATGGTGAAATGCATCGCTATATTCCGGTTATAGCCAAATGGGCAGGGTTTAGAAAAATTGGTGAAAAAGCGGTAGAACACCGGGCCCGGAAATACGGTCATACCAAATTCGGGTTAAACCGTTTTATCAATGGTTTCCTCGACCTGATGACGATTTTCTTTGTATCTAAATTCGGCAAAAAACCGATGCACTTTTTTGGCGTGCTCGGTTCATTATGTTTTTTAACCGGTTTTGGTTTTACCCTTTACCTGGTTGCTGCAAAAATTAATAATCTGGCCCATAATCTTCCGGGACGTGATATAGTGGATAAGCCGTCATTTTACATTGCGCTGGCTTTATTAATTATAGGAGTGCAGCTGTTTTTAGCCGGATTTCTTGGTGAAATGATTGCGCGCACCGCACACGACCGGAATCAATTTGCCATCATTAAAAGAAAGGGTTTTAAAGAGTGAGCAAAATCCTGCTTGTAGGACCTGCTCACCCGTTTAGAGGCGGTATTGCCGACCTGAATGAACGACTTGCCATTGAATTAAAGAAACAACAGAATGAGGTGGATATTTTAAGCTTTTCGCTGCAATATCCTTCCTTTCTTTTTCCTGGTAAATCACAAACCTCAGAAGGAAACCCGCCAGAAGGAATAAAAATTTACTCTGAAATAAATTCTATCAATCCGTTTAACTGGATTTTCACCGGCCTTAAAATCAGGAAAAGAAATTACGATTTGATTATTTTTCGTTATTGGCTCCCCTTCTTCGGACCTGCATTTGGCACTATTGCTCGCATAGCGAAAAAAAAATCTTCTACGATCATTGCCATCACCGATAATGGCATTCCGCATGAAAAAAGATTCGGTGATACGGCCATGGGAAAATATTTTCTCAAAACGTGTCAAGGTTTTTTAAGCATGTCGAAAGCAGTGTGCGATGATTTAAGAACATTGGGAATGAAACAACCCATGACCCTTACACCGCACCCCATGTATGATATTTACGGAGATGCCGTAATACGCGAAGAGGCATTAAAGCAACTTGGACTTTCTGACCAATATTCTTATTTATTATTTTTTGGATTTGTAAGAAAATACAAGGGTCTCGACCTATTGCTTCAGGCTTTTGCCAAAGTTTCAAATCCTTCCCTTAAACTGATTATAGCCGGAGAGTATTACGAAGATGCTTCCTATTATGAAGAGCTCATCCAAAAACACAACCTTAGCAACAGAATAATACACTACGGCCGGTTTATTGAAGATAAAGAAGTGCCTTTGTTTTTTGGCGCAGCCAATCTGCTGGTGCAGCCTTACCGAAGTGCCACCCAAAGCGGAGTAGCGCAGATAGCGTATTTTTATAATCTTCCGATGATTGTGACCAATGTTGGCGGGTTGGCCGAAATTGTACCTAACGGTAAAACCGGGTATTGTGTAAATCCGGAAATTGATGAAATTACCGGTGCCATTGAAAAATATTTTGATCATAAACAAGAGTCCGTTTTCAGACAGGCAATCACCATAGAGAAAAAAAGATTTACCTGGCAAACATTTACCGATAGCATTAATGAATTAAAACAACAAATTGAGCAACACTAAGTCCATACGGATATGCCATCTCTCGAGCGTACACAAGGCCAATGACACAAGGCTTTTTTACCGCGAGTGTGTAACCTTGGCTCAGCACTACGATACCTATTTGGTAGCTGTGGGCGATTCGGATGGCGAGTGGTACGGAGTTAAGGTAAAAGCCATTCCGCTCCACAACAGCAGGCTTATGCGCTTTTTGTTTAATATCCCACATGTACTTATCAGAGGGCTCAAAGTCAATGCAAGTGTGTATCATTTTCATGACCCCGAACTTATTCTTGTTGGATTATTCTTCAGGTTGATTGGTAAAAAGGTAATTTACGATATTCATGAAGATGCTGCCAAACTCATTGCCCTAAAAAAGTGGGTTATGTTTCCGCGTTTGGTTGCATGGGTGTATAAACTTCTTGAGGCAATTTGTCTTCCTTTTTTCTATCTCGTAGTATCGGAAGATGCCTATCAGCATTTATATAAGCGGCATACTACTTATGTGATTCATAATTTTGCCTTCATTGAAAAGCTGGACATTTACAGGCGCAATCTCCGGAATACATCAGATTTAAATCTTTTCTACATTGGAAGCATTGATGAATTGTACTGTATTTTTGAAGCATTGGAATCCGTTTATCTTTTAAAATTACGGGGATACCATCCACGGGTTTCTATTGTGGGTTCGGTTTCTCCGCGTATTGAAAAGCAAATTGAAAATTTACCGTTTTACAACCTCATCAAAAACAATATTACATTCTACGGTTACCTGAGTGCCGAAGAAGGCTTTCAATACTCGGTAAACTGTAGTATAGGTTTATGTATGGTAAGCAAAAATGCAAATTCGTACGAATCTTACCCTCGTAAAATGTTTGAATATATGGGTGTGGGTTTACCGCTTATCACCTCCGACTTTCCTCTGTATAAAAAAGTAATTGAAAAGTATAACTGCGGATTATGTATTAAGGGTAGCTCGGCAATAGCCATTGCCGATGCCATAGAAGCATTAATTAAAGACCAAACCTTAAGAAATACTATGGGGGCAAACGGTATTAAAGCCGCTCAGGATCATTACAACTGGGAAAAAGAATCAAAGAAACTTTTATCTCTGTACCAAAAAATTATTGGTAAGTGAAAACTCTGGGCATAATAGGATGCGGAACGGTGGCTACCAATTACTACCTGCGTGTAGTAACAAAACATTTTAACTACAAATCAATTCTTGTTTATGATAAGGAAACTTCCCGAAGCCGGGATGCTTCTCAGAAATTTACTGTTACTCCTGCAAGTCTGAAGGACTTAATACAAAACTGTGAAGATATTATTATCTGCACTCCTCCGCACACACATTTTGAGTTGTTAAAAAGTACCATTTTGTCTGGCAAAACTATTCTTTGCGAAAAACCTTTTCTGCTAAAATCCTCCGAAGCCATTGCAATTATAACTCTGGCCCAAGTAAATGATTGTACTGTTTTCGCAGGGCATTTGCGCAGGTTTTTTCCGCAGGTAAAACTTGCAAAAAAAATAGTTGCCCATAATATTCTTGGCGCCATAAAAAGAGTAGATATATATGAAGGCTCCCGATTCAGCTATAAAAGTATGTCTGACTATTTGGTAAAAGAACCGATGGGTGGAGTGTTGCCAGATACAGGTTCACACGCATTAGATACCATGCTTTATATTTCGGGACTACAGGTTCCTGAAAAAATTAAACTTGTGAAAACAAAAACGGATAAACCGGAACCTTCGCATGAATTTTCGGCTGATTTCGAACTTTTGAACGATATTCCGGTTCATATCTCATTAAGCAGAATAAAGGCGTTGGCAAACAAAATAACGATAACGGGTGAACAGGCCACACTCGATATTCCGTTGGGTATTGCATCGTATTTGCGCCTGAAAAAACATCCTGAAGGGGAAATAAGTGTTTTACAAGTGGAAGACCCGGAGGCCGGAGATATTTTTGAAGCCTTTAGATTGCAGATAAAAAGTGTTTTCGAACAAAAGAACACAGAGCTGCTTGGTGCTCAAAATTTTCTTCCACTCACCAGCCTTTTGGAACAACTTTATCGGCCATTGAAATGAAAAAAGTAGTTGTTACAGGCGCAGCAGGATATATCGGGCAACACCTGATACCGGTTTTAATGAATAACAGTTACCTGCCACTTGCCGTAACAAGAAAAAACGGATCGATGCTACTACATCGTTTCGGTATTGAAGTAAAAGAGAAAGAACAACTCACTCCTGAAGACAAGGCCGATTTGGTGATAAATCTCGCCTACGCACCGAGTCCGAATGTAAAAGTGAATGCAGCACAAAACGATGAGATAATTGATATCATTCAAAAGGTAACTCACTCCAAAAGCAAAATCATACATCTAAGCTCAATGGCTGTTTTTGGGTATATTCCGGATAGCGAACAAGCACCTCTGTCATTAAATATCCGGAATGATTTCAGTTATGTTGCGTCTAAACTGCAAATTGAACATCTTCTCTTATCAAACTTCGCAGGCAATGAAATTCATATGGTAAGAGCCGGCAATGTATGGGGACCGGGTTCTGGCTGGGCTAATACGATGGCTCAGGTTTTGTTTTATCAGTTTCCTGTTCTGCACACAAATAAAACCTTTTCAAATACAACCGACATCGGGAATTTATGTGACTATATTCTTTTTCTGTGTCAGAATGGAAGCAGTCAGTTTTTTCATCATGTGGCCGAAAATTATTTCATTTCCTGGGAAGAATTATTGAACCCAATGGCGAGCCTGATGCAGGTGCAAATGCAACCATTGAATAATATACCTCACTACCCCACAACTAAATCTGATGAACTGAAACATATGCTAAAATTAAATCCCGTAACCTCACTCAGGTTAGCTGCACGCTCCCGGTTTTATAGTAAATATGCACAGGGAATTATTGAGAATATTCCTTCGGCCTTTAAGCAATTGCTGCAACAAAAAGCAGCACCTGAAAATCCGGTTACACCCTTAGCCAAGTGGTTACTTTCCTGTGAAGTTCCTTTTATTCATAAGGCAGATAAGAGATGGCTTCCTCCTGTTTCTGCGCAACAATCCTTTGATGAAATGAACGGGTGGTTAGAGGAAAGCGGTTATGTAATAAGGTAATGGATATACCCTTGCGTTAAGTCTTACTGAGTTTTAAAAAATCAGTCACTTGTGTTTTTAGTAGTTTCACTTCTTCGGGTGTAACTACCCGAAACATTGCAAGCAATAAGAGGTAAGTAATAAAACTGCCCAACCCAAATAGTGATACCTGAAACCAACCTGAAGGTTTTAAAAAAAAGGAGGTCCCAATTAAAACTGCCGATATAAGGAATGACATACCCATAGCGTAAAAAGGGAATTTCAGATTCAATCGTACTATTGAATAAATCAATCCCAAAACAACAGTTGCAGCCAAGGCAACAGAACGTGCCATTGCTATTGATTCTATATCTGGATAAAAACGGACAGCAAACAACACCAGTCCAATTAAAATAAGGGCAGCAATACTATCCTGAGTTAAGAGAAATCTTGCTTTTCCTGCTGCTACATGATAGCTCATCACCACATAACTGCAAACACCAAGAAAAACACCGGGCAACAAAATTTTTATCAGCGATACACATGCAATATATTCTTTCGGATAAAAAAACAACAGAATCTGGTCAGTAAAAACCCATAAAAAAACTGAAGTAAAAACAGTAAAAATCCAGATAAACCTGAACATGGTGGTAAACATATCTGAAGGGTTTGATTGCAGATTAAAATGACGTGCAAAATAGGTGGTAAAAGTACCCGTGAGTAACCTGAATGGCTCGGTAGCCAGAGAAATAACCGAAAACGCAACAGCATAAAGCGCAATGGATGTTTGGCTCAACTCCTGTTTGATAAAATAATATTCACAACGCTGCCATAACAGAGAAGCCAGCACGGCAGAAACAGCAAAATAGGCCGTAGTACGGACAATCAGTTTTTGATCCAGCTCGTCAGAAAAATTCAAATCAACATTTGCCTGCCTGTATTTTATTTGTTTAACAAAATAAAAAATTAAAAAGCCAAAACTAACCGTATGAAGCCAGAATAAACAAAAAATAAACCCGTTTAAGCCAAAGACAGGAATGAAAAGGCCTCCTATTACCAGTGTACTTGCTGAAGCTGCACCCTGCACAAGAAAAACCCGTTTGTATAGCAACAAACTTTGCATCCATGATACTAAAAAATAATTAAGCATGTGAATTCCTACCAATGCGATGGTTACAGCCAGATAACTGTCATCAATACCCGTGATAACTACGGTAAGCATAAAGGCAAGCACCAATGCCAAAGCAAGCATCCGAAACGAATGAATAAGTAATTGATTAAATTTTTTATTCCCATTTGGACCGGGAACAAATCTATTTAAAAGCGAAGGAATACCCATATTCGCTATCATCCAGATAAATGTTGCATTCCAGTTTATAAACTGTGCCGTTCCAAACTCGGACGTAGATAAAAACCGTGAAGCGTACAGCCCAAGCAGAAAAGAGGAGAGAATCAGAAATACCCTGTTCAGAAAATTAAAAAAAGTGCTCGAAAGCAATCCTTCCTGCTGCATGATGTTAAAAATACCGCAATGACTACCAAAAAACAATCAAATATGTGCAGGGTAGCTTCAACGTTTTCACATTTAAACGCTTATTTTTGTTTCCATGAGTGCTTTGGTCAGCATTATTGTGCCCTGTTACAACAGTTCAGCGTATATTTCAGCTTGCCTCGACTCGGTGGTAAAACAAACCTATACAAACTGGGAGTGCATTATAATTGACGATGGCTCTACCGATGATACACGTGACCTGATTAAACCTTATCTTGAAGATTCCCGTTTCTTTTATATCTATCAACCCAATTCCGGACTTTCAGCAGCCAGAAACAAGGCTCTGAAACATGCAAAAGGCAATTATGTGCAGTTGCTTGACTCGGATGACTTGTTATTTGACCAAAAACTAAGCAAACAACTTGAATCGATTCAGAAATATAACGGAAAAGTAATTTCCATCTGTGATTTTACCTACAGCAATGAAAACAAAAAAAAATTCAACCAATTTTTAACCGGTAATTATTTAAGAGAGTTTATCCTGAGAGTCAGCATCCCTCCTGTTTGTTTTTTATTCAGCCGTAATTGTTTTGATGAATTAACATATAATACCGAACTGCATACACACGAAGACTGGGAACTGATGATTAGGTTGCTTCAGAATAAACCTGAAATTGTTATTTGTAATCAAATACTGGCATGTTACCGGATACACCCTGCTTCTATGACTAATACCCGAAATATGAAAGAAGGGCTTGACCAGGTAATCAGGTTAAGAATGCCTGATTTCAAAAAATATTCCCCCGAATACGCCCTGATGAAAATACGTAAAAGGCTTAATCACTGGCATCATCCAACTTATAAGTTTCCTCAATCGTTATTGCATTCGCTGGTGCTAAAATATGCTGTATGGAGATACCTGTAATAATTGTTACGTATAATTCATCGGCCACTATTAAAGCGTGTATTGAATCGGTTTATGCACAGAGATCACCCTTTTCATTTAAAATATGGATTGTAGATAATGCCTCGTCAGACAGAACACCCGAATTAGTTAAGTATCATTATCCCGAAATCACCCTTACAGAAAACACCGAAAATACCGGATTTGCAACTGCGGCAAATCAGGTATTAAATAACATAAACAGCGACTATGCGATTCTTTTAAATCCTGATGTGTTGGTTGAGCCAAATACATTCAGCCTATGCATTGATGCCTTAATTGATGACAAACAAACGGGGTGTTGCGGGGGGATAATTCACAATGAAATCTATATGCCCCTTTCACCTGCAATAGGACGTATATTCTTTGAACAGTTTTTTATTCATAAAATATTTCCTAAAAGTTATTACCGGCTTTATTTCACCCCACAGGTAGAAATAGCTGAAAAAACTGTTCCAGTTGAAACAGATTATACCGATGGTTGCTTCATGTGCCTCAACATGGATGCCGTTAGAAAGATTGGATTATTTGACCAAGATTTCTTTTTGTATCTGGAGGAAACCGAACTATGCCACCGAATGAAATCAGCGGGATTAAAATGTGTAATACACCCAAAGGCAAGAATTATACATGAGCGCGGAAGTTCTATAAAAAAACTTCCGTTAAATATGATTACCGCCATTCACCGTAAGAGCCTGTTGCTTTATTTTAAAAAGACAAAGCCATTTATTTACAGGGTATGTTGCCGGGCTATGTTAATTGGTGGCGATCTTCTCCGCTCATTTTATAGAAATCCTTTGCTCACAGCAAAGCTGATGTGGCTTAATTTAACAGCTTAGTTATGTTTTATATTTAAAAAATCGGTTACCGGTTTTAGCCACACAGTAGTATTTTTTTCATCATAGCGCTCCATAAAGTCTGTATTTAATTCAGGCTCTTTATTGGTAAGCACAAAACTAATGATCTCGTCTGCAGAATTTGCCATTAAACTTCCCGACTCGCGAACCAAATCTCCCAGACCTCCCGCATTATTTGCGATTAAATAAGTCCCAACCAAAATACTTTCATGTGCTACACGGTTCCAGCCTTCATTAATTCCGGTAAAACAAATGGTATATTGTGACTGAGCCATTCGTTCGAGATATTCCCCGTGACTCATGCATTTTATTTCATATGAATCAAATTTGCCTTCCTCTGTTATATCAAGTGCCGAAAAATAGCATTGAAATCCTGCATCGGTTAATTTTTTAGCTACATCAAAAATATCCTGATGTAGCTTGGATGAAAACTGCCCCAGATAAATCCTATTCATCTTTTGCACACCCCGGTATTGTATATAATTCCGAATTGATAATAATGTTGGGTACATGAATACCGAATTTTTTTCTTTTAATAACCGGATGAAATGCTCCTTCCAGCTTGAAGATACCGAAATGAGTGCCACATTTGAAAATTTCACTTTACTCAAAACCCACAGAAGTATTTTGAAATAAGCACGACCTGTAAAACTTGTAATTTCCCGTTCGTCATAATGATGCACAGGAATAAGAATTTTATGGTTTGGAGTGAATAAATTCCTTAGTATGGCTGGCAATGCCACTCGCCAACCAACAATATTTATATGGGCATTGGAACGAATAAAACCGTGCCATAACAACTTAAGATGAGCTACTCCTTTATAAAACCGGGGTTCTCTTTTTGTTTGTGAGTTTACCGTCCAGCCTTTTGAATTATAAAAATCTGAAAGTGCTTTGAGAAGGGATTGCTCATGCCGGTATCCGCCTGTTTCAACTAGTCCACTTGATATATGTGAAATGATCATTTCAGGCATTACCTCATAAGGTAAATCTTACCCGTATTATTTGAAAAATACTTATCTAACTCGGAAGACCTATGCTTAATGGCTACTCCGTTGGACCGCACCTGTACCTGATAAAGATATACTCCGTTTGCCAACCGGTCACCATATTGATCGGTTCCATCCCAAACAAATTGAGAAGTATTATTTCCTATATGAACGGGGCCAAACTCTGCTGCAGAAATTTCGCGCACTACCTTTCCGGTTACTGTCATTATTTTCACCAGAATCTGATCGGGAGCTTGGGCACCCGTTACAGTAAAAACGAAGCGCATGCTGTTGGTACAAGGATTAGGATAAGGAATAAAATGGGTAATGGCAGACTCATTAATGACATTAAATGAAATAACATACGGTTTATTTCCTGAACGATTCCCGCTTCGGTCTTTCGATACCACTTTAAGCGTATAAAGTCCGTCAGCTAATGAAACGGGGCTGTAAATAATTTTACTTTCATTCCCCGAAACACCTGCGCTTATAAATTGTATTTGAGGTGAGGTAAACGGAATATATTCAAAATCCGTACTACCCGGTCGCTTTAAAAATAATTCAGCTCCGCTGGTATCGGTAAGTTTTAAATATTTATTCTCATCTTTTATCACCACGGTTATTTGCGGACTTGGAGAAACAATATCGCCATTCATTATTCTTATGCCGTCAAAATAAACATTAAGCAAGGGGTTTACTTTATCCGTTTTCACAAGGTATGGGATAACTATTAAATTATTCGCCAGATTTTGCTCCGGCTGTTCCATATCTTTATTCACCTGAATCGAAAGTAAGTTGGCCCCGGATAAACCGAGCGTAGCTAATTTTTCAGATATAACTAATGTATCAAAAGAGGCAATAGGCTGATATAGTTTAGCCAGCGTAATCTTTTCGGTACGATTTGCATCAATTACTGAGTACCTTACATAAACCGAATCAAATGGAATTGAAGTAATATTTTGAAATGCATAACTAACCTGAATACTGTCGCCTTCTTCAATTCCCGATTTATAAAAGCTATAGAGGGCTTTTGCATTTATAAATCCTTCGGGTGGCGGCTGATACAATACCTGCCAGTAATCTAAATGCAGAGGTGAACGAAATACCTTATCATAAGTGTATAAACGTAATTTCAGAAACGGAAACTGACTGGCAGGTATAGTTGAGAGATCAATAGAATCCGGGCGAATTTGAGAATAATAGACGGAGTCTTCCCCATTCTCTGTGATAACAATGATATCTACCACAAACGAATCACTTTGTATTGTTTCATTATTACTTGTTTTAATAAATGCTTTATTCCACGATACAGAAGGGCCAATGAGAGGTGAAACAAGAGAACCCTCAAACCAGTTATAAGTAAGAAGCTTTCGAACATCCGCTATGATGGTATCACTTTGATTTTGTGCACCGGTAGTACCAAAATACGGGTTATAAATATACTTTTCTGTTGCCTGACCGATAGGCAGTCCTTTTTCTCCAATAATTACGAATGACATACTATCATTGGTAAGATTGCGAATTTGCCCGGAGCCGATTTTTTCAAATGCCTTGTAGAAATTTTCATCCCAGCCAGAAGGCATTGAATTGTACCTAGTAAAAAACACAGCATAAACTTTATCATCAAGTGTGTCAATAAAATCTATCAATGCCTGCCGTCCGGAAGCCAATTGAGTTTGAAAAGTATAGTAATTTATTCGGGCAGGGTAAAGCGCTCCCGAATTATTATAACTAATTACATACTGACAGTTATATGGGTACTTGCTTTCAAGGTCATAATTCAGTGTTTTTTTATCAAATACCATTCCTACAATACCATCAAACATACAATTACCTACAAACGGAGTAAGCGGCTGCGAAGTGGATAATTTTATTCCAAGCCCGCCATGGCGCCAACGAGCTGTACTTAAACTTATCTCTTCCCCGGTTAAGGTGAAATTAAATTCTCTTGTTATTGTATCCGGAATCAGGGTAGTAAAACTTCCAGCTTTATACTGATTAAAATTACTTTGCGACCATCCGGTTGAACCTTTCTTTATGTACACGAAAGATGAATTGTTCCAATTCCCTCCTTCATTGGCCGGTTTCTTTAATCTGGCTCGCCAAAAATATACCATACTGTCATTTGAGGCAATGGATAGATTCCATTGAGCCAGAGCACCAGCACTTTTTAAAATTCCGGAATTCTGATAAAATGGAGAAAAAGGATTGAAATCAGGTGAAGTATCAATTTCCATTTCAAAATCTTCTGCGTCACTAAACAAATTCTGCCCCTGGGCAGTGAGGGTAATATTGGTAGCATTTACAATAGAATACTGAAGTGGGGAAAGGAGATAAAGCGAATTGCCGGGAACAAAAACAGTGACTGAAGCGGAATTATTGGCTTTGCTGTATTCGTTAATAGAATCAAATGGATCAATCTGAAAATCGAATTGATTAAACCCGGTAGTTGCAATATCTTTTGACTTTATATAGAACGAAACGGTATCAAGATAGTTAATTCCTCCTGTTTTTGTAAAGGTATAGAATTGTTTAGCCCCACCGGGAAGTGTTCGGGTAATCCTAAATTGTAAATCATTACCTGTAGCCTTTGCTTTATTTTTTACAATGGCAGCAATGGCAAAAGAGTCGGAAACTGCAGAAAAATCAGAAGGAGTGAAAAACACATCCTGGTTTGTTATTTCATAATCAGATAAACTAGGAGTATACAAATGTATGGCGGGATCACCAAGTAAAATCATCTGAGCACTATGTGATTTGCTCTCTTCATTGCCATTTATTTGTGAGTAGCGAATAGCCTGTTGCATACATTCTCCCACTGAAGCTCCATAGTTTGTTAAAAAAATATTTCGATAAAAACCGGTAATCTGGGCATCAAGAAAACTTACTTTGGATGTATTAGAATGAGCTATCCATGAAATTGCTCCGGCATTTGCTGTATTTAGATAAGTTGCTCCATTAATTCCTACTCCAGCACTACCACCGGTTATATCGGCACTAATATTTCCTACATTGCATCCGTTAAAATACATCAGCGGATACTTATCCTTATTGCTTAAATCGGTTATTTTCCCAATATCAATATCAATTATATTCAAAGACCCATGACCAAAAAAAGTTAGTACATTAAGCCCTTGATTAACTTGAGTAAGAATGGCCTGTTTGAGGTTAACATCAACAGGATTTGTAGTACTTTTAAAAAAACTTGTCACTTTAGCTCCTGCATAGGGAGCCTCTGCCACTTTTTTATTCTCGTTTAAGGTGAATGCGATGGAATTTTGTTGATCTGCACCTTCACCTCCCCCCAGATGAACAATATTTTTTCGCCAAAAACGAATCGAATCAGGATTTGTTTCCATGCTCTTTACTTTCTGCAGGTAATTATCAATATCCTGATTGGTGATAGCCGGAATTCTCCCGGTGGGAATAGCAGGCTCGTATAAGGTACCATTTAACCCGGAGGTAAACATATTATCAGAAGAGGGAACACCCAATTGCGGAACCAGATTCACCCAATTGTACTGCGGTAATCTTACATAGTCATGCTGCAACCCCCGTCCAATTAAAACCAAAAACTTAGGATTTAATCCTGAGGTTAATAAATGGTCAGCAAAATTCCGGATAGCCAATGGATGATTGATCCCATAGGTATAAAAATTTGACAACTGTTCAGTTGTTACAAGCAATACCTTGTAGGCAGAAGACCGATATTGGGCATACTCGGTAGCTTTAGGTAATAACAGCCGGTTGGTTACAATTAGATAGTCATATTTTATAGTGGAATCAATTACCGGAAAATCAACT
Source organism: uncultured Bifidobacteriaceae bacterium (assembly GCA_964535575.1). Lineage (GTDB taxonomy): Bacteria > Bacteroidota > Bacteroidia > UKL13-3 > UKL13-3 > JAGPCK01. The sequence goes on from CAZHTC010000004.1 coordinate 240,824, forward strand.
GCCTCCAGTATAATCACCTTCTTTACATCAACTGTATCAAATAATACCAGTGAATTTCCGGATGAGTTTCTCATATAAAGAAATTTCGCATTAGAGCCATTTAAAAAACCACTGATGCGATTTCTTCCAGTAAGATCATAAAGAACAGGTGAATTGCCAGAATAATTAGTAAAGCTTAAAAGTACATCGCTGGCCAACGAGGTGGAGGTATGGTTAAACTCGAGATAAGTTGTATTTTGCAAATTTAGCAATGATGGGTAGGTAAGTTCTGCAAATGCAACAGCCACTGCATCTACTGCACTGCCCTGATCATCAATATTTGTTATCTCGAAAAATGTGTTGGTTGTTCCAAGAACGGATGAAGATAAAGATGAAGCTAATGTTAAGGTGGTATATCCTTCAAAAATGGAATCAAACAAAGTAGTATAAACACTCTGGTCAGGGCTAATTTTTAATACATGATGATGGTCGGGATTGATTGAACCGTAATCAGAAACCCCCGAAAAACGAATTTTAAAGAATGGAGCCGGACCACTACTGAAGTAAGAAGCTGTATTGAATTGTCCGGTAAATTTACCAATACCTTTACCATAACGCTCACTCGCCCAACCTTCACCCATTAAATATTCAGAAGAATGATAATCATCAGATGGAATAAGTGGTGTTCCGTAATAATAGATATTTGCAAAAGAAAGTACCTGCTTTTTCATAAAATAAGGTTCGGCAGTAAAACTTCCGTAATTGGTGTTTGTATAGTTCACCAAACGCAAAGGAACTGTTCCCGGCTGTGGGTTCACTGTAAAAAAAACATAGGCTGTATCTGAAATTAAACTTACATAAGGATTATGGTGATTTGTGGAGTCTAGGTACAGTTTCTTATCGTAAAACCCATCATTTTTATAAGCGAAGAATTCAATATAATCTCCCTGATCAAAACTACTGTCACTTTCCCCGCTTATAAAAACAGGCATTTCTTCTCCGCGCTGAAACAGTTGAATTTTTCTGGGATCGATGGAAGCAGGTGAAATACCTGAATTGACCAACGTAGTATAATCAATGCGAAAAAGCCCGTTATTGGTTACCGCAAAACGATAGTAAGTCTGTCCCGGATGAATCCATTCAAATCCTAACTTCTTTTGAGCAATTGATAAAAAGGGCAGCACCGCCAGATAGAGTATACAAACCCATGCTTTAAAATTGTTCATCTGCTAATCGGCATTTTGGTAACCAAATTTAAGTAATTTTTGGCAAGAAAAAAGACATCGGTAACCTCATCTGAAAAGTTTTGGCAAAAACTGATGTATTTTGCGAAATGGCTTAATAAATGAGATGAAAACAGGTCTTCCTAATCCATTTACTTCCCAAGCCTTCAGGTCTTCTTTATTCGCCTTGAGCCGGTTGCTCAGGTTCACGTTACTTTTCCCTCCTAATCTCATTCTCACTGCCACATTTGGCCAATAACCCAACTTTACCTTGTGAATATGGATAAATCGGAGCATTAATTCATAGTCTCCGGCTGATGTAAATGATTCATTAAAATATCCAAATTGTTCGTAAATCGCTCGTTTAACAAAAAAAGTAGGGTGAGGTGGCATCCAACCTAACCGGAAAGAACCGCTTTTATACATTCCTGACTTCCAATAACGAACAATTTTTGACGGATTTTCCCGATTCACATATTCTAAATCTGCATACACCGCGTCATATGGTGCAGAGTTCACCAGTGCTGCAATTTCTTCAAGTACATAGGCAGATGCATACAAATCATCGGCATGCAGAATACCAATCAGATCCCCGCTAGCCATTTTAACTCCCTTATTAATGGCAGCATATAACCCGGTATCTTTTTCTGACACCAGTGCAGCAAACCGATGCCTGTATTTATTTAATATTTCGAGTGTACCATCTGTCGATTTCCCATCAATAAGTATATATTCAACCGAGGGGTAAGTTTGCGCAAATACTGACTGAATAGTTTCTTCAATCGTATCGGCAGCATTGAGGCAAACGGTGATAATACTTATTTTCAAAATTTAGCGACTTATAATACAATTTTGCAATACCAGAATATCCATTTTGGTGCGCAGGTAACAATCCAGCGCCTGGGCAGGAGTGTTTACAATAGGTTCGTTCTCGTTAAATGATGTATTGAGCAAAACCGGAATTCCGGTTTTTTTTCTGAAGGTCTCAATTAAACGATAATACCTTGGGCTCACCTCCGCATCCACCGATTGCAAGCGACCCGTTCCGTCAACATGTGTTACGGCAGGAATTAAAGCTTGTTTTTCCTTTTTAATCGGAAAAACTTTTTCCATAAACGGCACTTCATCGGTAAGCTCAAAAAACTCCCCTACATATTCTTTCAAAACAGATGGGGCAAAAGGGCGAAAACTTTCTCTCCGTTTAATTTTTGAATTGAGTAAATCTTTGGCATCAGCCCTGCGCGGATCAGCAATAATGGAGCGTCCTCCCAATGCACGCGGTCCAAATTCGGCTCTTCCCTGAAACCATCCCACTACTCCTCCGTTTATGATAGAATCAGTTACTTTATCGTATAATTCGTCATCACTTAAACGGGTATATTGTATATTTTTTTCTTTCAGAATGGCTTCTATCTGTTCATTGGAAAAATAGCTCCCTGTATAGGCTGAATAAACAGGTTTTACCCGCTCCTTTTGCAGGGTATGATGGTAGTGATACATGGCAGAACCTGCCGCAATGCCCGCATCGTGTCCCGCACTGGGAATATATACTTTTTGAAATGGAGTATTGCGGGTTATTTTACCATTGGCTACTGAGTTTTGTGCCACACCGCCAGCAATACACACCTCTTTCATTCCGGTTTTTTGCTGCAGGTTATTGAGTAAATGAAAAATTGTTTCTTCAGTAACTTTTTGAACTGAGGCAGCTAAGTCACGGTGGTATTGGGTAAGTTCTTCCCCTTTTTGTCGCGACTTGCCAAATTTATCTTCCATCACCTTTGAAAAAACACGGTTGTGAGAAGGATCATTTTTTTCTAAAATCAGCGTTTTCACCCCTTCGGTGTGATGTGTGAAATAATCCAGATTCAATTCAAATAGCCCATCGGAAGTGGTTTTAAGAATCTGACGCAAATCGTTTAAATAAGCCGGAGAGCCATAAGGTGCCAGCCCCATCACTTTGTATTCGTCACCATAATGAGGAAACCCCAGATATTGAGTAAATGCCGTATAAAAAACACCAATTGAATGTGGAAATAATACCTGATTGTAAACGTTAATGGTTGATTGATTTCCGGTGGCTACCATGCATGAACTAAAATCACCGAATCCATCAATAGAAAGTAAAGCCGCTTCTTTGAAAGGCGATGCAAAAAAAGCACTGGCTAAGTGAGAGCGGTGATGTTCTACATTTACTATTCTGCCTGCCAAATCGGAGGGTACATTCTTAAAATGTCGCTTAAATTCCTCTTCAAGAGAGGCTACTTTCTGACTGTTCTTAAAACGCTCGAGCAACCAGTTAAAATTTGCCTTTCCCGTTAGCACCCTTTTTATTTTTTTCATCCGGTGGGCACCAGGGTCACGACCAATGGTGATGAAAGATATGTCGTTGAGAGCTATATTTTCATCATCCAAGCACGCCTGAATAGATAAGGCCGGAAATCCGGCCCAGTGTTTAAAACGGGTAAATCGTTCTTCTTCAAAAGCACATATAAGCTCCCCATTTTTTAAGAGTGCTGCCGAAGAGTCACCGTGATAAGCGTTAAGTCCGAGTATGTACATTTTTTAGTCAAACATTTTTTTATAGTTTCCAATTAAATTCGGGTTCAATGCAAATTCTTTTGCGAAAGCGAAGGCTCCTTTTCTCCATTCATCATATGAAGTTTGATCCATTCTTGCAAATTTTTCAACGCACAAAACAAATGAATTCATATCCTTCAATGATAGCGAAAATCCGGCATATTTTTTCTCTATTTCAACCCATGGGGTCTGGTCCGAAATTAATACCGGACAGGAAGAGTGCAGTGACTCATAAACAACGTGTCCGAAATTTTCATGATGGGTTGGAAAAAAGAACAAGTGATTTTCCTGAAACAAATTCACCACCTGTTTTGGATTTACTTCTCCTTTGTAATTAACTTTATGCTTAAAATTAAGTTCATTTATTTGCTTCAGGCAACCTTCCCAGTATTGTTTATCCTCAATAGGACCATAAATATCAAATAAAATATTAAGGTCAGTTGATACATTTTCAAGAACCCTAAAGGCATAATCCAGATTCTTCTTACGGGAGATTCTGGATATAAACACAATTTTCAAGGTATTTTTACTCTTCGCCAAGGGAGCATAATCGGCCTCAAGAAAAGAGCCGGTGTCTTCGGCCATAACCACTTTTACATCTTTCCCCATTATTCTTTTAATCTCCTGCACTTCCGATAATGAGGTTGCATGCCACGTAACCCTTTTATACAGTGAGAATATTTTAGCAAATAATATAAATGCCGTTTTCTTTAGTTTTTTTAATTTAAGTGCTCCTTCTCCCAACATTCCTCTGGGTGCAAGGATAACTGAGGTATTTTTATTTGTATTACGGAGATAAATTAACGGCAGTATGGTGAATTTAACAGAGAAAAAACTGTTTAAGTAAACAATATCATAAGAGTTTTCATTAAGAACTTCTTTGAATTTGGATTGGGTAGATTGGGAAGAAGCATAAAAAATCCGGAAACCATCAGGATGATTAACCCATTCGTTTAACTTGACTGAATTATAAGGTGCAGTGTCACCCATATCCCTGTCGGAGGTAAATACATCAAAATCATAAAATACATGAAGTCTCTTAATAAGACTATAACAGGAAACTATTTGACCTCCGGCCTTAAATCCAGGCAAAAACCAATCAATTACCAGAAGTATACGTTTCTTTCTATTCATTCGAAAGTGGTTCTATAGTTATTGTCTTATACTATGGTAAATTTCTTCATATGACCTGGCCATTTTTTTGCGGTCAAATCTTTTTACATTTTCATATCCAAGGGAAACTAACCTTTCACGTAATTCAGGCTGGTTAATTAACCTTAGTATTCCTGTTCGAATGGCTAATGGATTCTCGGGTTCATCCACAATAAGAGCGGCCTCTCCAGCCACTTCGGGTAGCGAGGCACAATTACTTGTAATCACAACACGTCCGGTAGCTTGCCCCTCAATTACGGGCATACCGAAACCTTCATACAATGAAATAAATGAAACGATATCACATTGCTTATACAGATTTATCATCTCTTCACTATTCAAACCAATAAAATTTTTATATTTCACATTTGACGCTTTTAATAGCGCAATGAGTTCTGCACTTAGGGTTCCTGTTATCCATAATTCACAAGGAATATCCCTAAGCGAAAGAATAAGGTTTTTTACATTTTTGTTTGAAGAAGCTCCAACCTGTAAAATTACCGGACAATGAGAATTAAATAATTTGGGAGAAGGAGAAAAACCTTCGGGTAAAGAAACATATACTACTTTTATCCGATCAGGGTTAATTCCGGTAATGGCTATCGTTTCCCGTTTTGAAAATTCTGAAATAGCAGTAATGTATTTTGCTCTGCGTACAGGAAGGTAATACCAGAAAAACCAAATAAATAATCGTTTTAAGCCTTTTGTATTGAACCGATACACGCAATCTAAAATAGTAAGAACCATGTTTTCTGCAGGCAAAAAAGAGGCAATGTAATTAACATCTCCGGTTACATGATTGATGTCTGTAAGATTTTTCCGGCAATAGAAAATATTTTTTACTCTGTCAACTATTCCCCTGCTATAGTAAGGAAGATACGTATCATTAAAAATAAAACTGCTTGAAAATGCATTTCGCAAATCGCCAAACACGCGCTCTACACTGTAATAATTTTTCTGAGGTTTACGAAATATTAAGTTAACCTTTATCCCATTATCAGTTAGTGTCTCATCGTTTTTCATAAAAATCAATCAATTTGGTTAAACGATGTTTATAGGTATGACCATCGGTAAGTAAACGCTCATAACCGGCTTTTTTTATTTCTTCGCATTTACCTGAACTATGAAGCAACCCTTTTACTTGTTCAATTAAATCTTTTTCACTACCGGCATCAAAAAAAACGGCTTCTACCCCCTCCCTGTAAAATTCCTTGTGCCTGTCGGTTCTTTCAGCTAAGAGTAATCCTCCGCAAGCAGGTATTTCAAAAGTACGTTGTGTGTAATCATCTCTGTTTTCTTTTCGTAAAAAACCCAGCGACATTTTTGCATATCTGATTGCGATTGCCATTTCGTCACCAATCAAAGGTTTAAATTTGAGGTAAGGATACAATGGTGATGATTTAGATACCTTTTGCCATTGTGTTCCATAAATAGCATAATCAGCAGGTACTTCAATAACTAATTTTTCAAGTAGTTTAGCCCTTTCTTTTTCCCAGGTGCCCACAAATAAAACATCATTACGCCAAAAATTACTTTCACTTTCTGGCAAGTCAATGATTCGGTGAATTTTTGGGTAGTACGCAAAAGGGAAAAAGGTAGTATTTTTATTGTAAGGTAACAATTCTTTTACGTTTACCTCTCTGGTAGTAAAAATATGATGATAGAAAGGAATTGCATTCAGTTGAACTTCACTGCGGTTATTTGGATTCAAGCTAAAAAAATCATCATGATTAATATTCACAACCCAGGCTCCCATTTTTTTTAGTTCAACAATGGTATGGCCTGGGATAAACAGTCCCTTTAATATAATGATTATTTCAGGTTGGTGTACGTGAGCTTTTTCAATAAACAATTTATTGTGGTATTCAAGGTGCTTTTTGAGAATATTGCGTTGATTAAACTTACGAATTACCTTCCAGAATAGACTATGTAAATATTTTTCAACCCCGGTATAGGGATGAAACCACTGCACATCGTGCCCCATTTGAATTAATGTTTGAGCATAGCACCATGCTCCGGTACCATAATCGCCACACTCTCCGTATATCAGTATCTTCATCACACAGGATATTGAGAGGTGTTTGACAAAGACCGTTTAAAACGCATTTTAAAAATAACCTCCGAAAGCTTAGCAACAATTAGCATCCAGATTACGAATGTGGAAACGTTTACTATCCCAACCATTTCGAAAGTTATAAAGAAAAAACTCGTTTGCACTACCCATTTTACAAGCGTATTTTGGTATTTATTAGAAATGAATTTATCAATACCTGCAACCACCCAAAAAAGTAATGGAATAAATCCCAATAAATAAACTCGATTAAAGTTCATGATAAATTCGGCATATACATTTACACCCCAACTTGTATAATCGTCTTCTTCTCCTACAAGCCCAATACGTCTGGGCAAATAATAATTTGTATAATAATTAAAGGATGGTTTACCTGGCCAAAGGCTTCGAGGAACCGCCTGAAGTACCATTTCCCCATAAGTCTCCCCATTTCGCAAACGAAGCCACTTCTGATGGATGGCATGATTTACATAGGCAATTTCGCGTCCGTAATTGATTCTTTCAGCAAAAAAAAGTCCGGCAAATTTAAGTCTTTCACTTAATGGAAGATTTAAGGTTTTTACAAAAGACCCGGAAAGATTTGCCTTTACTTTATAATAATCGGTTTTTTTAAGGTGCTGAAATGGTAACAGAAGTAAAACAATAAAGAATGCACCTAACACTACAGGAATAGTAAATTTTCTGGATCGTTGGAGAAGGCCAATCGCAAATGACAAAAAGAAAAGAATAAGCTGAGAGCGCCATACCGACATCAAGGTAAGATAAAAACCTAAGGAAAGAATTATGCAAGCAACAATTATGGTAACAGGCCTTGTAACTTTAACCTGATAAACTGCCAGAATAATGGAAGGATAAAGAAATAACCGGAAAACCGGGAAAAAAGTCCCGATTCCGGAATTGGCAATTTCAGTTTGTGACAAAAAATACCCAATTAAAGAAATAACGAAAAAGAAAATTACTACTTTAAAATAACTAGCTTTTAACTCTGTCAGTTCAATCTTATTTTTACTTATTCCTTTTTTTCTCTTTCTGAATTCGTTGGCGAAAACCAGAAAAAAACCTGTGGCAACAAATGGAATTATTTCAGCCTGGTATCTACTTACAACAGCCGTTGTCATGAGCTCCCACGAAATGTCACTAAGCATGTAGCAAATAGGACCAATCCCAAGAAACAAAGAAGCACTCATAAAAAGACCGGAAACGCCTGTTAGCAGCAATCCCCTTTTTACTCTAAACCACAAACTCAATAAGCTAAACACCAGTATTGCGAAGCACCCAATGAGATTGATTAAATAAAAAGTAGTGATGCTGTTCATTTAAACAATCTGGTAATTTTCTGATTTAAACTTCTCATTATTCAACAAATATACTGAGAAGAGCCAATTAAAAACAACAAAGTATGTCACAGTAAACATCAGTCAATAGCCTTTCTATAACCAATTTTGGAAAACAAAACCTTATGCCAGTCCTTTACCATACAGGGGCGTTCAACTAAAAGGAAAAAAACTGCAGAACTCATTAAAATTACACCTAAAAGGAAAATGATATAAATACCGACATTCAGAAAAGAATAGCTTGAAAACAAAAACTTAACAATAAAGTTGCCTGCAAACGAAATAGCAGGGTAATGCAATAAATAAATTGAATAGCACATGCCCCCAATTGATGTGATTACAGGTTTTGCAAAAAAGGGAAGCGCTTTATTTATTATAACCTGATAATAAAACACAAAAATGCAACAAATAAAAAAAAGTTCCCAGAGTGATTTAAGTAGAGGATTTGTAATTTCAAACCCATCCCAAATCCATAACCCCATCAGACAACTAAAGGCAAAAAAAGAATGAAGTCTGGATTTAACAATCACACCTTTGCATGATATAAATAAATCGGCCAGCAAAAAGCCCAGAAGAAAATACTCGAAATAATCCCACAAACTTAAAAATGGTAATTTAACAAAATTGCCCGCCAGAATAAACACGATGATTAAGATAACCAAAATTACCCTTCGCATCCATGCGTTTGTTATCTTAAAAATCATGGCGAGAGCGGGAGCAAGGAGGTAAAACTGCACTTCAACTTCAAGACTCCAGGTTACAAAATTTATCAATGGCAATACGTTGATACCATATAAAATATTATGACTGTAAAATAGTGAACTTAAATAGCTTTTAGCCGCCTCTGAAAAACCTAAACTATGCGTGATATAAACGCTTGCAAAGAAAAAAAATGTCATTGCAACTATATAAGGAGGCTCTAATCGGGTTAACCTTCTGATAAAATATTTTTTTAAAGAAACTTTGGGCTCCTTATTTAAATAATGACGGGCAAACGGTAAACCTAAAATTAACCCACTTACCACAAAAAAAAGAGGTACTCCATTATGCCCGTGAGAAATGTAATAAACCAAACCCGAATAATTAATGGAATCATGGTATGGGTTCATATCACGTGCGGTAATAAAACCCAATATGTGAAAAAGCACAACACTTAAAATAGCCACAAACCGTAACCCATCAATTTCGGGAATAAAGTTTCCACCGGATGTAATGCGTTTAAATGAGAGGGAAAACATGCTTATGGTAACAACTAATTTGTTTGAAATAAAATTTCATCCCAAAACTGTTCAGGAGTAAAACCTTGCAAAGGGATTTTTTTACAAGGGATCAGCAATCCTATTAATTTTATTTTAAAATCGGGTGACTTACGAAACAGAGTCAGTGCTTCACGAATTCGTGCCCATTGACGATATTTAATTAAAATAAAAAAATCAGACAGTACACTTTTCTTAATTCGTTTATTTAAAAATGTAAGTTCACTTAGAGGTAATTTGTATTCGTAATAATATCGTTTAAGTATACGAAAATTATTTCTTACCACATTCCAATGAGGTAAAAAGTAGGGATGGGTGACCTCCCTGGGTGTTAATGAAATCAATGTTTCCGGAACATGAGCCACCTTGCCCTTGGTTCCAAGCCGAAGCCACATTTCAACATCACTTATAAATCCGTAGTCGGCATCAAATAACCCGTACTTTTGATAGGCTTCTTTACGAGCCATGACAGTACCCCAGGGAGCCGATGAAAAGTTTTTGAGCATATACTCAATTAATACTCTCCCATCATTTATCAATTTAAACTCAGGATGTATATAGTTAATTACTCTCCCTTTGTTCGTTTCAATATTATACCCGTTAAAAACAAATAATGCTTCCGGAAATTTATCCAGCGCCTCTTTCCATTTCTTTATTAAATTGGGTTGATAAACATCCCCATCGTGCAAATTTGCTATATACTTTCCGGATGCTTTACTGATGGCATTATTTAGATTACCCGGCATTTTCAGGTTTTGCTCATTGCGAAAGTATTTCACACGCTTATCTTTTGCCGCATATTCTTCACATATACTCTTAGTTGCATCCGGTGAATTATCGTCACTGATAATTAGTTCAAAATCACTGAAGGATTGCGCCAAAATACTGTCAATAGTTGCCGCCAGTACCCCACAACGATTATAGGTTGTTAAACAAATGCTTACTTCCGGCATCATTTAAAGAATAAGGCGACTTTTCCAGCTAGGGGGAAGCTGATCCATTATTTCTATAGGAGCCGGACATTCTGTAGGCGATGGTATGGCCTTTTCTTTTACCCATTGCGCCATAAGATTTATTCCGGTTCTGATATCGGTTGAATGCGCATATTGTTTACTAAAAACACTTCTTGCCTTTTCATGATAACAGTGAGCATGAACAACCTCTTTTCTGGCAGGCATCCATTCAATGTTAACCGGAACTTCAAAAACCTCTGCAATAATTTCGGCAAGTTCCTTTACCGTCATCGATTCATCTCCTCCAATATTAAAAATCTCATTTCGGGCACCTTCAGTAAATGGTGCAGCAGCGATACTTTCGGCTACTACATCAATATAAGAAAAGCTTCTTGTTTGGCTCCCATCCCCAAAAATTGGCATCGCTTGTTTGTTTAAAACCCTATTCATGAAAATGCCAACCACATTGCGATACGGGTCGGCAATATTCTGATGTGGGCCAAAAACATTATGCGGCCTGAATATGGTATAATCCATCCGGTCAAAATAAGCCCTGAAAGCTTCAATATGATATTCGCAGGCTAATTTAGCCGTTCCATACGGATCACAAGGATGGCAATGAGTTGATTCATCAAATGAATCAACTCCATGTGGATGACCATATGCAGCAATGGAAGAGGTGAAAATAAAATGCGAGGCATTCGATCTGTAGGCTGCATTTAAAACATTCACTGTTCCCAGAACATTATTATTATAATTAAAACTTGGAATGTGATGTGAAAGTCCCTCTGCAGCATAGGCCGCAAGATGATATACCCAATCGGGTTTATATTTGATAAAAACTTCGTTAAGATCATCGTTTACGGAAGCTTTTAAAAACTCGGATCCTTTAGGTAAATTATAATTAAAGCCCCCTGAAAGATCATCAATAACCAATACCTGATGACCTAACCCAATTAAAGATTTGGCAACATGTGACCCGATAAAACCTGCCCCCCCCGTTACAATTGCTTTCATAAAGTACTTTGTTTAACTCTATTCATACTTATTTGTGATTTCATCCAATTGGTAAATTGGTGCACAATATATTTTGGTGATAATTTCCACAAAAATATACATAAACCAACAATACTCGCTCTAATAAAAACATTTGCTAATATAGGGGATCGCAAAGGTTTGATACTAAAATTCTCCGCTGAATAAATTAAAATAAGATGGATTAAACTTAATGAACAACTTACTTCTCCTGTCTTCCAAAGTTTGCCAAGTGTGAAAAAAAATACTATTGCAGCAACACCACAAACCAATACCCCGCTATACTGGTATGCACCCCTCAGCAATTGAACAGTCTCTATCAGATTTCCTTTATGCTGGTTATCCGATCCGAAAGTACTTAATGCTACCGCAGGAAACAAAAAATCTACCAACAAAAACAGGTATTTAAAATCGTACAATTTCTTCACAAAAATCTGTTGTATAATATTTTACGTGTAGATGAATTTAATGAACGTAATTTAATTAATATGCGTTTAAACTAATGGGATAAATCTATTTATTGCAACATCCAATTCACCAAAAAAAGCATCCTTTCAACGATTTTTCACCCTAAAGCCCTGGATTTATCTTTAACAGTTGGTTTAAAACGGGTGAGAATTGATTTTGCCAATTATAACAATCGGTAAACCCTTTTAAAGCGGCAGCGCTTTGCTGATTATAAAATGCTTTGTCTGAACATAACCTGAACAGGTTCTGAAACAGGCTTTCATGAATATTATCCCTATTAACAACGCTAAAACAGTCAAGTTGCCGATGTATAGTTTCGAGTCGGATATCGTTATAAGAGAGAATGGGCAAACCGGCAGCCATATAATTGAAAAGCCGGTAATTGGACAAAGATGAATTGAGTTGATACATCTCTGATAGCAAGGGATTATCAACTGGCTCAAGGTGTAATAAATGACCAATATCAGAACCGGCAATTGCATGCCGCCAGCTTTCATCGTCAGGGCGGTCCCAAATAATCGCCCGCTTTTCTAACCCAAGCAGGTTTATTTTCTGAATCAATTTCGCCTTATACTCAGGAGTAGGCCTGCCCATCATTAGAAAGAACACATCTTCCGGGAGTTTGTTCATTATTTCTAGGGTTTCTTCAATCCCCCCAAAATCGCCAATCGCACCTGCACGAAGAATAATGCAACCGCTGCTTTCTGTTACCGGAAAACCTAAATCTATTAATTTTTTCCTTAACCATAAACTACGTTTTCCAGGCGTATAATTAGACTCTGAAACCGATGGGCAATTATGGCAGACTAAAGGCAATTTATTTAATTTCCCAAACTTCATGGTTAGCTCAGCTTTATAAGAATCGCTGCTCCAAACTAAGTTGGAAAATGCAAGTGCATCCCATCCCTTTTTGTTTATTACACGATCGAATTTACCTGCGAAATTTTCGCTTGGAATATCATAAATACAACTTAATAGTTTATATCTTTTGTGTTGAGAAACTTTTAAAACAGAAAGGGGGTACAACATAAATGTGACTACCAAATCGGGCTTATATGTAAACATTATCCAACGGGTTACAATGCCATACCACCAATAACGTATAATACTAACTAAGCCCTTTAAGAACCCGAAATGTCTGAAATCGTAAATCTTGATTAAAACGGTATTTTCTAACTGACGAACGGCTTTATTTTCATTGGGACTTTGCTGAATCATTTTTACATGATCACTAATCCCTGAAAAAGTTTTTATGGTATTCTCTGTCGTAGGATCATTTACCGTGTAATGGCCAAGAATAAGTACTTTTTGAAATAACTTCTTCACTTTACTTATTTAATGATGCTCCGTTCCTATTCAACATTAAACTCTTGCAATATTATAGTTTACTTTGGGCTCAGACCTTCTCTGCATAAAGCCATCTGTTTTGCTCCAGCGGTCGTAAATCTTTTATAAATGAACGGTACCAGGCATTTTTAACAATTGTAACCTTAAAACCCAAATTTTGCAGATGAGTCGCACAATCTTTCTCGAGTTGCGGGCTATGGGTTTCTATGATTAAAAATGTTTTTTTTGATACAAGTGTTTTTTGAGCACTCTCCAGTACGTCAACCTCTCCTCCATCAACATCAATTTTTAATAAAACAGGTTCCGGAAGATTTTCAGTTAATTCATCAATTGTTACATAATTTCCGGCCTGGTTTGTTCCAACAAATGCTCTAATTACTTTAATTTTACCTTGCTCAACCGTAGGATTGATTTCTAAATTATGTAGAAAAGCGTTGGTATATTGATCCTCCGGCTCGCAGGCAATTACATGTTTTACAGTTGGAATACTTGCAAAAAACAAAGTGTACCATCCGTCATTCGCCCCCACATCTATAGCACTTTTAGCCCTTGAAGTAAAGTTTCGGGTAATTAATTCAATTTCTCTTTCATCCAACCCTAAAATACGCTGAATTTTATGCATTGGGTTAGTAGTAAACCTTAGCCCTTTAAGTATCCCACGACTGAATAAATAATCAATATCTCCGTCTTTAAAAAAAAGTTTTTTGATAGCTTGTTTCATAGGCGGGTTGCGATAGTTATTTGATTTGAAGGTTTTATTTTAATTAATTCAAGTAATGGGGCAATAACCCTTCCGAGTAGACCTATTAAAATAGCAACCGGAAAAAGCAAACTTACACTGCGAAGCGCTCTTTCGAGCAAGTGATAATACTGAAGAAGTATGTATCCGTTAAACATACGGGTGTTCACCTCAAACCCGGCTTCATTTAACAACTTATCTAACTCGGGACCATCATAACCTGCACGTACATGGTATTCGGGATGAAGCGGATCCTCATCAGCAACTACTTCATCTCCAAACATAAGCCCTCCGGATGCAGTGGGTGTTGATAGAATTAGTTGCCCGCCTTTTTCGAGTAATGAAGCTATTTTGAGGATAGTTGCTTTATCGTCTTTTATATGCTCCAATACTTCGCACATCATTACCTGTTTAAAAGGCCCCACTACTTCAACTTTTAAAAAATGTCCGGTAGTACAATGAAATTTAGCTGCAAATCCGTTACGCATTATCCGGGCTGAAGTTTTAGCAGCAGTATTTGCATCAATTTCTAGAATTGTTACTTCATTACCCCTGCGTAACAAGCGCAACGTTTCTACTCCTCCTCCTGTGCCCACATTTAATGATTTGATTTGACCATACTTTAAAAAAGGCCGGATAAGCCGATACCTGTTCATAGTGTAAGCATCCAAATGAATTGCGAGTCGGTCAATTAAAAATTGTTTCATCATAACTTTTTATATCTGGCCACCATCCGGTCACCGTAATCAACCCAACCAAACCCGCTTTTTACCTTATTGCGGGCATTTACCCCCATTTGTCGGCAAATATCTCTATTAGAATACAAGTAGTTTAGCTTTTCTTTCAACGTATCAACATTTCTGATGGGAAGCACAAAGCCCTCTTGTCCATCGATAACAAGGTCGTCTCCTCCAGTATTAGTTGTGCAAATAAGAGGCAATCCGCAAGCCATGGCCTGCAACTGTACCAAGGCAAGACCTTCTTCAACCGAACACATGGCAAATACATCACATTGCTGGTAAAAACCGGCAAGCTCAGCCTGTGGAACCGGTGAAAAAGTGCGTACATTTCTGCTGTATTTTTTAAGAAAAGGAGTTATTTCATCGCTTGATTTGCCTACCAGCCATAACTCGGCATTATTTAAATTTAATTCATGAAATGCCCGTAACAGGTAATGAACCCCTTTACGCAATGTTTGCTGTCCGGTGCAAATAATACGAAATGGGCCACCATCACGGGGAGCCGGATTAAACCCGTTAAGGTCAACCCCAAAGTTATTGACAAATATTTTATGTTCCGGAATTCCCTCATTTAGAAAGGTGCGTTTTACAAATTGGGACGGTACTACAATTAAATCTGCATGTTCATATTCCCACAATTCGCGATCCATGCGTTCGTTAGAAAAACTCTTTAGTAAATGGGCAGTATCGGCCCCAAACATTTTTGCCTCTTCCAGTAAAATATTACGCTGATAAGATGCGTGAGAACTTCCTCTTTCCAGAATAACCTTTATACCTTTGTTATGTGATTGCTCTATAATAGGTTTTGCCTGCAGCCCCCAGGTAATCACCGCCTGCTCATCTGTTAGCCTGCTGCCTACCCACGCTCCAAATTTCTTTTCCCCGGCTAACGTCCAACGGGTTGAAAGTAAATAGGTATGCAAAGCGCTTAACCCGTTTGTGTGTATATTATCCCTTGGTATTTCATATCCTATGCTATTATCCCTTCCTAATATTTTTCCATAAAATGAGGTAAATAGAGTATGTAACATTTGGTAGCGATGCAATTGATGCGCAACCTGAAATCCCCATAACTTAGCACGTACAGCAACTGAAATCTTCATGCTATTCGATTTAACAAGTTATGCCATCCTGCATATTCCTCTTCCGAAGAATAATCTTTTGTTACCAATTCAAGCGCTTTATCAGCGAAGCCGGATGCCACCTGTGAGTTATTAAGAATATAATGAATAGCTTTAGCCATTTCCGAAGGATTCTTAACCGGTACGAGTAAACCGGTTTCATGGTGTATGATTAGTTCATTATTACCTGGAATATTTGTAACTACACATGGAACTTTAGCCGACATTGCCTCGATTAAAGCACCCGGAAGCCCTTCTATCAGACTTGCCGAAACAAAAACAGATGATACCGATAACCATTCATAAACAGATTCAGTATACCCTGAAAAAAATACGTGACTTATTTGCTCTTCACTTACCTGTGCTTGTAATTCACCCATTACCTCTCCTTCCCCAATAAACACAAGTGTACAATCCATTTGCTTAGCCACTATGCTGAAAGCTTTGAGCAAAGTAACCGGATCCTTTTCCGCACTTAAGCGACCGATAGAGGTGATTAACTTCCCATGTATCTGAAAAGGAGGAACCCAATTTGAGCGTACATTTTTAACTATTTCCCCAATTTTCTTAACCTCTCTCGAATTAACTATTACATCAAAATTGGCTTCACCAAAAACTGACTGGTACACCTTTGTTTGTGAATGCCCGCAAACCACCACCGAGCCTGCTTTCCCAATAACCAAACGTTTAATTGGAATAACCAGCTTACTCCCTGAAATTTCCATTTTACTTTTGGGAACTGAGCGCTCTGCCAAAATAAATTTTCGGCCGGTTAAGGCTAAAATTAGTTGTACCCATCGGTTACTATCGGGATGATGGCACCATACCATAAAGGTGACGTTCCCTTTGAATTTATTTATTAATTTAAGTGCCCCGGCTATTCCATGTAAGGCGAATTTTGCTGATGAGGGGATTGAAAAGCGATGAAATTTAAATCCAGCATTGTTTATAAAATCAAGCAAGCGTTTATCCGCCTCCTTACTAATAACGAATTCACATTCAAAATCCGACTTCAGAAAGTTTACAACCCGGGTAAGGCTCTTTTCTGAACCTCCCCATCCGGGGCTATCTGTAATGAAAACTATATGGTTATTTTTCGGCAACAAGGATTATATTCGGGGTATAGATTCGGGTTTTGGCACAAATAAAATTGATCCATTTTCCAACCGCTTTTAAAACCGGGGTTACCAAATAATTTACGGCAAACCCAAAATGTCCATTATATTGTTGATTAAAATAAAATACAGGTACCACGTCCTGAATTGGAAGGTATCTTATTTCTTTTACCTTAAATCCACATTGCTTTGCAGCATTTGTCAATTGCCGTTTTGAAAAACCATGATAATGCCCTGTGGTAAATTCCCATAAGTTTAAGGTGAATTTGGTCCGGTACTTTTCAGACCCAAACCAGCCTATTACAAAATAAACTAAATTACGGATAGAAACTTTACGCCTGTAAATTACCAGTAAGATAAAGAGGTAGCAGGTAAAAGTTGTGGTGGTTAGAAACAAGACCCCTCCTGGTTTAAGCCTGTCATAGGCATTTTTTAAGAATTTGCGGTAGTCCTCTACATGCTCAATCACTTCAATAGAAAAAAGTAAGTCATACAATTCTTTAGGTAAGGTTATGTCTTTACCAAGATCAGCTTTATACAATTGCTGATAATTCTCCTTTAAGGGTGAGCTTTGAATTGCATCAGAGAAGTCCACCCCATGTAAAATTTCGGATTGGCTTCGCAAGTAACCTGAATGAAAGCCATTACCGCAACCATAATCCAATATCTGTGTGGTAGAATAACTTTTTTTAACGCGGTCAAAAAAATGGTGAATATATGGAATACTCGCCTTGTGGAAACCTCCAATTCCTTCGTTGTAATAGTTATTATCGTAATTAAATTCCATTAATTTAAAGCTATGATAAACAGCTCAAAAACAGAAAAGCTATTCCCTGTTTTATCGAAAGCAATATACAGAAAATGTACTAGTTAAACCTATGGGTTTACCAACATTTCAGAACTCCCTTTTCTTCACAAAATTTAGTTGTCGCAGAAAATTTTGAATAACAGGTTTATACTCGTTATTCAGGAAGCAGATAGAGGTATAGATTATTCCCCAAACAAAAAAAGTTACACTTGCCCCAATAATGAGCTCCAAAATAGTTGAGGCAAACGACATTCTGATATAAAATGCCAATAAAAACGCCAATAGAAAAATAGCTGACATGTTTTTAACTATTGAAACCGTAATGGTTTGTTTCTGCAAAAGGTGATATCCGTAAAACAAAATTTGTAATGAAGCGGCAAAACATGAGGCTACCAACAACCCTACAAGTCCCCAAAATTTAATTGCAATAAAAGCAAGCAATATTTTAACGATGGCCTGAAACCAGGCCACTCTGGTAGTAAGTTTTGTATTTCCGGCTGAAAGCAAAAATGAAGCAAACAGATTACCTATAATGCGCAGAGCTACTAATGTCCCCATACCTAATGCCAGATAATGTGGCTGGAAGTAAAAATACTCCTTAGGGAACCATAAGTTAATAAATGACGGAAGCCAAAATGTGATACCAATTACTGATATTGATGCAAAAAAAACTACAACTAAAAATAATTTGGTAAAGGTGGCGGTCACAGATCCATCATTAGCTCCATGTCGACTGGCAAAAGTAGGGATGGCACTTGATGCAAGGCGTGTGGCTAAATCAAATAACATTTGTGGGAAACGCCACCAAACCACATACAAACTCAATAATACTAAGCTACCCAGTTCAAACTTTAT
This sequence comes from uncultured Bifidobacteriaceae bacterium, assembly GCA_964535575.1. Classification (GTDB taxonomy): domain Bacteria; phylum Bacteroidota; class Bacteroidia; order UKL13-3; family UKL13-3; genus JAGPCK01. Next base: position 259,597 of record CAZHTC010000004.1, read on the forward strand.
TAATAAAATATCGCTTGTTGCCTCAATGGTCCAGGCTAACCCTCCAACAGTTGAAAATAGCCCAAAATGTAACAAGCTTTTGAATATGGAGTAATCTCGTACATTAGGTTTATTCTTTTTCCATTTCAGCTTTTTAGTACATAAAACTGTTAAAACACCATTTGCAGCTAATTGAGTTCCAATTTCGGCAATGGGGGTAGAATAAACTCCCGAACCATTGATTAACAAAAAATAAGCGATAACAGTGGTAAAAAGAGTTCTGATAACAGTAGTAATATTAACAACCTCTTGAAAATGCCCTCCGATGAGTGCCGCTGAAAATGGGCGTTGAAAAAAAATAAGGAGTTGATTTAACCCTACCAGCAAAACCAATGTAATTGCAATTTCTTTTTTTTCATACTCAACCCCAATGCCCATATAAAAACAAAAAGTAAGAATTAATACCGCAATTAATAGAACGGTAGCACCAATTCTGTTGAACCTTTTTAGTTCCCAAAATGCACTGTTTGCCTTATCTGTTTCTCCTTTACCAATATATTCGGCAATTTGTCGGGATACAGAGAAATCCATTCCCAATTGCAAAATGAGTAAGTAAGAAGATATTTGAAAAATGTAAGAGTATAATCCAAAATCGGTTGCATCCACTTGCTGTGTTAATGCTTTAAGAAACCACAGGTTTGTGAGTAACCCCGAAAATACTCCAAGAATACTTGTTAAATAAGCTGATATAATTTTGTTACGAAACAAGTTGTACTTAATTATGATCTGAACCGGAAAAATTTACGCCAATCAAATTTCGATTGCGTACCCGAGTTTACATAATACCCGTAATTACCGCTTCCATAACCATAATATCCACCGCGGTGCGATAGCTTATCAACCTTATAAGAATTAAGTAACAAATAAATATTAGACAACGAGTGTTCCTTTCGTAATTTACTGGGTAATTCAAGATAACCTCGTTGAGAATAACCAGCTTTTACAACATAGATAACAACATCACTCATTTTTATCAAAACTACCGCATCAGCAACCAATCCAATCGGAGAAGTATCAAGCAAAACATAATCAAAGCGCTCCTTTAAAACTTCGATTAATGTAATCATACGCTCGGAGTGAAGTAACTCGGCCGGATTGGGTGGAACCGGACCTGAAAAAATAAGCGAAAGATTTTCATAATTTGTTGCCTGAACAATATCGTCTAAGCCGCACGCACCTGCCAAATAAGAACTTAAACCTAGTTTATTAGGATTTTCAAACGTAGTTTCAAGTTGCGGCTTCCTCATATCACAACCAATTAATACTACCTTCTTCCCTAACATAGTTAGGGAACCAGCCAAATTAATTGAGGTAAATGTTTTCCCTTCTCCACTTACAGTTGAAGTAATAGTTATCACTTTCTTTTCTTTATCAGGAAGTAAGAACTGTAAATTAGTGCGAACTGAGCGGATAGATTCACCAAAAACCGATTTATGCTCCCGTATAGCCAACATACGCGAATCAGTATTCAGCAACTTCTGCGGAAATGCCATTACCGAACCTATAACAGGTATGGAAGAAGCTGCTTCTATTTCATCGAGGGAATAAACTTTATTATTAAAGAACCTGAAAATTAAAATGATTACAACACACAATACTACACCGCCCAAAACAAAGAGCAAATAAGTCATTTTTGTGTTAGGGTAAATAGGGAAATAAGATGGCTCGGCCATATCAATAATGCGTGCAGATGACACAATGGAGGCACGAGATATTGCGGCTTCTAATTTGGTTTGAAGTAAAAACCCGTACACCCGCTGATTTACCTCCATATCCCTTTTTAGGTTAATAAGTTGTTGCTCTTCGGTAGGAAGTGAACGCATATCCGATTGAATAAGTTCTATCTCCCTTTTGAGGTAAGCTAATTGCGAGTTTATCTTTTTCTTTGCCGATGCAACATTCATCCGGATAGATTTACGCAATTCATCAATTTGCTTTTCAAGCTCAATTACCGAAGCATGACGTGGGGTTACTTTCTCTGAACGTGATATACGTTCTATGGTTAATTTATTTAAATTACTGAGCAAATCTGCAAGTACCGGGTCGGCCAATCCATCAATACTCAGGGGTAAATAGGAATTAGTTTTATTTTCTGAAATCTGCTTCTCCAAATTCTCAATTGAAAGAATCTGCAACTGCAAAAGTCTGTTCTGAGTTTCAAGTTCACTCAGGTTTTTAAAACTTGATTCACCCTTTACATCCAGATTAAATACATTATTTTTTTTCTTAAAATCTTCAACCTTTTGTTCAGATCCCCTGACCGTTCTGTCCATATCATTCTGCAGGGATTCCATAAAAGCGATTGTTTGCGTAGCGGTTTGTGATTTAATTTCTATGTCAAACTCTGTATAAACACGCAATAATGCATTTATAAAATCAGCTGCAAATTCCGGTACGTGATCGCTATAGTTTACATTCAATAATGCCACTCCTTTATCAGCCTGGCTTACATCAAGCCCGCTCATGATGCGGAAATATAAACTTGATTCGCTGTTAAAAATAAAATTGAACGTATTGGTGGGTGCTAATGAAAGATTATAATCGGGATATTGATAAGTAACCTGAATTTTATTCCTGTCAAAATAGATAGTATCTCCAAAATTCCCTTTTAAATTGATTAACTCCCCGGCATCATTGAGATAGGTAATTTTAAACTGTTTTGGACTTAGCAAAGTCAGCTCATACATTTTATCGTAGTTAATGGAATCGGTTTTTACCAATTTTATTAAAAACGGAGACGAAGTATATAATTCTTTATTAACAACCCGCCCTTTCGAAAAATAGCTGGTTTGAATTGGCAGCGTTTCGCATGCTTTCAGTATAAGTCGTTTTGATTTAAGAATATGAGCTTCTGTTAGAACTTTATCCTTGGGATTCAGATCCTTGAATATTGAGATTTCGCTTAAGAGGTTATTATTCTCTGATTCTATTTTTATACTACCAGACGATTGAAAAACATGATCCTGATAACGAAGATTTAAATAGGCCAGCAAAATGGATAAGATAACTGAAATAACAATCCAATGGGTATTTCTGAACAATAGCCTCAGGTAATCACTTAAGATTATTTCATCCTCTTTTCTGTCGTCATCGCTTCTGATAAATCCCTGCATGAATTTTTTGAGTGTTATTTATTTTGCTAATATACTGATGGCAATGATAATACTTGCGAGAGAACTTAATATGAGAAAATAGGGACTTATTCCTGTAATAGGTGTTCCTACTAACTTAGTTCCCATTGGCTCTACGTAAACAATATCCCTGTCATGAATAATTATTTTGCTATTTCCAATACTTGATAATTGTGTTAAATCAACATAAATAACTTCGGGATTTGAACGATTTCCCCTGATTATTTTAACTCCTTTTAATTTTCCATTGTCAGTTACCCCACCCGCCATGGCCAGCACCTCTAATAGAGTAGTATTTTCCTTATCAAGTTGATATGTTCCGGGTGTTCTCACTTCTCCCAAAACGCTTACCGATAGGTTAATGATTGAAACATCAATTATTGGGTTCTGAATATACTTGCTGTAAAGCCCTTCCAGTTTTCGTGCTGCCTCAAAACGGGTAAGCCCTCCTAATTCAACAGTTCCAATTATTGGCAGGGTAACCTTTCCTTCTTCATTTACCAAAAACCCTTTCTGCTCTTTCTCATCTGCCGAAGAGTTCCCCAAATTTTGTTTCTCCAAATCGTAACTGTTTAAAAAAGTCACTACAATCCGATCGTCAGATTTTATGCGGTGCTGGTAAATAGCCGTATCGGTTGTGGCATGCTCCACCACAACAGCCTGTTTACCAAGCTTGACTTTCTTTTCCGATTTTAGTAAGGTGTTTTTTGCTTTGTAACTACACGAAGCCAATAACATAGCCATCAGTCCTATACATAAAACACGCAAATTCACTCGCATCCGTTTATTATTTTGACAAATATAATGTTAAAGTGCTGAAATAGCCTGCCACGCCATTAATCCCATCCCTGTTTCAAGTGCGCTTTCATCAATATCAAAGGTAGGAGTATGTACCGATGACACAATTCCTCTGGCTTCGTTACGGGTTCCGAGGCGATAAAAACATGACGGAACCTCCTGAGAGTAAAAGCTAAAGTCTTCGGCAGCCATCCAAATATCTAAATCCACCACCTGTTCGGCACCCAAATAATCAATAGCATTTTGTTTTGCGGTTTTGGTGATAGCCTCGTCATTTTTTAAAAAAGGATATCCCTTCATTATTTTAAAATCCACACTTCCACCCATACTCTGGGCAATACCGGTTGCCATTTTTACCATGAGGTGGTGTGCTTCGGCTCTCCATTTTTCATCTAATGTTCGGAAAGTACCCTCCAGGTAAACTTCATTTGGAATTACGTTGGTAGCTCCGTTGGCTATCACTTTTCCAAATGATAGCACCGAAGGAATGGTAGGATTGGCATGCCTGCTCACCACTTGTTGCAAGGCGGTAAGCATTTGTGCCGTAATCATTACCGGATCAATATTAATGTGTGGCATGGCTCCGTGACCACCTTTTCCTTTTACCGTAACATAAATTTCATCGGTAGAGGCCATGTATAATCCGGGTCTGAATCCCACTTTTCCTGCAGGCAACAAAGGCATTACATGTTGCCCGAACATAGTATGCACTCCGGGGTCTTTAAGCACCCCTTCTTTAATCATCAGACTGGCTCCACCGGGCAATTTTTCTTCACCCGGCTGAAATACCAATTTTACTGTTCCTTCAAAATGCTCCCTTAAATTAAACAAAATGCGGGCTGCTCCCAGCAAACTTGACGTATGTACATCATGTCCGCAGGCATGCATCACTCCTTCGTTGCACGATTTGTAAGGAACATCGTTTTGCTCCACAATCGGGAGTGCATCCATATCGGCACGCAGGGCCACTACTTTTTTCCCTGGATTTTTACCCTCTATTAACGCTACTCTACCGGTATTGGCCAGTGTTTGAATGTTGGAAATTCCTATTTCTTTGAGCTCTTCCTCCACAAAGGCTGCCGTTTTAAATTCTTTAAACGACAACTCGGGGTTGGCGTGCAAATGCCTGCGAAGTTGGGTTACAGATGAAAGCAAATCGGATGATGCTTTGCGGATATGTTCTTTTAAATCCATGTAGTGCGAAAATAGACTAATTTTAATTTAGAAGTCATCATTAAACAAGCTTTCCCTCTTGTACGGAAGGAAAATAAGTTGGGAAAAACACCGGGAGGCGAAATTTCTCTGAGAAAATACTATTGTAAAATTCCTTTAGCAATAAGGTAGGGAACAATAAGCCACAATAATCCTTTGATAAGGAAAAAGAAAAAGCCTGCCCATCCAAAACGTTTAACCCACGTTTTAAAACTTTTGCGCCCCGTTTTGCTTACCGGGCAGGTAAGTTCTACCGGCTGTTCTTTGCTTATGGTATTAATCTGTTTCATTTAATGAGAACAACCAGGTTGCTCGCTGTGCAGGCTGCAAATATCCTAAAACTTTAGCTATTTTAAGAATCGGGAGCTGCTCCGTTAAAAAGTTTAACCCCATAGTAATCACTGCGTCCTGTTTTTCTGCCAGTTAGATTTTGACCCAGCGATGTGGTTTCCTTCGGTACCTTTTTGTCCCTTGGGCTTTGACTGCAACACTACGGATGCTAATGCTGCAATGCCCTCCCCTGTTTCAGCCAACTGAGGTAATTGCTCAGGTGTAAAATAGTTTGGAATAAATGCCGTATCGAATTTGCCACTTACAAATGCTTCGTGATTCATAACAAATGTACCGAATGGCAAAGTGGTAGCAATGCCGCTTATCTGGTAATCGGCAATGGCGCGCTTCATTCTTCTAATGGCATCGACTCGGTCGTGTCCCCATACAATAAGTTTGGCAATCATAGGGTCGTACTGAATAGGAATTTCCATCCCGGCTTCAAACGAATCATCAACCCTTACTCCGTAACCCTGCGGAATTTTATAGGTTCTGAGTTTTCCTATATCGGGCAGAAAATTATTAGCAGGATCTTCGGCACACACGCGCAGTTCGATGCTGTGTCCGTTTATTTTTAAATCATTCTGAGTGTATCCCAGTTTTTCGCCAAAGGCAATTCGAAACTGCTCTCGCACCAAATCCAGACCGGTAATTTGTTCGGTTACCGGATGCTCTACCTGCAGGCGGGTATTCATTTCCAGAAAATAAAAATCGAGGTTGGCATCTACCAGAAACTCCACTGTTCCGGCTCCGGTATAATTGCAGGCCTTAGCCACATTTACGGCAGCCTCCCCCATTTTTTTGCGCAATTCAGGAGTTAGTACACTGGAAGGCGCTTCTTCTACCAGTTTTTGATGCCTGCGTTGTACCGAACATTCACGCTCAAACAAATGCACGATATTACCATGCGTATCGCCTAAAATCTGAAACTCGATATGCCTTGGTCCCACTACATATTTCTCAATAAAAACCGACCCATCACCAAAGGCAGACAACGCCTCGCTCATGGCCATTTTCACTTGCTGCTCAAACTCCGCTGAATGATTTACCACGCGCATTCCTTTTCCGCCACCACCGGCCGATGCTTTAATCAATACCGGAAAACCGGTTTGTTCGGCAATTTTTTTTGCTTCGCCAATATCTGCTATAGCCCCCTCAGTACCCGGAACCATAGGCACATTGAATTTTTTCACAGCTGCCTTTGCCCCCAGTTTACTTCCCATCACCTCTATGGCCTCGGGTGTTGGGCCTATAAATACAATGCCTGCCTCGCTCACTTTACGACTGAATACCGCATTCTCCGAGAGAAAACCATACCCCGGATGAATGGCTGTAACCCCCAGTTCTTTGGCTACCTCAATAATTTTATCCATCAACAGGTACGACTGATTGGAAGGCGGAGGGCCAATGCACACGGCTTCATCGGCATATTGCACATGAAGGGCGGTGCGGTCGGCTTCGCTAAACACGGCAACGGTTTTATATCCCAGCTCTTTGGCGGTGCGCATTACCCGCAGGGCAATTTCTCCGCGATTGGCTATAAGTATTTTATGCATTACTGATGTTCTATAAATGAGTCCGCTATATTCGGGAAAATATCGGGAAAATAATGCCCGGAAAATTTAATAAATGAGCAGTCCACAGCTAGACTGCGCTCTGCTCTGCTAATTTTGGTAAAATAATTCAACTGTTATGGAGTACAACGAAGAAATTAAACGACTGGAAATAGCAGATAAACGGGTTGACATTCAAAAGAAAAAACTTGAGGTAAAAAAGGAAAAAAGTAACCATGCACAGGCTATGGAGCAATCCCAGCTTCAAATTGAGGAACAAAAATTACTAATTCAAAAAATTTCGGAACTCAGGTTTTTGCTTACCGATTTTATTGAGGGTGATGAAAGGGCGGTAATTGGTAGTGAACCGTTTTATAAACCAACCATTACCGGAATTAACCGTGAAAAAATTACTTTGAAACTAATGGATTTGATGGATCAATTATAATTAAATGCAAACAGGCAAAAAAAGCCATCAACCTTTCTTTCATTCTTACTTAAGGTATTTTACAGCCACTCCTGAAAAAACAGCTTCCCCGATGGCGCGAGGCTCCGGCCTCGTGACAAACTATTAACAGGCATCTTTCCGATGGCCCGAGGCAAACGCTAGCGCGAGGCTCCGTCCTACTGACAAACTAAAACTATCTTCTTATTTTTTCGCGGACAACACCCCGATGGCGCGAGGCTCCGGCCTCGTGACAAACTATTAACAGGCATCTTGCCTTTTTATCACAAATTAAATAACTTGCCTTCATGTCTGAAAAATATAAAACCTTTCCGGGGGGCCTATTCTTTGTTACCCTAACCCTTGTCGGTTGGATTGATTTATTTACCCGCCATGAATACTGCGATGAACTCATCCACAACCTGAACTTTTGCATTGATAAAAAAGGGCTGCGTGTATTTTCATTTTGCATTATGCCAAGTCATGTGCACATGATAGCCACCTTACAAGATGAGCAGAAACAATTAAGTGATGTGTTGCGCGATCTGAAAAGTTTTTCGGCCAAGCAATTTCTGAAAATGGTTAACGAACATCCGCAGGAAAGCAGGAAAGAATGGCTGCTGTATATGTTTGAATACTTTGCCAAACACAATAAACACAACAGCCGGTATCAGGTTTGGCAGCAGCATAACCACCCTATCCACTTATTTTCGAATGAATGGATAGAAGAAAAAATAAATTACATTCACCAGAATCCGGTTAAAGCCTGTTTGGTTACCGAGCCCGAGGCTTACGTGTACAGCAGTGCCAATCCGTTTACGCAGGTAAAGATGGAAGCTTTATAATAATTCATCACGAGGCCGGAGCCTCGCGCTATCCTACTGTCTTCGCCTGATGGCCCGGAATTCACCTTTAAAAAACTATTTACCTAAAAATCTCAACCGGTTGCTTATCCAGCAATATCACTTAACTTTGAATATAATTCCTTCAATGAGTATATGAAGTTTGGTTCGCTGGCTTGTATTTTCTCGGTTGTGATAATCCTATTTGGGGGTTGTAAAAGGGAGCCTTATGAAGATACCCTGCCACCTGTAACCAACTGGGGAGCCCGAACTTTTGGATGCAAAGTAAACGGGATAAACTGGGCTTTGAAACCTAGACAATACGGTCAATACGCTGATAGACTAAGTGGCGGATATAATAAAGGAAGTTTTTATGTACATGCTGAAAAATATGATGAGGATTACCCGAATTCTCTATGTCAATGGTGTGCCCCAGGATCATCACAAAGTATTTTAATTGAAATTAATAATTACAGAATAACAAAACCGGGCTATTATGAAATACCAAATTATGAGAAAGATAGCGCTATCTTTCATGCTGTATTTTACGGTGAATTTTATAGCGACTATTATATCCCATCTTCTATAAAGGAAATGGCTAGATTGACTATTACAAGATTTGATACTATAAACCAACACTATGCAGGTAGCTTTGAGTTTATAGCTTTCGAACCAACAGGGAAAGTTCCCGTTTTAATTACTGCCGGCAGATTTGATTTTTGATTTCCGCTGGTACAGTCCCGATAACACACGAGAACCTATAAACCATCTTCTTATTTTTTCGCGGACAACACTTCCATCTTGCTCTCCACCATGAGGCGCACAATATCTTTCATATGGGTTTGTGCCTTCCAACCTAATAATCGCTCGGCTTTTGCCGCATTGCCCAAACTCTGGCTGATATCGGACGGACGTTTGAGGGTTTCGTCAATTTCACAATGCTCTTCCCACTTTAATCCGTAATAGTTAAATGCTTCATGCACCATATCGCGCAAGCTATTGCTGGAACCGGTGGCTATTACAAAATCATCGGGCTGGGGCTGATGCAACATGCGGTGAATGGCATCCACATATTCTTTGGCGTAACCCCAGTCGCGAATTACATCCAGATTACCTAATTTTAATATCTCTTTACTGCCATTGCCAATACGCACCGCGGCCGAAATAATTTTTTGCGACACAAAACGCTCGGGCCTGATAGGCGATTCGTGATTGAACAAAATTCCCGAACAGGCGTACATATTGTATGCTTCACGGTAATTGGCCACAATCCAGTGAGCAGCTGCCTTAGCCGCAGCATACGGACTGCGGGGATGAAAGGGTGTATCTTCGGTGGCCGGCTGTTCAGTATTACCAAAACACTCTGACGAGCTGGCATTGTAAAACTTAATGGCCGGATTTAAAAAACGAATGGCCTCCAATAAATTGATGGTTCCAACAGTTACGGTCTCAAAAGTTTCCACTGGCTGCTCAAAGGATAATCCTACCGATGTTTGCCCTGCTAAGTTATATACCTCGGCCGGATTGGTGTTTTTAATAGTTTGCAACACACTGCGGAAATCCGTTTGAGTCATGGATAACAGGGTTACTTTCTCTTTAATTCCTAATCGTTTTAAACCAGAGAAGGGATTAATCTGTGCATCGCGCGAGGTGCCGAATACTTCGTATCCTTTGGATAAAAGTAATTGAGCCAGGTAACTTCCATCCTGACCCGAAATTCCGCAAATAAGAGCCCGTTTCATAAATTGACCGGCAAGTTAAGACTTCTTCAGTTAAAGCCAATGAGTTTGTAATATACTTATCCTCAACTACAATAATGAAGAACCTGCAGGTGGATTTCTTTTAGGTAATCAAAAAGCAACCTATTTTATATTCTTCTACTCTACTTTTCAACCCCAACCATTAAAGTTTATATGCAACCTGCACATTTACCCGATTTAACTTTTCTTGATTCGTTACCTAAACCAACTGCCGAAAGTCCTTTGCCGGTATTATTCAGCGCCTGTCTTGCAGGTACGTTATGCGGCTTTGATGGCACCGATAACGGCTCATATCCAGTTGCACAAAGTTTGCTGAAACTGCCGCAAATAAAGCCGGTGCTCTTTTGTCCCGAACATTTTTCGTTTGGTACCCCCCGCGAGTTATGCGATATACATGGTGGTACCGGACAGGATGTATTGGATGGCAAAGCGCGGGTACTTACCGAAGCCGGAAACGACTGGACCGAAGGAATGATTCGCGGGGCAGAGCAGATGTTAAAAGTTGCGATTGAAAATAATGTGAAGCTTGCAATTTTGCTTGATATTAGTGCGGCCTGTGGATCGCAGGTTATATCTAACGGACAGCGAACCGCTGAGAACCGATCGTACCGCATTGGAACCGGTGTAGCTGCTGCATTACTCATTCGAAACGGAATTAAAGTTATCAGTCAGCGTGATTTTAAAAGCCTGCAATTATTTCATCATAAAATTGACCCCTCCTTTAAAGTTGCCAGGGAAAGTATTGACCATCACCAAACCGATTGGTACAAAAATTATTTCTCCGAAAAAATTTAATCCCCTGCTTTTGTGTACCGTGAAAAAACTATCGCCCTGAATCCTTGACAAGTCTTTATTTAATCGTAATATTGCGATTAAATAAAAACCAATGGGAATTACCAAAGCCGAAGAATTTTCAGTAAAAGATAACCGCGTAGCCAAATACGCCAAAGCCCTTTCGCATCCGGCACGTATTGCCATTTTAAAATTGCTTATTCAAAAACAAGCCTGTATTTGCGGAGCTATAGTTGATGAGCTTCCTCTTTCACAAAGCACTGTTTCACAGCATTTGAAGGAGCTAAAAGCAGCCGGACTAATCAAAGGAGATATAGACGGCCCCAAGGTATGTTACTGCATTGATGAAAAAGAATGGAAAGCTGCCAAAAATTACCTGAACGAACTTTTTGAAAATTACAAAGGAACTGAAAGCTGTTGTTAATTTTCTTTAAACAATAAATCGAATAATTACGATATGAATAAAAAACTCGGATTCCTTGACCGTTTCTTAACCCTTTGGATTTTTCTTGCCATGATTATTGGTGTAGGAATCGGATATTTTATGCCGTCAATACCCGCGGCCATCAACCATATGTCGAGCGGCACCACTAATATTCCTTTAGCCATCGGATTAATTCTGATGATGTATCCTCCATTGGCAAAAGTGAAATACGACAAAATTCCGGGCCTTTTTAAAAACAGCAGGTTATTTTTGGTTTCAATGAGCATTACCTGGGTTGTAGGCCCCTTGCTGATGTTTTTATTGTCCATTACCTTTTTGAGAGATTATCCTGAATACATGGCCGGCCTTATTCTGATAGGTATTGCCCCATGCATTGCCATGGTGATTGTGTGGAACGAACTGGCTGAGGGAAACCGTGAATATATAGCCGGATTGGTGGGTATTAACAGCCTCATGCAGGTATTCTTATTCAGTGCTTATGCCTACTTTTATTTAACCGTCATGCCTCCACTCTTCGGGATAAAAGGTATGGTAGTAAACATCACCATGGGCGAAATTGCCCGCACGGTAGCTATTTACCTTGGCATTCCGTTTTCGGCCGGAGTTATCAGCCATTATGCACTAATCAAATCCAAAGGCGAGGCCTGGTTCAATGAAAAATTTATACCGGCCATTTCTCCAATCACCCTAGTAGCCCTGTTATTTACCATCATCGTTATGTTTAGCCTGAAAGGAGAACTGATTATACAGATACCCTTCGATGTATTGCACATCGCCATTCCATTGGTGATTTATTTTGTCATCATGTTTTTACTTACCTTTTTTGTGGCCAGAGCAGCCGGAGCAGATTATGAAAAAAATGCCTCTGTTTCATTTACTGCCTCTGGAAATAATTTTGAATTAGCCATTGCCGTAGCTATTGGCGTATTTGGCTTAAATAGCGGGCAGGCTTTTGCCGGGGTAATCGGGCCTTTGGTGGAAGTACCTGTGCTCATCGCGTTAGTAAATGTTGCCTTCAGGCTGAGAAGAAAATATTATTCTACAAACTAATAAAGTATGAAAAAACGATTTCTTTTTGTGTGCATCGAAAACTCAAACCGAAGTCAGATGGCACAGGCATTTGCCAAAATACACGGTGGCAACATGGTGGAAGCCTATAGTGCAGGTTCAAGGCCATCGGGTATCATAAACCCAAAAGCCATAACTGCAATGAGTGAATTGGGTTATGACCTGACCACCCACGATTCAAAATCGCTTGACAAAGTGCCTAAAGACACCTACGATTATGTGGTAACCATGGGCTGCGGAGATGCCTGCCCCTGGATGCCTGCCAAAAATTTTATCGACTGGCAAATACCCGACCCCCGAAATATGGAGCCAGAAGAATTCAGAAAAGTACGTGACCTGATTGAATTGAAAGTAAAAGAACTGTTGCAGTTAGCCGGATAGTGTAAATATTTTATTACTTTCGGGGTAATAAAGGAACAACATGTATGGCGAAAGCTCAGTTAAAAACACAAAAAAACGAAGCCAGCGTAGAAAGTTATCTGAACTCCATTAATGAAGAACAGAAAAAAGCAGATGCATTTGCATTGCTTTCCCTTATGAAAAAAATTACCCGCCAGGAACCTAAAATGTGGGGGACTGCCATAGTAGGATTTGGCGATTACACCTATAAATACAGCACCGGCCGCGAGGGCGACTGGTTTCTGATGGGATTCTCGCCCCGCAAACAAAACCTCACCATTTACATTATGACCGGATATGAACGTCATCCGGATTTAATGGTCAAACTTGGTAAATACAAAACTGGCAAATCATGTTTGTATATCAACAAACTAAGTGATGTAAACGAAAAAGTGCTCACTGAACTTTTAACGGTTGCGCAAAAAGACCTGAAAGTATTAAAAGCTTATTATGACAAGAAAAAATGAATTTCCGCGCTTTAAAATACATAATTCCGGCTGCAGTTTTAATCCTGTTTGCAACAACCAAAACCAAAGCACAAAACACTGCAGGAAATCTACTGTTCAGCGCTCCTCAAATCCATGAAATACGTTTTACGTTTTGGCAACCAGCTTACTGGGATTCACTCACCAATAACTACACGTTAGACAAAGATATGCGTTGCAATATGGTGATTAACGGAACTCCCGTTGATACCATTGGTATTAAATTCAAAGGAAATTCTTCGTATAAATCACCGGGGAATAAAAAATCATTTAAGGTTGACCTGAATGAATTCATAAGCGGACAAAAATATGACGGCCTGAAAAAATTTAATCTGAACAACGGTTTTAAAGACCCTACACTGATACGGGAAAAACTGATGCTCGATTTTTTAAATGAAGCAGGGTGTGCCGCACCGCGCTGTGCCTATGCAAATGTATACCTGAACAATATTTATTGGGGGCTTTACACACTGGTAGAAGAGATAGATGAAACATTTCTTTCACAACATTTTTCTGATCCCTACGGTAATTTATATAAAGGAGACCCTAAGGGAGATTTAAAATGGTATGGCAGCATTGACACCGTTTATAAAAGCCGGTATGAACTAAAAACCAATATGCAAACCAACGACTGGAGTTCACTGGTGTTTTTTATAAAAACATTAAACCAGTCATCTGCATCCGCTTTTTATGATTCCATGCAACTGTTGTTAAATACTGATGGGTTTATAAGGTACTGGGCGGTTACCAATTTATTCTCAAACCTCGATTCTTATTTAGGTAGTGGTCACAATTATTTTATCTACCACAATACTTCAACCAACCAAATGCAATGGATTGCCTGGGATGTGAACGAAGCTTTCGGTAATTTTCAAATGGGAATGAACGCTGCCCAGATGGAAATGCTGAGCATGTATTTTATTGCGGCTCCTCAGCAAAATCGTCCGCTGTGCTACCGAATGATGCAAAACAATCAGTTTAAACAACAATATATTGATATTTTGTGCGAGTTAGTCCGAAATGAGTTTACTACCGAAAAACTGAATGCAAAAATCGATAGTCTGGCCAATGCTATTCGCTTTGCCGTATATGCCGACCCAAATAAATTTTACCCAAATCAACAGTTTGAAAGCAATATTAATGATTCACTGGTCATCCCTAATAATCCCGGAGCTCCCACACTTCCAGGACTCAAGGAATTTATTTTAGCCAAACGCAACAGCTTACTAAACCAGCTAAGCCTTAACGGGTGCAATGCTGCGAATACCGGAACATCAGAATCACCTGCAAAATCCGGCATTACTTATGAAAATCCGGTAACCGATGAACTGGTTGTTCACTCCTCCTTTCCCATTTCCACTCTTGAAATAACAGACCTTAACGGAAAACAACTGATGCAATCAGCCACCAATAAAATCAACACGGGCGCCCTTGCAGCAGGAATGTATCTGCTCAAAATTAATCGGACCGGGATGTATCGTTTTATTAAAAGATAAAAATGGCCTGATATTTGGCAAAAAGGCATTTGCATATGAACGGGGTTCCCACATCAATTTTACTTTTTCTGCTGTTGCTTAATGCCTGCACACACGAATCAAAAAATACTTCCGGTGCATTAAACACCGATACCATTATTCATAAAAAAACAATTGTGGTATATGAAACAGAAACGGTAAAAGTGATTAAAACTCCTGTTATTATTGAACAGACTCAGGTAGAAAAACCAACTACAACAGAACCTATTCAACCCAAGCAACCGGTTAAACGAAAAGAGATCCCAACAAAAAAACCAAAACCTCTGCCTGTTTATAAATTCCCAACCGACACCGAATACCATTATTACACCAACAAAAAAATCTCGGTTAAAATAAGCCCGTGGAAGAATGAGGAACGAAGTATTTTGTTATTTGATTACGACCGAAACATAACCTACACTTTTGAAGATGTTCGACATTCCTATTCATACTTTACCGAATTATCGTACCATCCCAACGGAGCCGTTTCAACAGCCGTTACACATATGAATCCGGGCGCAAGCAGGTATTGGTACGAAACCGAGATCAAATTTACCGAATACAATATTCCGATTACCAAAAAAAGCACCCAGTTTCCAATGGAACTCGATAATCCCCCAACTTTGCAATACTGGAATGTGCAGAAAAAGCAATGGGTGGATCAACTTACGGTAGAGTGCCAGCCCCCTCCTTCAAAGAAGTAACTCGAAATACAGAACAAATCTGCTAATTTTGTCGCATGTCACTGGCAAGAGAAGTAAAAGTTCTTCTGCGAAAAGAATTACTCACCGAATGGAGGCAAAGGTATGCCATAAACGGGATGTTGCTCTATGTGGTTTCCTCGGTTTTTGTAGCCTTCCTCTCCTTTCATGTGGTAAATCCATCCAGTTGGAATGCCCTTTTCTGGATTATTATGCTCTTTACCAGCGTGAGTGCCATTGCCAAATCATTTATTGGCGAAAGCAAAGGACGCATGCTGTATTACTACACCATTGCCTCGCCACAGGGAGTTATGCTTTCTAAAATGATTTACAATACCCTGTTGATGCTGGCTTTAAGTATTTTATGCCTTTCGGTCTATTGCATGCTCATTGGCAATATGGTAACCAATATCTGGGCCTTTGCATTAGCCGCTGCATTGGGAAGCATGGGGATGGCCGGTTGTTTTACCATGGTTTCAGCCATTGCCTCAAAGGCCAATAACAGCCATGTGCTGATGCCCATTCTGAGTTTTCCTGTTATTTTACCTTTGTTACTGGTTACCATCAGAGTTTCTAAGAAGGCTATTGACGGACTGGACTTCAGTACTTTTATGATGGATTTTGCGGTTATTTTCTTTATCAACTTTATCATCACCGCCTTAGCTTATATGCTGTTTCCTTTTATCTGGAAGGACTAACCGGAAGTTTTCCTGTATAAAACTTTCTCCTTTTTCCCTTACAAACTGCTTATCAAATATTACCTTTGCCCCCGTTTATGCAGAAGCATTGGTGGAAATTAGTCGGAGTGGTAGCCTTGTATTACACCATTTTCAGGGGTTTTACCGGACAAATACCTCATTTACCTATACTGGAAGAATCAATCAGAAATCTTTATTTCCATGTGCCCATGTGGTTTGGTATGCTGCTGTTGTTACTTGCATCAACAGTTTACAGCATCAAATACCTGAGAAAAAACAAACCTGAACACGATATCATTGCCTCGGAACTGGCATATACCGGAATATTTTTCGGGATATTGGGAATATGCACAGGAATGATTTGGGCAAAAAATACCTGGGGCACCTGGTGGACCAACGACCCCAAGCTGAACAGTGCGGCTATTGGCATGCTTATGTATTTTGCCTATGCCATTTTGAGAGACGCCATTGACGATGCCGAAAAGAAGGCAAGGATTTCAGCAGTTTACAATATCTTTGCGTTTCCGGTATTTGTGGTTCTCATTTTTGTACTGCCCCGGCTTACGGCATCATTGCATCCCGGAAATGGCGGTAATCCCGGATTTAATCAATACGATTTGGATAATAACATGCGTTTGATTTTTTATCCTGCCGTGATGGGTTGGACCATACTTGGCATTTGGATTGCTAACTTGCGCATACGAATTAAAAAAGTAGAAAAAATTATAAACGAAAACTGATATGAAAGCTGTTATCGCCTTTTTCCTAAGCCTTTTTCATGTTCCAAATCTGGATATGCTCAACTCAGTACAGGGAGCTGTGACCGAAACCGATGCTTCGGATAATAAACTATTTGTTGTAGTGGCTGTGGTTGCAGTGATTTTTACCGGCATAGTGCTTTACCTGCTGTTTATTGATAAAAAAGTCGGCCGTATCGAAAAACAAATTCACTCCGACAAAAATTAGCATAACACAGAGGGGTTCATGAAAACAAAATACATCATTGCCATTATTTTAATTGCCGTTGCCATTGGAACAATTATCAGTATGTATGGCGACAGCAGTACGTATGTAGATTTTAAAACTGCTGTAACCAATTCCGACCGCGATTACCATGTAATAGGAACCCTGAACAGGGAAAAACCTATGGAATATAACCCTGAAAAAAATGCAAACCTTTTCAGTTTTTATATGCGTGATAGTCTCGGATACGAAATGAAAGTGATGTATCACAACACCAAACCTCAGGACTTTGAGCGTTCAGAAAAAATTGTAATTGTTGGTCGTGCTTTATCGGAACAGGAATTCGAAGCTACTCAGGTTTTGTTAAAATGCCCTTCTAAATATACCGAGGGTCAGAAACCGGGAGAAAATTAACCCAAATACATGCAGGAAATTATTTTTCAGGGAGAACATTTGCTACCCGGCAATTTGGGTCATCTGGCTATTGTGCTCGCTTTTGCCAGCTCACTTTTTGCCACTATCAGTTTTTTTATAGCCTCCCGCCAAAACTGCGATCCGCTTTGGAGTAAAGCAGCTGTTACTTCATTCTACATTCACACATTATCCGTACTCACTATTGTTGCCTCGTTATTTTACATTATCCATAGCCATTACTACGAGTATCAATATGCATGGCAGCACTCTTCCTCCGATTTACCCTGGTATTACATGATTTCCTGCTTTTGGGAAGGACAGGAAGGTAGCTTTCTGCTTTGGATATTCTGGCATGCCGTACTTGGGGTTATTTTATTGGCAAAAGCAAAAGACTGGAAAAACCCGGTAATGGGCGTAATAAGCCTTTGTCAGATTGCACTTACGTCAATGCTAATAGGTGTAAAAATTTTTGGGTATAAATTAGGGAGCAGTCCATTTGATTTGGTGCGTGTAGTAAATGAAAGCGGGCCGTTATTCAATCAACCCGACTATTTAACCCGAATTAAAGACGGAAATGGATTAAACCCGCTGTTACAAAACTATTGGATGGTAATTCACCCGCCAACTTTGTTTTTTGGTTTCGCCTGCACCATTGTTCCATTCGCTTATGCCATTGCAGCCCTTATTCAAAAAAGATATAACGAATGGATAAAACCCGCTTTGCCCTGGGCTCTTATTGGGGTAATGGTATTAGGAACCGGAATTATTATGGGAGGGTTCTGGGCATATGAATCGTTGAGTTTTGGCGGATACTGGGCCTGGGATCCTGTTGAAAATGCTTCTCTTATTCCTTGGCTCATTCTTATTGGTGCAGTGCACGTGATGCTCATTCATAAATCTACCGGTTCATCGCTGCATTTTGCATACCTCATGGTGATTTTAACGTTTGTTCTTGTGCTGTATGCAACCTTTCTTACCCGTAGCGGAATACTCGGAAACTCTTCGGTTCATTCGTTCACCGATTTGGGAATGAGCGGACAGTTACTGGTATTTTTATTTATGTTTATCGTTCTATCGGTGATTCTGATGGCGAAAGAATGGAAAAAAATTCCTTCCCTGCCTTCCGAAGAAAATATTTACTCCCGCGATTTCTGGATGTTTATCGGAGCGTTGGTATTAATCATTTCATCATTTCAGGTATTGCTCACCACATCCATTCCTGTTATTAATAAAATTGCGGGCAGCAATATGGCCCCGCCTACCGACCCGGTAGCGCATTACAATAAATGGCAACTTCCTTTTGCTATTATCATAGCTCTTCTTACCGGAATGGGCCAATTATTAAAATTCAGAAAAAGTGACCCTAAAAAGTTTTGGAAAGACAATGCCATCGCTGCAGGTATTGCCTTAGCCCTGTCGGGTATTTTATTCTGGGGTTTTGAGTTAAACAACTGGCTCTATTTTATTCTGCTTTTTGCTTCCGTTTATACCATTGTGGTAAATACGCAAAAGGCTTGGCCTTTTTTAAATGGAAAATTAAAAGTGGCCGGAGCCTCGGTGGCCCATATCGGATTCGGGCTAATGCTAATAGGAGTACTTGTATCATCGGCAAATAAAAATGTAATTTCACGAAACGAAACCAATGTCGCTTTTTTTGATGGTAACGATGCCAAAACCATGAAAGAAAACTATGAGAACATTTACCTGGAAAAAGGGAAAGCCGTGAAAATGCAAAACTACCGGGTGACTTACCTTGGCGACTCATCGCATTGGGTAAATAATTATTACAAGGTAAAATACGAAGAACTTGACCCATCAGGTAAAGTAGTAAATGAATTTATGCTGCATCCCAACGGACAAAGTAATCCTAAAATGGGGTTTATTGCCAATCCGGATACAAGGCATTACCTAAGCCGGGATATTTTTACCTACGTAAGCTCGGTTCCCAGTAAAGAAAGCAGAGCCGAAGAAGAATTTATCAATGAAAAATACCACAGCATTAAAGTAGGTGATACCATTCAAACCAACAATGGAACCGTTTTGCTGGAAGGAATTGAATCGGACCTTGACACGACTAAAATTTCTACCACAAATATTAACGTAAAGGTAAAAGCACTGCTTAAAATTATTACCCTTGATAAAACCTACAACGCAAAACCTGTTTACGCAATAGAAAACAATGGCATTGTAAGCATTGAAGAAATAGTCGAAGAAGCCGGTTTAAGGTTTCGCTTTATGAAAATTAATCCCGAGAGCGGAACCATAGAAATTCAAACTGCCGAGCGCACCCCGCACAAACAATTTATCATTATGAAGGCAATCGTTTTTCCATATATCAACTTCCTTTGGGGAGGTACCATTGTCATGATCATTGGGTTTTTGTTATCAATTAAGCGAAGAATTTCCGAACTTAGGCGCTCAAATATAGCCTGATGCCCTATAAAATAACATTGGTTGGCTCCGGAAATATGGCCTGGAATCTGGGTCATGCGCTACATCATCATGGGCAGATTATTCAGCAAGTCATTAGCAAAACCCCCGAACACTCCCGTGAACTGGCAGCAAAATTTAATACAAAAAGCACACACCTGCTATCTGACCTGGATCAAACATCCGATATTATTTTAATTTGTATTAAAGACGAAGCCATTGAGCAGGTAGCAACCCAGATTAATGTGAACCGGCAGGTGGTGGCCCATTGTTCAGGCAGTATACCGATTGAAGTATTAGCCAAAACTTCGTTTTGTTATGGCGTTTTTTATCCATTGCAAACGCTTACCAAAAATGCATTAAAAGATTTTAAGGATGTTCCGGTTTGTGTGGAAGGATGCAACAATGAAGCAGAAGAAATACTTTTTACACTTGCCGATTCTATAAGTAATCAGGTTCACCGCATAAACAGCACCCAACGTCTGCATTTACATCTGGCTGCGGTTATTGCAAATAACTTTACCAATTCTCTTTATGGCATTGCGAAGGAAATTCTCGACCAGCATCACCTGTCGTTTGATTTGCTTAAACCGCTTATAATGGAAACTGCCAGAAACGTACAGCAGTATGCCCCCAGGCAAATGCAAACTGGCCCAGCCAAAAGGCATGATGAAGCCGTGATACAAAAACACCTGGAGTTACTGGCAGGCAATCACGAATGGCAACAACTCTATAACCAGTTAAGTAACCTTATAAAAAAACAATATTAAGTTATGAGCACCCCGTTTCTGGAAAAACTTCACACCGTAACCACCCTCATGTTTGATGTTGACGGAGTATTAACAGATGGAAGTGTGTTGGCCACCGATACAGGCGAGCAGCTGAGAGTATTTAATATAAAAGACGGATATGCGTTGCAATTGGCAGTGAAACGCGGTTATCGGGTTGTGATTATAACCGGAGGCAAATCACCTGGTGTAATAAAACGATTGCAGGGATTAGGTATAAATGATATTTACACCGCAGTCCCCGACAAATTGGTAAAGTTTGATGAATACGTAAAAGAACATCAGTTACCTGCCGAACAAATTATGTATATGGGTGACGATATTCCTGACTATGCTATTATGCAAAAAGCAGGACTTCCGTGTTGCCCGGCTGATGCAGCAACTGAACTGAAGGAAATTTCACTTTATATTTCACCATTTGCAGGGGGAAAAGGCTGCGTGAGAGATGTGATTGAAAAAATAATGAAAGTACAGGGGAAATGGACCGTTGATGACCACCAGAACCTGATTTGGTAATGAAACCCATTCTCGATTTTTTTCGATTAATACGATGGCTCAATCTGGCCATTATTGTTATTACGCAATATGCAGCCGCCTGGTGCCTGTCGCCACACCACAGCATCACATATTTTTTCGAATTACGGTTTACTCTGTTCTTAACCGCCACCGTGTTTATTGCAGCCGCGGGGTATATTTTGAATGACTATATGGATGTAAAACTGGATTTGGTAAACAAACCCGATAAAGTAGTTATTGGCAATACCATTTCACGCAGAAGAGCCATGATATGGCATTCTATTTTTAACGGAACGGCTTTGTTAATTGGAGTGTCTCTTTCACTTAAGATTGCGACTATTTTTCTCTTTTCAGAACTGTTGCTATGGACATACTCATCCCGGCTAAAACGAAAATTTTTCAGTGGTAATTTTGCTGTTGCAGCATTAACAGCCGTAAGCATTCTTGTTCTTCCGGTATTTGATACAAGTATTTTATGGCGACCCATTATTGCCTATGCCGTATTTGCTTTTTTACTCACACTTATCCGGGAAATTGTGAAAGATATGGAAGACATGAAGGGAGATGCCAGCCATAACTGCGAAACATTGCCCATCGTGCTGGGTTTGCGTCCAACCAAACAAATCATTCGGGGTATTTTGCTCCTGCTGATGCTGGCAGTACTTGCTTATGCCATACGCGAGGCACAGTTTATTGGCTGGTTTTTCTTTACCTATGGCGTGATTACCGTTTTGCTTCCAATGATTTACCTGCTTATAAAATTAAATAAAGCCGATAAAAAGAAAGATTTCTCGCAATTAAGCACCTGGTGCAAAGTCATCATGTTCACGGGTATTTTCAGTATGCTTTTTTTCAAAATAATACACTGAAAATTCAGTCAGCAAAACCCGATTTATCCCTTATTTTTGCCTTTTAACTTTAACGTAACATTCCAACTTCAATGGACAATAAAAAAATTAAGCGCAGCGATGATTATTCCCTCTGGTACAATAACCTGGTAAAAAATGCCGACTTAGCCGAACACTCAGCCGTAAAAGGATGCATGGTGATTAAACCTTATGGGTATGCCATATGGGAAAAAATGCAACATGAACTCGACCGTATGTTTAAAGCAACCGGGCATGTAAATGCTTATTTCCCCTTATTTGTACCAAAGAGTTTGTTTGAAGCCGAAGAAAAAAATGCAGAAGGATTTGCCAAAGAATGCGCCATTGTAACCCATTACCGCCTCAAAACCGACCCCGATAATAAAGGGAAACTTATAGTGGATCCTGAAGCCAAACTGGAGGAAGAATTAATTGTTCGCCCCACTTCTGAAGCTATTATATGGAACACCTACAAAAACTGGATTCAATCATACCGCGACCTTCCCATACTTATAAATCAATGGGCAAATGTGGTGAGATGGGAAATGAGAACGCGCTTATTTTTACGCACTGCTGAATTTTTATGGCAGGAAGGGCATACCGCACATGCTACCAAAGAAGAGGCAATGGAAGAAACCCGGAAAATGCTTGACGTGTATGCCGAGTTTGCAGAAACCTTTTTAGCCGTTCCCGTGATAAAAGGAGTTAAAACCGAGAATGAACGTTTTGCCGGAGCCGATGATACCTTTTGCATTGAAGGACTCATGCAGGATGGCAAAGCTTTACAAATGGGCACCTCGCATTTTCTCGGTCAAAACTTCGCAAAAGCATTCGATGTGCAGTTTGCAGGTAAGGACGGAAAAAGAGATTTTGTATGGGCAACATCCTGGGGTGTTTCCACCCGATTGATGGGTGCACTTATAATGGCACACTCGGATGATGACGGTCTTGTGCTGCCGCCTACCATTGCTCCTATTCAGGTAGTGATTGTTCCTATTTACCGTTCGGATGAAGAATTTACCAAGGTAAATGAAGTAGCTCTGGATATTAAAAAGCGACTCGAAAAACAAAATCTTTCTGTAAAATACGACAACCGAGACACGCACAAACCCGGCTGGAAATTTAACGAATATGAGTTGAAAGGAGTACCGGTGCGCATTGCTATTGGTCCGCGCGATGTAGATAACCAATGCGTGGAAGTAGCCCGTAGGGATACCAAGGAAAAACAGTCGCTGAGCAATGTAGATCTGGAACACAAAATTCCGCACCTGCTGGAGCAGATGCAGAAAAATATTTATGACAAAGCACTTTC
This sequence comes from uncultured Bifidobacteriaceae bacterium, assembly GCA_964535575.1. Taxonomy (GTDB): domain Bacteria; phylum Bacteroidota; class Bacteroidia; order UKL13-3; family UKL13-3; genus JAGPCK01. The sequence goes on from CAZHTC010000004.1 coordinate 283,098, forward strand.
CTTCCGCGATCAGAACATACACATCGTAAACACCTACGAAGAGTTTAAAGAAAAATTGGAAAATCCGGGAGGATTTATAGCTGCACACTGGGATGGAACCGGTGAAACGGAAAATAAAATTAAAGAAGAAACAAAGGCTACTATCAGGTGCATTCCGTTAAATGTACCGGCTGAAAAGGGAAACTGCATTTACAGCGGTAAACCTTCAGCTCAGCGCGTTTTATTTGCCAAAGCTTACTAAGTAAATATGGAGTCGAAACAAGAGGAAATTTTCCGACTACTGAGTACCAAAGCATGCACCAAGCAGTTTGTGTACCGGAATATGCTGAATGTATTTCAAAAATTTAAACAACAGCTACAGCATCTGGAAGAAAACCTTTCAGCCCGAATGGCATCCATTGATAACCATGTAGAACTTAAATTTTACGATAAAGGACCGTTTGAAGCCCAGTTAAAATTCTCGGGCGACACTATGGTTTTTATGATGCACACCAATGTATTTGATTTTCCGGACGACCATCATATAATGAGGCTACCGTATATAGACGAAGATAAAATGAGGGAGTATTGCGGATTAATTCAGGTTTACAATTTTCTTTCCGACTCAATTAAATACAACCGCAACGGAGATATTGGTATTCTTATCGGACGAATTTTTATAAATAAAGATAATCACTTTTTTATTGAAGGGAAACGCCCGTTGAGTTTTTTATTTAACGACATCACGCGTCATGAAATGAATGATGAAAATGTGCGGAGGATCATTGAGGAATCCATGCTGTTTTGCCTGAATTTTGATTTAGTTGCTCCACCGGTTGATGCAGTGAGTTATATTACCGTTGAACAAAAAAATATTGAACTTTACAGTTCGGGATTGCCTACTTCAAAGGCCTTGGGGTTTCAAATGAATAAGGATACTGATTAAACAACGGGCAGCTTTGCCAGCACCATAGTGCCCTCCCCTGCTTTGCTTTCAATAGTAATATTGCCTGAGAAAAGTTCGGTTATCATTTTACAAATGGCCAACCCCAATCCGCTTCCCTGTTGCTCGTAAAAATTTCGTCCCGGCTGACTAAACACCCCAAGTTGATCTATTTGTATTTCGCTCATTCCTCTTCCCTTATCAGAAACACTTACTAAGTAACCTGAAGGTGTTTTAAATCCGCTCACTGTTATTTCTGTTCCGGCATTTGAAAATTTACATGCATTATCAGCAAGCTCCTGAGTTATTTTACTAATAAAATCTTCAGGCATTTTGATAGTGGCCTCCTGTAAATTAAACTTAATATCATTTGTACGGCCATGTTTTGAAGCAACCGAAAGTATGGCCTCTTTCATGAGTTCTCCTGCCGCATTTGCAACCTTGTTACTTATAATCGCGAAATTTTCGGGCAAACGGTAGTGACTTTGCAACAAGGAAAATAAAATAAAATTTTCAATCAGGTGTTCCAGGCGTTTCCCAGATTCATAAATGTACTTTGACATTTCACCTATCTCATTCCTTTCAATGCTATCATATCCGGTAGAAAGTATTTCGGAAAAGCCAAGAATACTGTTAAGAGGGGTGCGTAATTCATGGGGCAAACTGGTGCTGATTGACCTTCGCAAATTATTGAGTTTTTGCTCGGCTTTCTCTTTTAATTCATCTTGTTTGGCAAGCCTAGCCTGTACCGCCTGCAACAGACTGTCAATTGTAAAAGGTTTTGTCAGGTAATCGTCTGCTCCAAGTATCATCCCCTTTCGTAAATCGGTCATATCTGCTTTTGCAGTTAAAAACAAAAAAGGTACCGTTGACAGCTCAGGATTTTTTCTCAATTCTGTTAATAAGCCGTATCCGTCAAGCTCCGGCATCATCACATCACTAATAATTAAATCGGGCAAAAAAACAGAAGCAAGCCGAAGTCCTTCTTTTCCGTTAGTAGCCTGTTTCACAATAAAACCTTCAAGCTCCAGAATTTCGTTTATATTTTCCCTAACGGGAGTTTCATCTTCTACAACTAGTACTTTTTTCATTTGTTCGTATTATTATTTAAAGGAAGAGTTACTTCAAAAGTAGTTCCCCCTATATCCGATTTAAATGTGATTTGCCCCTTGTGAAGTTCAACCGCATTTTTTACAATTGACATCCCCAAACCCGTGCCCGAGATATTCCCTACATTTGATGCACGGTGAAAGGTTTCAAATAAGTTATCCTGATCAGCTTCCGGAATACCAATTCCGTTGTCGCTTATGGCGAAAATGAATGCCTCCTCTCTCTTATCAATTCGTATTTTCACCTCAGAGCCGGGTTCAGAATATTTTATTGCATTGGTAAGAAGATTAGTAACAACTTGCCTGAAAAGTTTTTTATCAACTTTGGCTTCTACCGGATTGGAACAGGTAAAAAGCAGGTGGTGGCCCGAACCGATGCTCGTTCCTATCTCATCAATAATTTCATTGCAAAAAAGTGCGATATCAGTTGTTTCGGGAATGAACTCCATTTTGCCCGACTCAATTTTTCCTATTATCAAAACATCATTCAATAATTGAGTCATATGCTTAATGGCCGAACGAACCTGATTGAATAATTTTGATTTCTTTTCTGCATCCAGCCGCTCATTGTACTTTTCTATCAATTCCATTGATGAAAGAATGGTACTCATTGGAGTTCTGAATTCGTGAGAAGCCATAGAAATAAATCGAGACTTCAAGTCGCCCAATTCTCTTTCCTTAACAAGCATTTTCCTCACTTCTTCTTCGGCTCTTTTTAAATCGGTAATATCGCGGGCCGAGGTCATCACGCTTACCACCTCTCCCTGTGAATCAAACTCAGGAACCAATTGCCAGTGTAGCCATATAGTATTTCCGCGTACCGGAACTTCTATTCTGATGGTTTCCTTGTTTTGAAAAACACGGTCAATTACCTCTCTGAAAAAACGGGCTGTTTCAACCGAAGCACCCATTTCCTCGTGTGTTTTTCCAAGTACCTGCTCTTTATTCAAACCCGTAAAATTTTTTACAACCGGATTCACATAAAGGTGACGATGCTCTTTGTCGAATCGCATAATCATATCCTGAGAGAACTCAGCCAGCGACCTAAACATTTGATCAGACTGAAACTCCTGCTCATTACGTGTGGTAAGATTGTGAAAATTGAATGTTACAAAAAACTGCTGCCGGTGCTGCCATTTTACGTAAGACAAATTAACCTGCACCTTATGGCCTTGCTTATGTTTTATTGAAATAGCACCTGCCTCATTTACCTCTCCGGTAACATCACCAGCTAAAGGTCCAAATTTTTCTTTAAAATAAGGCAACGATTCAGGTGCAATCAGATTTGTTATAGGCTGTCCTTTCAGTTCATGATTTGTGTAACCCGCTAAGTCAATAACTGCAATGTTACTAAATTGGATAATCCCGTTTTCCCCAACGGCCACCAGAGCATCTGCCGAAAGATCTGCTACTGCCTTCCATTGACTTTCGAATTCTGCCATATGTAATTCAGCGGGTGAAGTCATTAACATTTAGCTTTTAAAGGTATGCTTTCGGTTTTAACCCAGGGAATACTACCTGTCTATTCGATTATTGGATTCGGGAAAATACCTGAAATGTATAATCATAGGGATTCTTCTCATCCTTATGATTGTATTCCGAATTCAATTCGTTCCATTTATCGGGATCTAAACGCGGGAAGAAAGTATCTGCTTCAAAAAAATGATGAATTCGAGTAAGGTAAATCCTGTCGGCAAATTCAATGGTTTGCTCATAAATATTACCGCCACCTGCAATAAAAAGCTCGGTTTCCCGGTGCGCCTCGGCATATTCAATGGCCTCCATCAAATCACACTTTACCACGCAACCCGGAATATCGAGCAGAGGATTTCGTGAAATAACAATGTTTACTCTATTGGGAAGCGGTTTCCCCACCGCCTCATAAGTTTTCCGTCCCATCACTAAATGGTGGCCGGTGGTTACCTCCTTAAAATATTTTAAATCGGCAGGTAAATGACAAAGCAATTGGTTGTTTTTACCAATTCCATTCTGTTCATCGCAGGCTACTATAAGAGATATGAGCATACACAAAAATGAATAAAAAAGTCGAAAATTTTTCAAATCCCCGGCTTCTTATGAAAAAAAACAATCCGATTCTAATGATCGGCTGTTTTACTTTTGGTAAATTTACTCTTGAGTTTAACGGCAGGAACCCAAATTTTTGAGGCTATTTTTTTCATAATAGAAGCATCTTCCTTTACTTTCCACACTGTGGTGCGCGAGGATTCCTTTGGTGCTTCATGAAAACTATACGCATATGCTGCAATAGAAGTGCGGTAAACACCGTCAGGAAAACGAATGGGATCGTAGCCATGTAAAGTGTAACCGCGGCAAAGCATAATGGCAAGCCGGTTAAACGGAACATCAATTTCAGCCTTTTCGCCTGTACGCCCGTCTTCCAGTTTCAACTCACCGCCATGTTCTTTTTTCCAGTCCTTATTGAGGTATAAAAGTAAGTTAAGGTTCCGAAACCAGGTTTCATTTAGCGGGTGATAGTTAAAATCGGCATGCATATCCAAAAAACTGCCTTTTTTTCCCTGATGAATTCCTCCGCCATAAAATTCTTTGTCAATAAAAACCTCCTCATTGGTTACATAACTCAACCACTTTTGAAAACGCTCTGAAGTTAAATCATCATACAATTCCTGAAAAACGCCCCCAAGTAGCCAGAATTTTGACTTTTCATATTTCTCGGCTGCAAAAATATAATCGGCACTCTTGGTTTCAATATTTGGGATGCCACCGTAAAGCTGCAGAATTTTTTCCGGTTCACAAAAATCGTCAATCGCTATTTGCCCGAATGGCTTTGCCGTGAGGAACTGCTCTCTGAATTTGTCTTTATTGACTTCTAAATAATCAAATCGAATCATAAGAAAAAGTGATGGGCAAAGTTCAGCTACAAATGGTTAAGAAAAAAGTCTTTTGTTTGATAAAGCTAATCAGCGCTGAAAAACCGGATTATTTCAACCCAACCATGCGACCCGATTCGCTATCCCATACTTTGAGCCTGAATGCCTCCACCATATCGTTTATACTCCAGCGAATGGTTTTGGGATGTTGCAATTCCGGTATCGCCTCCATTACCTCCGGTAACCGGTAAAACGGAATGCGCACATTAAGGTGATGTATATGATGATAGGCAATATTGCCGGTAAACCAATGCAATATTTTTGGCATGATAACAAAACTGGTGGTGCCTAATGCCGCACCATGGTATGTCCAGTCTTTCCCTTCATTGTAAACAGCTCCGGGAAAATTATGCTGAATGTAAAAAAGATAAGCTCCCATTCCGTGAGCGGTAAGAAACGGTAGCAGCCATCCTAAAAAATAGGTTTGTGGCCCAAGAAAATAAAAAATAGAAACAGAGGCCGCAACATGTAATACCAAAGCCACCCCACAGTCAAAATGCCTTCTGAAGCTATACATAAGAGAGTGAATATTCAGGTTATAAATAAAAATGGTGAGGTAGCCGCTAAAAACAGTAATTGGATGACGAGCAGCCAGATAAATCCAGCGCTCTTTTTTTGAAAGTCGGTTAAACATGTCAACCGATATAGTTGGATAAGCCCCGATACCTGTGTTAGAGAGTTTGGAATTGTGCACGTGATGATGATCATGAGAACGTTTCCAGATGCTTACAGGTGCAAGGGCAAACAACCCGTAAATGGCAAACATCAGATTTCCCATTTTGGAATGATGCAGAATAGCCCCATGCTGATTGTCGTGATATATCACAAACATGCGAGACATGAGCAGTCCGCTTAATAATGCGACAGGTAATTGAAAATACCAGGCATTAAGGAAAAAGCCTGCTACAAAAGAGGCCGTCATAAAAAAAAGAGTACTTAAACTATAAAGCCAGCTCTTAAACAGGTTTTCATGTGCAAATGGTTTAGTAGCTAAAATCAGTTCTTTACCCTGTCTCATTGTTCTCTCAAATCATCTTGTTCTTAATACTGCAAATATATTTCAGTTAAACACTCAATTTGCGTTTATGTTTCCACCTTCTGTGCGACCAAAGCCACAATTCAGGAGTATGCTCAATTTGACGCTCCAGTTTGCGTGTATGCAACTCAGTTATTTCACCATCAGCACTTTTACCAGGTTCAAGACTTAAAATTTCCGGTTTTATTTCATAGTATCCCCTGGCCTTTCGGGTAACGTTTATAAACACTACCGGGTAGTTAAATTTCCTGGCAATCTTCTCGGTACCCTCATAAACGGGGGTATCCTGATTTAAAAATTGGGTCCAGTAGGCGGTTTCGGGTAACGGGGTTTGGTCGGCAATAATTCCTATGGCGGTTTTTATATGCCTACTGGAAACGAGTTCCCTCAAAACGTTATTTACCGGGGTAATTTTGGTGCCGAATTTGGTTCGCATTTTATAAATCATGCGCTCGAAATACGGATTGCTTAACGGCCGATAAATAACATTAAGCTGAAAAGGGGTGTTTATTGCAATTGCCGGCCCTGTCCATTCCCAGTTACCGTAATGCCCCATAACAAGGACTACACTACCCCGCTCATCATACAGTTTTCGCATCATTTCTATGTTGTGCATCACTACCCTTGTAGCGTAATCCTTCTTAGTCATACTTATGGTACGAAGTGTTTCAAGCATTAAATCACACAGGTAACGGTAATATTTCCTTTCAATCTGTTTTAGTTCGTCAGCAGTTTTGCCAGGAAACGAATTCTTCAGATTTTCTCTAACTACTTTCGTTCGGTACCCAACCAGTACATAAAGGATAAAATAAAACAAATCGGAGAAAGCATAAAAAAGTGGAAACGGCATATAAGCCACCAGCAAAATAAAAGGATATGAAAGGTAAAAAATAATGGCCTGCATGACTAATTTACCTATGCTCTAAGTTAACAAAACACTTTCTGAAAAATGGCAATTCCCTATCCCAAATTTTTGATTTCGCTTACCAATTCCGTGAGCGCCTTTTTTGCATCGCCAAACAGCATGCTGGTTTTTGGCCGGTAGAACAACTCATTTTCTATTCCGGCATAGCCTGCTTTCATACTGCGTTTATTTACAATAACGTTTTGCGCATTCTCTACTTCAAGAATAGGCATTCCGTAAATCGGAGATGAAGGATCGGTTTTAGCTGCGGGGTTCACCACGTCATTGGCTCCAACTACCAATACCACATCAGTAGTATTAAATTCAGGATTAATTTCCTCCATTTCCACCAGCTTATCATAGCTCACATTACTTTCGGCCAGCAACACATTCATGTGTCCGGGCATACGTCCGGCCACTGGATGAATGGCATATTTTACCTCTACTCCTTCGCTTTCGAGCAAAGTTTCTAACTCATGTACCACATGCTGGGCCTGTGCCACCGCCAAACCATATCCCGGAACAATCACTACTTTTTTGGCGTATTTCATTAATATGGCTGCATCGGGTGCTTTCACTTCTTTAATAGTCCCTACAATTGTACTTCCTCCACCGGCAGCAGCAGTATTGCCCCCTCCAAAGTTGCCTATGAGTACATTTAGTAATGAACGGTTCATGGCTTTACACATTACGATGGTAAGAAGAGTTCCTGCCGAGCCTACCAGAATACCTCCTACCAGCATTACTTTATTGTCGTACAAAAATCCGCCACAGGCAGCGGCAACACCGGTAAATGAATTTAGTAATGAGATAACCACAGGCATGTCGGCCCCACCGATAGGAAGCACAAACAGCACCCCGTAAATTAAAGAGAGGGCAAGTACCAGATAAAATGTTTCGGCAAATTCTTCGGAGGATACAAATACGGTTTGATACGCAAAAAACAGAATCACCAACAACAAGCCGATATTCATGTATTGCTGAAACGAAAAACTTTTATCCTTTACCCGTCCGCTAAGTTTGCCCCAGGCAATAATACTACCGGCAAATGAAACCGACCCAATTACCATTCCGATAATAATGGTAATCATTTCTCCTGTTGGTAATTCAGCAGCTCCGCTTATTCCATTGGTGAGGTGATGAAACTCAATAACCGAAATGAGCATTGCACAGGCTCCACCCATTCCGTTAAATAAACTTACCATTTCGGGCATGGCAGTCATTTGCACTTTTTTAGCTGCCAGCCAGCCTACAATGGTTCCCAATAGCAGCCCCCCGAAAATAAACGCGAGATTTCCTAAATGTTCACCTTCGTGATTGGTATAAAGAAAAATGGTTCCGAAAATGGAAATTATCATTCCGAATGCGGCAATGAGATTTCCTTTCCTTGCGGTTGCCGGATTACCAAGGTATTTTAATCCACCTATAAAAGTAACCGAACCGATAAGATAGATAACTTGTAATATATGATGTTGCATGTGTTTTCTTAATAATAAGTTAAAACGGTATTACTTTTTTTTCTTAAACATCTCCAGCATTCGGTCAGTCACCACAAATCCGCCCACCACATTAAGTGTTCCCAGCACTACTGCCAAAAAACCTAAAACAAGCGATAAAGTATCGTGTGCCTGCCCCATAACAATGATGGATCCTATAATTACCACCCCGTGTATGGCATTGGCGCCACTCATTAACGGGGTATGTAATACTGAAGGTACGTGAGATATGAGTTCAATACCTACAAAAATCATAAGAATGATGAGGTAAATGAGCTGTAGGTTGTCAGTAATAAATCCTAGTATTGCTTCCATAAAATATACTTCCTTAATTTGCTGATTGAGATAAAGCCTGTTTAACCATTTGATTTAAGATTTGTCCCTGATGGGCAATTAGGGTACCTTTTGTAATTTCTTCTTCCAGTTCCCATTTAAATCCGTCTTTAGTTGCTAAATGCATAAGAAGATTGTACACATTTTTCGCATAGAGTTCGCTGGCATTATTGGCCAGTGTGCTGGGTAAATTAGCCTGCCCTATAATTTTCACCCCGTGTTTCACTACTGTTTTTCCCAATTCGCTGGCTTCGCAATTTCCTCCCTGCTCAATAGCCATATCAACAATAACAGCTCCCAACTTCATTTGCTTCACCTGTTCTTCGGTAATCAGAACAGGGGCCTTTTTGCCCATTACCAATGCAGTGGTGATAACTAAATCGGCCTGAAATAAAGATTTGTTTACGGCTTCCTTTTGCTTTTGCAGATACTCGGCCGAAACCTCTTTGGCATATCCTCCTTCAACCTTAACGGTATCATCAGATTTTACTTCAATAAATTTACCGCCAAGTGATTCTACCTGTTCTTTTGTTTCCGGCCTCACATCGGTAACCTCTACAATAGCGCCCAGTCGCTTGGCAGTAGCAATAGCCTGAAGTCCGGCTACACCGGCCCCGAATATCACTACACGCGAAGGAGTAATAGTTCCGGCCGCAGTCATCATCAGCGGAAATATTTTCCCCATTGCATTGGCTCCCATAATAACCGCCTTGTAACCGGCCAGATTACTTTGCGAACTGAGTGCATCCATGTTTTGAGCACGCGAGATGCGCGGAATGGCATCCATGGCAAAAACCGAGACCTTCCGGTTATTGAGCGCCTGAACCATGCCCGGATTCATAACACCATAAATAAAGGAAATGAGCGATGAACCCTCTTTTAATCCGCTTATTTCAGAATCAGTGGGAGTATTCACCTTCATTACTAAATCGGCCTCGGAAAGTAAATTTGCCTTGGAAGACTGAATGCGAGCGCCTGCTTTTTCATACGACTCGTCAGAGTATGACGAATTTAATCCGGAACCTGCCTCTATCATTACTTCAAAGCCGGCCTTTTGCAAGCTTTGAACAACTGAAGGAGTTAGAGCAACCCTGTTCTCCCCCTCCCTGCTTTCTTTAAGAACACCTATTTTCAAAATGGTATATTTAAGTTTGGCGGTAAATATATAACATTCCTAAAAAGTTTGCTGCCTGCCCCACAAACATTATATAGAATTATTCTAAAAAGCACCTTGCGTATTTCCTAAAAATTGTATCATTGAAACATGTTTAAAACGGCCTGGCATTCTTCTTACCGACTTCATTTACCACACGATCACAGATTTCCAATGGTAAAATATGAACTCATTCCCGAGCAGCTTTTACGGGAAGGGATAATTGATAAGAATCATCTTTTTTCTCCTGACGTTGTAAGCGACCAAATAATAGAATTAACCCATAGCAACAGCTATTGGAACAGTCTGAAAAATTTAACCCTTAGTGACAAAGAAATACGAGCCATCGGGTTCCCTCTTAATGATGAACTGATTTTGAGGGAGCGTATTCTGGTGCAGGGAACTATTGACTGTGCCGCATTCGCTCTAAAAACGGGTATTACATTTAATACAGCCGGAGGAACCCATCATGCATTCAGCAACCGGGGCGAGGGCTTTTGCCTGCTAAACGATCAGGCAATTGCGGCAAACTGGTTACTTTTTACCAAACAGGTAAAAAAAATTATGATTGTCGATTTGGACGTACATCAGGGAAACGGCACCGCACAACTTTTTGCCGAAAAACCTGAGGTTTTTACTTTTAGTATGCACGGAAAAGAAAACTATCCGCTGCGAAAAGAACATTCAGACCTTGATATCGAATTAATAACCGGAATAAATGGGACTGATTATTTAGCCATTCTAAAAAAGGAGTTCATTTCGGCCGCCCGTGAATTTGCTCCTGATTTTATTTTTTATAATGCGGGAGTGGATGTGCTGGCTACCGATAAATATGGAAAATTAAACTTAAGCCCGGATGATTGTGCCGAACGTGACCGTACTGTTTTTAAATTTTGCCGGAAGCAAAAAATTCCCGTAACCGTGTGCATGGGTGGCGGCTACAGTCCGGCCATTTCTGATATAGTAAATGCGCATGTGAACACATTTAAAATGGCGGCTTCCGTTTTTGAATCATAATTGAATTAGGAATTTTAATCTCAGGTTTATTATTTTCGCTTTTTTAAAAATATTTTTTCAGGGGGTTGACTTTTGAAAATTAAAAATCTTAAATTTGAAAAAGCTTCGATTTTTCAACAGCAATGAAAAAAGCTAATAAGACACCAAAAGAAGACAAAGACGCATCAAAAAAGAAGTCGTCACTGAAACCCGTGAGCGGGAATCAGAAAGAAACAAAGTATGTGAAGAAAAACTTCTTCTCACCGGAAGGTGATGAGGATGATGATTTAGACGAGGACGATGACGTAGATTTGGATTTAGACGAGGATGTTGACTTTGATGAAGAGGCGGAAGTAGATGTAGATTTAGATGAAGACGTAACTCTCGAAGACTCATTTGAAGATGTTGACGAAGACGATGAAGATGATGAAGACGATTTTTAATTAAAATTCGTCTTAAAAATTCATAACAACCGGTGGTGTCTCTATCCAATTACTCAGGTGCAATTGCCGGTCAGCAATCTGAATCCCGAATTTTATGGTTTGTGGTTTTACATCATATGGAGTCAAATCCATTACAATAGAAATATCCCCTTTTATCGCTTTGTTTTTACCATCGGGGGTCAGTACATCCATGCGGTATAAAAACCTAACGGTATCACTGGTAAATGGGATGGTAACCGGAACAAACTTATTTCCCTTTTGCTCAAAGTAATCAATAAAAACATTATTGTAAAACCTGTTAAACGGGCTGTAATTAAATGGGGGCATGGTATCGGTAACCGACAAACCCAGATCCCCGTCTCCATCCAGATAAGAAAAGGTAAGGCGAATAAGCGAATCTTTCCCGCTGGCATCAGTAATTTTCTCTATCGATTTATATTTTATTTCAGGAACCACCGGCAACGATTCGGGGTCGTTACAGGAACTGAAGAAAATGATAGCCGGCAGAAAAAATAAATACGTGAATGGTTTCATCTACTTTTGCAAAGTTAATGTTTAGTAAGGAAAGTTTTATTCAGGATATTTTCAGTGAGGGGTTGGTGGATTTTAATAAATCTGCTCTTTCCCTGTTTCAATACCAGGCCAACGCAAATCCGGTATATGGTACATTTTTAAAGGAATTACATATTAATACAGGCAATATTACCCGTATAGAGGATATTCCTTTTCTTCCCATAGAATTTTTTAAGAGGCATCAGGTAAAAACAGGTGATTTTACACCCGAACTGATTTTTACAAGCAGCGGCACAACCCAATCGGTTACCAGCAGTCATTTTGTAGAAGATTCTTCCATTTACAAAAAAAGTTTCACGGGTGGTTTTCATCGGTTTTTAGGCAACCCTGAAGAATATATTATTGCAGCCCTCCTCCCCTCGTACACCGAGCGCGGTTCAAGTTCGCTTGTTTACATGGTAAATCATTTAATACAGGCAAGCGCCCACTCCTTAAGTGGTTTTATCGGGTTAGATGAATCAACGGCCACAAAACTTCAGGGGCTGGACGGTGAGGCCAAAAATGCCAACCGAAAACTTCTGGTTATTGGAGTTAGTTTCGCCTTATTGCATCTGTGCGACCACCACCTGCTTCAACTCAATCATACCATCATTATTGAAACAGGCGGCATGAAGGGAAGAAGGAAAGAAATTACCCGGGAAGAGCTTCATGCTGAAATAAAAAATAAACTTAGCCCGCAACTCATTATTTCGGAGTACGGAATGACTGAATTATTAAGTCAGGCCTATACAACAAATGGAGGAACCTCCTTTTTTACTCCGCCCCAAATGAAGGTTTTGGTTCGGGATATAAACGACCCGTTCTGTATTCTTCCCAAAATGAAAAACGGAGCGCTGAATATTATTGATCTTGCCAATATTTCGAGCTGTGCTTTTCTGGCTACTTCCGATATTGGAAAAACAGGTGAAGATGGTTCGTTTGAAGTATTAGGCCGAATAGATAACAGCGACCTGAGAGGGTGCAATCTGATGTATTATTAGAACGAGTACAAAAAGAAACCCCGAAGTGTTTACACATCTTCGGGGCTAACTAAACTATGAAAAACCTATCTGTCTGCGCCCCACCCTAAGAAACAATTATTCCCAATATTTACTACACTGTATATTAGAATATTACATTTTACACCCATTTTACTATTGACCTATTTCAGGTCAATATTTCCCAAAATGGTAATATCTATTCACTGCTTGGCGATGTCCCTCTTTTACATAAGCTAACAAAAAACCCAAACCCGTTTTCTCTATGGTTGCCTTATTACCCTATATTTGCAGGCTTAAAAAACAGAGGAAATAACAGGCGGATAAAGAGCAAACAGATTCAATTTTGGTTACAAATTGAATGCAATTCATTGATTCCCCATAACAGTATAGAATAAATGGCCAATATCAGAGAAATATTAAAAGAGCGTATTCTGGTTCTTGACGGGGCCATGGGTACCATGATTCAAAGGCACAAACTGGAAGAAAAAGATTTCAGGAACGAGGCTCTGACGAATCATGCCCATCCGCTTAAAGGAAATAACGACCTTCTTTCAATAACCCGGCCTGATATTATTAAAGGAATTCACCGGTTATACCTTGAAGCCGGAGCCGACATTATTGAAACAAACACATTCAGCGGAACCGTAATTGCACAGGCCGATTACCATTTGGGTGCTGACTGGGTTTATCAAATCAATTTTCAATCGGCAAAAATTGCCCGAGAAGTTGCCGATGAGTTTACGAAAATGAATCCCGACAAACCCCGTTTTGTGGCAGGCTCAATGGGCCCCACAACTAAACTGGCTTCCATGTCGCCCAATGTAAATGACCCCGGATTCAGAGCAGTTACCTTTGATGAACTGAAAGAAGCCTTTGCGTTGCAGGTAAAAGCATTGATTGAAGGAGGAGTTGATATACTATTAATTGAAACTATCACTGATACCTTAAATGCCAAAGCTGCACTGTTTGCAGCACAAGAGTATTTTGACCAAACCGGCAAAAATTACCCTGTAATGATTTCAGGAACCATTACCGATGCCTCAGGAAGAACGTTATCGGGGCAAACTACCGAAGCGTTTCTTATTTCAGTACAGCATATGCCCCTGTTGAGTATAGGGCTCAATTGCGCTTTGGGCGCATCCGCATTGCGCCCTTACCTGCAGGTACTGGCACACAAGTCCCCGTTTTTCGTGAGTGCCTACCCCAATGCCGGATTGCCCAACGAATTCGGACAGTACGACCAATCGGCTTCAGAAATGGCTCTGCAGGTGGAAGAATTTTGCAAGGAAGGATTGGTAAATATTTTAGGCGGCTGTTGCGGAACAACCCCCGAACATATTAAAGCAATTGCCGAAATGGCAAAAAAATATAAACCCCATCAATTAAATCTAACCTCACACGCCTGACTTATATGACCTCACTAACCAACCAGAACCCGTTAAAAGTTTTATTGGTCGAAGATGATGCAATGAACATAATTGTAGTCAGTAAATTTTTACAGCGCTGGGGAATTTCCTGCGATGTGGCACGAAACGGAATGGAAGCTGTTGACAAAGCCAAAGAAAAAAAATACGATGTTATTCTTATGGATATGTTTATGCCCCTGATGAATGGAACCGAAGCGGCCAGACAAATCAGAACATTTGATGAAGCTGTACGTATTTTTGCTTTGACTGCCGACTCATCAGACGAAATGAAACAACAGGCACTAGAAAGCGGAATAACAGATTTTGTAACCAAACCTTTTAACCCCGAAGAATTACATCATAAACTTGATAATCTGAAATAAATTAGAATGGGGCAGACTACAGAAGACTATACACTCAAATTAAGCGGACTTGAACCACTTATCATTTTTCCCGGAAGTAATTTTATAAACGTTGGAGAACGTACCAATGTAACAGGTTCAAAAAAATTTCTGAAACTCATAAAAGAAGGACAGTTTGAAGCTGCCTTGGACGTGGCAAAAGAACAGGTTCAGGGTGGCGCGCAGATTATCGATATAAATATGGATGAGGGAATGATTGACGGAGTAGAGTCAATGGTTAAATTCCTTCACCTCATTGCTTCGGAGCCCGACATATGCCGTGTTCCGGTTATGATTGATTCTTCTAAATGGGAAATTATTGAAGCCGGATTAAAATGCGTACAGGGAAAATGTGTGGTAAATTCCATTTCGCTGAAAGGCGGGGAAGCAGAATTTATTAAACAGGCCAGAACTGTTAAAAATTTCGGAGCCGCGGTTATTGTCATGCTTTTCGATGAAAAAGGGCAAGCCGACAACCTTCCGCGAAGAATTGAAATTGCAGAACGTGCCTATAAAATTCTCACTCAAAAGGTACATTTCCCTCCCGGAGATATCATTTTTGACCCAAATATTTTTCCGGTAGCTACCGGCATGGAAGAACACCGGAGAAATGCCCTCGATTTTTTTAACGGAACCAAATGGATAAAGGAAAACCTTCCGGGAGCAAAAGTAAGCGGAGGAGTTTCTAATGTGTCGTTCTCCTTCAGAGGGAACGATAAAGTACGGGAAGCTATGCACTCGGCTTTTTTGTACCATGGAATAAAACATGGTATGGACATGGGTATTGTGAATCCTTCTCAACTGGAAGTGTACGACCAGATAGATAAAGATCTTCTCGAATATGTGGAAGATGTGTTACTCGATCGCAGAGATGACGCCACCGAACGTTTACTGGAGTATGCTGAAAAAGTAAAGGGAAAAGGAAAAGAAAAAGTAGTTGACGAAGAGTGGCGTAAAGCAAGTGTGGAAGAAAGATTAAGCCATGCCCTTGTAAAAGGAATTGTTGAATTTATCGATATTGATACCGAAGAAGCGCGTCAAAAATGCGAGCGCCCTTTAGACGTAATTGAAGGCCCGCTAATGGCGGGAATGAATATAGTAGGTGATCTTTTTGGTCAGGGAAAAATGTTTTTGCCGCAGGTGGTAAAAAGTGCACGCGTTATGAAAAAAGCCGTAGCATACCTGATGCCCTACATGGAAGAAGAAAAACGCAAAAGTGGCAATATGTCAACCAGTCAGGGAACTATTTTACTGGCAACGGTAAAAGGAGATGTGCATGATATCGGAAAAAATATTGTTGGTGTGGTGCTGGCCTGTAATAATTTTGAAATTATTGACCTGGGGGTGATGGTTCCGGCTGAAAAAATTCTGGAAGCTGCGCAAAAAAATAAGGTGGATGTAATCGGACTAAGCGGATTGATTACCCCCTCGCTTGATGAAATGGTACACATGGCCAAAGAAATGGAACGCCTTGGGCTTAAAATTCCATTGCTTATTGGAGGAGCAACTACCTCAAGAGCACATACTGCCGTAAAAATTGATCCTGTGTATTCAGGTCCGGTTATTCATGTGCTTGATGCCAGTAAAAGTGTTCCCGTTGCGCAATCCATGATTAGTGATGAACAACGCCCCGAAGCATGGAAAAAATTTAAATCGGAATACGAACAGTTCAGAATTGATTATAAAGCCCGCAGAAAAGATAAAAATTCGGTTTCGCTTGAGAAAGCCAGAGAAAACAAAATAAAAATTGACTGGGCACTTGAACAACCGGTTGCTCCCGCCATATCGGGAATTAAAGTTTTTGATGATTTTCCGCTGGAAGAATTACGTGAACGGATTGACTGGACACCGTTTTTCCTTACCTGGGAACTGGTAGGTAAATA
>CAZHTC010000005.1:0-232095 GCA_964535575.1 uncultured Bifidobacteriaceae bacterium
ATCTGCAGGCAAACTCACCACCATGGGCACCACCTGGAATGTGTACCCAAATCCGGTAGAAAATGCCAGCACAATAACCTTTGATATGACTACTCAATCGCATGTTACTATTAAAATAACAGATGCTACCGGTAAAGTGATATCAATAATTGCAAACGGTACTTATACTCCGGGTCATTATTCGGTTGCGCTGGAAACAAGCACACCTCTGGCTAAAGGAGTTTATTTTGTAATGTTTGAGCAGGATCAGAATATTTCGGTTAAATCAATTGTAAAACAATAATTGACGCAGTATAGATTAGATAAGAGTTTTTGTAACAATTTTCCCGGATTAACAGCCCGGGAAATTGTTGTTTATATTAAGTTAGATAAACCATACTTAGTTAGAAAGAATAAAACATCAGAACCAATATGAAGAAGCATTTACTATTAACCTTAATTGCAATTGTAACCCTGGTATCAGGGGGCTTTGCACAGCTCAATGGTAGTTATACCATTAACGGATCCGTAGTAACGGGGGGTAGCAATTACCAAACCTTTACGGCAGCGGTTTCGGCTTTAACCAGTGTAGGTGTGAGCGGACCTGTTACTTTTACGGTAGCGGCCGGAACCTACACCGAACAGATTTCGATACCTTCAACCATCTCGGGGGTGTCGGCTACCAACACCATTACATTTAATGGAGGAAGTGGTAACGCATCAACCAGAATTCTTCAATTTGCATTTGGTTCGCTAAGTAACTATGCAGTGGTTGATTTGAATGGGGCGGATTACGTCACTTTTCGTAACCTTACCATTAAATCAACAAGCGCTTCCTATGGTTGGGGATTTAATTTGAGAAATCAGGCTAACTACAATACAATTGATAGTTGTATTATAGATCTGTCGTCTTGTACTTCGGGTACCAGTACCAACGTTTTGGGTATTTGTTTTAGCAACAGTGCTACTTCAGCAACCAGTTCAGCTAACAATGCCAATTACTGTATTATTAGTAATAATTCAATAATCGGTGGTGCTTCTGGCGGGGCTTACAGGGGTATTCACTTTTATGGTAGTACCAGTAATCCTTCAGATAATGCCGGGAATCAAATTTTGAATAATATCATTCAGAATTTCTACGAATCGGGCATTTATATGTATTACTGGACGTCTGATATCATTATCAGAGGTAACGACATTTCTCGTCCTAACAGAACCACCTCCACTACTTTATATGGTATTCAGGAACAGTATGGTTATACCAGAACTATCGATGGAAATAAGATTCATAATATCAATGGAGGTTTCACCACTAATACAAATACTGTATATGGACTATACAGTTATAATGTCTTCGGTTCCGGATCAACGGGAACTGTTACTATGAATAATGCTATTTACGATATGAGTGGTAATGGTACCATGTATGGTATTCTAACACAATACTGCTATTACAGCAAGTTTTACAATAACTCAATCTCTTTTGATTTATCTGCAACTCATACCGGAACCATCTTTGGTATTTATAGTTATTTTGGTAATTCATCTAATACAGGCTACGAGTGGAAAAACAATATTGTTTCTGTAACTCGTCCGGGTTCTGGTACCCGTTACGGTTTTTATGAAGGATATAATACCAGTTTTTATGTGCTTGATAAGAATGTTTACTATGTAAATGCAACTGGAGCTACCAATTATATTGGTTACAATTTGGGCAATATCTCTACATGGGCTGCCTATAAGACTGCTTTCAACCCTCAGGAACAAAATTCACTTAACGTTAATCCATCTTACACCAATGTAACTTCTAACTTAACTCCTCAAAATTGTTTGCTTGACAACTATGGAGCCTCAGGAACCGGTGTTACCAAAGATATTACAGGAGCTACCCGAGGTACTATAGTTGATATTGGTGCTTATGAATTTTCGGCAGGTGCAAATAATGCTTCAGTGTCAGGAGTTGTTTCTCCTGGTACTGGTATTTGTACTCCCGGTTCACAAACAGTTACTGTTACTATAACAAATTTAGGATCGGCTACACTTACCAGTGATTCTTTGTACTGGTGGGTAAACGGAACAGCTCAAACTCCGGTAGCATGGACCGGTTCAGTTGCTACAGGCGGAACAACTAATGTGACCTTGGGTACTTACAGTATATCTGCCGGAACTGTGTATAATTTTGTTGTTCGTACGGCTGCTCCAAACGGCTCGTCTGATATTTGTGCCGGCAATGATACCCTGCAATTCTCCCGGTCAATCGGATTATCCGGTACCTATACCATTAATCCTTCCGGAAGTGGTTCAAGCAATTTCACCACTTTCTCAGCTGCGGTTGCCGCATTAACGGCAAGTGGGGTATGTGGCCCGGTTGTTTTCAACGTTGCGGCTGCCACTTATAATGAGCAAATATCTATTCCTGTAATTAGCGGAACTTCTGCCACCAATACCATTACGTTTAATGGAGGAAGTGGAAATGCAGCCACCCGTGTGCTGTCTTATGGTTATACCAGCACTGCTAATTACGGTATTGTTGATTTGAATGGTGCCGATTACATTACCTTCAAAAATATCACCGTAAAATCAACCAATGCCAGTTACGGATGGGGATTCTTGTTACGCAACCAGGCCGACTATAATACGATTGATAGCTGTATCATTGATCTCGGATCGGTAACTACTACTGGTTCAAATTCAATAGGCATTTGTTTTTCAGGTAGCACAACCGCATATTCAACTAATGGTAATCATGCTAACTTTTGTACTATTACCAACAACAGCATAATTGGTTCGGCTACCGGTGGTCCTTATTTTGGAATAAGTATTTATGCCAG
Organism: uncultured Bifidobacteriaceae bacterium; assembly: GCA_964535575.1. GTDB lineage: Bacteria > Bacteroidota > Bacteroidia > UKL13-3 > UKL13-3 > JAGPCK01. Next base: position 2,811 of record CAZHTC010000005.1, read on the forward strand.
CACCTCGAATCAACAGGACAACAAAAAGATTTTAATTGCCAATAATATTATTCAAGACTTTTATTATTCTGGTATTTATACCTATTTCTATGCCGATTCAATGACAGTAAGGGGTAATGATTTTTCAAGACCAAATCGTACCAACTCAACTACTTTGTATGGAATTAATTACGGTTACTATGCAATAAACCGTGTTACCGAGAATAACAAAATTCATAATATGAATGGGGGGTTTACCGGTAATACCAACACTGTTTACGGTCTCAGTACTACGTATTCATTTAACTATAGCAATATTTATAGAAATAATGCTATCTATGATATTCAGGGTGCCGGACCTGTTTATGGAATTTATGATTACTATTGCTACGGAGATAAACTTTACCATAACACCATTTCATTAGATAATGCTACTGCAACCACAAGTGCTGTTTATGGCATTTATTATTATGCAGCTACTACCGTGGTGAACGGACAAGATTTTAAAAACAATATTGTTACCATTTCTAAACCGGGTATTTCCGGAACAGGAACCCGTTATGCGTTTTATTCTCAGGATGGCAGCAATTATCCATCGGATAATAATATTTTCCTGTTAACTTCAACAGGATCCATTAATTACTACGGGTATTACAATGGCGTTAACTATCCCACTTTTGCTAACTGGCAAGCCAGGAATATTGCTAATGAGCAAAATAGTTTATCTGTAAATCCGAATTTTACAAACCTAGTATCCAATCTGGCTCCAACCAATTGCGCTGCCAACAATACCGGTGCTGCCGTTGGAGTAACAACTGATATTAACGGAACCACACGCAGCAGTGCTTTGCCTGATGCAGGTGCTTATGAGGTGAATCTTGGCGGAGCAAATGATGTAGGAGTAACGATGGCTACACTAAGCGGTTTCACTGCAGGTGTATGTTCAGGAACTTCAAATGTTACGGCTACCATCAGAAACTATGGTTCGAATACATTGACAAGTGCTACCATTAACTGGTCAGTTAACGGTAGTGCCCAAACTCCATTTTCATACTCGGGCTCATTGGCCTCCGGTGCTTCAACCGTGGTATCTCTGGGATCTTTTACCATTAATCCCGGTACAATTTATACTGTTGCGGTAACAGGGACTTCTCCTAACAGTTCGACCGATGCTTGCTCGGCAAATGATTCATATACAATAGTTGCTGGTTCAGGTATGTCAGGTACCTATACAATTAATCCTGCAGGATCCGGAACAAGTAATTATGCGAGCTTTACTGCTGCCGTAGCTGATTTGAATACCCGTGGGGTTTGTGGACCTGTTGTATTTAACGTATCGGCCGGAACTTATACTGAGCAAATTAGCATTCCACAGATTTTGGGATCATCGGCCACCAATTACATTACCTTTAAATCGGCCACTGGTGTGGCTTCAAGCGTGGTTCTTACTTTCAACTCTCCATCAACTGCCAATTACCTGGTTGATTTTAACGGAGCAGATTATATCAATTTCCAAAACATGACCTTTAACTCAATCAATACTACTTACGGTATTGGTATGCAGTTCCGCAATGTCGCTACACGCGATTCGGTCGTTGGATGTACTTTTAATGGAATTATTACCACCTCAACCGGAACAAACCTTGCATTGATTTTTGCTTCTTCAACTAATGATAGTGTGAATACATTTATTGGTAACACCTTTAAAAACGGTTCATACGGATTCTATTATGTGGGTTCTTCTACAATTACTAAGGTGGAGCGTATGACCATTTCAGGTAATACCTTCAGCGGTCAGTATGCTTCTCCAATTTACCTGAATTATGCCGACCGTACTCAAATAGTTGGTAACACCATCACAAATGCTTCACAGAATACAACCAATTATATGGTATATAATACCAACGCGTTAAACGGGTTTGTGATTCAGAATAATAAATTGAATGTGGCCTCGGTTGCCACTTCAGGTACTTACTACGGTGTTTACAATACCGTTTCAACTACTCCTTCTCCTAATACTGACAGTTCACTGGTTGCAAACAACGAGATTATCATGAGTTCGGCAACCCAAACGCTTTATGGTATCTACCAAACATCTACTGTTGCCGCTTATTCAAGAGTGTATAACAACAGTGTATTGATAGGGGCTGCAGGAACCTTAACCAGTTATGCAGGTTATTTCTCTATGACCAGTGGTAATAGCCGTATACTAAATAACGTGTTGATTAACAGAAGAACCGGTACTACTACTGCCTGGGCACTTTATAAAAACAACGATGCCACTACTATTTCCAATTACAATTTGCTTTATAGCGGAGGCACTAACTTGGCCAGCAATGGTACCAGTTATACAACTCTTACAGCATGGAATGCAAGTGCCAATACTCCTGATGTGAACTCGTTCAGCAAACTTCCTTATTTCAGCAATCCAAGTGCCCTCATTATTTCCGAAGGATGTTTTGACAACAAAGGAACTCCCAATACTGCTACTGTTAATACTCTTGCAGCGGTTTCAAAAGATATAACCGGTGCCAACAGGGGTGCTATACCAGATTTTGGAGCTTATGAGTTTAGCGGAAACGCTTTTGATTTGGCTGTTACAGCGGTTACATCACCAACAACTTATAGTGCCTCTCCACAAACAGTAACTTTCCGTGTTCGTAACAATGGCTCAACAGCAATTACTGCTTTTGATGCCGGTTACAATGTAAATGGTGGCACAAACACTAACCAAACATTTACCATAGCGGCTCTGAACGGTTGTGACAGTACCACCCTAAGCTTTACCAATCAGGTAACTATGCCTTCAGGTGTAGGTATGATTTCATTGGCTGCTTTTGTTCGCGGCAACCTTAACGGTTCAAACGCTGATGTGGTTAGAGCTAACGATACTGCATGGTCTAATCCGGTTTGTAATGGTGGTTTAAGTGGTACATATACTATTAACAATTCAATACCTGCAAGCAACACAAACTTTGTATCGTTTACCTCGGCAATAGCTTCCTTAACGTCATGCGGAGTATCAGGACCAGTTACCTTTAATGTTGCAGCTGGTACCTATAATGAGCAGGTAACGATTCCACAAGTTACAGGAGTTTCAGCTACCAATACCATTACCTTTGATGGTGGAGCCGGTAATGCTGCGACCAGGGTAATTCAATATAACTTTGCTTCTACACCGCATTACGGAGTAGTGAGATTAAATGGAGCTGACTACATAAGAATTAAAAATCTTACCGTGAAAACACTTAGCACTTCCATTGGATGGGGTTTCCTTATCAATAATGCTAATACTACAACCGTTCCCGGTAATCCTGCTGATAATAATATCATTGATAATTGTATTATTGATTTGAGTTTAACAGCTTCAGCCTCTACTAGCATTAATGGAATTGTTTTTAGTGCCAGCCCTACCTCATATACTTCTGGTGGAAATCACTCTAACAATACCGTTATTAGCAATAACTTAATAAAGGGAAGTGCCTTAGGTGGAGCCTATATGGGAATTTCACTCTATGGTTATACAAGTGGTTCAGGTTATAACAAGAATATTCAGATATTGAATAATACCATTCAGGATTTTTATCAGGCAGGTATCTATGCGCTTTATTACTATGACGGAATGATTATCAGAGGAAACGATATAAGCCGTCCAAACAGAAATACCTCTACTACCCTTTATGGAATTTACACCCAGTACTACTTTACCAATTGTATTGTGGAGCGTAATAAAATTCATAATATGAATGGAAACTTCACTACCAACACAAGTACACTATATGGTATTTATGATTACTACGCTACCAACTCTCAGGGTAATAATATTGTTCGTAACAATGCCATTTATGATATGCAGGGTAATGGAGCCATGTACGGTATTTACAGTTATTACAATTGGGGTAAAGTGATGAACAATACCATTTCGTTAGATTATACCCTGACCACATACACCGGTACACATTATGGAATTTATTACTACACCGGCAATATTGCAGCAACCAGCTATGGTCAGGAATTGAAAAACAATATTATTTCAATGACCAAGCCCGGTGGAACACGATATGGGATATATGTAGCTGATAATTCAATTGGAAGCACCGATTACAATTCTATTTGGGTTAACGGTGCGGGATCTACTAACTACATTGGTTATTGGCAACCTACCGGTGCTGCCGTTACTTACCCAACCATGGCAGCATGGAAGGCACGTAATTCCACTCTTGATCAAAACAGCTATAATGTCAATCCTTCCTTTGTAAGTTTAACTTCTGATCCTATTCCAACCGCATGTATTCTTGATAACAGTGGTGCGGTTAGTATCAGTGTACCCGATGATTTGAACGGAGTTGCAAGAGGTACTTCACCTGATATCGGTGCTTATGAATTCAGTGTAAGCGGTGCCAACAATGCGGCCGTAACTGCTTTAACTGCCCCAACCGGAGTGGTGTGCAGCGGAACACAAAACGTAATTGCCACACTTAAAAATAAAGGATCAGCTACACTTACCACCGCTAAAATTGACTGGACGGTAAACGGAACACCTCAAACCCAATATTCATGGAGCGGAACATTAGCTCCGGGTGCTACCGCTAACGTTACCATCGGAACACTTAATTTTACAACCAATGCTTCTTACGCATTAAAAGTGTACAGCAGTCTTCCTAATGGAGCTACTGATGGTTGTAGTCTTGATGATACTTTAATGGTAACTAAAGGTTCCGGAATGAGTGGTGCTTATACCATTGATGCAGCCGGTTCAGGCAGTACCAATTTCACTTCATTCACCAATGCAATAACAGCAATGAGCACATTTGGAGTTTGCGGTCCGGTTACCTTTACAGTGGCTGCCGGTACTTATAACGGCCAGTTGGTTATTCCGGTTATTCCTGGTTCATCTGCCCTGAATACCGTAACATTTGATGGAGGAACGGGTAATGCAACCACACGTATTATCACTTATTCAAACACAGGCACAAGTTATGCAGGTGTTCACCTTAACGGAGCCGATTATATCAGATTACAAAATCTTACAATCAAGAGTCTCGGTACCGGTAACAATATGGGTATCTTGTTTGCCAATTCTGCTGATTACAATATGGTAGATAATTGTATTGTTGATTTAAGTTCTGTTTCGTTTGGTGTTACTTCTGCCTGTGTGAGCTTCTCGGCTTCACCTACCTCATTTAACGGAACTGCCAGCCACGGTAATTATAATATCGTTAAGAATTCGGTATTAAAGGGTGGTGCTACAGGTGGTCCTTACTATGGTATCAATGTGTATTTTGGTAACACAACCAACGCAGGCAGCAAGTACAATAGCTTTATAAATAATGATATTACCGATTTCTATTATTTCGGTATTTACCATTATTATGGAATGGAGGGCACTATCATAACTGATAACCGTATTTCTCGTCCTACCATGACCTCAGGCAGTAGCACCATCTACGGTATTTATAATTATTATTACAATCACAATATAACCATAGCGCGCAATCGAATATTCAATCCTTTCGGAGGTCAGCCCGGAACCACCAGTACTTTCTATGGTATTTACAATTATGTAGACAACGCTACCACTCCGTACATGCCAAGTGTAATTGCCAATAATGCCATTTATAATATTAATACAAACGGGCAGGCTATGGGCATTTATACCTACAACAGTTACGATACTAAAATTGTATATAATACCATTGTATTGGATAGCAGCAATAGCGGAAGCTCATCTTCAAGTTACGGACTTTATTGTCAGTACATGTATTCATCAGGAACAGCCGGGCAACCGAATATAGTTCGTAATAATATGGTTTACCTTACCCGTCCGGGAAGTGCAAATAATGCAGCACTTTATATTGACAATGGGACTTCAGGTGTAGTGCCGGTGGTAGATAATAATATTTACTACGTAGGTGGTGGATCCAACAATTACTTTGTTTACTATACATCAACCGCTACGTTTATTAATTCATTAACCACCTGGAAATCTCAGACAACTCCAAATAGCTATGATGCAAACTCAATCTCGGTTAATCCGCAGTTTGTGTCGATGGCTACCGGAAACCTGAAGCCAACCAATACAGCAGCTAATAATACAGCAGCTAATTTGGGAACCCTTGTGATGAATGATATTAACCAAAATCCAAGAAGCGCAACTCCTGATGCAGGAGCCTATGAGTGGGGACCAACTTGCGCAGGATTCCCAACTGCAAATGGAGTTTCGATGCTAAGTACCGGTCAACCAATTTGTCCGGGTACTGCGGCACAGTTGGCTGCAAGTTATGATGTGGCTGATAGTTTAACATTCCAATGGCAGGAATCGCCTGATGGTACAAACTGGAGCAATGTTTCCGGAGGATCGGGTGCTACTACCGGTATTTATACTACTCCAGGTATTACCGCTTCTAAGTACTACCGTTGTAAAATAACTTGTACCGTTTCGGGTAGCAGTTCTTTCACCACTGCGTTTATGGTTCGTAATGCGCTTTCAGGTACATACACCATTGATGGATCTAATTCAACCAGTGGCACTAACTATAATTCATTTGCTGATGTACTTACAGACCTGAGAACTTTTGGAGTATGCGGAAATGTAACCTTTAACGTGGCTGCCGGTACTTACAACGAGCAGGTGATTATGGGAAGTATTCTTGGTTTGTCTTCTTCAAGCCAGATTACCTTTAATGGTCTTGGTTCATCAACTGTAGTTGCTTCCACATTAACCAATGCTACTGATTACGGAGTGATTCACCTGAATGGAACCGATTATGTTACATTTAATAATCTTACTATCAAAGCAGATAATCCGAATTACGGTTTTGGATTCCTGATTAGTAACGGGGCCGACTACGTGACCATTAAAAACTGTACCATTGATATGAGTTCGGTGACAAGTACCGGAACAGCTTCGGCAGGTATTTGTGTGAGTTCAAACTTCACCACCTACAGCGGTGGAGGTATTAACGCTAATTACCTCACTATTGATGGAAACCGTATCACCGGTTCAGCTTCAGGGGGAGCATACTTTGGTATTTCGTTGTATGACAACACTACCGGACTTGGACGTAATGTGAACAACGTAATTAAGAATAACTACATAGCCGATTTTTATACCTATGGAATCTATTCTTATTACGAAAAGAATAATATGCTCATTTCCGGTAATACCATTACCAGACCTAACAGAAGTTCAAGTGGGACACTCTATGGCATCTATTATTATTACAATACGGCCAACACCCCGATAACCATTGAGAAAAACAGAATCGTTGGTATATACAATGGATCAGGTTCGGGAACATTCTATGGTATCTACGGGTATTCGCCTACAAGCTATATGAATTTCATCACCAATAATATCATTCATCCGGGTGTAACCGGTGGTGGTGCTGTTACCATGTATGGTGTATATTTAGGAACCGTGTATGCGCTGGCATTTGACCACAACACTATTATCATGAGTGATACGAGCAACACTAACACCGGTACGCGTTACGGTGCTTATTTCACTGGCCCTCCAGGTGCTTCAGCTACATATCCATTTGAGATCAAAAATAATATTATGCACATGACTACCCCTGGTGGTACAAGTTATGGCTGGTATTTGGCCAATAATACAACCGCTACTACCTACAACTATGTGGCAAATTATAACAACACCTGGGTTGAGCCTTTTGGTGGTGTGGGTACCAAGTATTATGCATATTTAGGAGGAAACCTTTATGCCTCGCATGCAGCCTGGAAAACCAATGCATGGGGGTATGATGTGAACGGAACCAATATGGATGCTATGTTCTTGCCAAGTTATATGCCAACGTTTGCTTCGCTTGATAATCTGGGTGCTCCAACAGCGTCTTTAAAAACTTCCATAACAACGGATGTTAACAATAAAGCACGTAAGCCAGCTACTCCTGATATGGGTGCTGTGGAATGGACTCCAATGTGTGTAGGTGCCGATTTTGTACAGGGAACTCCTTATCAGGGAACCTTCCGTTCAGGAACAGCAGGAGATTTTGATCACCTTAAAGCTGGTACAACCGTAACTTACGATGTAGTTCCAATTACAGGTTACACCAATGCATCATTCGGAACAGCCTGGACCATTTCCAACTTTAGTTTTGCAACAGTGAATGGCAGCCCTGCTGGTTCAGGGGAAGCTACCTTCACCAATCCTGGTTCAGGAACCGGTACGTTATCATTTAGCCCGTCACAACCGTATACCGATAGTACGTTCTTAATCACTTTCGATATTAAGTCGGTTACCGGTGCCGAGTGTATTACTCCAATATCACGTTACATTTATGTAGCCCCTGTTCCAGATGTTGATTTTGATACTACTGTGGTTGCTTGTTTCACTTCTCCTTCAACAATTAAAAATAATACCACGTTAATTCGCGGTAACATGACTTTCCTGTGGAACTTTGGAGATACTACCTCAAACAACACATCAATACAGGGAACACCAACTTATACATTCTCGCATCCTGGTTCATTTAGCGTAACCTTAACGGCTACTTCTGATTTGGGTTATTCTAATACCAAAACCAAAACGATGAATGTGTATTACCTGCCGCAGGCCAAGTATGATTTCCAACCTGGTTGTTTAGGAAATGCAATTTCATTCAATAATCAATCTACCATACCAGGTCCTCCGGTAAGTTTAAGCTACAGTTGGAATTTTGGAGATAATACTTCTTCGTCATCAACCAGCCCTAGCAAAACATACACTGCTATTGGTACTTACAACGTAACCCTTACCACTACTTCGGCTCAGGGATGTTCAACTAGCGTAACCAAGAACGTAACTATTTTCCCTGTTCCGGTTGTGGACTTCACTGCAACAAATCCTTGTCAGGGAGAAAATGCGACCTTCAGCAACGGAACTACCATTGCTTACGGTAAAATTGGGTATTCATGGAACTTCGGTGACGGAACAACTGATATTGTTTCAGATCCGGTTAAGAAATACACAAATCAGGGTACTTACAACGTGAAAATGGTAGCTTACTCTGAATACGGATGTAAAGACAGTATCACTAAATCGGTTACTATTGGAACGGTTCCTACCGCAACGTTTGCGTTAACAAAATGGTGTGATAATGATAGTGCCAGCTTCAGCAATTCTTCAACAGCTAATGGCGGGCCATCAATTACCAGTTCATGGAGTTTTGGTGATTTGACATCAAGCAATAGTTCAGCCTCGGTTATCAAACATATGTATCCTTCAGCAGGTATGTATCATGTAATGCTTGTTGTAACCAATGGTGCATGTTCAGATACTGCCGAGTCACAAATTGATATTGAAGAAACACCTATGGCTTACTTTGCCGTTTCAGGTGGAGTATGTCAGGGAAATGCCACTACTTTCAATAACCTTTCAACAGGAACTGATACGTTAAGCTATAGTTGGAATTTTGATGGAACCGGTACCTCAACTGCCATGAATCCAACCTATACCTTCCCTGGTGCAGGTAGCTTTAATGTGGTGCTGAATGTGAATTCGTCAAATGGTTGTTCTAACAGTTTCACCAAATCGGTAAGCGTGTTTACTCAGCCATCGGCAGCATTTACCACCAGCTGGAATACTCCGTTTAACAAACGTCAGCAAGCATTTTATGCAGGCAACCAAACCCTCAACAGCTACAACTGGAATTTTGGAGATGGTATTGGCACCAGCCAGCAGATTAATCCGGTTTACAGCTATTTCTCAAATGGTCCGTTCACGGTTAAGTTAACAGTGGCCGATGCTAATGGATGTACTAACGAGCACGACACTATCATTGACTTTATCAAACTTTCTGCCGGCAATATGAACAATAATGCCTTCTCATTCGATGTGTATCCTAATCCGTTCCGTGGCAACACTACTGTAAACTACACGCTTGAAAGAGCAGGAGAGGTTGAAGTAAAAGTGTATGACATTACCGGAAAAGAAATTACTACACTGGTGAATGCAACCAAACAGGAAGTAGGTTCGTACAAAGTGAATTTTGATGCAAGTGCGGTGAATGCCAAATCAGGTATTTACTTCATTCGCCTCAGTGTTGATGGAGTAGTGGTGAGCAAACAGGTTATAGAAACAAAATAATAGATACACATAACATTTATGCAAGGGTCTAAATCCCTTGCATAAATGTTATTTAGATTTTAGATGATTTAGGTTAAAGTTAAATTTTTTAGATATGGTTCATAAATTTTACAATGTGGCTAAACGACTTCTGCTTTTAGGGGTTGTTATTTGCGTTTCACAAATTTCCTTGGCTCAAACAATACATTTGAATGAGACTTTCGCTACAGGTTCTGGTACAACCCCTCCATCTGGGTGGAGTCAGAACAAAATTGCAGGTTCAACAACTAGTGATAACTGGAATTTCAGTAATCCCGGAGGTAGAACTATTGGAACTCCTATGTCGAGTCCCGCAGCTATTTTTGACAGTGATAATATGGCTACTTTTGTGAACGAGAATGTTGCACTGGAGTCGCCTGCTGTGAATACCACCGGTTACACTACTGTTAAACTGAAATGGAATGATTTTTTTGCAGGTATATACAATGCGGGTTTTGATGGAGTTTATGTGGAGGTATATGACGGTACTTCCTGGAATACGGTTTACTCCAATACCAATCAAGCATATCCCGGCCCTTCATCGGTTCAATCCTATGATATTGACGTATCATCGTATGCTGCCAACAGAACTGGAGTAAAGGTGCGTTTTCGTTTTGTAGGCAACTACTCCTGGTGGTGGATTGTTGATAATGTTCAACTCTACACTCCGGTTATCGATGTGGCGCCTACTGCCGTATCCTTAACAAAGGGTACATTATGTGGTGAAGCAGCCGATCAGATTGTGGTAAGTGTGAAAAACTTTGGTCCGGCAGCACAAACCAATACTCCGGTAGTTGTACAACTTTCAGGTACCTCAACAGCCACTTTAAGCGGAACAATTACCCGCAGCATTGCCACAAATGCTACTGATACCATTATTTTCCCTGCCACTTACAATACCATTCCGGGATATATCTTTACCATGAAGGCATATACTGCTTTGGGAGCAGATTTAGTAAGGGCAAATGATACGATTAATAATAGCATATCTATTGTTGGTACACCTAATAAACCCACAATTACGCCTAATAGCCGTTGCGGAAATGGTACAGTTACTTTAACAGCTACACCTAATAATGTGGCAGATTCTATTTACTGGTATAACAATGGAAGCAGCACTACACCTATTGGAACAGGCACTTCATTAACCACCCCTTACTTGTCAGGAACTACCATGTATTGGGCTTCTGCCTCAAGAGGAGGATTAAAGGATAGTTTGGTTTCTACATATGCTGCCGGTAATGGGCAAAATGGAGCCATGTTTGATTTGGTTACCACAAAAACTGTTAAAATTGATAGTTTCCAATATTTGTCTCAAAGTACTGGAAGTATAACTGTTGAGGTTTATTACAAAGCCGGAACCTATGTAGGCTATGAGTTAACTGCTTCCGCCTGGACATCTTTGGGTACTCAAACAATAAACGCAGTGGCAGGAAACAACAGAGTTGTAGTAAGTCCGTTGACAATTCCTTCAGGTCAAACCTATGGAATTTATTTCCGTACTACTGGAACCCTGTCCTACACCAACGGAACCAATACCTACACCAACGCTTTAGCAGGAGTAACCATGAATGCAGGCGTGGGTATTTCAGGTACTTTTGGCGGTACATTTAATCCACGTACATGGAACGGTACTATTTATTTCGGTGGCGGTTGTATGAGTGCACGCGACAGTGCGAATGCTACTGTGAATCCTTTAGCCGTTGGGTCAGATTTATTGCAGGGTTCTCCGTTTCAAGGCCATTACAATGCAGGTACTTATACCAATCCTGATAATACCCTTTCAGGCAGTAATGTGGTTTACTCAGTTAAGCCTCCTACAGGATTTACAAATTCTGATTATAATAGCATTTGGAAGGTTGATTCCTACACTGTAAAAACCGGATTTGGAAATGCATTTAACGGTACGGTTAGCTTTAACCCTCCTGCTTCCGGTAATAATGCAACCATATCGCTTACTCCTAATAGTTCGGATGTTGATTCTACCTATGAGGTTACAGCTACTATCAGGTTTATTGGAACGGGTTGCGATACCCTTGTAACCCGTGTAATTTATATTGCCACTATTCCAACCCCGCAGTTTGGAAATAACTCGGCATGTTTCGGTTCAAATACCAATTTCTATGATTCAAGTTCTACCATTCGTGGTGGGCTTAAGTATTTCTGGGATTTTGGGGATGCAGGTGCTGCCGATACTTCAATTCTCAAAAGCCCTGTATACATGTACTCGGCTGCAGGATCGTATACCGTGAATCTTACTGTAACTAACGATTACGGCTACTCAGCAAGTGTTACCAAATCGGTAACAGTTGGTTATTCTCCAAATACTAATTTCAATGTACAAAACAAGTGTGAAGGTGATTCAACCGTATTCACCAATACCACAACAATCAACGGACCGGCAGTTACCCTTTCTTACCTTTGGGATTTTGGTGATAATACAACTATGATTGGTAAAGATGTTAAAAACAAATACGCTGCCATCGGAGTATTCAATGTAACATTAACAGCTACTACTCCTTTGGGTTGTAAAACCACCATCAGTAAAGTTACCACGGTATTTGCCAAGCCTCATGCCGACTTCACTGCCCAGTCAGTGTGTGCCGGAACCGATGCGTCATTTACCAATTCGTCAACTCTTGCTCAGGGAATGTTGGGTAGCGACTGGTTTTTTGGAGATGGAACTTCCTCTACCAATTCAAGTCCTAATCACAATTATGACAATGGAGGCAACTACAACGTGAAATTAATTGCATACAGTAATTTTGGTTGTAAAGACAGTATTACAAAATCATTAACCATTAAACCCCGCCCTGTGGTTTCATTTACCTCAAACGGGTCTTGTCATAGTGATAGCATAGGCTTTACTAACGGTTCAAGTTTCTCGGCCGGTGCATTTACATCTGAGTGGGATTACGGAACAGGAGTGTATAATGCCAATAATGCTTCTTCATTCAAGTATAAATATGCTGCACCCGGAACTTATAAGGTAAGATTGAAAGCAACCGGCAATGGTTGTTCTACCGAGACATCAACTGATGTAGTGGTAAAAGAATCGCCAGTTACAAGCTTCACCATTAACAGTACTGTTTGTAAAAACACCGATCTTGATCTTACTAATACTACCAGTGGTGCCGGAACATTGAGCTATAACTGGACTTTTGGAGATGCCAGCAGTTCTACTGCTCAAAGCCCCGTAAAATCATATGCAGCCACAGGTAACTATACCATTGCTCTGGCTGTAACTTCGTCCAACGGATGTTCGTCAAACAGCAGCACGGTGGTTACTGTAAATGATTTGCCAAATGCAGCCTACAGCTACAACAAAATTTCTCCTATGGGACGTCAGGTGCAGTTTACACCTACAGTAGGTAATGCAACTTCGTATATGTGGGAGTATGGTGACGGAAACAGCAGCAGCCAGATTGCTCCGGTGTACAGTTACCTGAGCAACGGACCTTTTGTAGCCAAGCTTACCGTTACCGATAATTTAGGTTGTAAAAACACCACCAACCAAACCATCGGATTTAATGTTTCAACCGGAAAAGTTGCCAATGCTTACCAGTTTGAAGTGTATCCTAATCCGTTTAAAAACGCAACAACAGTTGGGTTTACTACCACCAAAACAAGTAAGGTAGAGGTAATGGTTTTAGACATTAACGGAAAACAGGTTGCCACATTGGTAAACGAAAACAAAGTTGCCGGAAACTATGAAGTAAATCTTGATGCAGCTCAGCTTAATTTGAGTGCCGGAACTTACTTTGTACGCTTAAGTGTAGATGGCAATGTGCAGAACAAGCAAATTATTCAGGTGAAATAATATTTTCACTCAATACCCAAAAAGGGCGGGCTGAATTTTCAGCCCGCCCTTTTTTTGCAATGTCGGTTTCGGTATATAGCCAGGAAGTGTGGTGATACTTACGCTGGTATGTGCGCTTAAAGAAAAGATAACAGCACCATTGTTTGTAAAAATGGGATAGAAGTGGGAATATGAATTAAGGAAAGAATAATTTTAAGGTGACCAATTTCTATAAGAGAAGTGCTTTAAAAGGGGTAGCATTTTTAAGCTCATAATTGGTTAAGGGAATTTGCATTACTAAATCGGGATTAACTTTCAGATGATTGGTTTCTATAAGGCAATCCAACAAAAAAAGGCAACTACGGTGAAGTAGTTGCCTTTTTTGTAATTGCATTAAACAGTTTATTTTTTCATGAATTTAAAACCATCAATGGCTTTATCATTTCCTTCAGGAGTAACTTTAATGATATAGCTTCCGGTTTTTAGAAATCCTAAATCAATCATGGCCGGTGATGATTCGGTTCCAAGCAACATCATCATATCTTTTAATACCATTCCACTCATATCAACCACTTGTATATTGGCATTTACATTTTCATATCCTTTAACTCTTAACTCGGCCATATCAACCACCGGATTTGGATTTAGTGATACAATATTGGTACCTGCCGTTTGTTTTGCCACCGTTTTGGCCGATGCCGGAACAGCTATGATAATACTGTATTCGCTTTTGCCGTTTAAATCTACCTGACGCAGGCGATAGTAACAACTACCTGTAAGGCCTGATGCATCGGTATAAGTGTAGTTACTTACCTGACTGGTGGTGCCATTGCCTTTTACATTTCCTATTACCGTAAAGTTTTTGGCATCGGCACTTCGTTCTACTTCAAAATGCGAGTTGTTTATTTCTGAGGCAGTGCTCCATTTAAGATTGATAGATGTTTCTCCGGCACGTTTTGCATTAAAACTTAACCAGGTTACAGGCAATGGGGCAGCCTGACTTATAGTTTGAGGGCCTGAAACAGTTCCGGTGGTCCCTACCCAAATAGTTGCACCTCCGGCTTCCAATGTTTTTCCAGCGGCTCCACCGCCACCCGTTGATGTGATCTGACCTCCGGAAGCAACCGTTACAATAGAGCCTGCGGGAAGACGGAGTTTGGCTCCGCCACCAAAAAAGGTTAGTACACCAATTACATGAATTTTTACTGCACTTGCAAATCCGGTGAGATTTACGTTTGACGAAACAGTAACGGTGTGCCCTGCATCAATCACGATGCTATCGCCACTGGCAGGTGAGCTTGGGCTCCAGGTTCCTCCGGTGGTCCAGTTACCCGAGCCTGTACTGGTTTTAGTTGTTGCAAACACACTTACATGCAGGCAACAGAAAATAAATGTTAAAAGTAAAATTCGTGCTTTCATATCTTTGGTTTATTAAGGTTAAAGGTACAGAAAAAAATAATATCTCTTCTGTTCAAAGACGTTGCCAAAAAATTATACTACTTAGAATAAGGTATTTAGATTCAATTTGGGGCGTCTATCTCCGTACCAGTTGAAGCCTTTTAAGCGCAGTTCCTGCTCCGGAATTTTGTCAACCGGGTAAATTACTCCTTCCGGTTTTTCGTAAAAGGTTATTTTTTGAAGTTTGTTTGAATCGAGGCGAATTTGCATAAAACTGCATTCAATTTTATTTACTCCCTGATAGCCGCTGCTGTCTTTTGCATAATAAATACTTTGCCCGTTTCCATACACAAACACCTGATGCAGTTTTTGATTTTTGAAAACAGCTTTCATGTTTCGGCCTTTAATCTGATTAAAATGTTTCGCATTTTCCATCATGGCAATAAAAGCATTGCTAAGCATATGCATCGAGTCGAGTTTGTTTTTGTGCATATACAACCTGATGGTGTCGGCTGTTAATTGTTTTTCTTCCGACCACATTATTGGATTTCTGAAAAGGGTGATGGTTGAATCTTTAAACGAATACACAATAGAATCACTCACGGCCTGCATGTCTTTGCGGTATATGCTGGCATGGTAGTAGGCTTTTAAAATGCGCGTGGAATCTTTTGTCTGGTTATAAAAAAGGGTATCGGCATATAAATAGAGCGAATCGTTGTCGGTGTATTTTTTGGCTACCGGATTTTTAGTCATGTAAGTAATTTTTTTCAGCCGGTTTACTTCTCCAAATTCACCCCGTATGGTAAGTTTCTCTGCTGTATCAATTACCCTTATATTTCTGAAACCTCTTCCAATTCCTGTTTTTCGGTTGTAGGTAAGGCTGTCGGCATAAATCATATTCTCTTTACTGAATAACCGTGCATTGCGGCTAAACTGAGATAATTCCCTCTGGGTATCATACCAGCCGTTTTCGCAGTAAATCGTATTATCCTGACTTTTGATAACCGTAGGCCCCATGAAAAACGCGGTTTTACTTACCGAGTTGTAGCTTAAGGTATCGCAGTCAATAGTATATTCGGGGTTTACCAATAAAACATCTCTTTTAAAATAAACCTGATTGGTTTTGCTGTAATAATAACCTGTTTTACTCGTGAGTTTATTCTGCTTATTAATAATCGTGGCTCCGTTGGTATAGTACCCGATATTATTTTGCAAATCAAAATCCATATCGGTAGTGGTAAGATCCATACTCGGGTCCGTCATGCGCACGTTACCTTCCGCATGGGCCTTTTTGGTATTGCCTTCATAGTTTAGAAAATCGCTGTACAGAAAAAAACTGTCTCCCTGCTGTATCACCACCCGGCTGTAGGCCTGCAACCGGTTCTCGTCATCAAAAAAGTAGGCACTGTCGCAGGTCATTACCACATTATCCTGTCTAAATCTTACCTGACCAATTAAACGTTTAACTTTTGATCCGCTACTCTCATCGTACTCAAAGGTGTTGGCATTTTCTATGTGTACCTGCGATTTTTTTTGCGCAAGCAAATGAAAAGAGGAGAGCAGTAAAAAAAATAAAATGATATGCTTCAAACAAACGTACTTTGCTGCAAAGAAAACAAAAACCCTGAATTAAGAACATATACCGTACCAACTCATGCTCCACAAACTTCGCGAATTCATTCACAGCAACAGCCTTATGACAAAGCAACACAAGCTGTTACTTGCCGTAAGCGGAGGGGTGGACTCCATGGTATTATTACATCTGTTGTTGAAAGAAGGGTACAATGTGTCGGTAGCGCATTGTAATTTTCAGTTACGCGCCAAAGAAAGCGATGCTGACGAACAGTTTGTAAAAAAAATATGTATCGAAAAGAAGGTCCCTTTTTTTAGTAAAAAATTTCTCACTGCAAAACAGGCAGCGGCTGATAAAACTGGCATACAGGAAACCGCACGCAAATTACGGTATGAGTGGTTTGCCGAACTAATGGAACAGCAAAATTTTGACAGATTAGTAACCGCCCATCAGGCTACCGATCAATTAGAAACAATATTGCTCAACCTCTCGCGTGGAACAGGATTAAATGGATTGGAAGGTATAAAAGTACAATCGGGAAAATTAGTGAGGCCATTATTATTTGCCACCCGAAAAGAAATTGAAACCTATGCCCTTAAAAATAATATCCGTTACCGGGAAGACAGTTCAAACGCATTGGATAAATATGCACGCAACCGGATAAGGCTGCATGTATTGCCCGAGTTATTGCATATAAATCCACAGGCCGTAGAGCATATTCGCCACACCAGCGAAGTGGTGCAACAAGCTAATGAGTTTATTAATGCCGAAATTTCGAAATGGGTAAAAAAACACAGCAAGGTGACCTTACAGGGAATAAGTATTGAAATTGCCCCCATTATTAAACATAAAGCCCCCGGCTTTTTATTATTTCATGTGCTAAACAGGTATGGTTTTAATAAAGAGCAAGTGATGCAAATTCTTGCGGCTATCCAAAATCAATCGGGGAAAATATTCAGGACAGCTTCGTTTCAACTGCTTAAAGACCGTAAAACTTTGTTTATTCAATCGCTTGAAAAACCGCTAAAGGAACCTTCGGTTTTTTTAATTGAGAAAACCAAAGGAAGTATTTCAACCGATGGATTTGAAATGAAGTGGAAGGTGAAAAAGGTGCCGTCAAATCTAATAGTACCCAATGGAAAAGTATTTGTTGATATAACAACACTCAGATTTCCGCTCACCCTTCGCCTCTGGAAAAAGGGAGACCGTTTTCAACCGCTGGGGATGAAAGGCAAAAAGAAACTGAGCGATTTTTTTGTTGACCAAAAATTAAGCAGGGCACAAAAAGAAAATTGTCTTGTGCTGGAATCGGGAAATGAAATTGTGTGGGTGGTAAATCAGCGACTTGCCGATCCGTTTAAAGTAACCCGTGCAACGCAATCGGTTATTGAATTCAGTTACCGCGAGCTCTGATTACTTTCTTTCGGTTACCTTTGTGCCCGAATCACTTTTAATATCACATATGACGCAGCAAAAAACACCTTCTTTATCAGTTACCACCATGAATGAACTGGTGTTGCCCAATGATACCAACACACTCAATAATTTAATGGGGGGCAGGTTACTTCACTGGATGGATATTGTGGCAGCTATTGCTGCGCAAAAACACTCGGGTAAAATAGTAGTAACTGCTTCGGTTGATAGCGTTTCGTTTGGCAAAAGTATAAAGTTGGGCGATGTAGTAACCCTTGAGGCTAAAGTTACCCGCTCTTTCAAAACGTCCATGGAAATTCATATTGCCGTACATGCCGAAAATATTCCATCGGGCGAAAAGTTTAAAAGCAACGAAGCCTATTATACTTTTGTAGCACTTGATCGCAACGGACATCCGGTAGCTGTGCCTGAGTTAATACCTGAAACAGACGAAGAACGAAAGCGATTTGAAGGAGCTTTGCGCAGAAGACAGTTGCGATTGATATTAGCCGGCAAAATGAAACCACATGATGCTACTGAATTGAAAGCGCTGTTTTTCCCGGAGGAATAATTTTCAAAATTTGAAAAACTCTTCAATCGGAACTTCTAATTGTTCCGATAGTTGAATGATAGTGCTTAAGGTAGGATTTACTTCTCCTCTTTCAATATTTCCAATCTGATTTTTGCTAAAATTACATCTAAAAGCTAATTCTTCCTGCGAATATTTACGTGACAACCGAAGTTCCCTCAGGAGCTTACCGAACCTCTTCAGCGTTTTTTTATCCCGGTTGTTAATCACTCAACTAAACTGAGGGTTATTAAAAAAATAAACCACCCAATGTATTGGGTATTTGAAATTATTTTATTATGTTTGTTTTGTGAAGGGAGTTAGTTTATTGTTCAACTATTCTGTTTTACCTTTGAAATAATATCTAACATAACTAAATAGGAGTTGCCGAAAACCTTTTAGAGTAGGCGAAAAGCAAAATTTATTTTTCATGAAAAAATTTAGTCTAATTTTTCTCATTTGTACGGGATTCTTTCTCGATGCAAACGCAATTCGAGTTGTTACAGTTGATTATTCAAACTCTTGTTTCATTGGATGTGGAACCATTAAGGATTCGAAGGATTTGGTCAAAATCGAGCACCCAGATGGGAGTTGGGAGATAATTTGGGAAAGGAGAATTGCTTGTTCAGGTTTTGGACTTCATGGATGTCCAACCCCGACTGTAGTAAATGGAGAGCCAAATAATTGGTTGGAGACAATTTCTGCCCAAATGTTTGACCATGCTGCAAATCAGATTCAGAATGCTGTTCTGAGCGGTGTTTACGATCAAACCTTCGTTAATAGCACAACAGGGGAAACGGCTTATATGCACGTAGAGTGGACTAGGGTACTCGATTCCAGTGGTAATCCTATTTCTGACTCTATTATAGTTTCTAGAGATTTTTAATTTCCTTTTGTATAGCATAGCTGAATAAAAGCTATGCTATACAATTTATAAAATATGCGTATAAGTACTTTGTTGTTTATTTTAATTTGGGGAGCCTTTATTGAAGTTATGGGCCAACAAATTCAATTTAATTCCATTTCACTTATAAACTCACGGAATACATTTTCAGATAACTATATTTCCTTTAAACAATTTGAAGACAGAACGATTTTCTTAAGCTACGAAAACAATTTCTCAGGCAGATTGGAATTAACGTCAATAGAATCAAATCAAGCACCAAAAACTAAACTTGTTTGGCTTGATAATGATCTGAAATTTAATAATGCGCTGGGGGAAGATCTGATAATTGATTTTTCGATCAAGGATAGTCTGTTTTTTATTCTTACTCAAAAGCGTGTATTGGGTTATATTACCGACAAAGATTTTACTTTTTTTGAAAAGTGTTGTGAAAGTAAAATCGAACAAATATTTCCAAGTGGTGAGTTGCACATTAAGGCCTCATTCAATAAAATAAATTTTGGGGATGACGGTAACCTTATACTCTCCAGATATTTTATGCGGAGTTTAGGTGATGTAAAAGTGTGTTTGGTAAAGCTATCTCATAAGGTTAAAGATAAAAAGGGCGATTCATTTAAGCTTTTGGAGTACTATTTCTCAGAGAAAACTTCGTATACTAATGACGCAATGTCTTTATCATCAAGAGTAATACATTTGGCTCAAAGTACTAAAGGGATTCATGCAATTGTTAAAAATGGATTTCTTCCAAAGATTACTTTTATTGGTAAAAATTTAAAAGAGTTTAAAACTGTTTATCTTAATTTGTATGATACTGCTAAAAATTATGAAGCGGTTGAAAGGGCTTCTCAGGCATCACAACGATATATTTCCAAGAGCAATTCCGCAAATTTAAGCAAATTAATGGAAGCTCTTAATTCATGCTTTTACCTGCACAGCATATCATTTCTGAATGAAACAACACTTTTTGTTCAAATTCAAAATCCTTCTTTACCTATTTTGTATCAATCCTTTCTTGTTGGACTTGATTCTTTATATAATCTCAAAAGTATTTTGGAGGTTCATGAATTTGATATCAACAAAAACCCTAGCGACACAATAACAACTACTAATTTTCCGATTTGGTTTTCTAATCTTAATTATTTTGTTCAAAATAACAGGGTTTATGTACTTAAAATGAATTGTGCTCCAATCTATTTAAACCGCTCACTGGTAAAGGAATTTTTTCTACGTAAATCTTTATCTGAAGACAAATTTCATTATATTATCGAGTATGAGTATAAATAAATCTGTAACTCAAGGATATTCCAGTAGCGATATTGAATTTTATTGTAACTGCACAGGAAGTAGTGGCGGTGCGGGGTGCGAGGTACGTGAAAAAGTAACTGGTACGGACAAATATAAATATTGTAATCCTACTACTTGCTCAGACTGCTGTTCAGGTATAGTATAGGAACCTGCAAAGCCTGAAGTTCATGGTAGCTTTCTATTATGGCCTGCTCAAAGATTAAATTATAATGGAGTAATCTATGAATAAGGCCGCAATAATATTTCTTATTCTTTTTAATGGTATTACGCTCTATGCACAGGATGGGAGAGAAGGTGAACAATTTGCCTTTAAGATTGTTGAGCTACCCGAATTTTATGAAGTAACTTACAAGATTACGAGTGTAAATTTTAACTCGGATACAAGTGAAATGATTTTAAGATTGGTTGCAGGGAACGGTAAATTGGGTAATCAAACATTTATACTCGATTCGGCCGGGAATTTAATTTGTTCCATTCAGAATTCTTTAGTCAAAAGGTACGAACATGGTACGGCCTCATTCTACTATCGCAAATTAACTGTTGATTCTGGTTTGGCTCCGTTATATGCAACAATTTTATTTAAAGAATATTTTAAGGAGTTTCAGAGATTGTATGTTGAGAGTGGAAGTAAATCAAGTATTACCAATACTGAAGGGAAAATCCATATTGACATTGTATCAGATTCTCTGAATAAAATTACCTCGTATGAAATTGATTATTTAAACGGGTGTTGGTTAATCCGGAATAAGAATGAATTTATTAGGTATACTGGGAAATTAAATGGATTTGAGAATAATAAAAGCTGGCAACTGATCTTGTTTATGGCAGGCAAAAAAGCCGAAGGAGATTTTTTACTTTGTATCAAAAAGGAGAAAAGTTATGGTCATTATAAACGCGTGCCGATTCCTCAGTTTCCATAGTGCTGCAGATTAGCTTACAGTTTACCTCGCCTTACTCACCCATTTACTGTTTTTTATTCTGAATCGATACGGGAGCAATGCATCTTCCTGCGCGTAACCCACTCCAACCCTGGGCGAAGAAATCAACTCCGTAACTTTTATTCCTTCATCCTCAATCCATATTTTATTATCAAGCAACCACAATCCCGAGTGTTTGGTGTGAATGCCCATGGCCTGCGATAATGCCCCCGGCCCTGCGGTAAGTTTCGGAATCACTTCTTTCATCTTTCTTCGCTTCAGCATGCTTTGTTCCCCTTCAAGCGGCTCACCAGCCCGTATTAAAACCGCATGCGGAATTCCTTTAATATTAGTTACTACATTAAACAAGTGATGAATACCATAACACAAATACACATAGGCGGTGCCACCGGCTTCGTACATGGTGCCGGTTCGTTCCGTCAGTCGGTTTCCATAAGCATGGCTTGCTTTGTCGGTGATGCCGGCATAGGCTTCGGTTTCGGTAATCATAACCCTGCAGGTAACTCCGTTAAAACGGGTGGTTAAAACCTTGCCGGCTAATTGGCGTGCAATTTCCACCACATCAGGTTGCTGGTAAAATACTTCTGTGAGCTTCATTTATAGGGTGTTGAAAAAAAGCTAAATCTTATTCAAGGTATCTGTTTGTTATTAGGCTTAAAACCGTATTTTTGCACCGTTTTTTTGAAAGAGTTTATTCATCAAATCTACAATCATTTATGTCACAAAATATTGGAAAAGTTTCCCAGGTAATCGGTCCGGTGGTTGACGTTAGCTTCTCAGCTGAGAATGCCGTACTTCCTAAAATTTACGATGCCTTATTTATTAATCGCCCCGATGGTACCAAGCTGGTGCTTGAGTGTCAACAGCATTTGGGTGAAAACACCGTTAGAGCCATTTCCATGGACTCTACTGATGGATTAGTTAGAGGAATGGATGTTATTGACAGCGGTTCGCCTATTCAAATGCCGGCTACCGATGTTATTAAAGGCCGTTTGTTTAACGTGGTAGGTGAAACCATTGATGGTTTGCCACAACCAAAGGCTGACAAAGGCCGCTCTATCCACCAGGAAGCTCCGAAGTATGAAGAACTCTCCACTAAATCAGAGCCTTTATATACAGGGATAAAAGTTATTGACCTGATTGAGCCTTATGCAAAAGGTGGTAAAATCGGATTGTTTGGTGGTGCCGGTGTAGGCAAAACCGTATTAATCATGGAGCTTATCAACAATATTGCAAAGGCATACGAAGGTATGTCGGTATTTGCCGGTGTGGGTGAGCGTACCCGAGAAGGAAATGACCTGTTGCGCGAAATGATTGAATCGGGTGTAATTAAATACGGTAAAGAGTTCGTACATGCCATGGAAGAAGGCAAATGGGACCTTTCCAAAGTAGATATGAAAGAATTGGCCGATTCACAGGCAACCCTTGTATTCGGACAGATGAACGAACCTCCGGGAGCCCGTGCACGTGTGGCGCTTTCAGGATTGTCAGCCGCGGAATATTTCCGTGACGGAGATGAAAAATCAGGTGGTCGCGATATTCTTTTCTTTATTGATAATATTTTCCGTTTTACGCAGGCAGGTTCCGAAGTATCGGCTCTTTTGGGTCGTATGCCTTCAGCGGTAGGATATCAACCTACTTTGGCTACCGAAATGGGTGCCATGCAAGAGCGTATTACTTCAACCAAGCGTGGGTCTATCACTTCGGTACAGGCAGTTTACGTGCCTGCCGATGACTTGACTGACCCTGCTCCGGCTACTACGTTCTCTCACTTGGATGCAACCACGGTATTGAGCCGTAAAATTGCCGAGTTGGGTATTTACCCTGCGGTAGATCCATTGGATTCTACTTCGCGTATCCTTACCCCGCAAATTGTTGGCGATGCGCATTACAATTGCGCACAGCGCGTAAAAATGATTTTGCAACGTTACAAAGAACTTCAGGATATCATTGCCATTTTGGGTATGGACGAGTTAAGTGAAGATGATAAACTCACCGTATCGCGTGCCAGACGTGTACAACGTTTCCTCTCACAGCCATTCCACGTGGCCGAGCAGTTTACCGGATTAAAAGGTGAACTGGTTCCGATTGAAGAAACCATTAAAGGATTTAACGCCATTATGGACGGACAATATGATTACCTCCCTGAGGCAGCATTTAACTTAGTAGGTACTATTGAGCAAGCTGTAGCTAAAGGAGAGAAAATGCTGGCCGAAGCCAAATAAACTGAAATACACATGCAGGTAGATATTCTTACCCCCGATAAAGTGTTGTTTTCCGGAGAAGCCACTTCGGTAAAACTTCCCGGAAGCAAAGGACAGTTTGAAGTGCTGAGCCATCACGCTCCGCTTGTTTCAAGTTTAGATGCCGGAAGTGTTCGTGTTAAAACCGACTCGGGCGATCAGAATTTTGATATTAAGGGTGGAGTAGTAGAAGTAACTAAAGATAAAGTTGTGGTATTAGCTTAATCACCAATTGAACGATTAAAAAAAGGCGGTTCCGAAAGGAACCGCCTTTTTCTTTTTAACTAATTATTGAAAATTTATTGCTTAACAAGTTTCACAGGTGTTTGCACAATCTTGTTTTGAGCCATTACATGAACAAAATAAATTCCCCCTGGCCATTCGGCAGTATTAATTGTTTTTTGCTCGTTGTTCATCATGGTAAACCGGGTTATACTTCTTCCCATCAAATCAAATACCTCCACAGTACAAGGAGTTTTCCCAAATGACTGAAGGGTTAAACTCATGGTGACGTTTTTATCAAACGGATTGGGCGAAACCGAAACGGTATTGATAGCAGTAGTTGACTTTTGAATGGGTTTACTGGTGTTAAGTGCCGTTTGGGATTGCAGGTGTTTGAGGCTATCAAATTTGCTCATAAAAGGTTCAAATTGGTTGTTGTATCCCTTGCGGAGCGGGGTTGAACCCATGGTAACCCGACCGCATCCTTCCATAGCAACTGGCTCAATACCCGGCTCAAATGCATTGTTTGTGCCCAAATATCCGTAAAGACTACTTGTTTCATTTTTCAGCTTTGGTGCGCCAATGTAATCATCAAACCGCCAGTTAGCGATTAATTCTCCAGGAGGGTCATTTAATCTAGAAGCGTTACGCATAGTTGGAGTAACACCCATATATCCCAAATTTCCATATACCGAGTTGCAAGTGGTTTGATTCTGTATTTCATCTTCGGTTACATTCCACATGCGTATTTCATCCAGCAAACCGTTAAAATCATATAAAGTATTACTGCTACCGGGCAATTTGCCAACGGTCCAGTCATGATTAGCTAGCCAGTTTACAAACATTGGGGTTACATTATTGCATACGTATGTAGTACTTCCAGGAGTGCCTAAGCTGGTATTGGGGTACATGCTTATAATTAACTCAAAATCGTTGGATGAGGTTTGTTGTATCTCACAGGAGAAAACGCCATCGAATTTACATGAATTCGAACTGCAATTGGGTATATAGGGTATCTGATATTCCAGTGTTCTGGCGGACCCTGAATTATCATACACTTTAAATTCAAGGTTACCATCCCGGTTGTAGTACACTTCTACTCCTTCGTTTTTTGAGGTACCTGTATTATACCCACTGTTGTGGAACAAATAAGGGGTGTAATATACCCGTTGATTTTGGGGGGTACCAGCCTGATCATAATTGGCATCTCTTTGGTCATTGATTGTTTTGATATCTGCAGCCGGACAAGCTGCAAATTCAAGTTTAAAACTGTTATATGGCTGACAGGTTCTTGGATTGGTAAAATCAGTTTTGGGTAAAGTAATTTGATCTTGATTTCCGTCAAAGAAGAAGGCGTGCTCCGATCTTCTGGAGCATACGCCAAAAGTGGTGACGGCAAGGTAGTAGGGGTCGTTGACATCGTATCCGTTTGTAGAACCCATCATAGCGTGGTTTGCATTTGAAGTATTATCATATACTGTTTGTGTATAAAAAAAATCTTGAGGAAAAATTTCTGGTGAACCCATTTCCCATTGGCCAACTAAACCATTCATTTCTCCTGAGATGTACGCTCCACAACCATTACCAGAAGGTAATTCGCTGCTGCTTACCTCCCTGTTCCAAATTCTAACATAATCAATATCTCCATGGTAGGCTGTGGTAGTATTGGAGGTGTATTTTAATTCATCGTCATCTCCAATATATATATTATAATCAAAAGTGTTGTTATTCAAAACGCTTTGAGGTATGGTGCCGCGTGTATATGAGTGGGTGTAAACTGTACCCAATATATTTATATAGTCTGTTCCATTAACGTTGGTTACAGTAATTGTTACTAAAGAGGTGTGGTTGGTATTGCTAGTTACTCTACCGTATATATCTGATTCATAAAAAAGTTTGTTATTTGCATCCTTACCAATTTTCCATCCACAAATTTTGGCGTTGTTATTTTGGGGATCCCTTGCATGCATGGCGAAAAAAACTTGTTCCCTGTTATTAGTACCAGAAGTTGCAATAATGCTAATTGTAAAGTTTTTGTCAAGCATTAATTCACGCAACGGATTAATAGTTGAACCGCTATTTGAGGTGGTCACCTGCATATAATCATTATTTCCGTCAAAATATTTCCCCGGGTTCAGTAGGTAATCATTTTCTTCAAATGTGTTTAGGTATAAAATATACGAATAGTCAAACCATTTGTGCCCCAGTAAATTTAATTTATTAAACCTAGCTGGGTTGGCTGTAACGGCCGCATTGTAGTCGCTAACAAATTCTGCGTGGGCTAGATTGTAACAGGTCATATCTGGAGTACCGTTTGAATTCCAGTTAGCGTGATTGTAAAGCCAGTGTGTACCATAAGCTGGCATAGCATTATATAAAATTACCACATCAAAAGGATTGAGTGCACCATTGGTTGTTAGTGCAGCCTGAATATTGTCTAATTCCATTTCATAATAGGCGAAAAAATCATCTGGGGTGCGGTTTATAACGTAAGTAGCAAGTAAAATGCGGTCAACATTCGCAACCATTACCTGATATTGGCTTGGATTCGCTCCTCTGCCTAAGTATAGTTCTACTTCTAAGGCATGTGGATTGTAAACAGCGGGCTGTGTCTTTAAATCGGTTATAAACTTACCTGCGTTAGTAGAGAAAGGAAAAGATGTGTTAGGATGCCAGAACTCAGATTCAACCGAAATACCGTCAATTTTAGCAGAACTGTATAAGCTATTAAAGTTGTTCACGAGGGTCAGTTCGTTCAACAAGTTAGTGTATGATTCTTGTACCACAGCAATTACCTTGATATGGTTCAGGTGTGCGCTATTTATAAAGGATGAAAGCCTAGCTTGAAGGGTGCTACTTGACAATATGTTTGTACCCATATTATTGGGGTGGAAGTTATAGGCAAGTCCGTAAAGGGTAATGTGATCTATACTATTATTGTTGCAATAATTGATTAGGTCATTCTCGGCTGGGGCAGCTCCCAAAATGGATGGGAAATTGTCAATGTACATACCCCGGTAGGCAACGGCAGGGCGCAATAGAAATAACAGCAATAGAAAAAGGAGGGATCTTTTTTCTAAGTAGAAGGGTAATTTGATGTGTTTCATTGTTTTTGTTTTAATTGTTAAATAGTGTTTGATATAGGAACAAATAGGCATTTAGCGAATTTTTAAATAGGTAAAGTGCTACATCTGGGGCTTATCATTTTTTGTTATTCATTTCCTCTTATCCATTTTACCATATGCGGAAACGGTTGGGTGTTTTTAGCTTCGGCATTTTTTGCATCGTAACACATTCCGGTCCATTGCAAGGTGGCTACACCAATATAATTGCCCCTTTCATATTCTTCAATCAGCCAGTCTGAGGCGCCTTTGTAGCCATCTTCATGAAAAACACATTGAATGGGAAGGCCAAGCTTTGATAAGGCCGCATACGACCAGCAAATGGCCATTATTTCTTCGCCCAATGCTTTTTGCGCATCGGCAGGTTGCCCTACATTTCCATAACTCAATTTCCGTTCTTCGGGAGTCATTACGGCAATATGCCCGGCTTCATGCAATATATCTCCGGGGTATTTTAGTTTGCTTTCGTCTATTACCAATTCTCCGTGTTTTATTAAAATACCCGGCAAAAAGGTCTCTTCATTCACAGGTCCTTTATGAACCTTAATTCCTATTTCCTGTAAAAAATTACAAATGGTTTCCGTAGGGTTTGACGATATGGGTTTACTATTCATAAATCAGGTATTATTTTTTTCTTTTTGGGCGGTGGTTTCGGGTTTAATGCTGTTTCGCAGGTTGGCTACTTTTCCTAATAAATCAAACCAGAAAGGAGCACCCAGACACACGGCAAAAATGGTAATGAGCAGGCCTCCGGTTTTGCGTACCGGATTTTTTTCCAGATCAGCTTTTGCTTCATGGTTCCAGCCAAACGGAATATACATGGCCAGTGTGGCGGCTGTGGTATCAACAGCTTGTTTTTGCTGCTGCACGGCATGTATCACCTGCGAAAGGTTTTGGTTAATGGCCCGTAGCGAATCATTCACTGCGGGGTTGCTGTCATTCCCTATAATGGACTGTTGCTGTTGTTTAATTTGATTCACCATATTCATATACGAGGTATCGCCTGCTGCCCGGTAAGATGCTACGGCCAGTGCCTGCCTTCCATCGGGGTTGTTGTACAGGTAATTCATCAGCTCAATGCTGTCAATATTTAGTGCAACCGATGTGATGAGTGCAATAAGGAACGATGCTGCCTGTGCTTTTCTTTTGTAAGCGCCTCCCACACGTTCCATCATGCTGTCAAACCAATGCTCTACATAGTTTCTGAATTGCTGCAGTTCACTTTTTCCGTGTTCGGCTTTGGCGGCAGCCTGTTGACTTTCTGTTATAAAAATTTTAAGTGCGCGCTGAAAATCGGGAGGGAAAATTTGGGTATTGCGAGTTTCAAAATCTTCAATAGCGGTTTTAATATCCGCTAATGTTTCGGGTACTTTTCCAATTTCCTTGGTTATGGCATCCACAAGAATAAGGGAGAAGTTGGAAGCCGATAAATAGGAATTGCCTTTCCCTTTTGCCGAAATGCCCTTTAGCATGGTATGATCTAAAAAATGGCCGGCCAGATTCGGGAAATTTTGAGTGATCCATTGGGTGAGCATGGAGGATCGTAAACTTAGCAATGCCGACAGCCCTTCAAAAATGGCATTGCATACAATACTTAACAGGAAATAAATAAAAATTAATCCGGCAATTAGGTCTAAGATGGGTAGTGAAGTCATAAGGTTCTTTTTTGTAAATGTAAGAACTTATTTTAAAACCAAAAAATATAAAAGTGAGAGAGGCGAAAGACGTTTCAATCACCATTCCCGTCACTGCGCGTGTCCCGACCCTTCGGGAATCCCGTATTAACGGGAGAAGCAGTCTCCATGTGTTGAGCAGAGTGCTAACATTTGAGGGGATTGTTTCGCCTGAGTACAGGCTCACAATGACGATTCATTTGAGGAGATTAGCTTCCCCTCAATGGCGGGACGAGCGCTGAGATAAATGTTAATTTAACCTGAGTACAGGTCGCCCCGAATAAGTCGGGACAAGCGCAATGACGCAGTGTTTTTAAGAGAGCGTTACCTTACAATTAATTTAAAGATTTTTGTTTCACCCTCAATTGAAGCTCTGAGAAAGTAGAAACCGGGTTTCGACATAACACTGGGTGCATCTAATGCAGGATTAAACCGATTATAGCCACCATGATAGTAGTACACTCTGTCGAAAACCGGATTACCACTGGCATCTAAAATTTCGATATGCGTTTCTCCATCGGTAGGTAAAAAGGTTTTGAGTGTTGAACTTGCTGAGAAAGGGTTGCCATGAAACTCAAATGCAGTGTAGCCAACCACTTTGCTTCTTGCCGCAGTTTTAATGGGCGTAAATTCAAAGTAGTGGTTGTAATCAACTTGTTTTATCCGGTAATATACATAGTTGTAATCTGCAGCATCAAAGTAGTCATCATAAAAATAGCTGGTAGGTCGGTATTTTGTTCCTCCGCCACTCACATTTTGAACGCTTGTCCAGTTGATGGCATCGTAGCTGCGCTGTATTTCAAAATGGCTGCAGTTGGTTTCGGAGGCCGTACCCCATTCCAATCGGGCACCATAAGGCATAAAACCTACGGTAAAATACACCCATGTAACCGGCAAAGGGCTGCATCCCGAGGGCGGAAGGGTTTGAGCCGTGGCATCGTTGGTAGTCCAGTTACTCGTGGTATTAATAGCGGTGCGCATGGCGGTGATGGCCGCACCACTGGTATTGCTGCTGGCACTGGTGCAGTTGTACACGCCATTGTCCACTTCATTGCTGCTGCCATCTAATAATACCAGGCAAGTGGTACCATTAGTAAGGCAGGACGGCTTGTTGGAGTTGGAGGCGCTCTGGCAAATATCTACCGAAATGTTAGACATGCAGGAATCCCATCTGGTGGTGGTGAAGGTGCAGCCCGCTGCGGAGGCTTTGTTGGCATGAATGGCCGTGAGCATGGTGCGGAGGGCCCGTTTGTTGTGTTGGTACCTGATGCCCCATTCTGCGTGGCAAAAATCTGGTCGCCACCGGTTGACAAGTTAAGTACAGTTCCTGAAGCCGAACCGTTGGAGCAGGTAAATGTAGTGGAGGTTCCTGCCCCTACAATTTTTACATGGGTGCCATAACTTAAGGAACTTCCTGAGGTCCATACAAAATGGCTGCCCGATTCGGGGAATGATGCATTATCGGCAGTGGTGCAGAAGTTGTCGGCACCGCAACTTCCGTTTTTCCAGCCACGGTCGGTGAAATAAATAGTGGTGCCACTGGTAATGCCTGTACTTTTAAGAATAACAAAACAAAATTCGTCATAATTTGCAGCCGGTTCGCTGTTATAACCGGTAAAGGCAATATCCCCCAGCGCAAGGTTGGTTCCTTGTGCGCGTGTATTACCGGCCATCAAAAAAAGGGTGATTAGGAGACCGGATTTGAACAGGGTATGTTTAATCAATTTCATAAGGAGGTATTTGGTGTATGATTGCAAATTTACTAATTTAAACATATAGGGCAAGTAATTAATTGATTGGGTCAAAAATAAGCCCCGGTTGCAGGCCGGTATGCCCCATGCGGGGGGTACTTATAAATTCATTGTTCAGCAGGCAGGTGTCTAACCTCAGTTGTTGGTTTTTGCCGCAGGCTACCTGCAGGCCGTTTTCATTATCGGCAGTTATTATTTCACCGGGCACATATTTTTTTGTACAGGGCAAAATGGTTGAGCTGTTAATTACCCGAACAGGAAATTGGTTTAATGTGGTAAGGGCTCCTCTGTTCCAGGGGTTACAGGCCCTTATCAGTGCCATAATTTCTTCGGCACTTTTTGTCCAGTCAATCATCACATCTTTTAGTTGCGGTTTGGGGTAATAGCAGGCTTCAGTTTCCTGTTGTGCAGTGGGTGGAGTGCCTTGCTGCAGCCGGTGCAATACCTCAGTTACCATTTGGGGTGCGGCCATAGCCAAGAAAT
Organism: uncultured Bifidobacteriaceae bacterium; assembly: GCA_964535575.1. Taxonomy (GTDB): domain Bacteria; phylum Bacteroidota; class Bacteroidia; order UKL13-3; family UKL13-3; genus JAGPCK01. Next base: position 34,287 of record CAZHTC010000005.1, read on the forward strand.
TGCTGTGCATTCCATAGGTATCTTCCGGATTAATTGGTACTTCTTTGCGCACATATATGGGGCCTTTATCAAACGCTGCAGTCATCACGTGCGCTGTAATGCCTCCTTTTTTTTCCCGGTTTTTCAATTGCCAGAAAATGGCATCGCTTCCGCGATATTGAGGCAGCAAACCAAAATGGAAATTGATGAACCCGAATTTGGGTTTTCGTAACAGATTTTCGGGTATGCGGTACGGAAATGTAAAAACCAATACCGCATCAGCTTTGCAGCTGCTTATCCATTCGTCCATTTCTACTTTTAGCTGTTGGTTAGTAAATGTGCGAAATGGGATGTTTAAGTGAGTGCATACATACGCAATTTCTTCTGTTTCTTCATGCATTTTTTCGGGGCATGCACAGGCCATTAATTGTCCGCTTGCAGCCAGGTGTTGAATAGCAGGCGAGCCAAGTCGGCTATTACATAAAATGGCAACCTTGAGCATGAAGGAGAAGAAGAAAAAAAGTGTAGCATTACTTTAAATGCGAGCTATTAGTAATGCCACACTTTTTTGTGTTAATTGGTTATTTAGTTGCGTGATGGGTAATTTCCCTCCGTACAAATTATAAAGTTGATTCCAAGAAATGGAGAGCGGTTGCTGAATGGCTGGTTTGCTCCGGTTGCACTCATGCCTAATTGCAGTGTCCCATTAACGGGTTGGCTGGCCATATTTAAATCGGCCGATGCCGGGGCTGCATATAAATTTGCAAGAGAAGCAAGATAACCACCGTTAGGAGAATCGGTGGTTCCAGCAGTACTGTATGCTCTAGGGGTTACATTAGCTGTTACGTTTACATCCGTTGCTGCGTGATTGTGTATAGGCATATTCGGAGTAATCATTGTAATGGATTCCTGTCCGCCTAACTGGCCTTCATCAATTGGAGAAAGGCCGGGTCCCTGCCCAGATCCTACAGGGGTACGACCACGCAAATCAGGCAATCCAAATGTTTGTTGCCCATCTCCGCCATACATGGTACCTATTAATGAGTACAAGGCGGTGTACTCGGCTATGCTCAGCAATTGTCCCTGGCACAACATAAAACTCATTGGGGCAAATCTGCCACCAAAGAGCCTGATTTCTGAAATATATCCTTCCATATTTGTTTATTTTTATGTTGATTTAATTTGAGTATAATTAGTTTCTTGATGGGTAAATACCGTTTTGACAAATTACCACATTTAGTCCCAGGTACGGGCTTTGAACAGGCATTGGTTGTGAACCACCCGAAGTACCAATAACCAAATTAGGTGTAATATCTGTTATGGCTGTAGCTGCAAGTGAAGTATCAGGAGTAGTTCCGTTGTTGTATGGATTTACTCCGTCACCGGTTCCAAACTGGTTTCCATTAGGATTGTCTGTAGATGTATCGGAGGTTGCCGGTATTGTAACATAACCACTAACCTTACTTCCATTTGGTGTGTGTGAGTGTGAAGGCAGGTTTTGTAAGGTGAGCACAGCTGTTTCGTTCCCTCCCTTTTGTCCTAGTACATAAATACTTAGGCCCGGGCCCTGTCCGGGGCTGACAATAAACCGTCCCCGTGCATCAGGTAATCCAAATGTGGTGCGGCCGTCACCGCCATAGATGGTACCCAGCAAACTGAATAGTGCTTGGTTGGACGCAATGGACAGTAACTGACCGCTGCATAAAGCCCAGTTTTTAGGGGCAAAATTCGAGGCGAAATACCTCATTTCTGCAATATATCCTTCCATAATATTTTTTTGATTTTAAGGGTTAATGATAAAATTTAGTTACGGCTTGGAAATATACCATATTGGCAAATGATATAATACACGGCTAAATAAGGGCCTACCACTGAAAAAGGCGATCCCCCTCCATTTGGTTGAATGTCCGGAGTACCTAAGCTACCTGTAATGGGAGCTGCACCTAATTGGGTATCGCTGTTTGGGTCAAACATGTTTACATCGGGGCTGGCAATAATATTACCTGTTGGTACGGTGCTACCACTATCAGAGCTTGCAGGCATAGCCCACGTGCCTGTAAACGAGCCAGCACCCACATGCGTATGTGCAGGCATGTTGTTAGAGGTGAGGGTAACGGTTTCTACACCGGCATGTTGGCCAAGTGTTACAGGATTAAGACCGGGGCCATTGCCCGTTCCAACGGCCATTCTTCCACGTAAGTCTGGTAAAGCAAACGTGGTTGTTCCGTTACCACCATAGGTGGTGCCAAGAATACTGAATAATGCCGTGTTACTGGCAATATTCACAGTTTGGCCTGAGCAAAATGCCCAACTTTTTGGAGCGAAATTGCCCGCAAACATGCGGATTTCGCCAATCATTCCTTCCATAAGTGAATTTGTTTAGGTTAATTAATTATTTTATTGTTTAGAGTAAGTTTGTTTAGTCATTTGTCCATTTATACATAAAAGGAAATGCTTGCAGACCCCTTGCCGTGGCCTGGTGTGGTTCATAAGCCATTTCATACATTTGCATAATGGGCAGCCCCATAAATGCACCACTTTGATAACCCTGTATGATTTGTGTGGACTGACCTTTATAGCCTCCGTTATGAAATACTACCTCAGGTGCAATTTGCAGATGGGTAAGCGCTGCCCATGCCCAGCACATGGCTGCCATTGCCTGAGCTGCTTCCCAATTATTATCCTTATGGTCTTCTCCGTTGTAAGCATCACGTTCGGTTGCCGGAAGAATGGCTATACGTCCGGCCTGATATAAAATATCCCCGGGATAAGTAAGGTTGTTCTCATCAATAAGCATTACGCCATGCTGCACCCAAATACCGGGAATAAGCGGATTGTCGGGAACACTTCCATGCTTTACTTCAATTCCAGTGCTGCGTACAAAATCAATCATTTTTTTCGCCATTTCATTGGTAAATGGCTGTTGGCCGGTTGTTGGATTGGCGGTCATTTTTTGTTTTGCTTAGGTTGGCTAATTATTTTTTGTCTGAGATCAGTTTTGTAAAAAACCGAATTTGTTTGTATAGAAACAAGAGGGAAAACCCTCTATTTTTTTAAAAATATTTACCCTTTAGGGTAATTGTTTGGGAGCGATTTTATTGCTTGCCCGTTCTAAAATGAAAAGGTGGAGTTGCTTTAAGTTGATATGTAATAAACTGCTTAGGAGTGTTTTTTCATCTTCTTCGTTCGGCTTACTATATTTTTCAGACGGTTTTTTTGAGTTGAATAAAAGGCGCTGAGATATTTTTTGGCGAATGACTGTTAGGCGCGTGGAATCGTTAAATAGGTTATCGGGGAAGTGTTTAATCCAATCAGGAAAAATAAGGTAAGTAGTGTGCACCGGCAACGAATGAAGTGCATGATACATATGCAGCCAAAGCATATGAGCAAGGTATTCTTCATTGGTAAACTGAGAAATTTCATCAGCAGTTTTTTTCAAATAGTATGATGCAAGTACAGGTATAGCATGTTTATTCCACTGAGCAAAACCATTCGGATCTTTGTTTAGTGAGGAGATAACTTTGGTAGGCTCACGATGTATATATATACATGGAATTTCAGGAAAAGCTTTTCTGATTAACTCGGCATGAAAAATATTCCATGAGGTAAATTTAATAAACGCATGTTTTTCTTTTGCGTTAATGGGTTGCAGCAGTAAACGAATGGCTAAACGCAGTCGCTTAATGCATTTTTCATCCGAATCGTTATTAAATACCTTAGAGAGAAAAATGGTATTAATTATTTCCGGTTCGCTTATTACCCTGTGGCTTTTTATGGTTGCCAGTGATTGGGCTAAGAGGGTGGAACCGCAATGGGAAAGATGAAAAATGAATGCCTCGGGCGCGATGAAGTGAAGAGGTTCTTCGCAGCTATCTAAATTACACTTTTCAGTGGCAGGAGTGGTTTTTAAACAATCATCAAAAAACGGTTCATAAAATGCATCCTCATTTAGTTCAACCGGTGAAAAATAAATTTGATCAGCAATTAAGATGGGTCGTAGCGGAAAAACAGGCATGTTCAGGCAGAATGAAACAGCAGTTGCTTTAACCAGTTGTTCACTACGCAATCAATTACCAAATGAATCCGATCAACAGGCCCCGGATTTTTTACACTATGAGGTAAATTAAAATTCAGGTACCAGCATTCTCCTTCTTTCATTTTAACGAGTTGGTTGTTTAAATAAAAAGCAACACCACTATGCGTTTGTATTGGAATATGCAGGCGGGCTTCACCTGAGGTTTCTGCATCCAGGTTATCGTCACAATGTTCTTTTATATCGGCCCCGGTACTTAATTTCATAAACCGCACGGAGGTTTTATCGCATTTAAGTTGGGCTAATATTTTTTGCACTTCAGGGAATTGGCTCATGATTGGTGTATCCTGAAAAGATTGAGCAGGCATGGGTACAGAGTAAATATTAGATTCGTGTCCCCAGCCCGAGCGCAGGGCAATCACGCTCCAGTCTCCTTCATAATCATTTTTGTTATAATGAGGGATCCATGTATCAGCATTCAGATCAAGTACATGCTTTCGGGTTTCACTTATATTAAAACTGAAAGGAAATTTGTAGCAGTCAATCATGAGGTAATGATATCTTTAGATTTCAGCCCACAAGCGTATGAGGTTGCTGTAGGTTTGCAGCAATTCATTTGCTTCAGCTGACTGAGCATCTTTCTCAAACATGCGCGTGTGAAGGTCTTTAAGTTTAAAAAGGATATTGCGCTGTTCGTGGCTTTTAACCATGCTTTGAATCCAGGTAACGGCTACTTTACGTGTTCCGCTGGTTACTTCACACACGCGGTGCAGGTAGTGACATGGATAACAAATGGCATCTCCTTTTTTGAGTTTAATTTTTACCGGCCCGTTTTCGGTTTGTATTTCAAGTTCGCCTCCTTCATATTTGTTGGGGTCTTCTAAAAAAATAGTCATGGCAATATCGGTACGCACTGCAGGATGACCCATTACCGGACTATCTACATGCCAGCCATAATACATTCCTGTGGAATAACGGCTAAAGATGGGGGCGTAAATTTGTTTTGGCAAAGCAGCATTTTGAAACAAGGCCGATTGATTAAAGGCCTGAAGAATGTAATACTGCAAATGTTGCATTAAGTCCTGCTGTGCCGGATTTGCCTGTAGGTTTTTCTTCACCAATTTGGCACCCATGGTAGCGGTTGCCTGCCCGTCAATAAAACTGGCATTTTCGAGTAACTTATCAATTTCAATCAGAAAATGTTCATTTATGAGGCCGGGTAGTTGAATAAACGAAGCCTGATTATTTATTTGTGCCTGCATCGGTTTGGTTAATTGTTTCGATATAATGGTATCCTTCTTCAAAATTAATCATTACCGATTGCAAGTAGGTTCTTAAAGAAGATTTCTTTTCTTTTTTTTGCTTTGTACTCCCTTTTTTTTCTCCCTCTTTTTTCTTTTTCATGTGCCTGTTTACCCAAAAGGGTAAAAAATTAAATGGTATGGTTTATTCTTAATGTGGGGTATATCAATTAAAATTCAACGTATTATCAGAAATCAGGATCCCGTGTTTATACCATTTGAGGCTCTTTGTGTATATTTGACAGAACCAAACCGACCCACCGCAAAGTGTCAGAGTTCTTAGGGGGATTCAAAGACACCTGCGATGGATCAATCTGATCAAACTAGAAATAGGGCCCTCATAGCTCAGGTATTTTTTGGGTGTAAAATTAGAGCGAATACTTCTACAGACACAAGAGGGAAAACCCTCTTTTTTGTAGAAGGAAAACCCTCTTTTTCCTGAAAGGTATTTGAAGCAAGGGAGCTATTTTTAACTTTAAACCAAATACTATTATGCCATTCAATGGAACAGAGGGTTCGGCCATCACCCTAAACGAAGCAGCCACATTAACCGCCAATTACCGTGCAAAAACACAGGATGTTGTTAACGCTATTTTTATGGGGCGCGATTTATTAAATCAGATTCTGGCTCAACCCGATTGCATGGGCATTAGGGTGTACTATGCCTATAATGAGGCAACCAACCAGCCAACTATGGTATTTGTAGGTGCCGATGCGATGGAGAATGATATGACAAGCGGAATTATTGCGGACTTTGGTAAACCATGTCCGGACAGTTGCAGTATTAACAATCCTTTGAATAGTTAGTGCAACTATCAGATCTTACAATCTATTCTTCGGTTATACCTGCGGTATGCGGTTTGGCGGTAGTACGTAAAATTACTTCCCCTTACCGAGTCTTTTTTATTTTTTGTGTTGTTACCGTATTTACTGAATTCTGGGCATTAGTTCTTGCCGGAAAACAAACAAATAATTTATTCATAATTCATGCTCATGCCCTTATGGATTGTATTATTTATACTTACCTTTTTTCAGAGTTTTATGAATGGTCCTCATTGATAAAACGAATTCAGTATGGAGGGTTAGTTCTGTTTTGTGTGCTCTCTATTAACTATTCGATGACCGGGGATCATATCAAGCATTTTTATTCTATTCCCATTTCAATAGAATGTATATGGATATGTTTCTGGGGCGGATGGGTTTTAAATAAATTGGTACAACAAGAGGATTTTAACTTATTACGCAGCGATTCTTTGATTGTAACAGGAGCACTGATTTACTTTTCAGTTAATTTTTTTATTTTTACTTATTACGATTACTTTATCTCTCTTACGAATAAAGAAATTAAGTTATACGATGTTCATGCGGTAATAAATATATTTACAAATATTATTTTCGGAGCGGCATTTTTATGTCTGAAAAAACCAACACGATAAACTTTCTGGTTATTGGCGGTACCATACTCATGATAATTCTTGTAGGTTTCATGATGTCGTTAATCGTATTGTATTTAAAGCGTAAAGCGGGTTATAAACTTATGCTGAAACAAATGGAAATTGATCGGCAGCAGGAATTATTGAATGCTATTATTAATACGCAGGAAAAGGAGCGGCAGTATTTTGCAAGGGAATTATATGATAGCGTGGGTCAAATGCTTTCGGCTATTAAGCTAAATATTAACGGAATAAAACGGGCAAATAAAAACCACGAAGAAATAGATTCCATGATTGCCCAGAGTTTAACCCTCACCACACAATCTATTCAGGAGGTTCGCTCCATTTCTCATAGCCTATTACCCGGAGTACTGCTTGATTTTGGATTAAGGGAAGCATTAGGTCAACTACTAAACAATTTTCGCAATGAAACTATGGACACTGTACTTATCTATGAGGAAGACCAAGGGGTTATAGATTCCGAAACCGAACTGGCATTGTTTAGAATAAGCCAGGAGTTAATTAACAATACCTTAAAATATGCTTCTGCAACAAAAATAAAATTGGGGGTAACTTTGTCTGACTCGGGGTTGTCTTATACCTATGAAGACAACGGAAGGGGATTTAATCCAAAAGATTTTGCTGCAGGTGGTAAGCGAAAAGGTTTGGGCTTGCGTAATATTGAAAGCAGGGTGCAAATGATAGGAGGAACTATTAATTGGATTTCTTCAGCCGGAAATGGATTAAAAGTGGAGATACAGGTACCCGGCCTGAAACTACAAAAGGGAAACTAAATAAATGAGTAAAATTAAAATTTCAATTACTGACGATCATAAAATTTTCAGAGAAGGATTGAAAACGGCTTTGTCCGTGTGCCCCGATTTTGAAATTGTACTTGAATCGAATAACGGGGAGGAGCTTTTGCTGAACTATCCCAGGGTGCAGCCTGATATTTTTTTGATGGATATAAATATGCCCAAATTAGATGGGATAAGTACCTCCAAACAACTTAAACTGGCTTCACCTGATGCCCGCATTATTGCCCTTTCCGTTTCAAATCAGGAGTTGTATGTTTCAAAAATGTTTGACGCAGGAGCTAAAGGATATATTTTAAAAGATGCCGACCCCGAAGAAATTATTAAGGCAATTCAAATGGTTTACCACGGAGAATATTATTTCGCTGATAATTTATCGGTAACTCTTTTTAAAAAATTAGTGAATAATAATCATCCGGTTTTTTCCCTGCCGGTGGCAGATGTACCTGATTTAACCAAAACTGAAATACGGATTTTAGAACTTATATGTAAGGAGCATACTACTCAGGAAATTGGCGATATCCTTTCATTAAGCGCCAAAACAATTGAAAACTATCGGGTGAAAATGCTTGCTAAAACTAAATCAAAAAATACAGCGGGGTTGGTGATTTACGCCATTCAAAAGGGATATGTTATTCTTTGAACTTATTTTTTATTAGATGTAAAAACCTGTTTTAAGGATAAAGCATTGAGCGGGAATTCAAGTAATACATGAAGCAAACTCAGACACAAAATAACGTTTATGCCTGTTTTGTGATCCACCAGGTATAAGCCAATTGTCCCAATCCATAACGCAAAAATAAAGGCAAGTCTTTTTTTACTTACCTTATGCCAGCCTATCACTTCTGTTTTCGAAAACCAGTTCATGTAATGATACAGGTAGGCAAACGAAACAAGCGACATGATTCGATAGGAGGTATCACCCGAAAAAACTTCCGAAGGTCGATTAATCCGGCCAATGTGAAATAAATCGCTAAGCACTTTATTAAGCGATGCCATGTTCTTATAAAAATCCATATAATAATGCCCAGGCTCATTAACATTTTGAAACGGGTTTAGAAATAAAAGTAAAACCGTGCAACCTAAAAATACCGCAATGGAAATAAAGCCCGATAACATGGGATTCTTTTTTACTCCTGCAATCATAAATAAAAAAGTAAATACCAGCACATGCAGGATGGTTGGCAGTAAAACAGCAAACATGATGATGAAATAAGGCTGCATATCGATCCCACTTACGTGCGCTATAGCTACTGTTGCAAAATAAACAGCCAGGTTTTTTAATAGACTCGGTTCGCGTAGTGCAAAAAAGGCATAAACAAAGCAGCCAAATATCAGGCTTACCGCATACTGATTAATGGGAGAGGCCCGGTTTAGTCCGCCAATGGTAATAAAAAAACTTACCGGAATAAACAGCAAAAACTGAGAGCGGGAAAAGGCGAAATAGTTTCTTTTATCGAGCCACGATATCTCGGTAAAATAATGAAGCGGACCTAATAGTATAAGAGATAAAGTGAATACCTCAAAAGGCCTGTACCATGAAAGCAGCATGGACAAAAGCATTAAAAAAATATTCAGGTAATTTATCCGGTTAATGGAAGAATCGTGAGAATGACTGGCGGGGGTCAAGGCTATATTTTAGTTAATGGAAGGATATTTTCTGACAAGACCCTTAAAGAACAACTCAATTACCCCCAGAATGGCTTCTTTAAAAATTCCTTTGGTCATTTTGCTTTGGCCCACCGTGCGGTCGGTGAAAATAATAGATACTTCTTCAATCTTAAAACCAATTTTCCAGGCCGTATGTTTCATTTCAATCTGAAATGCGTATCCTTTAAATTTAATTTTATCCAGTTCAATTGTTTCAAGTACTTTTCTGCGGTAACAAACAAATCCTGCTGTGGTATCTCTTATGCTCATGCCGGTTATAAATCGTACATACCACGAGGCATAGTACGACATCATTACTCGGCTCATAGGCCAGTTTACCACATTAATCCCAGTTTTGTAACGGGAACCAATGGCCATATCGGCTCCCTGTGCACAGGCAGTGTATAATTTTATCAGGTCATCGGGATTATGCGAAAAGTCGGCATCCATTTCAAAAATATACCCGTAGTTTTTTTGAAGGCACCATTTAAATCCGGCAATGTATGCACGGCCCAATCCCTCTTTACCTTCCCGTTCCAGCATATGCAGTCTTCCGATAAATTCGGGCATCAGTTTTTTAATAACCGTTCTGGTTCCGTCAGGAGAGTTATCATCCACTACCAGAATGTGGAAGTCTTTCTCATAGGACAAAACCTTCCTCACCATCTGTTCGATGTTTTCTATTTCATTATAGGTTGGAATAATAACGATGCTGTCCGACAAAATATTTATTCTTTCTTTGTATCCGATAACTAACGCAATAATTAATAAAACTAATGCAAAAAGCAATTTTCTTAGACAGAGATGGCATTATTAATACAGAAATAGGCAATTATGTTACCTCAGAACCGGATTTTCACATCAATCCAAGCCTTATTCCGTTTCTTAAAGCCATGCAGGCTAAAGGTTTTCAGTTTGTAGTCATCAGCAATCAGGGCGGGGTTGCTAAAAATTTGTATAACCATGCTTTTTTAGATGGAATTCATCAAACCTTGGTCAACCGGTTATCTGCTCATGAAATACTTTTGCTCGAAATATATTATTGCCCGCACCATCCTGATTTTGGGAAGTGCATTTGCCGTAAACCTGATTCGCTTATGGTAGAAAAAGCCATAGCAAGATTTAATCTGAATGCGGCCGCAAGTTGGTTCATTGGCGATGCCCAACGCGATATGGAAGCCGCATCTAAAGTAGGAGTTAAGGGGGTTTTGGTTGAATCAAACTCAGACCTTACCCTTTTGATCAATAAAATCGATTAGAATTACCCGTTCGCTTTTTTGTGGTCGGCTAAAAACTTCTGTAGTCCGCTATCAGTAAGCGGATGGTTAAGTAAAGCAAGAATTGGTTCTAACGGGCTTGTGATGACATGAGCTCCAATCTCGGCACATTTTACAATATGAATTGGATTGCGGATAGAGGCAGCCAATACCTGTGTTTCGTAACCCTGCATGGCAAAAATACCGGTAATCTGAGCAATCAATTCCAGTCCGTTAAAAGCAATATCATCTAATCTTCCTATGAATGGAGAGATATAAGTGGCACCGGCTTTGGCAGCCAAAATAGCCTGGCCGGGTGAAAATACTAATGTGCAGTTGGTTCGGATTCCTTCTGATTTAAAATAACTAATGGCCTTGATTCCGTCTTTAATCATAGGCACTTTTACCACAATGTTTTCATGCAACGAAGCCAATTCTTCTCCTTCGCGAATTATACCTTCAAAATCGGTGGCAATAACCTCGGCACTCACATCTCCTTTCACAATTTTGCAGATATCCACGTAATGCTTCAGAATATTGTCTCTTCCGGTAATTCCCTCCTTGGCCATCAGCGAAGGATTGGTGGTTACTCCATCAAGAATTCCTAATGAATTGGCTTCTTTGATTTGGGCAAGGTTGGCTGTGTCGATAAAAAATTTCATGGTATGTGCTTTCTGGTATGGTATCAAAAATAAGGGGGAGGTTGAATATGCACCCGTCAACTTGTACACAAACAACTCACCGTATTGTAATGAGCTGATAAACAAAAAAGGGCGGCCATCATATCGCACCGCTACAACCTTTTGCCCTTGCTCCGGTCAAGGCCTGGGGGAGTTCAAAGGGAGCTGGTCGTATGACGCCTACCCGGGCGCAAAAGTATTTATTTTTGTTAAAACACGGAAAGTGATTTCCATCTTTTTAAGGGATAGGTTAGATTTGCCGTGAACCTAAGGCTAATAAAGATAGGAATAAGCGCGTATGAAAGATAAACTCACGGAGTTAAAAAAACGGGAAGAAAAAATATTTCTTGGTGGCGGGGCTAAAGCGGCTGCCAAACAAAAAGAAAAAGGAAAACTGCTTGCGCGGGAACGTGTGGCTTACCTTATTGACAAAGGCACCGACTTTATTGAGTTGGGTGCTTTTGCCGGATATGAAATGTATGAAGAACAGGGAGGATGTCCGGCTGCCGGAGTAATTATAGGCCTGGGCTATGTGAGCAAACGCCTTTGTGTAATTGTCGCTAATGATGCTACTGTAAAAGCCGGAGCATGGTTTCCCATAACAGGCAAAAAGAATTTGCGTGCACAGGAAATTGCAATGGAAAATCACCTGCCAATTATTTACCTTGTAGATAGTGCCGGAGTATATCTGCCTATGCAGGATGAAATATTTCCCGATAAGGAGCATTTCGGACGTATTTTCAGAAACAATGCGGTAATGAGTTCGATGGGTATTGTGCAAATTGCTGCCATCATGGGAAGTTGCGTGGCCGGAGGGGCTTACCTGCCCATTATGAGTGATGAGGCTATGATAGTGGATAAAACCGGTTCCATATTTCTTGCAGGTTCGTATCTGGTGAAGGCCGCCATTGGCGAAGATATTGACAACGAAACTTTGGGAGGAGCAACCACCCATTGCGAAATATCGGGTGTGACAGATTACAAATTCGCGAATGACGAAGCTTGCCTGGATCGCATACGTGCCATCATGGATAAGTTAGGGCATGGAGAAAAAGCCGGATTTGACAGAGCTGAACCTAAACCTCCTTTAAAAAATATCAATGAAATTTATGATATCATTCCGTCTGATACATCAAAACCATATGATACGATGGAATTGATTGAACGATTAGTGGATGATTCAATTTTTGATCAGTATAAAGAGTTATATGGCAAAAGTATTCTTTGCGGGTATGCCCGTATTGACGGATGGGCAGTGGGAATTGTAGCCAACAACCGGAAAATTGTGAAATCAAAAAAGGGGGAGATGCAGATTGGAGGAGTAATTTATTCCGACTCGGCCGACAAGGCCGCCCGTTTTATAGCAAACTGCAATCAGAAAAAAATTCCGCTTGTGTTTTTACAGGACGTTACCGGTTTTATGGTAGGGTCGCGCAGCGAGCATGGGGGTATCATAAAAGACGGGGCCAAAATGGTGAATGCAGTAGCCAATTCCATAGTACCCAAATTTACTATTGTTACAGGTAATTCTTACGGAGCAGGTAACTATGCGATGTGTGGCAAAGCTTATGATCCACGCTTAATTGTGGCATGGCCCACCGCTCAAATTGCAGTAATGGGCGGAGCTCAGGCTGCCAAAACCCTGTTGCAAATTCAGGAAGCCAATCTGAAGGCAAAAGGGGTGGAGATTACAGAGGAAAAAGAAAAAGAATTATTGAAAACCATAACCGACAGGTACCTGAAACAAACTACACCGTATTATGCAGCTGCAAGGTTATGGGTTGATGCTATCATTGACCCAGTAAAAACGCGGCAGTTGATTTCAACGGGTATTGAAGCAGCAAATCATTCCCCGATAACACGTGCCTACAATCCGGGTATTTTACAAACCTGATTATGCAACATTTTAAACGGGATATACGTCATAAGAAAAATATTTAAATGAAAAAAATACTCATTTTACTTTTCTCACTTCTGTTTTGGTTCGGTGCAAAAGCACAGCAGGAGGTAGATATGATTTTTGTAAACGGATTAATTTATACCATGGATGCCAAGCTGAACAACGGGTATTATATGGCCGTTCATCAGGGTAAAGTGGTGGCTGTTTCAATGATGAAGGATGACGTTTTCAGCAAGTACACCAGCAAAAAAATAATTGACCTTCAGGGCAAGTTTATTTTTCCCGGATTTAATGATGCGCACTGCCATTTTATGGGTTTGGGCATGATGATGATGCAGGCAGATTTACGCGGGGCAAAGTCGTATGATGAGGTACTTATTCTTTTGAAAAAATACGAGCAGGATGCATTGGCGAAAAAGAAAAAACTTAAATGGATTCAAGGCAGAGGTTGGGACCAGAATATTTGGACTGTGAAGGAATTTCCAACCAAAGAAAAACTGGATTCCTTGTTTCCCAAAACTCCCGTTATTTTAAAACGTGTTGATGGCCATGCCGCTCTGGTAAATTCAAAAGCATTAAAACTGGCTAAGATTGGTTCTAAAACAAAAGCAGCAGGTGGCGAAATTATACTCGATGCCGGTGGTAAACCCACGGGTTTATTATTGGATAATGCCATGGATTTGGTGGAGCGGATCATTCCAAAGCCTACCGAAGCCGAAATGCAGGATGCCATTTTGGAGGCACAGCGCATTTGTTTTGCATACGGGGTTACCTCGGTACAGGATGCCGGAGTTGATTATTTCGTGATTAAGAAAATGGAGTCAATGCAAAAGGCGGGATTGCTTAAAATCAAATCCTATATAATGCTTAATCCTAGCGAAGAAAATTTCAAAAAAATAATGTCGAAAGGGCCGTATCAAAACGGCAATATTCATATTCAATCGGTGAAGCTGTATGCTGATGGAGCCCTGGGAAGCCGCGGAGCTTGTTTGCTTGAACCCTATTCGGATAAACCCGGGTATTATGGTTTAATGAATAAGGATACAAGTTATTTACGGGCAATAGCCAAACGGGTTTTCGCAGCCGGCTATCAGTTAAACACGCATTGTATCGGAGATTCTGCCAGCCGGGTAATGCTCGATATTTACGGAGAGGTTTTAAAACAGAAAAATAATTTTCGGTGGCGTATTGAGCATGCACAGGTGATCCATCAGGCCGATTGGATAAAGATAAATCTTTATTCAGTGATTCCTTCAGTGCAACCTACTCACGTAAGCTCCGATAAAGACTGGGTGCCTTTTCGTTTAGGGCAGGCCCGGTTGGAAAGAGCTTACGCATATAAATCATTTCTTCCCTATTCGGGCCGGTTGGCACTGGGAACGGATTTCCCGGTAGAAGGTGTAAATCCAATGGCTACGCTTTATTCGGCCGTAATGCGTACCACCATTCAGGAACATCCCATGGGGTCGTTTCAAATACATAATGCGCTTACCATTTGGGAAGCACTTAAGGGAATGACTTATTGGGCGGCCTATGCTCAGTTTGAGGAAAAAGAAAAAGGTTGCCTTCAAAATGGTATGGCAGCCGATTTTGTAGTTATTGACATGGATATAACCAAGGTTATAATATCAGAAGTGGTAAAGGCAAAAATACTGGCAACTTACCTCAACGGAGAGTTGGTTTATTCGGGAAATTAACTATTCGTTTATAATATATTTTGGCATTCTTTTAAAAAGCCTATATACTCGTAATACATATTACCACAATTTAAATGAATAAATTAATTTCCCTCTTTTTATCAATTTTGTTTGCATTCCCTGCAGTAGGGCAGGCCGATGGGGATAAAAAAGACGCATATCCCTCCACCTATACATTTGAAAAGGCAGACGAGTTGATTGCGCGTAAAGAGTATTCCAAAGCCATGTGGTTTTATATTAATCTGTACCCTCAGTATAGGGCAAAAGTAGAGGCTGAAATTAAACGTTTCAGGGCCCAGCATGACAGCATTGATATGATTCCGTTTATCAAGGAAAGTTTTGCCATTTATTCCCAATCTGATCCCACTTTAAATACTTCGGATAATCTGAATCCGGACCTGGCGAAAGAAAAAAATATATGGCTCGATGCAATTATATTAAGGCTTGGAGATAATGATAAACCGCTGCCAACTTCTTTTGCTTATTACGGACGCGGAGTTCGAAAATTAAGAGTAAATGAATATGAGTGGGCCATTTTAGATTTTAATAAAGCCATTGAGATGGAGCCATCCTCGGGCGAAACGTATTTTCAACGTGCCGAGGCCAGAAAAAATTTAGATGAGTTTATAGAAGCTGCGGCTGATTATGCAAAAGCTATTCAGTATGAATATAAACTCGCCTTGTCTTATTGTAAAATGGGCGAAGTGAATTTTAAAGCTGGGAATTATAACGAGGCAATTAAGAATTATACGTTGGCAATAAAAGAAGACCCGAATATGGCCGAGGCTTATGCCGGTAGAGGTAAAGTAAAACAGCAACAGAAAAAATTTAAAGAAGCGCTGGTGGATATGGACATGGCGGTAAAAATTAAACCAACTTCTGCCGAAATATTAATGATAAGAGCCTGGGCAAGGAGAGAGGCAGGGGAGAAAAAAGATTCGTGTGCCGACTGGAAGGCAGCATTGGCACTGGGCGATAAAAGAGCCAATGAGTTCTTGAAAAAGTACTGCAACTGATTTCTTACGAAATTCTCGACCACAATTTAGAGTGACGCTGTTGTTTGCTCAGCCATAATTTTACAGGAAGATTTTCGGGTTGCGAAAAACCGGCATCTTCACCCAGTAACAGCGAAGCACTATTGCGGGCTCTTTGTAAAATCTGATCATCCGTTTTTAAATCGGCCAGTTTTAAATCAAGTAAACCGCTTTGTTGGGTACCCTCTAAATCTCCGGGGCCGCGCAATTTTAAATCAACTTCTGAGATATAAAATCCATCATTGCTTTGCTCCATTGTTCTTAACCTGGTTTTAGCTTCATTGCCTAATTTATTTCCAGTCATTAAAATGCAATAACTTTGTTCAGCACCACGGCCCACACGCCCCCGCAACTGGTGAAGTTGAGATAGTCCAAAACGCTCGGCACTTTCAATAATCATAACCGATGCATTTGGAACATTTACTCCAACTTCAATTACGGTGGTGGCAACCATTATATTGGTTTCTCCTTTTACAAAACGGGCCATCTCAAAATCCTTATCAGTCGGTTTCATTTTTCCATGCACCATGCTCACTTTATATTGCGGCAATGGAAAGGCCCGCGATATACTTTCAAATCCGTCCTGCAAGTTCATGTAATCCATTTTTTCGCTTTCGGCAATTAACGGATACACAATGTAAATCTGCCTTCCTTTACTCAGTTCCTGTTTCATAAATTCAAACACGGCAAGCCTTCCGCTTTCATACCGGTGTACGGTTTTTATCGGTTTTCTTCCTGCCGGAAGCTCATCAATTACCGATACATCCAAATCTCCGTAAACTGTCATGGCTAAAGTGCGCGGTATTGGAGTTGCAGTCATAACCAAAACATGTGGAGGTTTTTCGTTTTTTTGCCATAGCCTGGAT
Organism: uncultured Bifidobacteriaceae bacterium; assembly: GCA_964535575.1. Taxonomy (GTDB): domain Bacteria; phylum Bacteroidota; class Bacteroidia; order UKL13-3; family UKL13-3; genus JAGPCK01. The sequence continues at coordinate 50,931 of CAZHTC010000005.1, forward strand.
CGCTGTTCTACCCCAAACCGATGTTGCTCATCAATGATAACAAGGCCAAGATTTTTATATTGAACAGCATTTTCAATAAGGGCATGCGTACCGATAAGAATATTTAAGGAGCCCGATTCAAGATCCAGTAATATTTTTTTCCGGTCTTTAGCTGATGTATTCCCGGTGAGCAGTTGGATGGAAACGGGCAGTCCGTTTACTAATTCTTTCAGATTCTGGAAGTGTTGTTGAGCTAAAATTTCTGTCGGGGCCATTAAGGTTGCCTGATAGTTATTATCAATGGAAATTAGCATGCATAGAAGGGCAACAATGGTTTTGCCGCTGCCTACATCTCCCTGCAATAAGCGGTTCATTTGAATACCGCTTTTCATATCTCCTCTTATTTCACGTATTACTCTTTTTTGCGCTTCAGTAAGAGTAAATGGCAAATGTTTTTCATAAAAGGTGTTGAACAACTCTCCTATATGTCCGAAACTTATTCCATTGTGAAGTTTTCCACGCTGAACTTTGTATCGGAGGATTCGGATCTGAAGAAAAAATAATTCTTCAAATTTCAGTCGTTCGGTAGCCTGCATCAACTCATCTGCACTGCCCGGAAAATGGATTGAATGTATAGCTTTTCCTCTGGCTAACATATTTTCTTTACTGATGAGGTTATCGGGTAAGTTTTCGGGAATTATCAGCCTTTCGTCTTTTAAAAGGGTATGCAAAAGTTTAAGTATTGCCTTGCTTTCAAAATTGCGTTGTTTCATTTTTTCAGTTGTGTTGTACATGGGCATGAGGGCCGAAAGCATTTTAATGTTTTCCTCATTATACAAATCAACTGACGGGTGTACCATATTAAGCTTGCCGTTGAAAATAGAAGGCTTGCCAAACAAGATATATTCGGTTTGGGGTTTAATCATTTCTTTTACCCATTTTACACCCTGAAACCATATAATCTCCAAATGGCCTGTTCCATCGGTGAAGTTGCCTGCCAAACGTTGTCCTCGCTTTAATTTTTCGCTTCTGAAATCGGTAAATTTTCCGCGTAGCTGTATATATGGTAAATCATCCTGCAGTTCCGATATCTTGTAAAAACGGGTTCGGTCTATATGGCGGTACGGATAGAAATAGAGGAGGTCTTCAAAAGTGAAAATGTTTAATTCTTTCTTGAGTAAATCAGCACGGGCCTGACCAACCCCTTTTAAAAATTCAATTGGTGTTTGAAGAAAATCACTCACAAATGCAAAAGTGCACTAAAATGTATCAAAAATGAAATGGGTAAAAGTTAAAAGTCCTGAAAGATGTCAGCCCTCAAGGACTTTTTTATGCGAGATGTGCAGTGAAAGTTCAGGTGCTGGCGGCAGCAATTATTTCAGAACAAAAATAAAATCCCCGCCCTCATCTCCGGTTTCTCTAATATCTCCAAATTGCGGAATCTGACCGTTGGGGCTATTATTAATAACCCCAGTTTTAAAACTGGCAAAAAGTTGTTCGGTACTCAGGTATTTTTCCGTATTCTCATTAAGTCTTTTTACAAGGTATTCAATAAACACGCTTTTGTCGGGCACCGTTTTCATGGCACCTGGTTTCGAAAAGTTCTGTTCATCTACCGAAAACTGCTCTACGGTTTTGTTGCCTGCGGCATCTTCAGCTATTACAACGAAAACATTTTTTGCAACCCGACCGGCAACGAAAAGTTACCATCAGCATTTATCTGAACGGGAATATTATTTACATTGACTTTTTTCAGATTCCCTCTTCGGTGATCTTACCCGACACAACGGTTTGAAGCGAGCGGTCTCGTTCGATAATTTTTAGACCTCGGGTAACCAATGGGGCGCTGATAGTTATTTTAGGAGCGGTAATATCTTTTATGTCTTCAAACAGAAGTGCAATTTCAGGTTCAGATAATACACGGTTGTAATTTCTTAGTTCATCTTGCGAGCCTTCAAAGTATTTACTTTCATCCCAGCAAGAGGCTGCACATTGTTGTTAAGCCCCGATGAGTCCTTCGTATTCCCGTTTAATTGGTATTAAACCAATAACCCGTTTTTAATATCGGGCGGAGTTTGAGCCTTTAAATTAACAGATGAGAGTGATAAATAGCAGGTGGCGAAATAAAGTAAAATGGTGTACTTCATAACGGTTGGGTTTAGGTTAATAAAATCTGGAACTACAGGAAATGATTTTCATGAAACATGTTCATTTCAACTTCCAGTCCAAACTTTCAAGAAAGCGTTCCACATCCTTGTTAATGAATCTTACAACCGGGGCTACGGAATCGGGATTAGTAGCAACATTAAAGTATAACGAACCTCTTAAAAAGTGTTGGGTGCTATCGGTTATATAAAATTGTAAAGAACTGGCTGTTGATCCGGTGAGCTCGTAAACAATCCCGTATTTCCCCGGCTTATCAAGATAATTTTCTATTATCTCTTCGGCCTTTACGGTATGTTTAAACACTAATCGTCTGGAGTCCTCAATCATTTTTATTAATTGATCCTGCGATTGTATATCGAGGTAACTAAGGTGAAGAGTAGCTTTTAACTCGGGGAAATAAAGGTTCAACCAGCAGGGATGAGGGCCATCGCTTCCCTTATAAGGTAATACTTTGGCATACACCGGGTATTGAAACGTGAATGGACAAAGGGAATCATAGGTGATATATGATTTTGAAGGAAACGCTATGCGGTTGTAACCTCTTGGTTTTGGAATAAATTCATCTCCGCACGAAACAAATACCCCGATTAATAAACTACTGACGAATGCTATAAAAAATCCCTTCATGGTTATCCTTCTAGCAATGGAGTTAATTCCACTTTCACCCGTTTTATTTTTCGTTTGTCAACCGATTCAATGGTAAACATAAAATGATTGTATTCTATCTTTTGTTTTAGGTTCGGAATCTTACCGGTCATCTCCAGAATTAGTCCGCCTAAAGTGTCGGCATCTCCTCTGATATCATCAAAGCTATTGTCCTCAATTTCCATCAGGCGGCACATATCATTTAAAGAAATTTTGGCCTCAAATACATAAGTGCTTTCATCTAGTTTGGAGTAAAACAATTCATCTTCATCAAACTCGTCTTTTATCTCACCAAAAATTTCTTCCAGAATATCCTCCATGGTAACAATGCCGCTGGTTCCGCCAAACTCGTCAACAACTATGGCTAAATGCACGCGTTTATTCTGAAACTCTTTCAGCAGGTCATCAATTTTTTTACTTTCCGGAACAAAATAAGGAGGTTTTATGAGTTTTTGCCAGGCTAAATCATTCACTTTACCTAAGTGAGGGAGTAAATCTTTAATGTACAAAACACCTACAATACGGTCAAAGTTTCCTTCAAAAATTGGGATTCTGGAGTAGCCCCATTCGTTGATTTCTTTTATAAGGGAAGATAAATCGGTTTTTTTATCATATGCCACCACATCCATACGGGGCTTCATAATTTCTTTTACACTAATATTCCCGAAATTTACTATACTCTTAAGTATTTCCTTCTCTTCTTCCGGAGCATCTTCTTCACTGGTAATATCAATGGCATGATTAAGTTCATCAATAGATAGCATATGCCCTTTTTTAGTGATGCGCTTATCAATAATTGAGGTAGATTTTTCAAGGATAAAAACTAATGGGCTTAATACCTTGCTCAGTGTAAACATGGGTGAAGCGATAAGTTTAACCATCTTCATGCTGTTTTGTACAGCATATATTTTAGGGAGCACTTCCCCAATCATCACAATTAAAAAGGTAACGATAACAACCTGAAAAATAAATCCGGCTATAGGGTTAATGGAAAAATCGAACAGAATATTCATGATGAAGGAAGACAAAACTACAATACCCACATTCACGAAGTTTGTACCTATAAGAATGGTTGCCAAAAGTTTTTTGGGATGGGTCATTAAGAAAACGGTTGCTTTGGCAAAGCGACTGTCGTCTTCCCTCAGTTCATCAACGGTGGCGGGGCTTATGGAAAAGAATGCATTTTCTGAAGCAGAGAATACAGCTACGCAAGCAAGAAAAAATAATATAATGAGAATACTTATTAGTACACTCAACCAGTCGGATGCCGGAATATTCTGTTTTAAAACCGATAATGGTACGTAAAGTAGAGTTAAGAATGGGTTAGGAAGGGAACTTTCCAAAATTTACCTGATTAAGTTAAATTTAAAATGGCAGATCATCCGAACTGTCATTAGATAATGCGGGATTTGCTGAACTGAAATCACCAGTCGTTGTGTTGGCGGAAGATGGGTTTCCACCTGAATTTTCATCCCGTTTACCCCCAACCAGAGTTAAATTGTCGGCAACAATTTCATTAATATATCTTTTATTCCCGTCTTTATCGTCCCAAGAGCGGGATCTTATTTTACCTTCTATAAAAACGGAACTTCCTTTGCGTAAATATTTTTCAGCAATATCGGCCAACCCTCTCCACACAACAATATTATGCCATTCGGTTTGTTCTACTTTGTTCCCGCTTTTGTCTTTATATGTTTCCGAGGTAGCTAGCGGAAATTTTACCACTTTTGCTCCGCCTTCTAAATTTCTTACTTCAGGGTCTTTTCCCAAATTCCCCAACAAAATTACTTTATTCACTGACATAGAGATTCAATACTAATTCTTAAACTAAATTAATTTTTTTCAAATATATATCCAAAATCCGAGGAACAGGGTACTCGGACAATCTCTCTTCAGAAACCCTGATAACCGATTTATCCGGTTTCAAATTCCCTTTTACAATTTCAATTTGCCAGAACCTGGCATAAATAATTTGATGGCTGAGGATGTGTTTTTTAGCTGAATGCCAATTTATTATTTTTACTTCGAGGTTTTGCACCCATTTCCTGAAATCAGGAAGTTCAAAAAGTTCTTCCGGGGTAGTTGGCTTTGGAGTTTCAATCAACGGAAATTCATAAAGACCTTGCCAAATGTCCTTAGCGCCCCTTTTTTTCAAAAAGGTATTTCCGTTTTTGGAGAAGTAGAAATAATTAAAATATCTGATTCTCTGTTTTGTTTTAGGAGTTTTAGCTGGTAGTTCGGCTATTTTATTTTTGGCAAACGCAAAACAAGCCGCAGAAACCGGACAGGCAGCACAATCGGGTTTAGCCGGTTTACATAATGTAGCCCCAAATTCCATTATCGCCTGATTAAATTCAGCCGGATTTTTTTTATCCAGCAGTTCAAAGGCCGCTTCGGTAAAAAGTTTTCTGGCTGCCGAATTATTAACGGGTTCATAAATTCCTAAAAACCGGCTCAACACCCTGAACACATTCCCGTCAACTACCGGAACAGCCTGATTAAAAGCGAAGGAAGCAATGGCAGCAGCTGTATATGGCCCAATTCCCTTTAGTAGTAAAAGCTCTTCATATTTTTTCGGAAACTTTCCATTGTATAATTTAATTAATTGTTTTGCAGTATTTAACATATTCCTGGCCCTACTGTAATAACCAAGCCCCTGCCAGTGTTTAAGGATTTCATCTTCCTGGGCAAGGGCAAAATCGGCCAGGGTAGGATATGCCTTCGTATACCTTAAATAGTACGGAAGTCCTTGTTCAACACGTGTTTGCTGTAGAATAATTTCGGACAGCCATATTTTGTAAGGGTCGGTTGTTTCACGCCAAGGCAGGTTCCGTTTATTTTTGCGGTACCATCGTATAAGTTGGGTAGAGAAGCTCATGAATTGCACAAAATTATTCCCAAATAATTTTGTTTCAAGCAGAAAAAGTTTTTTTAAATGGAAATTTAACTAAATTTGCCGTCCCAAAAACTAATTAAAAAGTTTTTATTAAATAGTTGAATCATAAAAAATTAAAAGCTACAGAACAATGACAAAAGCTGAAGTAATTGCAGAAATCTCTGCTAAAACAGGAGTTGAAAAACTTGCCGCTCAAGAGTGTGTTGAAACTTTTTTTAAAGTGGTACGCAATTCAATGGTTGAAGGCAAAAACGTGTATTTCAGAGGTTTCGGAAGTTTCATCGTAAAGAAGAGAGCTAAAAAAATTGCCCGTAATATTTCAAAAAATACGGCAATGGTAATTGATGAGCATTGGATTCCTGCCTTCAAACCGGCTAAAACCTTTGTTGACAAAGTAAAAAAGAGCGAAACAGTTAAGACAATGGCTGCAAAAAAATCAGCCACTAAAGCTTAAGGGTTTTTCGCACTTACCTGATGAAGGGAATAAAAGGCCCCCTGCTGTTAGGGATTATTATTCTTTCCTGCTGCTCTATACTTTTTGTAAAAGGGTATAAAAGTTCGGTAAAGACAATAGAAACCACACAGGCAACTGTGGTAGCTTTTGATGAGAAAGTTGCAGAGCAAAAGGTCATTAATTCTTTGCCAGAGGGTATAAAGAAACAAGTGAATTTACTTGAGGCGTCTGTAAAGTCGTCTTCGGGTAGCGCCTCTGCATATATTGCATTGGCCAATTTATATGACTCCCTGAAAGCATGGCCTGTTTCAGGGAGTTATTATTTCAAAGCTGCAATTGCAGCTCCTTCAGAAGCCAGCTGGCTTAATGCAGGAAAAGCGTACATACAGGCTGCAAGAAATGCAACAGACTCTGCCGAGGTGTTTTTTTGCATAGGCAAGGCAACTGAATCATTTGAAAAGGTTCTTTCTTTCAACGAAAGTAACCTCGATGCAAAAAATTCATTAGCACTTTGTTTAGCTCAAAATCCTTCTCAGATTATGTCGGCAGTAAAAATGCTCAGAGAGGTGCTAGCCGTTGATTCCAATAATGTTCAGGCTACATTTACCTTAGGTATGTTAGCCATCCAATCGGGGCAAATGGATAAAGCTGCTGACCGTTTTGAGAAGCTTCGCAGACTGGAGCCTTATAATACGGAGTACTACTATTACCTGGCCGATATTTATAATCAGTTGGGCAGAAAAGAAAAAGCGGTGATGATGCTTGAAGAATGTAAAGCGCTTACCAAAGAACAAAAGGCCAAAAACAGAATTGACGATTTAATTAAAGAAATTCAAAATAATTAGAGCTATGCCAAGCGGAAAGAAAAGAAAAAGACACAAAATTGCCACTCACAAACGCAAAAAAAGGTTAAGGAAAAACAGGCATAAGAAGAAGTAATCTCGTAGTGAGGTTACCTCTTACTTATTAACTTTTATATGAATCAGAGTGAGTAGTGAACTATTTGTTAGTTCCGACTCTTCGGGTGTGGTAATAGCCCTTACCGTAAACAAAAAACTTACTGAATTACATCAGGAAAAAAATTCCAATAATTTTTCGGTAGGTGATATTTACCTTGGGGTTGTAAATAAAATAATGCCCGGATTAAATGCCGCATTTATCAATGTGGGGCATGAGAGGGATGCTTTTTTGCATTACCTTGATTTGGGTCCGCAGATAAAATCTCTTATAAAATATTCTAGGCAGGTTCAAGGCGGGAGTATTAAAACCTCTGATTTAAGTAAATTTGAACCTGAAAAGGATATTGATAAAACAGGTAAAATAACTACCGTTCTTGGTAAGGAGAAACAGTTACTTGTTCAAATTGTAAAGGAACCAATCCAGTCAAAAGGCCCCAGATTAAGTTCGCAGATTTCATTAGCCGGCCGTTTTTTGGTGCTGGTGCCTTTTAGTAATTCAATTACGGTCTCTAAAAAAATAAAACGTAACGAAGAGCGGGTACGGCTGAAACAACTGTTTCAGGGTATTCGCGGAAATCAATTCGGGGTAATTGTGAGAACAGTGGCAGAAGGAGCAAACCTTGAAGATGTAGAGCGCGATTATTACGATTTGGTTGAGAAGTGGGAGAGCATTTTTAAGCAATTGAAAAAAGCATCGCCTCCTCAAAAAATTCTTGGGGAAAGCGACCGCTTCATTTCCATGCTCAGAGATATGCTGAATGACGATTTCTCAGGCATTCATGTAAATGATCCATACGTTTTTCAGCAGGTAAAACTGTATATCAAAACCATTGCACCGCATCTCGAAAAGATAGTTAAACTGCATCATGGAAAAACTTCCATTTTTGAGCACTTTGGGTTAGAGAAACAAATTAAAACTGCATTTGGGAAGGAAGTGGGGCTTAGTGGCGGTTCTTACCTCATTATTGAGCACACGGAGGCCATGCACGTAATTGATGTGAACAGTGGTGGCAAAACAGTAGTTGAAAAAAATCAGGAAGAAAATGCACTGAATGTAAATCTGGAGGCTGCGGATGAAATTGCCCGGCAACTGCGGTTACGCGATATGGGCGGTATTGTGGTAATCGACTTTATAGACCTGAAAAATGCAGGCAATCGCAGGCAGGTATATGAACGTTTGAAAGAGGCTATGAAAAATGATAAGGCCAAACACAAAATTCTTCCTATGAGTCAATTTGGTCTGGTGCAAATAACCCGTCAGCGCGTTCGTCCAGAAACAAATGTGGTTACAACCGAGGTTTGTGCCATGTGTAACGGCACAGGCCAAAGTGCAGCCAGTATACTTCTGGTTGATGAGATTGAAAGGAATATGGAGTACCTGTATGAAGAATTGAACATTAAGTCAATTACATTGCAAGTACACCCATACATAGAGTCTTACCTCAAAAAAGGCGTCAAATCAAAGCGCTTTAACTGGTTTCTCAAGTATGGAAAGTGGATAAAAATTAAGCCTGTTTCATCCTATTATTTGTCGGAGTATCATTTCTTTGATAAAAATAGCGAAGAGGTCAAACTCTGAGCCTCTTATTAATTAAATGATTTTATGAAGAAGCTGATGATTGCGTTGGCTGCAATGGTGGTATTTACCGGTTGCGTTTCGCGAAAAAAATATGATGCACTTGAGTTCACTAAAAAAGAACTCGAGAAAAGTAATGCCGAATGTAAAGACAGGCTGGAGAAGGCCATGTTATCCAATGATTCATTAACTAATACGGCCAATAACCTAGAAGCGCAGGTTAAAAATCTCAAGGTTGATTCAACTGAATTAGCTACCCTATTATCCAAAACCACCAAATCCATGCAGGAGTTGGATGAGAAATTTCGCGATTTTAGTAAAATGAGCGAAGTAGAGCAGAAAAAGATGCTCGCCAGCTTAAAAGATTTAGATGCAAAACTCACGGCAAAGCAAAAGGATTTAGATGCCAAAGAGGATAACCTGAAACTTTCACAGGCAAAAATAAATGAATTGCAAAGTGTACTCAATGCCAAGGATTCGGCTGTAAGGGCATTAAAGGCAAATATCAGCAATGCGTTATTGGGTTTTAAAGATAAAGGATTAACGGTAGAGATCAGAAACGGGAAGGTATATGTTTCGTTGGAGGAACAATTACTTTTCAAATCGGGGAAAACGGAAGTGGATGAAAAAGGAAAAGAAGCTTTGCTCAAACTGGCAGAAGCACTGAATAAGGAAAAAGATGTAAATGTACTGGTAGAAGGCCACACAGATGATGTTCCGATCAGCGGTGGAGCCATTAAAGATAATTGGGATTTGAGTGTATTACGCGCAACGAATATAGTGAAACTGCTTACCACTGACGGGAAAGTTGACCCTAAAAGATTTGTTGCAGCAGGAAGAGGTGAATATTATCCGGTAGCTCCTGCTAAGACTGCTGAAGCTCGTAAGAAAAACAGAAGAACTGAGATTATTTTAACTCCTAAATTAGATGAGTTATTACAAATACTGAACAGCCAGTAACTGGAGAGCGGTTAAGCCAGCAAATCAATCACTCTTTTAATCATTTCGTCAACGCTGTTATCTGCTTTTGTACTGAAAACTTTGTTTGGCCGGTTGGCAATAATGGCATTTACCGAACAGGCACTGTGGCCAAAAACAGAAGCTAAACCATAAATGGCCGAAGTTTCCATCTCAAAATTGGTGATGCGACTTTTTTTGTAACGAAAGGCTGCAAGTATATCAATCAAATCGGGCTTTTTCAGTGTTGTTCTTACGGTACGTCCCTGGGGACCGTAAAAACCTGAACAGGTAGCTGTGATTCCAGTAATCTGATTCTTTCCCAGTTTTGAAATCAATTCGTCATTGGCTTTTGCAAGGTAAGTTTTAGGAAACAGGTGCTCATCGTGAAAGTACTCGTTGAAAGAATGCAATAATTCTTTTTCTTTTTTGCTGTATCTAAGCAAATAGTAATTTAATAGCCCATCAAGTCCCAGCCCGTGCGTTGAAACCACCATTGAATCTACCGGAATATCTTTTTGCAAAGCTCCCGAAGTACCCAGCCTAATTAACTGCAGTGATTTTGCTTTTTTATTCGGAACACGTGCTTTTAAATCAATATTGGCTAAAGCATCCAGTTCGTTAAGTACTATATCAATATTATCCGTTCCAATACCAGTAGAAAGAACAGTGAATCTTTTCCGTCCTACATATCCGGTGTGCGTAATGAATTCTCTTTTTTGCTTTTTCAGCTCAATGCGGTCAAAAAATTTCGATACCTTTTTTACTCTGTCAGGGTCACCCACCAAAAAGATGGTATCGGCAATATCTTCGGGTAATAAATGCAAATGATAAATAGAACCGTCTTTGTTTAATATAAGTTCACTGTTGCCAATGGTTTTTGTTTTTGCCATGTACAAATATAGGAGATAGTTTGTCGTTTTGTAAGTTGACTAAGAAAGCCCTAATCGTGAAAAATCAATATTTACTTTATTACCTGTTTAAGGTTTTCCTTCTCCGAAAAGGTTAATTGATCATTCGTGTTGCTCACAGCTAAAGCTTTGTCAAGTATTTTATTTTGGCGCTTAAACAAGCGGCACATGCTGCAAATAAACAAGTGCAAATGCATTCTTAATTTTTCGCTGAAGCTCAAGTGATGATCTTCGCTTTTTATTATAAGTAAACTGGCTTCTTTGCAGTTAATTTTCAGTTTCATTTAACCAGTTCTTTTGGATGCATGCCCGCAGCATGAGTTTTGCCCTGTGAATTATTACCCAGTAGTTGGACGATGAAATGTTTAATTCCTTACATATTTCGTCCGAATTTGTTTCGTCAATATATTTCATTGAAAATGCCGCATCTTGTATTTCATTCAGTTTTTTGCGGCACATGGCAAGCACCTGCATAAACTCTTTGTTGAGCAAAACATCGTTTTCGTTTGTTATCCATCCGGGCTTACTCTTTTCCGGCTTCCAGTGACCTGAATCGTCAAAACTATAGTTGTATTCTTTCTCGTTTGTTGTCAAATCTTCAATGTAAACGGGAGTTTTCTTTCGATAATAATCAATGATTTTATTTTTCAGAATGGTATATAACCAGTTTTTCTCCGACACATCTCCTTTAAAGTCAGGCAGTGCTTTAAGTGCGGATAAAAAAGTTTCCTGAACAAGTTCTTTCGCGGTTTCTCTTTGATTGATTCGTTTACATGCAAAACGAAAAAGAGCATCGGCATATAAATCCACCCATCGTTCCGGTTTAAGGTTTGATTTTAGTGTATTCATTAAACTTAATCCAGATGGGCGGGGTCGGTATTTTTAATATAATAACCCGTGCCGTTGTAAATTCTTTTCTTTGGATGTTCTTTACATTCGGCTGAACACGCCCCTTCCATTTCCCAACCACACTCTTCGCACAACGGCAGGTGATTATTGCATTCGGGGTTGGCGCAATTAATCATTCTGAAGGTAGGAATCCCGCAAATATGGCACTTGCTTACGGTAGTAGGATTAACCGAATTTACCGGAACGGTAACCCGGTTATCAAACACATAACAGACTCCGTCAAAATCTTTACCTCCGGTTTCTTTCGCATATTTTACAATACCACCGTGCAGCTGAAATACATCTTTAAATCCCTCTTTTAAAAGCAGTGCAGAGGCTTTTTCGCATTTAATACCTCCGGTGCAATAGGTAATTATTTTTTTACCCTTCAGATGCTCCAGTTCCTTCACTTTTTCAGGAAACTCTCTGAAGTTTTCCATGTCAAGTGTAATTGCCCCTTTAAAGTGACCAACATTATGTTCGTAGTTTGAGCGCACATCAAGCACCACCACATCATCACTTTCTTTTAGCTTTTGAAATTCTTCCCCACTCAGGTGAATTCCTGTTTTTTTATTTGGATTTACCTCCTCAGGGTTTCTTAACCCCGAATGCACAATTTCAGGTTTATACCTTACGTGCATTTTTTGAAACGCATGGGTGTCGCTTTCATCAATTTTGAAATCGGTTTTTGCGAAGCGTGGGTCAGCCAGTATGGTTGCCATATATTTTTCACAGGCCGCTTTGGTCCCGCTGATGGTTCCGTTCAGGCCTTCACTTGCAATAATTATTCGGCCCCTTAGTTTTAACTCCTTGCAAAATGCCAAATGGTCAATCGCAAATTGTTCGGCATTGTCTATAGGGCTGTAGCAGTAATAGAGTAAAATCAGGTACTTTGTTTTTTCGTTCATAACTTACTGCAAATATAAGTCGATACCAGATTATCAGGAATATAATTTACAAGATGCTCTTTAAATGATAATATAACCTGTACGAAACATTTAATTAAACCATCCTTGTTTCCTTTGAGACCACAAAATCAAACATAGTAATCACCTTCATATGGAAACAATTTTACCTGCCTTTCTCGTTCCTGTTTTGGTAGTTCAGTTTATCTTATTCACTATTATCTATCTGTTGGTTAGCTTATTTGAGTTTATTAAAAGTAAAAGAAAACAGCCGAAGCACACGCAGGTATTCATGTGGGAATGCAATTGGCTAATGGATCAATGGCTGAATAATCCGAATGTCTGAATTTCAATAAGTTCTTTGTAAGCCGGATATATTTCAGTACCTTTGCGCCTCATTTTAGGAAACACAATTTATGACATTATTTTCAACGCTGGGGTTGAAGCCGGAGATTGCCAAGGCAGTAGAAGAGTTAGGCTTTCAACAACCAACGCCAATCCAGGAGCAATCAATTCCCGTATTGCTCACAGGTACAAGAGATTTTATGGGCCTTGCCCAAACAGGAACCGGGAAAACAGCCGCATTTGGATTACCGCTGATCAATCATCTGAATTTCTCCATAAAAACAACTCAGGGTCTTATTCTCTGCCCTACCCGTGAGTTATGCATGCAAGTTAAAAGTGATTTAGAGAAGTATTCTTCTCACACAAAAGGGGCCCATTTAGTGGCAGTTTATGGCGGGGCTAGTATTAGCGGACAGATTTCAGAAATAAAACGCGGTGCACAAATTATTGTAGCTACTCCCGGTCGATTAATGGACTTAATGGAACGTAAGGTGATTAATCTGGCTGCGATAAGATATGTGGTGCTTGACGAAGCCGATGAAATGCTGAATATGGGCTTCCGCGATGATATTGAATTTATTCTTTCTCACGTTACCGGAGAGAAAAATGTTTGGTTGTTCTCGGCTACCATGCCGCGCGAAGTACGTCAGATTGCCGAACGTTTTATGGTTGATCCGTTCGAGTTAACGGTTGGGCATAAAAATACGACTGCCGAAAATATTAAGCACGTGTATTATATCACCCGGGCTAACCATAAATTTGATGCACTTAAAAGGGTTATCGATTATCAGCCGGATATTTTCGGGATTATTTTCGCACAGACAAAAATTGAAACACAGGAAATTGCTGAAAAATTAATTCGTGAAGGATATAATGCCGATGCATTGCATGGAGATTTAAGTCAGCAGCAACGCGATAAGGTAATGAACCGTTTTCGTCAACGCTCGCTACAGTTATTGGTTGCAACAGATGTAGCAGCCCGGGGTATTGATGTTAATGATATTACACACGTAATTAATTACTCTATTCCCGATGAATTGGAAAGCTACACGCACCGAAGCGGACGTACTGCCCGTGCGGGTAAAAAGGGTATTTCAATAACTATTGTTAATCCAAAGGAAGTAGGAAAACTAAAACAAATGGAGCGATTAACAAAAGCGAAGTTTGAAAAGGAAATTATTCCTAGCGGAGTTGATGTATGCGAAAAGCAATTGTTCCACATAATTAATAACGTACATAAAGTAGAAGTGAATGATTCGGCCATTGAACCATACCTTGGCCGTATTATGGAGGAACTCCAGGATTTAACCAAAGAGGAGTTAATCAAGAAATTTGCTTCAGTTGAGTTTAATCGTTTTCTAAATTATTACAAAAACGCTCCCGATTTGAATTACGATGCAAGTCAGAAGGAGTTTTCTTCACGCGATTCGGGCGATTTTACCCGCGTATTTGTGAGTGTTGGAACCATGGATGGGTTTGATAAAGGCTCATTGTTCCGTTTTGTTTTGGATTGTACCAATTATAATAAAACCGATATTGGCCGCATAAGTCTTAAGAATGCATATTCTTTTGTTGAAGTAAGTTCATCTCTTGCCGAACAGTTTATAGATAATATGCGCAACCAGCAATATCGCGGACGAAAAATAAGAGCTGAAGTGTCGGGAGAGGAGCCACGTTCGCGTGACGGAGGTCGTAAATTTGAAAGAGGGGGAGATCGCGGAAGTTTTGGAGGAAGAAGAACCGGAGGAGGAGGAGGAAATGAATCTCGCGAACGCGGAGGCTACGGAAGAGGTGACAGAGGAGGCAGCAGCCGGTCATCTTTTCATGGCAAGGGAGAAAAAAGTTCTTTTGGCGGAAGCAGAAAAGATAAATTCTCAAAAAATAAAGGAAAATCTGGTGGTAACGAATTCAGTTACTAAATTTGAAGAAAAAAATATGAAACGTTTATTTATTTTAACTTTAATAAGCCTGCTTTCATTAACCGGTTTTGCACAGCAGAATTTCGGAGCTAAGGTTACAAAAGAAGGTGCCAAACCGGCTTCCGAACTTTCGTCAATGATGAAAGGGAAAAAGGAAGTAAAAGTAAAACTCACCGGTAAAATTCTGGAGGTATGTCAGAAAAAGGGCTGTTGGATGAAACTTGATTTAGGTAACGGGCAAACCATGCGCATTACTTTTAAAGATTACGCTTTTTTTATCCCTAAAAATGCTGCCGGTAAAACAGTAGTTATAGAAGGGGTTGCCAGTTGGCAGGAAACTTCGGTTGAAGAACTGAAACATTATGCGAAAGACGCAGGTAAATCACAGGCCGAAATTGATGCCATAAAAGAAGCGAAACGTGAATTGGTTTTTGAGGCTGACGGAGTACTTATTTTGTAGTTTATTCCCCTATGCACCGGATATTAGTTTTGAGTATTGTTACCCTATTTGTTTTTGGGGCGGCATGCAGCTCTGAGCACAAAGGTGACGAAACAGTTTCGGCTTCAGCCGACAGTTCAGCATCAGAAAACGATTCCATGTCGTCATGCACCAATCCATACTCCGATAATATGAAGCCTATGGCTGTTGGAATGAGGGCCATGTATGAACAAATGACTGCCATACGTGCCCAAATTGAAAGAGGCGATGCATTGCAAACCGGACAGTTTAAAATGGTTGATTTTATTTATGCCGAACCTACCGACTCAAGTGTACTTACCGACCAGTTTTTTATGAGGGCCGGACAGTTTAAGCGCAGGTTTAACGAGTTGGTTCAGCCTGGAGCAAATGTGATGGAGCGATTTAATTTGGTGGTTGATGCTTGTATTCAATGTCATACAGAAAATTGTCCGGGGCCTTTAAAAAAGATAAAAAAGCTTAAATTTGACCATATAACTTCATAACGATTTCACCTGTCCGTTACTAAGCAATTTGTTAAACTTCTTTACGTCTATAAACATGTTGCTAATTTTTTTTCTTACCTATTTTTCTGCATGCTTAGAAATAATTTAGATAATAACTCTATACAGTATAGAAATGAAACCATTAAAGAAGAACGATCAGAAAATTAACCATCGAATCAACCGTCTGAAAAAAATAAAGGATCGCCTGAATATTGTTTTTATTGTAAACGAAGTGAAACCGGGCAGTAAACCGGCCATGAAATTACAGAAGGCATATATTGCAGGTGTTCTGGCTGCAGCTCCTTACCTCATTACCCTTGAACCGGTTTTTGTTGTTTGTCAAACAGAAAATAAAGATCTGATAGAGCAACTTGATATTATTATTAATGCACTCTCACTCATTCGCCCGAAAGGGGAGCAAAAACGCGGGTAATTTTACGGGATAAGTAGGCATATGAAATATTTTACCTTACTGTTGCTCCTTATAGCTGTGGCATGTTCTGTTCAAAAGTTGCCCACTCCCGGTGAGCAACAGGTGAAACAGGCAGCCAGACGTTTTCCCGAAGTTACCTTAGCAGAAATCTCTAAAGGGAAAATGTTGTTTGAACAAAATTGCAACAGGTGCCATAAGTATCATAAACCTGATGAGCATACCGAAATGGAATGGATGAATATCATTCCGGTAATGTCGTCAAGAGCCAAGCTCGATCAGGTGTCACAAGGTTATATCTTAAAGTATGTGGTCGCTTTTGCCAAACAGCCTGATAGCAAACCTTAAGGGTAATTTCTCCACTTTTTTATTGGGTTAATTCTTTTTTACCGGGTATCCGTTTGGTGGTGGCAATTCATTGAAAAACCATCCATTTATAACGCAAGGTGGTTGGCCCGCTGCAATAGGTGCCTTTTACCAAATGTTAATTGATGGTTAATTTATAAAAACTGTTTATGCATCATTCCTTGTTAATTTAGCTATTTTTGCACTTTGAAATTTCACCATGAGTGACGCCATAAAACACGAGTGCGGAATTGCACTTATTCGTCTTCTAAAACCCTTATCATTTTATCAGGAAAAATACGGTTCGGCCCTTTACGGATTGAAAAAATTGTACTTGCTTATGGAAAAGCAGCACAATCGCGGGCAGGATGGAGCAGGAGTAGGAGTTATTAAACTTGACCCTGAACCGGGGAACCCTTACGTATTCAGAAAGCGCACAGCCGGCAGTGGTGCTATTGCCGATATTTTTGCGCGCATAAGTACTAAAATAAACCAGAGCGGAAATAAAGATGCCGATTTTTTAAAGGCAAATGCACCTTTTGCCGGTGAACTATTGCTTGGGCATTTACGCTACGGTACGCACGGAGAGAATTCAGAAGATAAATGCCATCCTTTTATTCGTGAAAATAACTGGATGAGCCGTAACCTGATGCTGGCCGGAAATTTTAATATGACCAATGTAGATGAGCTTTTCGGTTTACTTGTTGATATTGGCCAGCACCCGAGAGAAAAAGCCGATACAGTGACCATGCTGGAGAAAATAGGACATTTTCTGGATGAGGAAAATCAGGTTTGGTTTGATCAGTTTAAAAAAGAAGGGTATAGCAACAAAGACATTTCACCGCTTATTGCCAAAAATCTGAATATTGAAAATATTCTTAAAAGGTCGCTTAAGGAAGTAGACGGAGGATATACCCTTGCGGGAATGATGGGCCACGGAGATGCATTTGTGGTGCGAGACCCTGTGGGTATAAGGCCATGTTATTATTACCACGATGATGAAATTGTTGTGGTTACTTCAGAGCGGCCTGCCATTCAAACCGGATTTAATATTCGGCTCACTGAGATAAAGGAGTTACAGCCAGGAAATGCCCTTATCATTCGCAAAACGGGAGCAATAAGCGAAGTAAATATTATGCCACCTGCCGAGCGCAAATCCTGTTCGTTTGAGCGTATTTATTTTTCGAGAGGGAATGACCGCGATATTTACCTTGAGCGCAAAAAGTTGGGGCATTTGTTATCGCCAAAGGTACTTAAGGCTATAAACTATGATTTAGACAATTCGGTTTTTTCGTATATCCCCAATACCGCTGCAACGGCATTTTACGGTTTAATTGACGGAGTTCATGATTACCTTACCGATTACAAGGCACAGGAAATTCTGAAGCTGGGTTCAAAACCGGATATGGAAAAAATGAAACAGATTTTGAGTATAAAACCCCGGAGAGAAAAAATAGCGGTTAAGGACGCAAAACTACGTACGTTTATTACCGATGATACCCACCGGGAGGATATGGTGGCTCATGTGTACGATGTTACTTATGGCATCATAAACAACGATAAGGATACTCTGGTGGTAATTGATGATTCCATTGTGCGCGGAACCACTTTACGTACCAGCATCATACGGATACTTGACAGGTTACATCCTAAAAAAATTATCATCGTTTCTTCGGCACCACAAATTCGTTACCCCGATTGTTATGGAATTGATATGTCGCGACTGGGCGAGTTTGTAGCTTTTCAGGCAATGATAGCTTTGCTGAAAGAACGTGGTAAGGAAGATTTGTTGCATGAAACCTACTTAAGGTGTAAAGCGCAGGAAGCTTGGCCCAAAGAGGAAATAAAAAATAACTTGCAGCAATTGTATGCTTTGTTTACTGACGAGGAAATAAGCAGGAAAGTTGCCGGAATAGTTACTCCCGAAGATTGCCGGGCTGAAGTAGAGGTGATTTATCAAACCATCGAAAACCTTCATGAGGCTTGTCCGTTCAATTTGGGTGACTGGTATTTTTCAGGAAACTATCCTACCCCCGGGGGCAATAAGGTAGTAAACCGGGCATTTATCAACTATATGGAAGGCAAAAAAGGAAGAGCCTATTAATTCTGCTTGACTTTACGATAATTTATCTTACCTTTATGGTAAGAAAATCGTAAAGGTATGAATACTTTAAGAACTGTTTCGGGAACTATCCTACTTTTTCTTTTGTTTACCTTGGGAAGTGCACAATCATCATTTGCCAGTTATTATGCAGGGGGGTATTTAACTTACAAACTTCAGCCAAGTGACAGTGCGGATATAATACTTTACCTGTACCGTTCTTGTTTTGGGATTCCATTAAATCCGTCACCGCAGGTGGTGTTAACTCAGGGCACCACTACCCAAACTATTACACTAAGTAGGGTTGAAATTAATGATGTAACTGACTTCTGTGCTTCTACACCTAGTGTATGTTCAGGTGGAAATTTAGTGGGGTACGAAATAAATAAGTGTATCAAAAGAATAAGTTTAGCCGCCTTCTCTTCATCTTCAGAAATTACTATGGTGTGGCAGGACTGCTGCATGAACGGAAGTCTTATTACTATACCTTCAGGGGGGAATGTTTATATTCAAAGCTCATTCACAAAGGGCATATCTAACAATGAGGGTCCGGTATTCAGTTTTCAGTTACCTTTAATTATGATAAGCGGAATTGCTAATTCTTATAGTGCACGCATTAATAATGAGGGTGGGGATAGCATGGTTTATAGTTTGGTTCCTGCTCTTATCGGAGCCGGCACTAATGCTACTTATGCCAATCCCTACAGTGCATCCAAGCCATTTCCTTATAATGGTTCAACTGTATTTTCGCTGCAATTTGATAATAAAACCGGAGCACTAAAAGCGGGCAATTCGGAGTGGGTTACACCAACAGGCTCTACTGCACTTTATTGGATTCATTACACCATTTCAAGGTATAGAAACGGGGTTAGGATAGGACAAGTAACGGTAAGTCACGAATTATGCGTATTAAGTAATAGCGGCAATAATTCTGCACCGGCTGTTGCCACTTCATCTAATTCTTACAAGGCATGTGCAGGTACCCCTTTGTGTTTTGATGTATTTACGTCTGATGTGAATACCAACGATAGTACTGCTCTTTATTGGGATGGAACAATTCCTGGTGCCAGTTTTCAAAGTTCGGGAACGAAAAATGCCAGAGGAACTTTTTGCTGGACACCAGCAGCTAATCAGGTTAGAAGTGAGCCATATTACGTTGTTTTTAAATGTGGGGATAATTCGTGTCCTAAAAAAGCGTATACCTATAAAACGGTAGCCATTTACGTAAATAGTTCAGGCTTAAATATTACCGCCAACCCAGCATCTTCCTACAATTATTGTTTAGGTAAGGTGCAGTTTCAGGCCAATACCAGCGGGGGGGCAGGTTTACAATACCAATGGGCAGGTACCGGTGGCCTTTCATCAGCCGATTCATCCTTTGTGTATACTTATCCAACCTTTGGTAAGTATTATTACTCTGTTCGAATTTCATCGGCACAAGCCTGCGGGGATATTATAAAAAATGATTCGATAGTAGTTCCGCAACATATTCCGTTGTCGGCTTCTATAGACGGGAAAACGGATACTTTTGCCTGCTCCAATGCTCCATTATTACTCACTGCCTCTTACCTTGGCGGCAAAGCACCTTACGGGTTTAGCTGGAACGGCTCATCGCTTACGTCAAACAGAAACTTCACATATCAGTCAACACAGCCGGGTACGGTAACTTTACTCATGACCGATTCTTTTGGTTGCAGTAAAACGGCACAGATAAATATTGGTATTCGTAATCTGCCATCCGTTACTGTTTTAACCCCCGATACTTCGATGTGCTACAACAGCGGGGCGCTCTCTTTGTCGGGTTCTCCTGCAGGAGGTACATGGAGTGGTGGCAGTTCTACCTGTTTAAGCGGAAGTGTGTTCACGCCCAAATTAGTTTGTGCCGGAGTCAATCAAATATTTTACAATTATACTGATGGCTATGGTTGCACTAACACCGATACCCTAAAGCTAACGGTTTTAAACAGTATTTTATCTCAAACGGGGAATTATTCACCCGTTTGTAATAATGCTTCCCCTGTGCAGTTAAACGGTACTCCTGCCAATGGCTCGTGGAGCGGTTACGGGATAGTGGGCGATAAATTTTATCCTGCTATTGCCGGAGTTGGAAATCACACCATAACCTATCAGGCTGCAGGAGGATGTGGTACTATGGCGAGCACATTTATAAATGTGTTGTACAGCGCTCAAATTTCATTTACAAATCCGTCAAATGTTTTCTGCGAAAATTCGAATCAGGCGTTTTTATTTGCCAGCCCTTCAGGAGGAATCTGGAGCGGAAACAGTGTTCAAAGTAATGGTACGTTTAATCCTTCGGCTGCCGGAACAGGAAATCATTATGTAACCTATACCTATACGTATACCAATGGATGCCTCACCATTGACTCCACCTTAATTAAGGTTGAACAATTGCCTGTGGTGAATGCCGGAAATGACAGAAAGGTCTGCATTAACAGTGGGGATATAACACTATCAGGATATCCGTCAGGGGGAGTTTGGTCGGGAACTTCGGTAACGGGCTACAAATTTAATACAGGTATTGCAGCAGGTTCATACAAAATCATTTATGCTTATACTGCTCAGGCATGCACCAATAAAGACAGCATGCTTGTAAATGTAATGGCTGCCGACTTCTCGTCCATGTCTGTGCTTGGAAACGCACCTTTTACAGTGAATTTTTCGAATAATTCTTCAGCCGGTTTTTCAGGTTTCGAGTGGAATTTTGGTGATTCGTTAAGCGGAGTAAATAATACTTCAGTAGTTTTTGCTCCTTCTCACACCTATCAGCAGCAGGGATCTTACACTGTTAAACTTACAGCCTTTAATCAGGATGGCAATTGCTCCACTTCCCAAACAAAATCTTCGTATATTAATGTAAATCCTAATGGTGTTTCACAGGTTACAGGTAAGAGTGAATTATTGGTTTACCCCAATCCGGCAAATGCCAATTTTATTAGAGTAAACTGGCTTAGCTCTGCCAGCGAAAACTACCTGATTCATATTTATGATTTAACCGGCAGGGAAGTGCAGCAAATAGAGGCAGGAACCAATAACGAAGTGCTGGTAACGGGACTTTCAAACGGAATTTACTTATTGAAAGTAAAAAGCAATTCGGGATTAACAGAGACCAAAAAGTTTGTCGTGCAGTAATTTTAGTCTGCACCTAATCTTTTTTTTCCTTCCAGTGCCTTTGGATATGTTGGGTCTAATTGCAGGGTATATTCGTAATTATTCAGCGCATCCTGTTTATGGCCTAATTTTTCGTGACACCATCCGCGCATATAATAGGCACTGATGTATTCCGGATTTTCTTCGATGGCTTTGCTGAAGTTCTCAATAGCCGCCTCATATTTTTGATTAAAGGAATTAATAAAACCAATATTGTAATAGGCGTGGTAATATCCGGGATTAATTGAAATTATTTTGCGGTAATCTTTTACGGCATCATCAAATTTTTCGGATTCCTGTAGCAGGAGAGCACGTCCGTAAATGGCATCTACATTAAATTCATTTACCCTTATGGCTCCGTTGTAAAAATCGAGAGCCAGTTTTTTATTTCCCTGCGCATTGTACAAAATAGCCAGTTGTATATAGGCATCAATAAAATGGTTATCGGTTTCGGTGGCGCGCTGAAAACTTACTATGGCATTGACCGTATCCTTAAGTCCTTTAAAATTGAGTCCTTTCATAAAGTAGGTCTTCGCTTCGTTGGGTTGTAATGTTTGGGCCTTTGTAAAACACTCAAGCGATTCTTTGTGTTTTTTAACAAATAAATACAATTCGCCCAGTTTAATATAAGCTTCGTAAAACTCAGGTTTTAACCGGGTGGCTTTTTCAAATTCGCCAGCTGCTGCAATGGTTTTATTCAACGCAAAGAGTATTTCCCCTTTGTGGTAATGATAAAGAGCATTGGTTGAGTCGAGCACAATAGCGGCCTGAATGGCTTCTTCAGCTTTGTCTAATCGTTTCTCAGTGTAATAGGTTTTAGCCTTTTTATAATACAGTTCCGGATTTTGCGGGTCCTTTTGTATTTGCTCATTTATGTCCCTGATGGCGGCCGATGCATTGGAGTCGGCCTGTGCCAAAAAGCTGTTTTGTTCCCTGTGGCAGGAGGTAAAAAGAAATGCATTTGCTATTATAAGGCTGATAATGAAAATTCTAATCATCTGACTTTTGTCATTTTTCCTGTGGGCAAAGTTGGTGATTTTTGCGAGCTTTTGTAATTATTTTCGCATCGCTTAACAGTAACTTTGTAAAGATACTGCACACAAAGGTTGCACTGAAAAATAAATTTAATTATGCCATTTTATCACCGATTAGGGAAAATTCCTCACAAACGTCATACGCAATTTCGTAAGCCGGATAGTTCGTTATATGCCGAGGAACTGGTTTCAACTGAAGGTTTCAGCAGTATTTATTCATTGGTGTACCATTGCCATCCGCCCACTCTGGTAAAATCCATTGGCGCTCCTTATGATGTGGCTCCGAAGGCCGCCATTGAAAAAAACCTGCAAAACAGAAGTTTTCTAACTTTCAAAACCAATCCGAAGGATGATTACCTGAAAAGCAGGGTTTACCTGTTATTTAATAAAGATCTATACCTCGCATCTGCTGCTCCTAAAAAATCAATGACCGATTATTTTTACAAAAATGCCGATGCCGATGAAGTACTTTTTATTCACGAAGGAAGCGGGGTACTGAAGACCTTGTACGGACAAATACCATTCGAGTACGGGGATTATTTGGTTATTCCGCGCGGCACCATTTATCAGTTGCATTTTACTACCGAAAACAACCGCCTCTTTATCACGGAATCTTTTTCGCCTATTCGCCCGCCAAAGCGTTACCTCAACCAGTTTGGCCAATTGCTTGAACACTCGCCTTATTGCGAGCGCGATATAAAACTGCCCGAAAACCTGGAGACACATGATGCGAAGGGCGAGTTTAAAGTGATGATAAAAAAACAGGATATGATTTTCCCATACACATTGGCTACTCATCCGTTTGATGCTATTGGTTGGGACGGGTTCAATTATCCTTTTGGGTTTTCTATTCACAATTACGAACCCATTACCGGCAGGGTGCATATGCCACCACCTATTCATCAAACCTTTGAAGGGCACAATTTTGTTATCTGCTCGTTTGTTCCGCGCCTTTACGATTACCACCCCGATGCCATTCCTGCACCCTACAACCACAGTAATGTAGATAGTGATGAAGTCCTTTATTATGTTGATGGAGATTTTATGAGCCGCAAACATGTGGAGCGGGGTATGATCAGCTTACACCCCAAAGGAATTCCTCATGGGCCGCATCCGGGTACGGTTGAAAAATCAATAGGCGCAAAAGAAACCAAAGAGCTGGCCGTGATGATTGATCCGTTTTATCCGCTGATGATTACCGAAGAAGCAATGAAGATAGAAGACCCCGGATATTATAAAACCTGGGTTGAATAATATAAACATAATACACCTTTTGAAATGGATACATTAGAAGTAAAAACAAAACAAACCACAACCGATTTTCTGCCACTCAACGGGACCGACTACGTTGAACTTTACGTAGGCAATGCCAAGCAGGCAGCTCATTTTTATAAAACGGCATTTGGTTTTCAAAGTCTGGCTTATGCAGGCCCTGAAACCGGAGTGAAAGACCGTGCATCTTATGTGCTGGTGCAAAATAAAATGCGCCTGATGCTTACTTCTCCTCTTCATAGTGACAGCCCTATTGCCGAGCACCATAAAAAACACGGAGATGGAGTAAAGGTACTGGCACTATGGGTAGATGATGCCTACGATGCCTTTGAACAAACCACCAAACGGGGTGGGAAACCCTATATGCAACCAACCACGCTTAATGATGCCAATGGAGAAGTGCGCATGAGTGGTATTCATACTTATGGCGAGGTGGTACATCTTTTTATTGAACGCAAAAACTACAACGGAGTTTTTATGCCGGGGTTTAAAGAATGGAAAAGCGACTACAATCCCGAGCCGACAGGTTTGTTGTATGTTGACCATTGTGTGGGCAACGTAGATTGGAACCAGATGAATCCATGGGTAAATTTCTATGAAAGCGTGATGGGATTTAAAAACATCCTCTCGTTTGATGATAAAGACATCAGCACCGAATACTCGGCATTGATGAGTAAGGTAATGAGTAACGGAAACGGCTATGTGAAATTCCCGATTAACGAACCGGCTGAAGGAAAGAAAAAATCGCAGGTGGAAGAGTACCTTGAGTTTTACGAAGGAGAGGGCACACAGCATATTGCCATTGCTACCAAAGATATTGTTTCAACCGTGCGGCAGTTAATGGCACGCGGGGTTGAGTTTTTAAAAGTGCCTTCTACCTATTACGATGATTTATTGGACAGGGTAGGGCCAATAGAAGAGGATTTGGAACCACTGAGGGAACTGGGTATTTTGGTTGACCGCGATGATGAAGGTTACCTGTTGCAGTTGTTTACCAAACCCGTGGAAGACCGGCCTACCATGTTTTACGAAATTATACAGCGCAAAGGAGCTAAAAGTTTTGGTAAAGGAAACTTCAAAGCCCTGTTTGAAGCCATAGAACGCGAGCAGGAATTGAGGGGTAATTTGTAATAAAATTCTCTAAGCAACACCGGACTATCCGGATAATACCCGGAAAGATTTTCAATATTCCTGAGGTTACCTTTTGTTACTGCTATTTCGGTTTTGTAGCGTGATATAAACTAGTTTTATAATCATTAATAGAAAACAAAACAAGTCCCGTTTTTTTTCGTTCTCTTTGTATATGGCAAAAAAGAGCTATTACTTAGAGGGGCCTCGCTCCAGGTGGCAGGAGTTAAAATTCACTTTCCGCTTCTTATCTGAAACAATAAGAGGGTTCAGAATATTGCATTTTGTAGGGCCTTGTATTACGGTATTTGGTTCGGCCCGTTTTAAAGAAGATCATCCGCAATATGCGCAGGCCCGCGAAATGGGAAAACAATTGGCAGGACTAGGTTTTACGGTCATGACAGGAGGAGGTCCCGGCATTATGGAAGCCGCCAATCGTGGGGCTTTTGAATCAGGCGGTCGCTCAGTAGGCTGCAATATTATTTTGCCCTTTGAGCAAAGGCCAAATCCTTATGTAGATACCGAAGTAACGTTTCATTATTTTTTTATCCGTAAGTTTATGATGTTTAAGTATAGCTATGGATTTATTATTATGCCCGGAGGCATGGGTACACTGGATGAAATGTTTGAAGCGCTCACTCTGATTCAAACCCATAAAGTCGAAAATTTCCCGGTGGTATTATTTGACAGGCAGTACTGGAAAAAGCTGATGGAAATGTTGTACACCATGGTGGCCGAAGGAACCATTGATGCCAGCGATTTAAACTTAGTGTTGTTCACCGATTCGGTAGAGGAAGCCATGTCGCATATAGCAGCACATTCCATTGAAAAATTCGGATTAAAACGCATGCGTACACCAAAGCCTTCACGGGTATTGCTCGAGTTTATTTTTAGGAAAAGACGTTTGCCTATTTAGTTACCGCATCATACACGATAGGCCAATAAACGGAACCATATTGGTGAGTTTACCTCGCCCATCGTAAAAAGTGCGAAGCGAAAAACTAAGAATCACATTATTGCTGAATCGCCAGTCGCCACCATAGCCCACAATATTATTTTGTATCAGATTTGAATTACTTTTAGCTGATTGCTCGTAGAAATACTCAGCAAAAAAAGTAACCTTCTCATTTCCGTATCTGATATTAATACCCGTACCAATGGTTTCCTGCGAAATGCTCGAAGTATCGGCCCGTGTGGGGACTACTGATTTAACAAGAAAATTATATTTGATTAGTGTGCTAAGCAAAAACGTTTTGCCAATGCCTATGGAAGAATTAATCCAGGCTGCATTTCCCTGTCCGTTTTGTTTTATCGAATTGGTTGTAATGCTTGCAAAGGACAGGGAACGTCCATAAGCCACATCCACATGACTAGCATTCCATTTGGCCGATGAGGTGCTTTTTACAATGTCTTTAACTTTGGTATTGTAATGTTCCTTCAGTCCGTCAACTTCTTTTTCAAGCTCTTCAATTTGTTTTTTCACTTCACGTTTTACTAGCGGGTCTGAATTCGATTGACTTTCCAGAGTATCAAGGTAAAGCGATTTAATATAAATAATTGAATCAAGAGTGTAACGTTCGTTGTAATAGGTTTCGAGTGTATTGTCAATTTCATCATTGCTGGCCCAGGGGTCGTACTGGCGGTACAGGTTTAATTTAAAAGCGTAGGCAAGTTTGCGGTTGCTCCATTCATCTTCCACCGTTCCCACCGAAACATCGAAAGTGGAAAGGGTTTTCAAAAAACCATTTGCCTGCTGGTATTTATATAAATTATCGCGGCTGTAAAACATTTCCCAAATGGGTTGCCCCTGCAAAGCCAGATTTGGTGATAGCTTATAGGATTTGAACGACCAGTCTACTTTAAAATCCCGGATAATATTGGGTTTGTTTATATACGCTGCATTTACCTGCATTAAATCAAAGGCAGGCGATGACGGAATGGTGAGTTCTGAAAACTTACGCGAGTTTTCGGGGTTGTTTTTTTTGCCGTACATCCAGCTTTGAGCAAAGCCTGAGAGGCAGAAGCCTGTAAGCAAAATTAAAAGCATGTACCTCGGCAGGCGGAGTTTAGGTAGTGGTTGGCGCATGGTTTTAAAGGTTTGAAATTAGCTATTTTGCAAGACATATGCCGTTTTTTTTACCTCCTGATGTTGATAATGTTAGCGTGTGTCAATGAGGTATTGAAGTTAATTTCGCCACATGTTAAGTCCATTTAATCGAACTGCTTTGCTAAAATACAAAAATTGCCTTTCAATTATTCTGTTGCTTTTTCTTTTTACCAATGGAGCACAGCATATCCTGGCACAGGGAAATAACCTTACTCCCTTTGAATGGAATAAAAAATATGGGTATCTGAATGAAACGGGTCAACTGGCAATAGATACCATTTACTCGTATGCCGATGAGTTTAGCGAAGGACTTGCTTTGGTAGAGCGTGAGGGAAAGAAGTTTTATATAGATCCATCGGGTAAGGTGGTGATAGGGCCGCTTACCTGCCAAAGTGCATCGGCTTTTTCTGAAGGATGGGCACGGATACAAGGAGAGCAAAACGATCGCTACTATATTGACAAAACAGGGGCTAAAGTGCTTGATGTTCCCCTTGATTTTTATGATGCGCAATTATTTCACAACGGACTTGCTGTGGTGAGTGTGCAGGAAGATGTTAAAATTAAGGGCCGCACAGCTATGTTGGTTTTTAAATTCGGTTACATGGATAAAACCGGTGCACTGGTTATCCCATGCCAGTTTTTTGATGCCGGAGATTTTGCCGATAGTGTGGCACGAGTAAAAATGAAAAACAAATACGGACTTATTGATGCGCATGGTAAATTTTTGCTGCCTGCCATTTATGATTATATCTATCCGTTTTCGGGTGGAGTAGCCCGTATTGATTTAGGCGGGTTGGCCGGTTTTGTAAATACAAAAGGGAAAATTCTTATAAAACCCAAATACACTTTTGCATCCGATTATGCCGAGGGATTAATAGCTGTGCGTATAAAAGATAAAATAGGGTATATAAATCTAAAACAAAAGGTAATTATTAAACCAGAGTACGATTATGCCGAATCCTTTTCGGAAGGGTATGCAGCCGTGATGATTAATAAAAAATGGGGATTTATTGATAGCAAAGGAGCCATTTTTGTTCCGCTTTCGCTTGATGAAGCCCAGGGTTTTTCAAATGGAATGGCGGCTATACGCAAACATGGCCGCTGGGGATTTATGAATAAAAAGGGGAAAATTGTAATTCAACCGGAGTTTGACGGTGTTTCACCTTTTAGCTACGGATTGGCTCAGGTACAGTACTTGAATCATGTTTTCTACATCAATAAACAAGGAATACCTGCGCCTGTAAAAAATTAAGGAGCCAGTCGTTCTATCTGCCAGCCTGTACCTTTGCGCGAAAACAAAAAACGATCGTGAAGTCTGCTGCTTCGTCCCTGCCAGAATTCAAACAAATGTGGTTTCACTAGGTAACCTCCCCAATGTTCAGGTCTGAGTAAAGGCTGTTCGGAAAATAATTTTTCAAATTCCCTTACACGGTCTTCTAAAAACATCCGGTTCACAATTACCTTGCTTTGTGGCGACACGTGCGCACCAATCTGACTACCTATGGGGCGGCTGTAAAAGTATTCATCCGATTGTTCCGGGTGAATTTGTGTGGCGGTTCCTTCAATGCGTACCTGGCGTTCCAGTTCTGGCCAGAAAAAAGTAAGGGCCACTTTATTATTTTCTTTTATTTGTTCTCCCTTATCACTTTGGTAGTTGGTGAAAAAAACGGGTCCTTCATGGTCAAATCCTTTAAGCAACACAATCCGGGCGTGAGGTTGTCCGTTGGCCGAAGCCGTTGCCAGCATCATGGCATTGGGTTCATTTACCTCCGACTCAATGGCCTCTTTAAACCAAAGTTTAAACTGATTAAAGGGGTCGGCTACTAAATGGCTTTCATCAAATTCTTTCAACAGGTATTCCTTGCGTATGGCTGCAATATGTGCATTATTCATTTCCATCTAGCAAAATTAGATTGAAATGATCATTTTCGGCTGATGTTTTTGTTTTTTCAACAAGTTTGCTCAATATTGATGATATTCGTAAAACATGGTACGCAAAGCAGTTCGTCTTATTTTATTGATAATTTTACTATTCCCGTTCATTCTGTGGGTTATTTGGTTGTTTCAAAGCCAGTATCCCATGAAGATTTTTATTCTTGATAAAACGGTTCTTACAAAAGAAGGGCTCGAGCATCGCTCTTTCAACTGGATACTTGACCACATGAAAATTACCAAACCCAATGGTGATTTATACAAAGTGGAGAAAGATTATATGGGATTTTTTCCCTTAGAAGATTTCCAGTTTGATGTTAAAGATTTAACAGATTATACTGATGAGGAACTGGACAGTATGGCATCGTATTACGAGATGGCTTATTATACCGATACCTATGGAATTTACCATAATGAGTGGTATAAACGAGGCAATGATAAGGATCGGTCGGAATTAATTTATGGGGGACTGCACCGAAATGATTTTGCACTTCTTCGAAAGATGGTTGAAAAACACAAAACGGTTATAACCGAGTTTAGTTTGTATGCATTGCCTACTTCATACGCATTGCGGCAAAAATGTGAAGAGCTTTTAGGTTTGCAATGGACTGGTTGGGTGGGCAGGTATTTTTCGTCACTCGATACTATAAAAAATAAAGAGCTTCCTCCTTGGGTTTGGAAACTATATCGCAAGCAACACGGGGGTAAATATCCTTTCAAGGATGGGGGGCTCGTGTATGTTCATACCAGTGATAAAATTGTTATTTTAGATGAGAAGCGGCACATGAATTTTCCGATACCCATCATATACTCCGATGAAAAGTATCAGAAATCGTATAACCTTCCCGATAACATTTTATATCCGTTTTGGTTTGCGGTAACCCTCAATGCTCGGGCAAACAACAATGTGATGTCGGTTTTCTCTATGAAAACAAACGGGTCCGGTGATTCTATTTTAAATTATTATCATATTCCTAAAACATTTGTTGCCTCGGTAGAGCATCATTCGGGAGATTCGAATTATTACTATTTTTCAGCCGATTTTTGCGACAATCAAATTGGCATGATGTCGTCAAAATTACGGGGTATCCGTAATTTTCGTTCTATGTTCTATTCACAGATAGAACTTGAGAACAGGAAGCGGTTTTTTTGGGAGTATTATATTCCGCTTATCAGAACGGCTATTAATGAACACCGAAAACGACAGGGGAAAGAAATGATTTCTGTTTTCAACTAACAGGTGATGCAGGTGTTTCCGGATTGGATTCTTCCGTTTTGGCAGGAACCTTTTCTTTCTTAGTTTTCTTTTTACCTAATCCTTGCCTTGTCATTTCGCCCCAGTTTTTCTTACCGGTGAGCAGGTCAATATTTCCTTCCAGGGACCATTTTACCGTCATGGGATGATAGAAAATAGGTTCAATTAAAGCAGTGGCCATCATCCTGAACATATCCCGCTTGTTTTTATACTGGTGGTACGACATTTCTTCAAACAGGATTGCCGAAACTGACATCATTACGGCAAAAGCATAAATCAAACTGATGATCATGAAAAAGAATTGCCAGGTAGAAAATCCAAGAATGGCAAGGATGATATAAAACAACACTCCGAAAAATTCAATAAAAGGAGCAAGCCACTCATAGAGCAACCAGAATGGGTAACTTAAAATTCCAAGCTTTCCATATTTAGGGTTCAGGAAAATTTTCCGGTGAAACCATAATGTTTCGGCAGTACCCCGAGCCCATCGGTTTCGCTGGCGGCCCAGAATTTTGGTATTGTTGGGAGCTTCGGTCCAGCAAAGCGGATCGGGAATATAAACTACCCTGTATTTTAAATCATTTTCATGACACCAGATACGCATGCGCACTACCAGTTCCATATCTTCGCCTACTGTTTTATGGTTGTATCCTCCGCTTTTAATGGCAATATCGCGATCAAATAATCCAAACGCACCTGAAATAAGCAGAAGCCCGTTTAATTTACTCCATGCCATACGTCCCATTAAAAAAGCACGTATGTATTCAATAACCTGAATTCTTGGCAGCAATTCGTCAGGGAGATTTACCTTAATGAGTTTCCCGTTTTCTATCTCACACGAGTTGGCAATGCGCACTACACCACCAGTAGCTATTACCCTGATTTCTTCTTCAATAAAGGGTTTAACCATCTTAACCAGTGCATCCTGCTCAATCACACAATCCACATCAATGCATGCCACCAGATCACTTTGCGAAATATTTAATCCCACATTCAATGCATCCGCTTTTCCACCATTTTCTTTATCAACTACCAACAATTTGCTGAAAGCTGAGTTTTTTGATTTATAAACTCCTCTTACAGGTTTGGTGTGTAATTGTTCGTTTATGGCGTAGTCTACTTTTTCAAGTTCATAATGTTGCACCAGCACAGCAATAGAGTCATCTTTGCTGCCGTCATTCACAATTATTACTTCGTAGTTTCCGTAGTGAATAGATAATAGAGAACGCACATTTTCAACAATATTGGCTCCTTCATTGTAAGCGGGTGCAATGAGTGAAATAGATGGTTGCAAATGTGAACTGAGAATAGTACGATAGTCTATAAAACTGTTTTTCTTCATATAGTACCTCATCTCAAATGCTGAAATAATAGCCAGCATAAAATAAGAGAAGCACAGCGAAATCGCATAGTAAAATATAAATGAATCAAAAAAATCGCCAATGAGCTCTAAGTATTTATCCATGTTATTTTACTATTCGTTTA
Source organism: uncultured Bifidobacteriaceae bacterium (assembly GCA_964535575.1). Classification (GTDB taxonomy): domain Bacteria; phylum Bacteroidota; class Bacteroidia; order UKL13-3; family UKL13-3; genus JAGPCK01. The sequence goes on from CAZHTC010000005.1 coordinate 82,751, forward strand.
TCAAGGGCATGTTTGATAATTTTTGAACTGCGTTCATCTGCCGATTCCAATAACAATGTCAGGTCATTTTTCCCTTTCGGCCCTGTTTTTACAAGAGCTATTGCCGAGTTGAGGGCAATGGCAAAGTTCGGGCTGAAAAGTTCCTGTTTGAAAAAGGGGATCTGGTCATCATCGCTTATTTTGGTCATCACCTGAAGTATTTTCACCTTCAGCCTGTCCTGTTCTTTTCCAAATGTTTCAATTAATTGATCGGCAAATCCATATAATTCCAAATTACCTATAGTATCTATAATTGCTTCCCGTATTTCTTCTCTTGGGTCTTCAAGCATAGGTATAATTGCGTTGACAGAACCAATTTGTTTAAAGTGATTTATCATACGTATTGTAAACAACGATACTGAGTCATTGGGAGAATTAAGCCAGCGTTTAAAGTCAGGTAGGTCGTCCGTATTTAATATGGAGAGGATGGCTAAAATGTTTACCTGTTGCCAGCCGGTCATTTTGGCCTTGGTATTGCTCAAAAACTTCAGTGGGTCTGATTCGCTAAGCTGAATAAGTGATAAAAGCGTTTCAAGACGAAGGATGGGATTTTTACTGTCTACAAATTTGAATATTTCGTCATACGCGTCTTTTATGTCCATTTGGGTAAGTTCACGTATCCCTTTTATCTTTACATCCCACGGAAAGGCTTTAAGTTTTCTCATGCTGAATTTGAGCAGGTTAAACTCCAGGTAAAGATTCCGTATATCATCGCATACATCTCCTGAAAAATTTTTGTGCAGATTTAACAACTCCTGTAAAAAAACTTCATTGTTAAATTCATTTACAAGGTATCTTTTTTTGATTCGCCTCACCACGTGCATTCTGCGATCCTCGGTGTCGTATTCGCCAAATAATAAATTTGCCAGCAATGGTTCATACACTTCAATCAATCGTTTTTTGCGTATCTCAACATAAGATTTGTAAATACGGCTGCTGATTATAACAATAAAAAGACTAATGTTTCCAAAAATAAAAAAGCATAGAATAATTAACCCGCGCTGGATAATGGTAGGCTGTTCTCTGTACGTTTGGGCAAACCAACCAGAAGGAGATTCAAAAAATTCAATTTTTTGATTTGCTGAATCAATTGCACTTTTTTCAATTTCTCTTACCCGGTCGGCAAAGTAGCTTTCCATTGTGCCGGCTTGTTTATTTGGCGAAATATTATTGATGGTCGGGTCGCTGTCGTCTGTCGTGTCGGGAGCAAAATCTCCTTTGTCATCCGTAGGGGTTGCGGCTATTTCGCCCACAGTTGGGGGTGACGGATTGGCTGATGGGGCGGAGGAAGTTGTTTCCTTTTCTTTCATCTCCGGGGTTGCCGGTTCTGGGGTTGTTTCAGGAGCAGGGGATATTACTTCTTCGGGTTGAATAATTAATTTGGCAAAGAGTGAAGGAGAGATACTTACCGAATCTGCTATAAAATTTTCAGGAATAATGGAATAAATTTTTGCCGTTTCTTCATCTACAATAAAAGCATTTTCAGGAGGGTTGCTCAATTCATTGGCCGCAACCATGCTGTAGCCAATAATCACCGGAGTTGGTTTTTTAAACAGCTTATAAGCGGGTATTCTGTTTCGCGAGGCCAGTGTTCGTTCACTCAGTTTGTATTTTTTGGCCACTACTCTTATGTTTTCTCCGGCAGGAGCAAGGTAGTAAACCGGTTTTAACATAATCTCTTTTGGCGCATCCTGTGCTGCAGCATTTGCCGCAAGAAGCAAAATGCATGTAAAAAGCAAAAGAATATGCCGGCATGCAGTCATCTTAAAAAACTTTTTTCATATTGAGTGTAAGTGTAAAGCGGTATCTGTACTTATTGGACGAGTACTCATCATAATCGCACCAGGTGCCAAGCCCCCCGAAAAGGGTGGTGTTAAGTCTGCGCTGAAAGTCAATGCCGGCTCGTAAGGTTTGAAGCTTCACAAAGTTTTTTTCTCCCAGAATTACAGCGGTGGGATTATTTAAACCAATGGCTCCGTTGGCATAAGCCAACATAAATGTTACGTAATCGTAATCCGATTTATAATACCATCTGGCCTGAACCGTATTTGACAGGGTGGTTGAACCTTTTCCATAGGGTTTCAAAACGGCAACCGGCCTGTAGGAGAACCACCATTTTTTATAATAGTATCCAATGGAACCTACCATCATATGAAAAGTTTCCCGGACCGTGTCGGGCTGATAGAAAAGCATATGGTATCCCAGCGAAACATCGAATTTGCTATAGATATTTTGATATACCTCGGCTCCTAAACGAAAGCGCGGATACAGAATATTTTTATCTGAAATTCCGATATTGGTGAATAAGGTAGTGCCCCGGAAAATTTTTATATAATTATCAACTTCAAACTGCAATGCCTGCCGGCCAAATCTTTTTGCGTAGTTTATCCTGGCAATTGACTGCACCTTTCTGAACCGGTGGCCGTATTCCAGATTTCCAAAATCCCAGGGAGCAAAGGTGGTTTTGGGATTATACATCTGATGCACCCAGCCTGCTCCTACGTAATTCCGTAATTTTTTAAATTTAAAATCTTCCATCATTTTGATGGCAGGAGTATCGGTTTTTACCGAATCAAGATAAAGCTGAAGTTCGGGAATGGCTTCTTTATAATAATCCTCGTTGGCAAGGGTAATTGATTTTTTCTTGTGAAACTCAACTGCCTTTTTGTACTGGATTAATGCAGTGTCGCACACTTTCCCTGATGTTTTATTTCTTGATGCGTACATTTCCAAATCAGCTAAAGCGTTGTAAGCATCTTTTCTTCGGGAAGGCAAGGTGTCGTTGATCAGCACATAATTAAGAACGGGTCGCCCTTCATCATATTTTTTTTGCCAGCTGAATGTGCGGGCTTTGAGAATATATGCATCAAAAAACAGCGGATCTCTTTTAATGGATGAATCAATCCACACACGTCCTTCTGCGTACTTCCCTTTAAAGGCAAGTGCTCTTCCTTTCATGTAGAAAGAGTCGGCCATAATTTGATTATAGCTGAGTTTAATGTTTCGCTGCTGCCGTATTACTTCGTGCTTTTTGTATCTGAATATGGTATCGGATGGAAACAGACTTATACCTTTTTCGCAAATGGCCAAAGCAGTGTCAATTTCATTTGGCCATCTGAACGCATCAACCAGTGCGTCCAGTGCTTCATAATTATTGGGGTCTTTATCCAACACTAATCTGAGCTGTGCACGCGATTTTTCATATTGATTTTCCCAACTCCAGGTACGTGCAATAAAAGTTCGTGCATCTAAATAGTTTGGTGCATACATCAGCACCGTATCCATTTCCATACGGGCGGTGTCGTACACACCTCTGAACCCGATATTTTTTGCAGCTATGTACATGGAGTCAACATCGGGCATCCGCTGGCCAAAGGAAGAAATGCCTGAAAGCATTACACAAAAAGTAAGCAAAAAAGTTTTAATCCCTGGAGGTGAAAAGGGAATAGTAAGCCATTTCTTAATTTTCACTATGATATTTTGGACAATAATCTGTTTACACGCATTGATAATTCATTCGGGCTGAAAGGTTTTGTAATAAAATCATCAGCTCCAAGTTTAAATGCTTCCAGAACAGTATTTTCAAGTCCGATTGATGAAACTACAATGATGGGCATTTTAAGTTTTTCAGCCCTAACATGGCTTATTATTTCCAAACCCGATGCAAAGGGCATCATGATATCTGTGATAATCATATCAAAAGAATTTTCTTTGATAAGGCTTAGTGCTTCGCGCCCATCGGCAGCTGTATAAACTTCATGGCCATCCTTCTTCAATTTGAATTCTACGGCCTTCTTCAGCATCTGCTCATCTTCAGCTATTAATATCTTCATTGGTTGTAGTGCTTAACGGGATAAAATTAGTATAATTAATTAAAAAAAAGGGTCCTAATTTTCCAATAAGTAGGCAAAACTCTATATTTATCTCACATCTTCGGTCAAGTTTCGTTCAATGTGCTAAATTTGGCGTTATATAAACCAGTTTAAATATTCATTCATGTCTAGGATACCTCTTAAGGCAGGCAGTTTTCTTCTTTCTGACCCTTTTCTGCCGGATCCGAATTTTAACCGGACGGCAGTTTACCTTACGGCTTATGATGCAAATGGTGCTGTTGGTTTTGTGATGAACCGTCCAACTACTTTAACTCTTTCCGATGTTTCACCTGAATTCTCCGGACTTACACACAAGCTGTTTTATGGCGGCCCGGTGGAACAAAACACGCTTCATTTTGTTCATTCGTGCCAGAAGTTGTCAAGTGATACCAGACAAATTCAACCAGGTGTATTTTGGGGAGGTGATTTGGATGCTATTGTTGAAGGAATACAAAGCGGGATTTTAGGCGAAAATCAGATTAGATTCTTTATCGGATATTCGGGATGGTCGGCAGGGCAGTTGGATGATGAACTAATGGAGCATGCCTGGTTTGTTACCAAAGCCAAAAGAGAATACATTTTTCACCAACATCCTGAATTGTTATGGAAAACGGTTTTATCTAATATGGGGACTGAGTTTGCCGTTATGGGGAATTCTCCACCCGACCTCAGATTTAATTAGCGGGAAAAGGCAAACTGAATAAGGTTGGCACCCATTTGCAACGCTTTTAATCTCACCGCTTCGGGGTCGTTGTACACTTCCTGATCTTCCCATCCGTTTCCCAAATCGCACTCATAGCTGTAAAAGCAAATTAGTTTACCATTATAAATTAATCCGAAACCCTGAGGAGGTTTTCCATCATGCTCATGTACCTTAGGCAGACCGTTGGCAAATTGAAATGACTGATGATATACGGGATGATTAAATGGCAATTCTATAAAATTAAGTTCCGGGAAAACTTTTTTCATTTCCCTGCGAATAAATTTATCCAGACCGTAGTTATCATCAATATGCAAAAAACCTCCGGCAATCAGGTATTTGCGCAAATTCTCCGCTTCTGAAGAAGAAAAAACCACGTTTCCATGCCCGGTCATATGAACAAACGGGTAATTGAAAATATCGGGACTCCCCACATCGGCAATGTCTTCTTCTCCCTGAATATTGGTTTTTAGTTGCTGATTGCAAAAACGAATAAGGTTAGGAAGAGAAGTTTTATTAGCGTACCAATCTCCTCCGCCATTGTATTTTAAGCGGGCAATTTTTACAGCGGTAGTTGCAGGCGTAAAACTTACCAGCAATAAACTTAACAGAAGTGCCAAAAACCTCATTGCTGCAAATTTAATCTTTTCATTTTACCAGACTAACAGTTTTGTTCATCGGTAAATGGCAGGCGGTTATCACTTTTGTTTTGAATTCATCAGGATTACATGGAATTTTGAGGACTTAATATTAAAGCTATGGGCATTGCACACGAAATTGATTACAACATTATCGGTGACGATATTCAGGTAGTAGAAATTGAACTTGACCCGAATGAGGCGGTGAGAGCCGAGGCCGGAGCCATGCTGTACATGGAAAACGGCATTCAAATGCAAACTTCAACCGGAGGAATTTTCAGTGGATTAAAACGCATGTTTACCGGTGAGAGTTTTTTCATCACTTCGTTTTTAAATCAGGGAGCCGGAAAAAGCAAGGTGGCTTTTGCGGCACCTTATCCCGGAAAAATTATTCCGTTTGATTTAAAACAGTACGGAGGCGAAATTCTTTGTCAGAAAGATGGTTTTTTATGCGCAGCCGAAGGAATTGAAATTGATATAGCATTTACCAAGCGTATAGGTGCGGGTTTATTTGGGGGTGAAGGATTTATTCTTCAGCGTTTACGTGGAGATGGAAAAGCCTTTGTACATGCGGGAGGAACTATTATAAGGCGTGAGTTGAAACATGGAGAAACCCTGCGGGTGGACACAGGATGTTTAGTGGCATTTACCAGCAGTATTGATTACGATATTAAATTTATTGGAGGTTTTCGCAATTCGTTGTTTGGCGGAGAGGGCCTTTTTTATGCAGTTGTTACAGGTCCGGGTATTGTGTATTTACAAAGTGTTCCGTTTTCGCGCCTGGCCGACCGTATTCTTGCAGCCTCGGCCGGTGGAAAAGAGCAAAGCCGAGGTGTGGGCGGATTACTTGGAGGAATTCTCAGCGGGGAATAAAATAAAAAAGGCAGCCATAAGCTGCCTTTTTTATAATCAGATATCCTATTGTTATTTCATCAGATTTTCTACCAGAAAAGTGATTTCTACTTCTTCACTTAATTCTATTTCCTGCACATCTACATTAGAAAATGCTGGTGGAGCTAGATTGGCAATCATATCTCCCTCGGCAGCCATTGCGTAGGTTTTATTCATCATTGGCATTGGTCTGAAATTAAACACCTGATAGTTTACTTCTTTTATCATCACTATGCGCAGGTCAGCTACTTCGGCAATGGTTTTAGCACGTACGCTGGCATCTTTAATGGCTTCGCGCACCAATTGAGTGCTAATTTTTTGCTGAAGTTCTTTTGAAATCTCTGTGGAGAAATTCACCGAAATATTTTCCGATTTTTCGCCCATGATTTTACCAAACAGGTTACTGAGTTTTTCCTTGTCAAATTTAAATTTCAGGATAATGCTGTTGCTGGCAATATACCCCGACTTTTTTTGCTTGCCTCCTTCGTACATGTAGTTTTCATAAATCTGATAATTGCCCAGTTTCATCTCCTCTTTTTTGAAACCAAGAGATTCCATTCTGGAGATTAATCCTTGCGTTTGAGTGTTGAGTTTGGCCAATGTTTCCTGCTCTGTTTTTTCTTTGGTGGTAACATTAAAATACACAACAGCTATATCAGGCATTACCATTTGGGTTGCTCTGCCTTTTAAACGGATTACTCCGCTTTTATCGGTTTGTGGCACACCCGCAGCATTTTGCTGTGCAAAAGAGGTAGTCAGGCAAAGGAGCATGACTATAAGGGTTGTGGCATGTTTTTTCATTGGTACATTACTTTTAAATTATGGTTAATCTGGTTTTGTTGTATCCTCTTAAAAACTCTTCTGTATTCATTTTTCGCTTGCCTTCAAGTTGTAATTCGAGCAGGTGAATAAATCCGTCAGATGCGGCCACTTTTATAAACGATTTACCATCCGATATAAAAGTGCCTGTGGCAAAGGTATGGTTTGCAGGCTCAGGTTTTGAACGGTATACTTTTAAAACCTTTTCATGTAAGGTGGATAACGCAGCCGGGTGGGGGCTTAGTCCTCTTATTTGGTTGTGTAAATGATGTACTTGGTGATTCCAGTTTAGTTGACAGTGCTGGGTAAAAATTTTAGGGGCATGTCTTAAAGGCTGCGAAAGATCCTGCTCAACCGAGGGATAATTTCCACTTTCAATAAGTGCGAGCGTTTTTACAACCAGTTGCGCTCCTTTTACCATCAGCTCATCGTGCAATTCTCCTGCTGTGGTGTTTTCGCCAATGCTTACTTTTTCCTGTAGAATAATTTGCCCGGTATCTATTTCATGTTTTAAGAAGAAGGTAGTAATTCCTGTTTCTTTTTCCCCGTTCATAATGGCCCAATTTATGGGAGCGGCCCCGCGGTATTGAGGCAACAGAGACGCGTGCAGGTTAAATGTACCAAGCCTGGGCATATTCCACACTATCTCGGGCAACATTCTAAAGGCAATTACCACCTGCAAATCGGCATTCAGTGCTTTTAACTCTTCAATAAATTCAGGTGCTTTTAGGTTGGCAGGCTGCATCAGGTATAAACCTTTTTGGGTTGCATATTTTTTTACAGCCGATTCATGCATATGCATTCCCCTTCCGGCCGGTTTATCGGGGGCAGTTATTACCCCGACAATATCATATCCCTTTTGACACATGGCATCCAGCGAAGCCACGGCAAAATCAGGGGTTCCTATAAAAACAATTCGAAGCGGGTGAAACATGTAAATTTACCGCAAGTTTAAAGAATCTATGCAGGAAAGTCAGGATAGAGCAGGTATTTCTTTCTCGTTAACCTGAATATTGACAAGCCTGGCTCCCAGCTTTTCCTGATAACACTCTCGGGAACACCGCTTGTTAGTTGCTTTCTTAGTATGTCGGTTCCGGCAAGTTTATCAAAAAATGAAGTGAAAAATGTTTCTTTTGATTTGTCTTTCTCAAAACATCCGCTTAACCAAAGCAGGTATAATTTTCGGGAGGATAGTAGGTATTTATCGCTGAAACCGCTTAAAAGGTAACCATTGCAAAGCTGGTTTTTATACGGTGGATCATCAGCAACTCCCGGAATGCTTTTTGGGGTAAATGAGTAATTCCCGCCTTCAAAATCAGGCTTGCCCACACATTCAAAGGGTTTATCAGTACCACGTCCAAGGCTTATGGTTGTGCCTTCAAATAAACACAGGGAAGGATAGAGGTAAACCGACTCCATAGTAGGTAAATTAGGTGAAGGTTTTACCGGAAGTTTATACAGCATGCTATGCTTGTAATTAAGGCAAGGAACAACGGTAAGTTTGCACTGCACAGAATCTTTCAGCCACCGTTCTCCGTTAATCATTTGTGCATATTCGCCAATAGTCATTCCGTGTACTACCGGAACCGGATGCATGCCTACAAATGATTTAAATTTCATATCCAGAACCGGTCCGTCAACATAAAAGCCGTTGGGGTTAGGCCGGTCAAATACCAAAAGCGGTTTTTTTTGCTCGGCACAAGCTTCCATTACATAGTGCAAGGTGGAGATGAATGTATAAAAACGTGCACCCACATCCTGAATGTCGAAAATGATAAGGTCAAGGTCTTTTAATTGTTCAGGTTTTGGTTTTTTATTATCACCATAAAGAGAAACTACGGGCAATCCGGTAATAGTGTCAATACCGCTGCTTACGTGGGCCCCTGCACTATGATCTCCTCTGAAACCATGCTCGGGGGCAAAAATTCTTTTGATGGAGATACCACTGCTTTTTAGGGTATCAACCAAATGTTTGGGACCAACAATGGAAGTTTGATTGATAACCAACCCTACTTTTTTACCCTTCAGAAGAGGCAGGTAATAATCTGTTCTTTCAGCTCCGGTGATTATTGCGGAGTAGCACGCAGATGAAAGGCAAATCAGGGTACCTAAAAGAAGAATTGCTTTATTATATTTGAACGTTTTCATACAACACATTGAATTACGCGTATTTTATTGCTAAGCGGTTATCGGGCAGGGGAAATAAAAACTTCTCACGGCTTATTGTGCGCATTGCTACTGCAGGCGTTGCCCTTAGTGTAACAGTGATGATTGTTTCAATATCCATTGTAACCGGATTTCAGCATGAGATACGGAACAAAATTATCGGCTTTGGGTCGCATATTCAAATTGCGCATATCGATTTGAATAATTCGTATGAAACGGCTCCGGTGTATCGTCATCAGGAGTTTATTAAACCTATTAAATCTCTTCCCGACTTTAACCATATACAGGTATTTGCCACCAAAGCAGGCATCATTCGTACCAAAACCGATATGGAAGCTATTGTACTGAAGGGAATAGGAACCGACTTTGACTGGAGTTTTTTTAATACCAAACTCATTAAAGGACGTAAAATTCTACCAAATGACAGCGTCCCGACCGATGATGTGCTTATCTCTAAATTCACAGCCGACAAGTTACGATTAGATACCGGACAAAAGCTAATTGTCTATTTTATTCAGGAACCGGTTAGGGTAAGAAGCTTTATCATCAGGGGCATTTATGAAACCGGATTGGAGGAGTTTGACAAAATTTACATGATTTGCGATTTGGGTCATATTCAAAAACTGAACGATTGGAGTAAAACCATGGTCGGGGGATTTGAAATTCAACTGAAACAATTTGACCACTTAGACGAAAATACGGAAAAGGTAAATGATTTAACCGGGTATGAGTATGAGGCAAAATCAATTAAGGAAATTAACCCGAATTTATTTGACTGGCTCGATTTACTTGATGTGAATGTAATTGTGATTATTGGCTTACTGCTGGTTGTTTCCGTAATTAATATGGTTACCGCATTGCTTATCCTTATACTGGAGCGTACCCACATGATCGGGCTTCTAAAAACATTTGGTTCGGGGAATATGGCTATTGGCGAAATATTTTTTCATGTGTCGGCACGCTTATTACTTAACGGATTGGTAATAGGAAATGTGGTAGGAATAGGTCTTTGTATGATTCAGCAGAACACTCAGATTTTTACGCTTGATCAGGCAAATTATTACATGAGCAGTGTACCGGTAAATTTACGATGGCAGGATGTTCTTTTACTTAATGCAGGAACATTCACTGTTTGTTTGCTGTGTATGATATTGCCCTCGCTGTATGTTTCGCGCATAAATCCATTAAAATCCATCAGGTTTGAATAAAAAAGGAGGCCGTTGCGCCTCCTTTTTTGTGTTTTCTTTTACGTTATTTTTTCATCAGCTTGCTCACGTCTTTAGCTGTTACCATGTTTTTCTCTGGTCCCGTCACTTCGTAATAAACAATTTTACCATCCTTGGCCATTATAAACATCCGGTGAGTATCTAATTCAAACATGGGCGCTGCCCAGTAAACTATTTCTTCGTTTTGAGTTAAGATAGCTTTAGCAATTTCTTTGGCGTCTACATATTCTACTTCTCCATCCCAGGTTTTATCAATGGCTTCTTTTTGTTTTTCGTCCACCATTTTTTTATCAATCAACAGTTTTTTCCCTTCGGCAAGTGTTTTATCACCCGGATATTTTTTCTGCATGGTTTCATAGGCAATTGCCTTATCATTCTCGGCATCATTTACATAATCAAAAAAATTGGTAAGGAACTGCACCGCACGTATAAACTGGGCATCGTACTCTTCCTGAGTTGCTCCAAACTTGCCGTCAATAAGGGCGGAAGCTGCAATATCGGTAAGCGCAATTTTTCCCTTTTTGTATTTGGTGGTTAACACAATTCCAGTCATTTCAAGTTCGGATGTGGCACATTTGCATTTTATTTTTGCTCCGGCACTTTTTACCATAATTAAATAAGTATAACCTTCTTTTTTCTTGGTGTACTCGGTGGCGGCAGCCGCTTTTACAAATTTAGCCGGAGTAAGTTTCCAGTAGTCGTGAATGGCTTTTTGAATACTGGTATTGTACATGTCGGTCGAATCGTCACTAAGAATAACCACAAGCTCGGTTTCTTTAATTTTTTCAAGTATTTCTTTGGTTTGATGCCCAAATTGGGCCTGAGCCCTAAAGGCAACAAATACAATAAATAAGAGGGTAACTAATTTATTCATACGCAATTTTTTTGTTCATGAACAAAGTTAGCAACTTAAATCATGTCTCAAAGATTATCTTTGCGCAATTTTATTTATTTTAAAACCAAGTAGTTAAAAATTAAAATACAGACTCCTGTAACTTTATGGACACCTAAAGGGTCGTACGGCAAAATGACAAAAGACGAGTACAACAAATGTGTGGAAGAACATGCTGACGGGGTTTTCAGGTTTCTCACAAAAAACCTGAAAGATGCCGACACAGCACGCAGTGTGGTGCAGTCTGCCTTTGAGAAAATGTGGGTACGCCACCACGATATCGAGGCAGGAAAAGCCAAGTCGTATTTGTTTACTACCGCCTACCATTTGATGATTGATGAAATTAAATACAGTCAGCGATTTGTAAACATGGAGGAAGCAGTCATGAATCATACTGGAGAACACAAAAGTTATCAGAACAACGAGGTAAAACAAATGGTAAATAAAGCAGCAGCTCAGCTTCCCGAAGAGCAGCGGTCGGTGCTGATGTTGCGGGATTATGAAGGTTACAGTTACGATGAAATTGCCCGCATTACCGGACTTAACCTTTCGCAGGTAAAAGTGTATTTGTTCAGGGCAAGGGTTTTTATTAAAAATTATATTGGAAAAATGGAGGCTGTAATATGAATATTAATAAGCAAAATTACGAGCAGCACTTTTTTGATCTGGTAGAAGGAAATCTCAGCGAAAAGGAACGGGAAGAAGTAATGGCTTTTGCCCAAACAAGCCCCGAACTGCTGAAGGAACTGGAATTGTTTCAAAACAGTTTTCTGGATGCCGGTGATACAACTGTATTTGAAGGAAAAGAACAGCTTAAAAAGGGAGATTCAAAAATTATTACCCTGCCGGTATGGCGCAAACTGGCCCCGTATTCTGTTGCAGCCTGCATTCTATTAGCCTTTTTTATGTGGCTGAACAAGGGCGGCCAACAAAAGGAACATTTGGCAATAACAGAAGGTAATAAACCGAAAGAAGAAATAATTTTACCTGCTCCCGATTCAGTAACCATACAAATTCAGAAATCGGGTAACAACACTACAGACGGATTAAGATCAGGAAAAGTGCCTTCGTTCAATCGCTCAGGAGTTAGACCAAAATATAAAAGATGGGAACAGCCGGCTCCCAAATCCTTAAAGCAGCCCATTACTGAAGATAATAGCCTGAAAGCATTTACCTATGATACTTCCGTGGTGATTAAAAAAGATATTCCGGCTAAAATTTTAATTCAGTCAGAACAACCGGTATTGGCCAAAGTTGATTCAGCCAAAGCATCCCAGGTTTTGCTTACCACTCACACCCCGGCCGATTCTTTACCGCAAACACCATTACCGCTGAAGGAGAAAATGGAAGGAAGATTCCAGAATTTACTGGGGTATCTTACAAAGCCCAAAATGAAAATAGATAAAGTAAAAGTGGACGATAAAACCAGATACATCATCCATTTGGAAAATCAAAAATTAAAACTGGTAGCAGGATTGTAAAAAATTAAACATTACGAATATGAAAAAGGTAATTTTAACAGCAACCATAGCGTTGCTAACCGGGGGAGTTTTTGCCCAGCAAAATGAAAAAGCCGAAGTGGATTCGCTTAAAAATGTGCTCAAAAAGCAAGAGGAAGAATTAAAAAAATTGCGCGATGCAGATACTAATTCAGGGCCGAATTCTTTTGTGCAATTGGGCAATATTCGCATCTACAATAAAAATAAACAAAAGCCGTGTACCGATTGTAAGGACTCTATTATTGAAATTGACTCCATTATTGTAAAAAATAAAACCGCCAAGAAGGACAAAAAGGTTATTTCAAATTCAATGCGCCTCGATCTAGGTTTTAACAATTACCTGTACAACGGTTCTATGAATATGCCTAAAGCATTATCACCACTTGATTTAAATCCCAGTAAATCGGTGAATGTAAACCTGCACATCTACGACCAGGCCATTCGGTTGAGTAAAAACAGAAAATGGTGGGCATATTATGGGTTTACCCTTAACTACAATAACTATAGGTTTAATGAAGATATCACGCTGAATAAATTCAACGATTCATTGCTGACTCTCCCTTCAACGGTTTCGCTAAAGAAGAATAAACTCACCACCACCTATCTTACGGTTCCATTTGGGTTTCAGTTTGAATCAAATCCGGATAAGCAGAAGCGTTCGTTTCGCCTGGCAGCCGGGCCATATGTGGGGTACTTACTCAATGCCCACACCAAGCAGGTAAGCAGCAAAGATGGCAAGGATAAAAATTATTCTGACCTCAATATTCAAAAGCTGGCTTATGGATTGAATGCCAAAATTGGATTCGGGAAAGTGAGTTTATTTGGTAGTTACTCACTATCCACCCTGTTTGAAAAAGGCAAAGGCCCCGAATTATATCCGGTATCCTTTGGTATTGTGATCAACGATTTCGATTTCTGAGAAAAAACTTTTCATCATCATCGTTAAGAGAAGCTCCCGGGTTTTTATGACCTTTGGGAGCTTTCTCTTTTTTATGACCCAAAATAAAGTATTTGATTTAATAGCAGTAGGAGGTGGAGCAGCCGGTTTTTTTGGTGCGGTTAATTTTGCAGCACGCAAAAAAAATGCAAAGGTGCTCATTGCCGAGAAATCGCAAAAGCTGCTGGCCAAAGTGGCCGTTTCAGGTGGCGGGCGTTGTAATGTTACCCACCATTGCTTTGATGAGGCTGAATTAGTGAAACACTATCCCAGAGGAGGGAAGGAATTGCTGCAGGCATTTCACCGTTTTCAGCCCCGCGATACGGTGAAGTGGTTTGAAAGCCGGGGACTGAAACTGAAAACCGAAGCAGATGGACGTATGTTTCCTGTTACCGACTCTTCCCAATCGGTAATTGATGTATTGCTTCATGAAGCTGAAAAGTACGGGGTGGAAATTGCCACAGGGGTAAACATTTCTACCATTGAAAAGGAAAACGGGTTGTTTGTGTTGAAGGCAGGCAACGACAAATTGTATTGCAAAAATCTGTTGATTGCCTGCGGAGGATTTCCTAAAAAAGCTGGATACGATTTTATAGAAGAGTCGGGAATTAAAATTATTGATCCGGTACCGTCTCTGTTCACTTTTATTACAGAAGATAAAGCACTCACTGCACTTCCTGGCATCTCGATAAGCGAAGCAGAGGTGGGTTGTTCTTTTCTAAAACAAAAATTCAAAGGTCCGGTGCTCATCACCCATCACGGATTAAGCGGGCCCGCCATTCTCAAACTTTCTGCTTTTGGGGCCCCCGAATTTTTTAAAGCGCAATACGTTTTTACCTTACTTATAAACTGGATGGGGGGAATGAATGAGGAAGAAATCAGAACAACTCTTCTTCATTTAAAAAGTACCAACGAGAAAAAGAATACAGCCAATGCCAAACCCGACCGTTTTTCGCAGCGCTTATGGAATTATTTCCTAATGAAGGCAGGCATTGGAGAAGAAATGCGTTGGGCTGATACCGGGGCCAAGCAACTTAATAAACTTACTTCGCTGTTGTACCGGCACGAAATAGCTGTAACCGGTAAAAATACATTTAAAGAAGAGTTTGTAACAGCCGGTGGGGTAGATTTAAAGGAAGTTGATTTTCGCAGCATGGAATCTAAAAAAATACCGGGACTGTATTTTGCCGGAGAGATACTAAATATTGATGGCGTAACCGGTGGATTCAACTTTCAATCGGCATGGACCACCGCCTGGGTAGCCGCGCAGCATATGGAATGAAGTGATTTTCCATTCGAAATTTGGTGTATAGTGTTCTGTATTCATCATTCAAAAATTAATAGAGGCATCACTGCGAGCCTGTACTTGGGTGATGCTACATTTATCTCAGCGAAGCTAATCTCCTTGTGATTAGAACCGTGCTTCAACAAGGAGATTGTTCATATTGCTACAACAAATGAAAGGGTTGGCGCAACCTACGATTAGTTCTGGGGGCTTGTCAGCTAGCTTTACCTTGAAACTTGAAATATTAATTCTGTATTGTCTTCTGCTCCTGAAATGGTCAGACAGGTGTATTTTAGGCACTATACTGGTTTAACTATAGCGAGATTTCTTTACAAATTAACCTCTACCCCAAATTGCGCCAAGTGGTGTTTAACGTGTTTATAGTTCATCACCATCCATTCAGTATAGTTCAGTTCGCCCCATACATTGTTCAACGTAACGGCTGTGGGGTTCTCTGTAAAAAATACAAAAAAATGCTCTACGCTTTGCAGCAGTCCGGTTCTCGCCTCGTTGAGTCCGGCTGTAGTTACAGGTATGGGTGTTGCGGGTAATAGCGGGTTTTGAAAGTTTCGCGGAAAATCTTTGGGGGGATCCATGAGGTAGCGTTTAAAAACCGGAATTTTTTCGGCATCGGTGGTAAGCTTCACTTTAAATTGTCCGGTGGCCATTAAAAAAGTAAGGCTTAGATGCTCGGTCATTTGCTGCACATTCATTTGTCCCCACAGGGGCGTTAATTGCGGATGCAACCTGTTGAGTTTTACAGGCAGGTGTTCTTTCAAAAACACTTCGAGGTTTTGTTGTGTAAACATGAGGGCAAAAATAGGAAAAGAAGTAATGCATATTAACAAAAACACCGGAAAGCTGTTAGGCCTACCGGTGTTCCTATATACCTTTATTTGGATTATTGGGTTACTTTCACAATTTGCTCCACATTGTATTTACCGGCAGTAAGTTTTTCTTTCACTTCTTTAAATGCCTGTATGGTGCGGTTTACATCTTCTAAGGTATGTACTGCAGTAGGTATAATACGCAGAATAATCATTCCTTTAGGAATAACCGGATATACTACAATAGAACAGAAGATATTGTAATTCTCACGCAGGTCGTGTGTAAGGGCGGTTGCCTCAGGTATAGATCCCGAAAGAATTACTGGTGTTACCGGAGACGAAGTGATACCAATATTAAATCCGGCTTCTTTTAAACCGTTTTGCAGAGCATGAACTATTTTCCACAGGTTATCCTTCAGTTCGGGGTGCGTTTTAATTAATTCCAACCGTTTAAGTGCCCCAATTACCATAGGCATTGGCAATGATTTGGCAAAAATCTGGGAGCGGGTGTTGTAACGTAAAAAATCGATAATGTTTTTAGAACTGCCAATAAATCCTCCGATACCGGCAAAAGATTTGGCAAAGGTTCCGAAGTAAATATCAATCTGGTCCATCACACCTTGTTCTTCACCGGTTCCGGCACCTGTTTTTCCCATGGTACCAATGCCATGTGCATCGTCAACAAACAAACGGAAATTGAATTTCTTTTTCAGCTCTACAATTCCTTTAAGATTTCCTTGCACCCCCGACATACCGAAAACCCCTTCGGTAATAACCAGTATGGCCCCACCTGTTTCTGCTACCATGCGTGTGGCGCGCTCCAGTTGTTTTTCAAGGCTCTCCATATTGTTGTGAGTGTACACAAAGCGTTTTCCCTGATGCAGGCGCACTCCGTCAACAATGCATGCATGTGATTCGGCATCATATACAATCACATCGTGGCGGTCGACAAGGCAATCAATGGCACTCACCATTCCCTGATATCCGTAATTCATCAGAATTACATCTTCTTTACCAATAAACTTTGCCAGTCCTCTTTCTAATTCTTCGTGGTAATCGCTGTTACCGCTCATCATACGTGCACCCATCGGGTAAGCCATTCCAAATCGGGCGGCACCCTCAGCATCGGCTTTCAACACTTCCGGATGATTGGCTAATCCCAAATAGTTATTCAAACTCCAAACAAGTCGTTCTTTACCCATAAATTTCATATAAGGGCCAATTGGGCCTTCCAGTTTCGGAAACATATAATATCCGTGGCTGCGATCGGCATGCTGGCCTAACGGACCAGGGCGTTTAGCAATTTTTTCAAATAAATCCATTAGAATACTTTTTTTAAAAACTGGCGCAAAAATACTGGTTTAGTAGAGAATGTTGGGTGCGTGTGAATAAAAACGGGACTTTATGCACACTTAAAGTGTGATTCTCAGTTGTATCTTAAGATCACTTTTTTTGTTTCCCTGTATCTCGTCAAGGCCCGAACTTACTGTGGTTTGATTGGAGTAAACGGTATGGGCAAACTTAATCCAAAACTCGGCTTTACGGCTAAATTTATAGTTGAGCAACAGGAAGTAACGCGCGCCTTCATTTTGTAAAACCGGAACCGAAAATTGATATAACAAATCGTTTTCATACGTATAAATTCGGCTGTTGTAACCCTGCGTATTAAAAATGGCTAACCGG
This sequence comes from uncultured Bifidobacteriaceae bacterium, assembly GCA_964535575.1. Lineage (GTDB taxonomy): Bacteria > Bacteroidota > Bacteroidia > UKL13-3 > UKL13-3 > JAGPCK01. The sequence goes on from CAZHTC010000005.1 coordinate 100,225, forward strand.
GCAATTATGTCCCATTTACCCTTCATTGGTTTGTACACCACATCCTGAAAAAACACGGTTCCATGCTCGGTTTTGGTATTTTCGGTTTGATATTCGGTGTACTCAATCCGGTTTTTTAATGTAAACGAAGAAGAAACTTTGTAGGCAATATGATAGCGAAAGGCGTACTTGCGGTGCCAGGTTAAATAGTCGCTCACGGTGCTGTTTGAGTAGGCGTTTTTTTCTTTATTGTCATTACGGTAGCGCCAGTACATTTGTACACTTTTAGACGGATTATAGACTACCTCGGCCAGGTAATCGTACCCGTAGGATGGAGCATCTGTAAGGTATTTTATCCAATTCGATTTATACACATCAGCATAGGCATTAATAGTCCATTTTGGAACCGGCCTTAAGGAGATACCCGTGTAAATTCCCCGTTCGTTTGTATTGGTTGAACTTTCTCCAAAACCATTGCTGTAAGTGGTATGGTAATTTTTGTCAAAATTACGATACAGCAGCGAAATGTCGGTAATGGCATTCAGAGAGGCAATCAATCCGTGTGTTTGCGCCATAGCGCCATTTCCGCTATTGGCAATTTCTCCAAAAAAAGTAATGTTGCGATAATACCAGGTATAATCTATTCCGGTATTCAGTAATGTTTTCCCGCTAAACGCATAGAGGTTGTATAAACCACCGCTTTTCTGAAAAGTTTTATCATACACCGTTTGAATTACGGTGGTGCCCAATTGTAGATTTTTGAACTGATAGCTCATATGACCACCATATATAATTTGCCTGATACTTCGTTTGTCTGCCAGTTCCCCGGTTGTGCGGTGATATCCTGACGAAATGATAGAAGTGAACGAACTTTCGTCAGAGGTTACCAGACTATCACTATTGGCTGCAATATTGCCATCAATTTTTTTGTCGGAGTATAGGGTGGTAATTTCTATTTTGCCTAACCGATACGTAGCCGCAGCTCCCCGCAAAAATTCATTTTCGTTTACCGAGCGATAAGGTCTGAGTGTTTGAAAATTTCGTTTCACATTTAGCACAAACGGACTTTTGCCAAAAGCCAGACCCGATGCAAAAGTTAATCCCTGTCCGAAAGCAGCCTGATAATCGCCAATGGCAACTGTTCTCCAGTTACCTCTACCTTTCCAAAATAAATGCGCAGAATAAAAATCGAATCCGTTTTTGTTGGCACCCTTAAAAAATTGTTCACCTGCATCTTTTTCGGCCGTTAATCCTATGCTTAGCCGGGTGCCATACCGGTGCCCGTAACGAACCATATAGCGATTGGGCGATCCGGTGTAGTAATTGGGGGTGGTGTTTCTAAGAGACGATTTGTACCCTTTTTGTTCCTGCAAAGTGCGCTGGCCGGTGAAGTACACTTCGTCACGCGCTTTTAAAAACATATCCTTCAAAGGGGTTTGATCATCTTTCCAGTTGGCATTTACGGTTGCAAATAATAGAAGCGATTGCAGTTGCAGTGGTGTAAAACCATCAATTACCTGCAACTCGTAGGTAGAAATAAAATTCCCGAACTGCAAGCGGTGCGAGAGGATTCCGTTAATCTGCATTTCGGTTAGAAATCCTAATTTTTCCAGATCTTCTTTGGTAGCGTGATTCAGGTCAATGGGATTTCGGTAAAAATATAAAAGCTGGTCCTGCAAATCCGTGTAATCAATGGTTGATTCTGAATTTTCAATTAGTTTTTCAAGGAAATCCTGTACTACTTTTACATCGTCAGTTTTATCAGATGGTTTTTGCGCTGACACGGAAATACTCAGTAAAACAACAAGCCCACATATCAGTACAAAACGAGTCATCACTTTTGCTTGTTAAACAAAAAAGTAAGTGAAGCATGAGGACTGATGCCCAGTTGCGGGTGCAGGCTGGCTGCTATATCCAATTGCATGTTTTTGTAATTGTACCCAATGCCAAAAGTATTCAGAAACGGATTGCTGGAAAGTCCGGCTCTCAATGCAAGTTTAGCCTGTATCCGGTATTCGATACCAATTTTAAGCAGAGCGTTCAGTTCATTTTGTTTTTGCACTTCGGCCAGTAGCGAAACTTTTTCAGAGGGCAGGTATTGAAAACCTATTTTTGAAATAGTTGGTAAATGCTCGGTACTGTTTTTATCAAGTTTTTGCATGGTTGGATTGCAAATATGAAATCCGGTGATAAACTGTTTGCTCACTTTATAAATTACACCGCCATCAATACTTGGCGTTCCTGTACTTCCGTATGATTTAATAGAAAGAAACTGATAATTCATCCGGAAGCCTACCGAGAATTTATCGGTAAATGCCCTGCCGTAGCTAAATCCCATTTTTTGCTCACTGTATCCGCTGTACCCGAAATAATTGAGATTAAGGGCAAAATTTCCGTATTTGGTTTTTATCACACCGGCCACCGCACCATAGTTCAGATTACTTAACCTGAAACGGTTTTCTCCGTAAGTGGCCAGTTGCGATCGCTTCAAAAAACCTAATCCCGCCTGATTGTTTTGAACGCTCCATATATCATCCAATGTTACCGATGCATTAGCCATTCCCCAGCTTCTGGCACCAAGCGGCCTGTCAAAATCGGTTGCTCCGGCATTTATTTTTAGGCAAAATGCCATTATCAACACCATGTATGTTTTCAAAGTCAGGTGCTTCATGGCTGTAAATTAAAGGAATAGCTTTTTAATTTCAAACAATTCTTCGTTTCTCAATTATCCGTCAAGCAACTCAAAAATCAAAGTCCTTTTAAAATAAAAGGTATGTTGTATTTTTGCCGTCCTTTAAACAGAACCTAAAATTAAAAAATAGAGTATGACAGATGTTTTTTACCTGATTCCCGCATTGGGAGTAGTTGGATTAGTTGTTATGGCAATCAAGTCGGCCTGGGTTACAAAGCAGGACGCTGGTGATGCAAAAATGACAGAACTGGCCGGGTATATAGCCGATGGGGCTATGGCCTTTTTAAAAGCAGAATGGAAAGTGTTAAGCATTTTCGTGGCTATTGCCGCTGCGTTATTGGCTTATTCAGGAACCATCCATGAAATTAACGGTAAGCCTATCCACTCCAGTTGGATTATTGCCATCTCCTTTATTATTGGAGCTGTGTTCTCGGCCACTGCCGGGTACATTGGGATGAAAGTGGCAACTAAGGCCAATGTGCGCACCACACAAGCAGCCCGCACCAGCTTAAAACAAGCCTTAAGGGTTTCGTTTACAGGTGGAACAGTGATGGGATTGGGTGTGGCCGGACTGGCTGTTTTAGGACTTGGAGGTTTGTTTATTACCTTCTTATCCGTATTTGCTCACTTAGGTGCTGATACGGTAAAAACGGCTATTGAAGTATTAACCGGTTTCTCTCTGGGAGCCGAATCAATCGCTTTGTTTGCGCGTGTGGGTGGCGGTATTTACACCAAGGCTGCTGACGTAGGAGCCGACTTAGTAGGTAAAGTTGAAGCAGGGATTCCTGAAGATGACGTTCGTAATCCGGCTACCATAGCTGATAACGTAGGTGATAACGTGGGGGACGTAGCAGGGATGGGTGCCGATTTATTCGGGTCTTATGTGGCTACTATTTTAGCTACCATGGTATTGGGTCAGGAGATTACAGTAACGGATAATTTTGGAGGTTTGTCGCCCATCCTGTTGCCTATGCTTATTTGCGGCCTGGGAATTATATTCTCCATTGTAGGTACCTGGTTTGTGACCATTAAGGATGAAAAATCGAACGTTCAGAACGCCTTGAATATGGGTAACTGGTCTTCAATCATACTAACGGTAATTGCCTCGTATTTTGTGGTAATGTGGATGTTGCCGGCTACACTTAACCTGCGCGGATATGAGTTCTCGAATATCAATGTATTTTATGCCATAGTAGTAGGCTCTATTGTAGGTGCCATTATGAGTATTGTTACAGAATACTACACAGCTATGGGTAAAGGACCGGTTCTTTCCATCATTCAGCAATCATCTACCGGCCATGCTACTAACATAATCGGTGGGTTATCGGTAGGTATGAAATCTACGGTGATTCCTATTTTAACATTGGCCGGTGGAATTATGTTGTCGTATCATTTTGCCGGGTTATACGGGGTAGCTATTGCTGCAGCCGGAATGATGGCTACCACGGCTATGCAATTGGCTATTGATGCTTTCGGACCAATCGCTGATAACGCAGGTGGTATTGCCGAAATGAGTCAGCTTCCTCCAGAAGTACGCGAGCGTACAGATAATTTAGATGCAGTTGGTAACACTACAGCAGCTACCGGAAAAGGTTTTGCTATTGCTTCAGCTGCATTAACCTCTTTGGCGTTGTTTGCAGCTTTTGTGGGTATTGCAGGAATTGATGCCATCGATATTTATAAAGCTCCGGTACTTGCAGGGTTGTTTGTTGGCGGAATGATTCCCTTTATATTCTCGGCACTGTGTATTCAGGCGGTAGGTAAGGCTGCCATGGATATGGTACAGGAAGTTCGCAGACAGTTTCGCGAAATTCCGGGCATTATGGAATACAAAGCAAAACCGGAGTACGAAAAATGTGTGGCCATTTCTACCAAAGCTTCAATTCGTGAAATGATGATGCCTGGAGGTATTGCATTGGTTACTCCGTTAATTGTTGGGTTTATATTCGGTCCTGAAGTGTTAGGTGGTTTACTGGCCGGTGTTACCGTATCAGGTGTGTTGATGGGAATTTTCCAATCCAATGCAGGTGGTGCCTGGGACAATGCTAAAAAATCATTCGAAAAAGGGGTGATGATTAACGGGGAAATGTTCTATAAAAAATCGGAACCGCATAAAGCATCTGTTACAGGTGATACAGTAGGAGATCCGTTCAAAGATACCTCCGGCCCTTCTATGAACATTCTTATTAAACTCATGTCAATCGTTTCGTTGGTTATTGCTCCATACATTGCTGTAGATGGCGGTGCCGGCAGTGCTGAAGAAATGATGAAATGCGGAAATATGAGCAACATGGAATGCTCATCCCACCATGGTAAAATGAATGGCAAGTGTGATATGGACAAATGCATGGACATGACCAAAGAAGAATGTGCCGCATATTGCGATAGCATGGGTTGTTCGGATGAAGAGAAAGAACTGTGTGTAAAACATGCCAGTTCTATGAATTGCGAAAAACATGAAGAAGGAGATAGCACAGCAAGATGTGAGAAAGGATGCAAAGATGAAAAAGAGTGCGAATCAAATTGCGGTGAAAGTTGTGCTAAAATGCACGAGGGTGCCGAATCCAAAAAGGCCTGTTGCAAACCGGGCGAAGTGCACGCTCACTAATTTAAAAAATAGACTTTACTTAACAAAAAGGGCTGCCAACTTGCAGCCCTTTTTGTTATATAAAACTTTATCACGGGTATCTTAATTAGCGGTGTCTTCCTCCATGCCCTCCTCTATGTCCTCCTCCGGGTTTACCTGCAGGACGCGGAGCAGTACGTGCCGGTTTAGCAGGTCCTTTGTATACACGAACATTATTTCTACTATGAACTACCACTGATGTTCTGCGATGAGGTTTGTAAACACCATGAGCTCTTACCACTCTGTGGGTTACCACCACATGGCAATTTCTTCTATACGGGGCGCAACGTGCATAATGAATCCGATACGGACGGGGATGCCATGGGTGATACCATCCTGGATACATTCTCCAATGCCAGGGAGAAGCATACCTCACATAATGCGGACCATATATGAAACGTACACATGGCCATACCCAAACATTTACAATTACCCGAACATAATTGACCTCTGGTGATGGCCCTTTTTTTCCTCCATTTTCCACTTCGCTGAATGGTTCCACAATTTTTTCTTCTCCGTATAATTCATTGTCTCCTACAATTTGAAGAATGGCTGACGAGTCACTGTTTTTTTCAATTTCAATAACAGCAATATCCTGCGTTTCGTTTTCATTGATGGCAACCTGTAAAACAAGGGCATGTGCATTTCCATCCATCCGGTCTTCAACACGAATAAAGTCTACGTCACCGTCATTGTTTAAATCAAGGTTGTTTACACCGTTATTTTCAGCGTTCAATTGCTGTTCAAAATCTTCGGGCGATTGAGCCTTACTGAATAATTCGAGTGCGCCCTCCAAACTGAAGTTGTCTCCCGGAAGTCCGGTACTGTCTTCCTCGGCTTTTTGTGCCATAGCCGTATACGAGAACGGCATACTTAAGGCAAGTGCGATTAAAAATGCTTTCATGGCTTTATTATTTTAGGCTAAGATAGAAATTTAACCTGCAGGTTTAATACAAACTATAAAATACTTTGTTAGCTGATTTAGAAAGCTTTCAAGCTAATGTCTAAACTTTTTGCCGAGTGGGTAATGGCTCCGGTTGAAATGTAATCAACCCCGCATTCGGCATAGCTGCGAATGGTGTTAAGGGTAATGCCACCTGATGCCTCCGTTTCGTATTTCCCGTTAATTAATTCAACAGCTTCTCTCAATAGGACAGTGCTATAATTGTCGAGCATTATCCGGTGTACACCGCCTTTTTCCAGTACTATTTTTACTTCCTCCAGATTACGGGTTTCGATTTCTATTTTAAGGTCCAGATTGTTTTCTTTCAAATAAGAATGAACATGATCAATAGCTTGAGTAATACCCCCGGCAAAGTCAACATGATTATCTTTAATCATAATCATATCGTATAAACCAATACGATGATTTTCTCCTCCACCGGTTTTTACGGCCCATTTTTCAAGCATACGCAACCCGGGTGTGGTTTTGCGCGTATCAAGTATTTTTGTTTTAAGTCCATGCAATTGCTCCACATACATTGATGTGGCAGTGGCAATCCCGCTTAGGCGCTGGCATAAATTCAATACCAGACGTTCGGCTGTTAAAATGCTGCGCGAACTTCCTTCAACCGTTAATGCAATATCATATTTTTTTACCCGGCTGCCATCGGGTAACAGAATGTTCACCATTAAGTCGGGATTTACCTGATGAAAAACCATCTCAGCCAGTTTCACTCCGGCCAATATGCCATCATCTTTAATAATCATGCGCGATCGCCCTTGTTCGTTTCCCGGTACGCAGGCATTGGATGTGTGGTCACCGGTACCAATATCTTCTGCCAAACATTGGCGGATAAATAATTTTAATTCTTCGGATTGGAAATAACTGTCGAAATTCAATTTGCGGAACTTTTAGTGAGCAAAATTACTCCTTTTCAAAATGAAGTTCCTGAATTAATTGCTGACCGTTCTGTTCTTTTATCAAAATATATACTCTAAGGCTCCCTTTGTCATAATCATATTTGCCGATTACATATTTGGTGCCTTGTGCTGATGAACCCCGGTGCTGAATGGTAAATCCTTTGGGAGGATAGGTTACAAAAAAATCTTTTAATAAAATTTCGGCCTGCGCTTTACTGTACACATCCGATAAGGTTGGTGTAGCAAAGTCAACCGTTTTGTTAAAGTACTGCGAAACCTGTTTGCTGTCTCCCGCTTTTATTGCAACAACTAATTGGTCGAATAAATCGGCTTTTGCAATGAATGGTATGCTTACGGCAACCACACAAAAAACAATGATTGATTTCATATGCATAAAACTTCTCACCTGCTTCATTAATGTAAAATTATACCAAAACGGTAGAATTAACAATCTTTTTCTCCCTTACCCGGATTAATGTGCTGAATGTTATTGATTTCAATTCCAATCAAAACAATTATGATAAGCTAATTAATCAAGTATAAGTTTATTAATACCGGTTTATTTCGATGATATGCTTTTTGTACCTTTGCTCCCATGTCAAAACGAGCAATTTTAGTTATTCTGGATGGTTGGGGTCACGGTCGCGATGATGATTCGAATGCCATTTATAAAGCGCAACCTCCTTTTTTTAATTCGTTATTGAAAAAATATCCGTTCAGTCATTTGCGGACTGACGGAGAAAATGTGGGTTTGCCTAACGGACAAATGGGGAATTCGGAAGTAGGGCATATGAATATTGGGGCCGGCAGAGTAGTGTATCAGCAACTGGTTTTAATCAACAAAGCTTTTCGTGAAAAAACAATTCAAACCAATGCCGCAATACTTAATGCGATTACCTATGTAAAAAACAAAGGATGTAAACTTCATTTAATCGGGTTGGTTTCCGATGGGGGAGTGCATTCACATATCAACCACCTTAAAGGATTAACCGATATATGCGAAGAGGCCGGATTGGATAAGGTATTTATTCATGCTTTTCTTGACGGACGTGATACCGACCCTAAAAGCGGGGTGGGCTATATGACTGATTTGTTGAATCACCTCAATTGTAAAAAAGCAAAGGTTGCTTCAGTAATCGGAAGGTATTATGCCATGGACAGAGATAAAAGGTGGGAGCGGGTAAAACTGGCGTACGACCTTTTGGTAAATGGTACCGGAGAACATAGTTCAAATCTTGTTGATTCCATAACTAAATATTATTCCGAAGGTACCACCGATGAATTTATGAAGCCATTGGTTTCAGTCAACGCAGCAGATAAGCCGGTTGCAACTATAGAAGAAGGGGATGCAGTTATTTGTTTTAATTTCAGAACCGACAGAGGAAGACAAATTACTACCGCTTTAACACAACAGGATTTTCATGAGCAGAACATGCATAAACTCAACCTGCATTATGTTACATTAACCAATTACGATAACAGTTTTAAAAACGTAAATATTGTTTTTAATGACGATAACCTGAGCGAGACATTGGGCGAAGTGCTTGAAAAAAACCATTGCAGGCAAGTGCGTATTGCCGAAACCGAAAAGTATCCTCACGTTACATTTTTCTTTTCTGGAGGAAGAGAAATTCCGTTCAATGGCGAATCACGATTTTTATGTCCTTCGCCAAAGGTGGCAACCTACGATTTGCAGCCCGAAATGAGTGCCGAAGATGTTTGTACTGCTACCCTAAACGTATTGAATAAAAAAGAAGATGATTTTGTGGTAGTAAACTTTGCTAATCCGGATATGGTTGGTCATACGGGTGTTTTTGAAGCCGTTAAAAAAGCTATCTTAAAAGTAGACGATTGTTTGAAACGTGTGGTGGAGGCTGCTGAGTTAAATAATTATTCATGTGTAGTGATAGCGGATCATGGAAATGCCGACTATATGGTAAATGATGATGGCAGCCCTAATACTGCCCATTCGCTTAACCCGGTATGGTGTATTCTCACCGTTCAGGGGGCGCATTTAAAAGACGGTATTCTGGCTGATATTGCTCCTACCATTCTTGACTTAATGGAGGTGGAACAACCAGCTGCCATGACAGGTAAATCACTACTCATACATGCTTAAAATTTTTCCCGTAATTTTATTTTTCGTTTTAGCGGGGTGTGAAAACGCAAAGGATAATGTAGCAAGGTCAAATAAATATTTTAGTCTTACTCAGTTTGCCGAAGAAGTGAAAGCTGATATAACAAACGACACCTCACAAAATTTTGAAAAAGCAGTTACCGTGAATGGGAAAAGTGAAGCGAAAAACACCACTCAATTGGATTGGGATGCGGATTTGGAACTTTTGCGGCAGTTAGATATAAATAAACCATCGTGGCAATTATCATTTTCACAAACCGAAACCATGCTTCCATACGGGCAATTAATCCGAATAGTTGCAATAGATTCCATGCCGCAGGTAAAAGAAGTAAAGATTGTAAAAAATAAGGAAGGAATGGTAACGGAGGTGTTTGCCCTTAAGCATACCAAAAATTTTCTGTATGAACTTACCCAGTCGGTACATTATTTTACTGACAGCCTGTATCAGATAAAAAGCAGCCAGAAAATATGGCTGCTGGGAGATAAAGAGTTTTTGCTGGAGACTAAATTTATAAGGTAATCAGCGAAGGTCTATCACCTGCACTCCCGGGTACTTCGCTTTGTTAAAAATGAAAAACTTATCATCGATAGCAATATTGGGAGTTTGTTTTACGACCGAATACGTATAAATATTTCCATTCTTATCATAAATGATGGAGCGGGTAATTTGCTGGGCTGACTTATCTACGGTGACCTTTACTTTAAAAAAGGTTTTTTTCTTGTCTTTCGGAATCAGCTCAATGGTTTGCATCACTCTGCCACCTTCCGTTTTTTCCTCTATCAGCCGGCATAAAAATCCTTTTTGATACATAGTGAAAATTTCGGAAGGGTTTACATCAGCATCCTTTGGGGTATAGTCGCTTATGGAAACCTCATTTGTTTCTTTATTATAGGTGTACATGGTTTTTCCATCGCAATAAATCTCCTGACCGGCCATCTCCACTTTAAACTTATGACCACTAGTGGTAATGGTTCCGGTTTGGGTTTCTTTAATGTTATCGGCTTTATTTTCGAGGGTGTAGGTAAATTTAGCCTGAAACGACTTTAGTGATTTATATTTTTTACTTACATCATCCAGTATTTTTTCGGCCTTTTTATCACTTCCATCGGCCGATGCATTGGCAGCTTTAGGTTGGGTGGCCGCTTTTTTGGGTTTGGCAGGTGCTTTAGCCGGTTTTTGTGCAAAGGCAATGGCAGGTGCCAGTAATAAGAGGAGTATTAAATGTTTCATGTATTTTTTTACCATCATGATGTTGAATCCATGTTTTTCAATAACTGTTCCAAAGCAAATTCGTCAGGTATAAGTACCTCTCGTGCTTTACTTCCTTCAAAGGGCCCTACCACACCGGCCTGTTCTAATTGGTCAATGAGGCGCCCGGCTCTGTTATATCCTAATTTTAATCTGCGTTGAAGCAAGGAAGTAGAACCTTGCTGGTGTTGTACAATAATTCGTGCTGCATCTTCAAAAAGGGAATCCCGTTCGGAGGCATCAAAATCTCCTGAACCACCACTTTCTCCGCTTTCATCTTTAACTTCAGGCAGAATGTATGCATCAGGGTATCCGCGCTGCGAGCCAATATACTCAGCCACTTTGTCAACTTCAGGGGTATCCACAAAGGCGCATTGCAGGCGTATTAAATCATTTCCATTGGAGAAGAGCATATCTCCCTTGCCAATTAATTGGTCGGCCCCGTTGGCGTCTAAAATGGTACGTGAATCAATTTTTGATGAGACACGAAACGCTAAGCGCGCTGGGAAATTAGCTTTTATTGTTCCGGTAATAATATTTACCGAAGGCCTTTGAGTAGCAAGTATCAAATGAATACCGATGGCGCGCGCTAATTGAGCTAAACGGCCAATAGGGTGTTCTACTTCTTTTCCGGCTGTCATCATTAAATCGGCCAGCTCATCAATGATTACTACAATGTACGGAAGAAAACGATGTCCATTATTCGGATTCAACCTGCGATCAATAAATTTTGCGTTGTATTCTTTTATATTTCTTACCTGAGCATCTTTTAATAAATCATAGCGGGCATCCATTTCAATGCAAAGCGAATTGAGGGTATTAATCACTTTTTTTGTATCAGTAATAATTGCTTCAGCTTCTCCGGGCAGTTTGGCTAAAAAGTGACGCTCTATGGTTTTATAAATACTTAATTCTACCTTTTTAGGGTCAATCAATACAAATTTGAGTGATGAAGGATGTTTGCGATAAAGCAAAGAAATCAGTACGGTGTTTATACCAACTGATTTTCCCTGTCCTGTAGCACCCGCCATAAGCATATGCGGCATTTTAGCCAAATCGGTTACATATACTTCATTGGTAATGGTACGCCCGAAGGCAATGGGTAAATCCATTTCGGCTTCAGTAAATTTAGGACTCGACAAAACTGATTTAATCGAAACCATTGCCTTGTATTGATTCGGTACTTCAATTCCTATAGTTCCTTTGCCGGGCATTGGAGCAATGATACGAATTCCTAAAGCAGCCAGACTTAAAGCAATATCATCTTCGAGATTTTTTATCTTGGCAATACGTGTACCTTCAACCGGGATGATTTCATAAAGGGTAACGGTAGGCCCCACAGTTGCCTGAATTTTTTTAATTTCAATATTGTAATTGCGAAGGGTTTCAACAATCAGATTTGTTTTTTCTTTCAGTTCATCTTCTCCAACTTTCCCTTTTGATTCAGGATACTCGCTTAACAAATCAAGAGTGGGGAATTTGTAACTTGAAAGTTCAAGCGTAGGGTCATATGGTTCATTTAATCCAATATGCTCCATACTTTTTTCAGAAACCCGTTCTTCCTCGGCTTCCATGGTGTTTTGCACATTCAGTGTAAACTCACCTGTATTGATACTGCCAGTAGAAACCACTTCCTTTTCAACAGGTGTTATTTTTTCTTCAACCGGAATGGCCTCTGAACTTTCATTCTCGGTGATTATTTCGGTTGGAGTTATTTTTTTCTCGGTTATTACTGAGATTTTTTCGGGTTGTATTGGGTCTGCCGGTTTTTCTTTTATTACTAATTTAAATGAATCTTCTTCAATCGGGGTTTCATCTTCATCGATGGGTTGGCTTTCACTTTCAGCCAAAACTTTATTAAGCGGAGCAGTCTCCGTTTCATCAGCATCGGTTTCCTGAGATTCAGTATCGGGATTGGTGTTATTTGGTTTTGCCATTTTCAAAGATGGCTTTGGGAAATTAATGTTAAACGAGATAACCATAAATACCAGCGCATAAAAAATAAGAAACAGGGTTGCACCAATGGTTCCCAGCAAACTTCTCAACCAAAGCGAAGCGTGATAGCCAAAGGTACCGCCAGCAATTTCCATATTTCCGTAAAGTAAAAGTCCGGTGGTAGCCGATAGCCAGATGACAGAAAAGAATGCGTATCGAAGCACTTTTCTTACGGGTAGCAGTTGTGCTTTGAAAAGCGTATTAAAGCCAACTACAAAAAAGATAAGTACAAATGCAAATGAAGCCAGTCCGAAACCTTTATAAATAAACAGGTGGGCCAAAACAGCTCCCAATGTTCCGAGCCAATTGTCAGCAGCATCCGGATTTTGAGCAAAAAAATCGGAGAACCCCGGATTACTTGCCAAACTTTGATCAGTTTTCCATGTGAAAAGGTAAGAGGCAAAGGCGACTAATAAATACAGGGAGAATAAAATAGAACTTAAACCCAAAATTTTACCCAGGCGTTCATCTCGCCAGAATTTATACGTAGGCTTGCCTGTTTTTGTTTCAATAGCAGGAGGGATTGCAGCCTTCATTTCGGGCTCTTCACTCAGGTAAGCGTTCTCTTTATTTTCTCGGTTTACTTTTTTGGCCATTGATAAGGCTATTGCAGCAAAGTTAAAATTCGCCACCACAAGTATGAATACAAGTTACCCACCTGTGTCAATTGCATTGCACATTGACTTATTTAAGGGCATTGCATATCCGGCTAATAAGCGCAGGTCCTTCGTAAATAAAACCCGTGTATAGCTGAACCAAACCGGCCCCAGCCTGCATTTTTTCTGATGCATTAGATGAAGAATGTATTCCACCCACTCCGATTATGGGTATTTTTCCCCCGCTTTTCGAATGGATGTATGCAATCACTTCGGTTGACCGTTGGGTCAATGGCTTTCCGCTTAGTCCTCCGGCACCTATCTGTTCTATTTTTTCTGTCGGGGTGATTAATCCGCTTCTCCCAATGGTGGTATTGGTAGCCACTAAACCGTCAATGCCGGTAGAAAGAACAATATCTATCACATCATCCAGTTGGCTGTTGGTGAGGTCGGGCGCAATTTTTAAAAATAACGGACGAAGTTTTTGTCCTGAAGAGAGGAATGCTTTTCGCAGTTGTATCAAGTGACTCAAAATACGGGTGAGCGGTTCTTTTTCCTGTAAATCCCTTAGTCCGGGTGTGTTTGGCGAACTTACGTTTACCACAAAATAATCCACCAAATCATATAGGCGTTTAAAACAAATTTCATAATCGCTGATGGCATTTTCGTTGGGGGTGATTTTGTTTTTTCCAATGTTCCCACCAATAATCAATCCTTGCGGTTTATGTTGAAGGCGTTTGGCCATGGCTTCTACTCCTTCGTTGTTAAAGCCCATCCGGTTTATGATGGCTTTGTCCTGAATAAGTCTGAATAAACGCGGTTTATCGTTGCCAGGTTGCGCAAGGGGAGTCACTGTACCAACTTCAATAAACCCAAAACCCATGGCAGCAAATTCATGCATATAACGGGCATCTTTATCAAACCCTGCAGCCAGGCCAACCGGATTTTTAAAAGTAAGCCCGGCAAATTCGGTGGGCTTATAGTTGTCTCTGATACCAAAACACCTTCTGATACCCCAACCCAAAACAGGTATTTTGCGAATGAAGCTGAATAGGTTTAAGGTGAGGTAATGAACTTTCTCCGGATCGAATAAAAAAAGAAAACGAACGAGCAGTTTATATAACATGCCGCAAAATTGATTTTTACTGTTGATATTTAAACCAATGAGGAAAATAATTCTTTATCCATTTTCAAAACCTTTATTTTCAGCCATTGTTATATAACTATGTATAGTTTTCCACAATTTAGATTCATTATAAATACAAGAAACTGACAACCCTCATTAGCTATAACTGATGCTATTTATAAATTTGCCTCGATTTTAAGAAATCTCCTATAATGAACTGGTTAATTAAAACACTCAACTCATCCATCGGACAAAAAGTAATTATGAGTCTTACAGGCTTGTTCCTGTGCTCATTTTTAATCATCCACATGATTGGTAATCTGCAATTGTTTCATGACGATTACGGACTGGCATTTAATAAGTATGCCGTATTCATGACAACCAACCCCCTGATTAAGGTTGTATCTTATTTACTTTATGCATCCATTCTGTTTCATGCATTTAAGGGGCTTCATTTAGTTTACAAAAACGCCAAAGCTCGCCCGGTAAAGTATGCCATGCAAAATGGCAATGCGAATAGCCACTGGTCATCCCGAAGTATGGGTGTGCTGGGCACCATGTTACTTGTTTTTATTGCCGTTCACATGAGTGATTTTTGGTTTGAGTATAAATTTGGCGATGTGCCTTACACTCAATATTCAGTAAGTCTGGAAACGGGCGAAATTACCACGGATACGATACCTGAGGGAATGAAACTGCACAACAAAATGGAAGATGTAATTGCTAACGGAAAACATATTTATGTGGTGAAAGACCTTTATAAAGAAGTTTCTGTTGGGTTTAAAGAATGGCCACTCGTTCTTATTTATGTACTTTCCATGTTTGCATTATCATTCCACCTGTTTCATGGATTTAGAAGTGCTTTTCAAAGTTTGGGTATTAATCACTCCAAATACAACGGACTTATCCGGTTTATAGGGCTGTGGTTTTTCTCCATCATTATTCCGCTGGCTTTTGCAGCTATGCCTGTTTACTTTTTTATTAATTAACTATTCAGTTACCAAAAGTATATCGATATGACATCTCCAAAACTGGATTCAAAAATTCCCGAAGGTTCATTAGAACAAAAGTGGACCAAATACCGTTCGACCGTTCCGTTGGTCAATCCGGCCAATAAGCGCAGCCTTGAAATTATTATCGTGGGTTCGGGTCTTGCCGGAGCTTCTGCCGCGGCCTCTCTTGCCGAGTTGGGTTATAAAGTAAAAGTTTTCTGCTTTCAGGATTCTGCCCGAAGGGCGCATAGCATCGCTGCTCAGGGAGGTATCAATGCTGCCAAAAATTATCAGAACGATGGTGACTCAACGTACCGTTTATTTTACGATACCATTAAGGGAGGCGATTACCGTGCTCGAGAAGGGAACGTGTATCGTTTGGCCGAAGTAAGTGCGAATATTATTGACCAGTGCGTGGCGCAGGGGGTACCATTTGCCCGCGAATATGGAGGCATGCTGGATAACCGCTCATTTGGCGGTACACAGGTGAAACGTACCTTTTATGCAGCCGGACAAACCGGTCAGCAGTTATTGTTAGGAGCCTATTCGGCATTGCAGCGTCAGGTAGGTATCGGTGCTGTTGAAATGTTTGCCCGTCATGAAATGCTCGATATAGTAAATATTGATGGCAAATGCCGTGGTATTATTGCCCGCGACTTAGTTACCGGAAAACTTGAGCGTCATTTCGGTCACGCAGTATTGTTGTGTTCAGGCGGATACGGAAACGTATTTTACCTTTCAACAAATGCCATGGGATCAAACGTAACAGCAGCCTGGAAAGCACATAAGAAAGGTGCCTTTTTTGGCAATCCTTGTTACACGCAAATTCACCCTACCTGTATCCCCGTATCAGGTGATCACCAATCCAAATTAACCCTTATGTCGGAATCATTGCGTAATGACGGACGTATATGGGTTCCCAAAAATATTGACGATGCAAAAGCCATCCGGGAAGGCCGCCTTAATCCGAATGATATTAAAGAAGAAGACCGCGATTATTATCTGGAAAGAAGATACCCTGCCTTTGGTAACCTGGTGCCTCGCGATATTGCCTCGCGTGCGGCCAAAGAAAGATGTGATGCCGGCTATGGAGTAAATACTACAGGTGAAGCCGTGTATTTGGATTTTGTTTTCAATACCAAATATAAGTATGGAAAAATGGAGGCCACCAAAAAGGGCATTCACAACCCTACCGAAGAACAACTGAAAGAACTGGGAACAGCTGTTATCAAGGAGCAATATGGAAACCTGTTCGATATGTATAAGCAGATTACAGGAGTTGATCCTTACGAAAATCCAATGCAGATTTATCCTGCCGTGCATTATACCATGGGTGGATTATGGGTAGATTATAATTTAATGACCAATGTACCCGGTTTATATGCTCTGGGTGAGGCCAATTTCTCTGACCATGGGGCCAATCGTCTGGGAGCTTCGGCTCTTATGCAAGGGCTGGCCGATGGTTATTTTGTGATTCCATATACTATGGGAGCTTACCTGAGTAATGAAATACGCACCAAAGCCATTTCAACCGACCACGAAGCATTTACCGAAGCCGAGAAAAACGTGCAGGAGCAAATTGATAAACTGTTTGGGATAAATGGGACAAAATCGGTTGACCATTTTCACAAGCGCCTTGGCTTAATTATGTGGAACAAGTGCGGCATGGCCCGCAATGCACAGGGATTACAGGAAGCCATTACCGAAATACAACAATTGCGCGAGGAGTTTTGGAAAGACGTGCGTGTAACCGGAGAAGCCAATGAGTTTAACCCCGAGTTGGAAAAAGCTTGCCGGGTGGCCGATTTTCTGGAACTGGGTGAACTGATGTGTAAAGATGCCCTGCACCGAAACGAAAGTTGCGGAGGTCACTTCCGTGAGGAATACCAAACCGAAGAAGGAGAGGCCCTGCGAGATGATAGTAACTTTGCCTATGCAGCAGCGTGGGAGTTTAAAGGTGTAAGTAATTGGGAACTGCACAAGGAAGATTTGAAATTTGAAAATATTAAAATTGCACAAAGAAGTTACAAATAGTAATAAGCAAAAAAAAAGGCATGATGAAATTGATATGTACGCCTTGTTTGCCAGTTGGAATTAATCTTAAATGGATGTGAAGAAGTTAAAGTACTTATTATTTTATGTTGTTTTGATATTGCTTGCTTCATGCAAGGGATATATTCCAAGTAAAATAAAGACGGTTTACTATAATTGGAGTCCACAAAACCTTACCGTTAGATTATATCGGGAAAGTATTTTAGCCCAAGAGGAAATTATACTTATAGGGAGTTCATTTGAGGAGAGGGCAGAATCGCCACCTACCACTCCATACTTTGTTGCGGTAGCTGACTCTATGATTGTAATGTTTGCAGACGGTAAGAAATTAGTTTATACTGATTTTTCTTCACCAACAAAAACCAATCCGCTTAGTTATTATGGATACAACCATTTCCAGTCTAATAATGTCCATAATTTCCTATATGCCTTTACTGACGAACATTATTCAAAAGCACAATAAAATATTATGAGCGGAAATATGAATATCACACTTAAAGTGTGGAGACAAAAAAATACGAACGACAAAGGCCGTTTTGAAACCTACAAGGTAGATGGTGTATCACCCGATATGTCGTTTTTAGAAATGTTTGATGTGCTTAACGAGCGTCTGGTGGCCGAGGGCAAAGAAGTACCCATTGCATTTGACCACGACTGCCGCGAAGGTATTTGCGGGATGTGCAGTTTGTTTATTAACGGACGCCCGCATGGGCCCAATGACGGAGTTACTACCTGCCAGTTACACATGCGTTCGTTTAAAGACGGAGATGTGATTGTGGTAGAGCCATGGCGTGCCGCAGCTTTTCCTGTTATAAAAGATTTGGCTGTTGACCGTTCTGCATTTGATCGCATTATGGCAGCAGGCGGATATGTGTCGGTAAATACCGGAAATGCACAGGACGCCAACAGCCTTCCGATAGGGAAAGAAATAGCAGACGAAGCATTTGAGGCCGCTACCTGCATAGGTTGCGGAGCTTGTGTGGCTGCCTGTAAAAACTCATCAGCCATGTTATTTGTTGGAGCCAAGGTTTCGCAATTTGCTTTGTTGCCCCAGGGACAACCAGAGCGCAAACAACGGGCCCTTGCCATGGTGAATCAAATGGATGCCGAAGGGTTTGGAGCCTGTACCAATACAGGAGCCTGCTCGGCCGAGTGTCCTAAAGAAATTCCACTCACAGTAATTGCCCGCCTCAACAGGGAGTACCTGAGTGCTGAATTCTGCGGGAAGTAAATTAGCACATTAATAGAATCAACAGGCGGTTGGGGAAACTCAGCCGCCTGTTTTTTTATCCTTTTTATGGGTTGTGGAATCTTTTTCTTTGGTAAATCCCAATTTATTTTTCGGTTTTCTAATAAAATGTATTTGATTTAATTTTCTTTAAATCAATAAGTTAACTAAGTTTTTGTTTTCTTTTTCAGACAATCCACATGGCATTTTGTGGACTGTCGCGGTTTTTAGGGATTTACGTAGAGGCACCTTTGTTTCCCATCAATCGCAAAAAGCATGGAAAGAAATTTTAAGGTGCAAACTTTTAGAAAGCAGGCCAACCCCGGGGTTAAGGCGCTGTCATTAAAACTGCCCACAGGGCCCTTCTCTTTATTTCCTGCCTTTCGATATGGAAGGGCGGCTAATCAATCTAAAAAACGTCTACAAATTTCTACAGATTTAGATGAATGCATGAAATTTTTAGTTGAATTGGTAAAAATAGTAGTTGAATTTTTTGTTTTTATCAAAAATTTAATAATTTCGTTTTTCAAAAAAGTGATAAATAGCATGAAAAAAGGAAGCGTACTGATCATTTTGCCGGCATTATGGATAGGTTTTAATGCCAACGCACAGCAGGTTAGCGGTACACAGGGCAACCTGAATTTGAGCGAGTCGGGTTTACTCACAGGTGTGGAGAGTAAGAATCGGGTAGCAGATGACACTTCGCCAGTTCAGTTAGCCGCATTTTCGGCACAATCAACCGGTAAAGCCATTGTACTTAGCTGGTCAACCATTTCGGAACAAAATAATGTCGGATTTGAATTGGAAAGAATGGAGGAAGGAGAGAATCAGTTCAGAACAATTGATTTTGTAGAAGGAAACGGAACAAGTATTCAAACTGTTTCATACCAGTATATTGATGCTTTTGCAGGAAACGCCTATTACAGGTTAAAACAGCTTAATATTTCGGGCACATATGAATACAGTAAGGCTATTTATGTAGAGGCATCACATATTGAAAAAGTTTTAAGTCCGCTTTCCGCAAGCACCGTTTTGGTTTACCCGTATCCGGCTTCATCCTTTGTAAACATTGAGTTAAAAACGGACGATCCCACTTCTTTTAATGTGCATGTGATGGATATGATGGGGAAGGAATTTTACTGTCCGGTTATAAGTAAAAATTATTCAGGCAATAAACTTACTCTGGGGATGGATGGATTAAGTAAAGGCATGTATCTGTTGGTAATTCAAAACGGAACGACCAGTGTAAGTAAAAAAATATTTCTCGAAACAAACTAAAAAATTAATTATATGAACTTAGTTAAAAAAACAATTTACATGATGCTTTTAACTGTTCTGGGAATGGTTAAGGGTGTACAGGCCCAGGTATCTATCACCTCAGTGGGGCAAACGTATTCTCAAAATTTCAATGCACTTCCATCAAGTGGAACTACCACATGGAGCAACAACTCAACATTAACCAGTTGGTATGCTCAGCGAGCTTCAGGAAATGGCACCATTTCTATGTATGGTAACAATGGCAGCTCAAGCACCACAGGTCTTTATTCTTATGGTACGGCATCTGAGGATCGTTCTTTGGGTTCAGTGCCGGGCTCACAAGGTTCTGAAAGTTATTATATTGGAGTTAGGATTAAAAATAATTCCGGAACTACAATTAATGCGTTCTCTGTTTCATTCTCAGCTGAGCAATGGAGAGTTAGTGGTACAAAAAGTCAAAATATTAGGTTCTCGTATAAAACCAGTTCCTCTTCTATTACTTCATTGACTGGTAACGGATGGACGTCAATCAAGTCATTAGATTTTGAAAGTCCCGCAATTGGAACACTAGGTCCCGTAAATGGTAATTCTTCCAGTTACAACGAATCGAAAACCTACACTATTACAGGAGTTTCATTGGCAAGTGGGAGTGAGATAATGTTTCGTTGGTATTTACCAAAGAAAAAAAATGTGAATCATGGCTATAGTATTGATGACTTCTCTGTGACTGCATTAAATCCAACTATTTATTATTCAAAATCAACAGGGGCACTTAATATTACTTCAACGTGGGGGACAAGTACAAATGGAACAGGTACCTCTCCTGGTTCATTTTCTTCATCAAATTGTATTTTTGTAATTAGTAATAACGCCACTCCCACCTTAACTGCAAACTGGCAAGTTAGCGGAACTAATTCAAAGGTAATACTTGGTACAGGGTCTGCCATCAATTTCACTATTCCTTCCGCATATAGTTTCACGGGAATGATTGACGTTGCTTCATCTGCTACCCTAACGGTTAATAATTCTACTGTTCCAACCCTTGGTTCAGTTGCTGAAACATCAATTCTTATTTTTAACAGCTCATCAGACCAAAATCTTCCTGGCGGAACCTACAATAATCTTACAATAAATGGAGGGGGAAAGAAGATTCTTACCGGAGATGTTAATATTGTAGGTACACTTACTTTTACCTCAGGGAAAATAGATTTAGGTATCTATGATTTGACAATATCTTCGGGAGCTTCTATTAGCGGGGCTTCAAGTACCAATTACATCATTACAAGTGGATATGGTTCATTGGTAAGGCAGGTAAGAAGTAATAATACTTCAGTATCCTATCCTGTGGGACTTACAACCACCTATTTGCCGGTTACATTGTCTCAGCCCGGTTCGGGAACCGATGATTATTTTTTCGTGAGAGCTTTTTCTGGAATATATTCTTCCTATGATGCAAATGATGACGCAACCGGATCATCGGTTACAAGCCACGCGGTGAAAAATACCTGGGTAATTGATGAAGAAATTACGGGGGGATCAAGTTTAAACATTACTCTCCAATGGAATGTCTCCGATGAAGGAACTTCATTTACCCGAAACAATTGTTACGTTGCCCACTATACCGGGGGTTCATGGGAGTCATCTACCAGTGCCGCGGCAAGCGGATCTGGTCCTTATACCAGGCAGTTAACGGGGGTAACCTCTTTTAGTCCATTCTCTATTATTGATAATAGTTCACCGCTTCCTGTACGTCTGGTGAGTTTCTCTGGTAAGCCGGGAGATGCAGGAAACGAACTGGAGTGGATTACTGCTTCAGAAGTAAACAATAAAGGATTCGAAATTGAACGAAGAGATGAATTAACCGGAGATTTTGTATTTGTTGGTTTTGTTAATGGGCACGGTACTACTTCAATGCTAAATACGTATATCTACAACGATGATGTTACCTCAAGTGCTTATTACCGCCTGAAGCAGGTTGATTTTGATGGACGTTTTGAATACAGTCAGGTTATATACATTGATCGTTCAAATGTTAATTCTACTTTTTCAAGCGGAAATGTATCTATCAATATATATCCCAACCCTGCGGTAAATTCAGTAAGCGTTGAAGTGGCAGATGGTGCTGATTGGGAGTTAAACGTGAAATTAGTAGATATAAACGGAAAAGAAGTAAATGTACCTGTACAGGAAAAATCTGCTGATGGCAGAAAACTTACACTTGATGTAAGTGCCGTTAGAAAAGGAGTTTATTTTATTGAATCGGTAAACGGCCAAAACAAGTTGAGCCAAAAATTATTGATTTTATAGTTTGTTGATTTGTTTTTTTAGCACCTGCCATGCAACCTGTGTGGCAGGTTTTTTGTTTTAAAGGCAGGCGCTAAATTGCTTTTAAAATGGCTGTTAATTATGTTATCTTCGTAGGTATCTGATGAGACTCTCCTTTTTAGTTATTTTATCCCTTGTTGCAGGTTTTGCAATGGCTTCTCACAATAAGGCAGGTGAAATCACTTACCGTTTGGTTTCGGGCTTAACCTATGAAATAACTGTGGTTACTTACACCGAGAACGGAAACCCGCGCAGTCGTCAGGCCGACAGGGATCAGCTGGAGGTTTTTTGGGGCGATTTTACTTCTTCTGTGATTAACAGAGTTTCAAAAGAGAATTTGCCAAATACCACCTGGAAAAATACATACGTTGGGACTCACCTCTATGCGGGACCAGGTACATTTAAGGTTTATTTGGTAGACCCTAACCGGATTGAAGGAGTACGAAATATGGATAATTCCTTTAATACGGCTTTTTATCTGGAGTGTACAATTAAGATAAATCCTTTTTTGGGAGTAAACCGATCACCGGTACTGTTAATTCCACCAATTGATTATGCTTGCACCCTGCGTAAGTTTGTGCATAATCCGGGAGCATATGATGCAGATGGAGACAGTTTAATTTATTCAATCATTGCGCCCAAACAGGCTTTGAACACTGATGTGAATGGCTTTTTTATTCCTCAGGCCACCACATCCTTTACTATCGACCGGTACAATGGCGAACTGGTTTGGGATTCTCCGGTTCCCGGACAGGATGGGAAATATAATATCGCCATTCTTATTCAGGAATTCAGAAACGGGCAGGAAATAGGAAGCATTATTCGTGATATGCAAATTGTAGTGGTTATTTGCAACAACGATCCTCCTATACTTACGAAAATTCAGGATACCTGCATTGAGGTTGGAAAAACATATACAACCGTTGTAAAAGCTATTGATCCTAATGTGAATGACCTGATTAAACTTACTGCCTATGGTGCCCCATTTATAGCTCCTGGAACTAACGCCACTTTAACTCCATTTTCTGCTCTAGGCAAAGATAGTATAAAAGCAGTTTTTTCCTGGACTCCATCCTGTAATCAGATTCGGAAGACACCTTACGAGGTTGTGTGCAGAGCCGAAGACCAGCATGCAGCTCCTGACATCAACTTAGTTGATATGAAATTTTTCAATATCCGTGTAGTGGGGCCGGCTCCTCAAAATCCTACGCTTGCACAATTTGAAGATGGATTTATTTTGAAGTGGAACAAAGACTCGTGCAATGAAGCCGCTGCATATAATATTTACCGCAGAATTGACAGCTCAAAGTGGAAGCATAATTATTGTGAAACCGGGGTGCCATCTTATACGGGATACAAATTGTACCACACCGATACCGGATTATCAAACAACCAGTATTACGATAACGATGGCGGATTGGGTTTGGTTCCGGGAACAAGATACTGCTACCGGGTTACCTCGGTATATTCACCCAAAGGCGCCAATAATGCTCCCATTTTTAGCGAAGCAGCCGAGGGGTATTCAAGTATTGAAGTATGCGCTGAAATCACCAAAGACCGTCCGGTGATAACAAATGTAAGTGTACTTAAAACAGATAACGACACGGGAAAGATTTGGCTGGCATGGTCAAAACCTCTTAAAATGGATTCAGTGTATTACCCCGGGCCGTATAAGTATGTTATTTATCGCTCTCCTGATATTAACGGAGGTGCTTTTGTTCCGGTTGATTCGCTTAGTAATTCATCATTCTATTTTTTTAACGACTCTGCTTATACCGATGCGGTTAACTTAAATACATTAGGCAAGCAGTATTCTTACAAAATTGAATTTTACAGCGATTCTTTTGGATTGAAACGTCAGTATATAGGAAAAAGCAGACCAGCTTCTTCCATTTATTTAAGCTGTATCCCCGATGACGAAGCGCTGGAATTGGTCTGGAATGATAATGTTCAGTGGAAAAACGTGGTACACACCATTTACAAATGGAATGAACAAATGCTAACATTTGATTCCATCGGATCATCTCCGGTGCAGCGATTCAGAGATGAAGGGCTTATTAATGGGAAGACCTACAAATATTATATTAAATCAAAGGGGGAATTCACAGTGCCCGGTTACGTATATCCCGTGATTAACTTATCTCAGGAAGCAGAGGGAATACCGGCCGACACTACTTCTCCCTGTCCACCTTTATTAAGTGCTGCCACCAATTGTGTTTTATTCAACACTTCATTAAAATGGAACAATCCCAATAATTCATGTGCAAAGGATATTGTTGGCTACAATGTATATTGCCGAACGATACTTGATACCGCATATATTCTTATTGCAAGCAACAACAGTGCTACCGACACTACTTTTTTTGATGCCCGGCCAATACTCACCAAATCAGTTGCTGCATGTTACCTTGTAACGGCAATTGATTCTTTTAACAACGAAAGCGAATTCAGTAATGGAGCCTGCGTGGATAATTGTCCTGAATATCGTTTGCCAAATGTTTTTACTCCCGGAAACGATAGTTTGAATGATTTATTCGGGCCTTTTCCATACCGGTATGTAAAAAAGGTAGATATGTCTGTTTACAACAGGTGGGGGCAGTTGGTTTTTGAAACACATGATCCGGACATTAACTGGGACGGCAGGGAAATGAATTCAACAAAGGAAGTTCCCGATGGGGTTTACTTTTATATTTGTACTGTGCACGAACTTAGATTAGAAGGAATTAAAAAGCGGATATTAAAAGGAACTGTTCAGGTTATAAGATAATGTTTACAGGAATTATTGAAACAGCAGGAGAAGTACAACATGTGAAACATGAGCACGGAAACCTGTATTTGCAAGTGCGCAGCAATATTACTCCCCAACTTAAAATTGATCAAAGCGTAGCTCATAATGGAGTGTGTTTAACCGTAGTGAATAAAGAAGATGATGTGTATACGGTGGTGGCCATTGAAGAAACATTAAACAAAACCAATCTTGGCGAATTAAAACCGGGTGATAATATCAATTTAGAAAGATGTATGCCTGCCAATGGTCGTTTTGATGGCCATATAGTGCAAGGCCATGTAGATACCACCGCAGTTTGTTTAGAGCGTAAAATGTTAGACGGAAGCTGGCGTTTTACTTTTGGTTATGAACCAACCCAAAAGCATCACCTCACAGTAGAGAAAGGTTCTGTTTGTGTAAATGGAGTAAGCTTAACTGTAGTTGATTCAATGGAAAAATCATTTTCAGTTGCAATAATTCCGTATACTTTTGAGCATACCAACTTCAAACATATAAGGAAGGGAGAAAGGGTTAATCTAGAATTTGATATTATAGGGAAATATGTATCCCGTATGCTGGAGAAGCGTAGCGTTTAACTTCCGCTCATCAGCTTTTTAAATTCAGCCAGATCTTTTTTACGCGGGAGAATACCACTCAGGGATGTTCTTGTTTCTCTCCTAAAATGTACCAGCAAAAAACAACCATTTACCAGATGAGATAAATTACCTGCCCACACGGCACCTGTGATACCATATTCAGGAATAAGAATAAAACAGGCCGGTATGGTAATCCCCAATCCTATCATGGAAGCTTTTGATGAAAGATGATGCCTTCCGGTACCCGAAAAATAAGCTGCCAGAATAGTGTAAATGCTCAGCATTAATATACCCGGTGACAGATGAATCATAAGGCCTTGAATTCCTTTAAAAGATTTGCTGAATAACTCCATGTAAAAAGTATCCGGAATAAGACATAGAATGCATAAAAGAAAAAGAGTTCCGGTGATGCTGAATTTTATAAGTAAAATTGCCTGCCGATGGAGTTTGAAACGGTCATTTTCATTCGCACTGTTGGCATACTTAACGGTCGACAAACTTTTGCTGAATACCCACACGGATTCGGAAACGGAAATACCTGTTGAGAAAATTCCAAGCGAGGTAACCCCTTCCATTTTTTCAATGAAATAGTAACTGAACCGGT
This sequence comes from uncultured Bifidobacteriaceae bacterium, assembly GCA_964535575.1. Lineage (GTDB taxonomy): Bacteria > Bacteroidota > Bacteroidia > UKL13-3 > UKL13-3 > JAGPCK01. Next base: position 126,309 of record CAZHTC010000005.1, read on the forward strand.
AATTAAGCAACTGCGCCAAATTAGCCAGCTGACTCCATCCACCGTGATGTAGAAATTTTTTAGCTACCTCTTTCCAGGTGGCATCAGCAATGGTAACAGGTTTCAGTAAAAATAGGGTTAAGCCCAATGGTAAGGCATAGCCAATATAAGCCGCATCAATAAAATCATCAATGGTGTGCATTGAATCCCGCTTTACTGAAAAATAAAATACCACTAATAAAGTGAGCGGTTGTAAAACAGAAGTAAGATTAAATGCATTAAAATTTTGTCGTGCCAGTAACAGGCTTTGCATATTTGCAAAAAAGGATACCAGCAGACTTAATATAAGGATGGGGAATGCAAATCCGGGTTTAATTAATCCAAACAAATTCATGAGTGTTGCACAGGCTAAACAAATAAGAATGGTCCAGGCAATGCTTATCACCATTATTTTAAACTGTGGATAACGGGGAGCTAGGTAAACAATGGCACCTCCGCCCATCACCCCCGATATCATTTGAATCATGCTGATGGCAAGAACAATTAAACTTATTTCTCCCCGTCCTGATGTGCCAAGGTATCGTGCAGTTATCACCACAATTAAAAAATTGAGGAGTGCAGTTATCAGTCGGTTGGCTAATGTTCCTATAAATCGGATGCCCATGAAACGAAATTAGGTATTATGAGGATAAAACCCCGTTGTAAACTGAATGCAGCATTTTTCCAACGGTGTCTTCACTAAAACGGTTAATAACTTTGTTTCTTATAGTGAGCCCATCATATCGGGCTATTTTTTTTGCAGTTTCGTTCATGGCTTCCATCAGTTTTTGGGGAGTAGATTCCAAAACCAATATGCCCGTTTGTTCATCTATAATTTCAGGAGCAATGCCGGTATTGGTAGCAATTACCGGCAATCCGCAGGCCATGGCTTCAACTAATACTATCGCAAATGTTTCGTAGTAGCTGCTCATCACAAATGCATCGGCCAAATGATACGCCTGCACCAATGCCTCTCCAGTTAGTTCTCCGGTAAATATTATTTTATCGCTCAGTTGTTTTTGAGCTGCATAAGCTTCAATTGCCTGTTTGTCGGGGCCGTTTCCCGCTAATTTTAACGTGGCATTTGTTCCCGATTGAATCAATAATTCAAATGCATCAATCAGCCCGCGCAGGTTTTTGCTTTTTTCGTCAAAACAGCTCACGTTTAAGAAATGAGTAACTGCCGATGGTGTATGCGTGGGTTTAAGAGAGAACCTATCCATATTTACCACATTAGGCACAACCTGATAGTTTGCGTTGAGTAAATTGTTCTTGAGCATGGCTTCTTTAAGTATCCCGCTCACCGGCATTACTGCTTTGGCATATTTTACAATTTGCTCGGTGTATTTTTTGCGTGCTGTTCCCTGATAGCTGCTGCTGTTTTGCTCCAGGTAGCGCGACCAGTGTTCACTGATTACAAAAGGGATTTTACTTTTTTGCCACAGTTTAAGTGCCAGCCATCCGGTGCGGGTTAAAATATGCACGTGGCAAATATCGGGCTTGCCCCATTTTTGTTTGATTTGTTCGTAGGCATATTTGGTTGACCAGCGATAGTTTAAGCCATTAATAATTTTACCAATAAAAGGAGCCTTTACCGATTTGAGGTAAATACGGTAAACAAAAATCCCCTCTTCATTGCGTTCTTCAATCTGATGTCTTGTGGCCCCTGCGTGCTGCACAATCTGTAACACGGCCACGTTGGCAAAATCCTGTATCGACCGGGCATGTTGCTGCACAAATAATCCCGCCATTTGGTCGTATTTGTTCGGATACCAGGCCGGAAGAAAAAGTATGTTTAATTTTTGTTCAGGCACTACACAAACTAATAAGAACCACAGTCGCGCTAAAGTGAGTATTTCGCATTACTGTAGTATAGGTAAAACTATTTTTTTATCTCGGTAAAATTCTTGAAGAAATAAGGAATGGTTTCAATCCCTTTGTAGTAATTAAACAAACCGTAATGCTCATTTGGCGAATGCAGGGCATCACTATCTAACCCAAATCCCATTAACACCGATTTTAATCCAAGCACACTTTCAAATAGCGCTACAATCGGAATACTGCCGCCACCGCGTGTAGGAATAGGTTTTTTACCAAAAGTGGTTTCCATGGCTTTGGCAGCGGCAAGATAGGCAGGCGAGTTGGTGGGTGTTACTACCGGCTCACCACCATGATGAGGGCGTACTTCTACCTGTACTCCTGCAGGGGCAATTTTTTTAAAGTGGTCTGCAAAAAGTTCAGTGATTTTATCTGTAGTTTGGTTTGGAACCAAACGCATCGAAATTTTGGCAAATGCTTTCGATGGCAAAACCGTTTTTGAACCTTCTCCTGTATAGCCTCCCCAAATTCCGTTGCAATCAAGGGTAGGACGAATACCGGTTCTTTCCAAAACGGTATACCCTTTTTCACCCCATACATCGGCAATGGCTAAATCTTTTTTGTATTCTTCCAGGTTAAACGGGGCTTTATTCAGTTCTGTTCTTTCTGCTTCGGTGAGGTTTTGTACTTCATCATAAAATCCCGGAATGGTGATATGATTGTTTTCATCGTGCATGGAGGCAATCATTTTGGCCAGGATATTAATCGGATTGGCCACTGCTCCTCCATAAACTCCGCTGTGTAAATCACGATTGGGTCCGGTAACTTCTACTTCCACATAACTCAATCCGCGTAATCCGGTATCGATAGAAGGAACATCATTGGCAATCATTGATGTGTCGGAGATAAGAACCACATCTGCTTTTAATCGTTCTACATTTTCTTTGCAAAACGTACCTAAGTTAGAACTTCCTACTTCTTCTTCTCCCTCTATCATAAATTTAACATTGCAGGGAAGTGTACTTGTTTGCATCATTACCTCAAAAGCTTTCACATGCATGTAAAACTGCCCCTTGTCATCGGCAGAGCCGCGGGCAAAAATAGCTCCGTCAGGATGGTTTGCTGTTTTGCGGATAGTGGGTTCAAACGGTGGAGTATCCCATAATTCCAGCGGAACTACCGGCTGTACATCGTAATGCCCGTAAACGAGTACGGTGGGCAATTGGGGGTCAATTATTTTTTCTCCGTACACAATCGGGTGTCCGGCAGTGGGGCATACCTCCACTTTATCAGCTCCGGCAGCTATAAGCTTTTCTTTTACATATTCGGCAGCTTTGGCCACGTCACCTTTGTAGGCCGAGTCGGCACTTATTGACGGGATACGCAGTAATTCGAACAACTCATTCAAAAAACGGTCTTTGTTTTGGGCTAAATATTCCTGTTGTGTCATGGTAATTGCTTTTGGGCAAAGTTAGAATGGGAACTTAGGAAAGCAAGAAATTTATTGCTACTTATACTATTTGGAAACAAGTACTTTGTGAATATGTTCGCTGTCACTGCCACTTATTCTGAGAAAATATAAACCAGCGGGTATTGGTGTAAGGTCAAGCACCACTTTTTGGTTTATGAGCCCAGACATAACAGGTGTACCTACTAAATTGAAAAGCTGATAAGTTAGTTTTTTCTGATCGTGGTTTAATTCAATAGTCAACCGGTTGGTGGCCGGATTAGGGTATAGCTTTATTTCCGGTTCATCCGATATATTACTTTGATTGCTTGTTAGCAGTTCATCATTCCACACATAAATTTTGCCCAATTCATCTGAGGTCGGCACATAAATCTTTCCGTTATGGTAGAATATTTCATTGGTTAGGCTAAGTTTAAATTTAAAAGGGTACTCTTTAATGATTTCAAGTGTATTTGTGTTGAGCACTTTGATGCCCGCATTGGTCAGAAGGTAGATAAGAGAATCACGTATGTAACATCCTTTCATGTTACTAAATGTTGCTATAACAGTGTCTTTCCATATTTTGCCGCTGTCAGCAGATATAGCTGTATAATAGGCAGGCATGTTTTTCAAGCCAAGATAGTAGAAAGTAAGCAGCCGACTATCTGGTAGTTTGATAACATTCATCATGTTACCTCTGATCGGCTGTTGGCATGGTATCAGGGTTACTCCATCATCTGCCGACCAATATTTGCCATTGAACATAATGCCAAAGAATTTCGGGAGTGGGTAATTATAGTCAAAAAGTAACGAGTTGGTTTTATGCTTTTCCCATTGACTCATATTTTTTGAACGGTATCCATTATTACTATAACCGCCACCACCGATATAAATGAAACTGTCAATAAAATTAATAGCTCCAAAAGTTTCCATAGAATCCACCCCGGGTAAAGGCTCCCAGGTTTTACCCCAATCTGTGGTAAAGCGTGCGTAGGGTGTAAGTACCAATAGGGTATCGTGAAAGAAAACCCAGTCTTTAATTCCGAAGTTTGAAAGATTTCTTGTGACATTTGTCCAGGTTAAGCCTTTATCAGTAGTATGTGAAATACCCCCGTATGTTTCTTGCCCCTGATCAACCTGTTCTTCGTTTGGTTTGTATTGAGCAAGCGCTTCCGTTTCATTCAGTACTTGTAAGCGAGTTACAGGGCTCTTATTTGTTGAAGGAATCGCACGTTCATTAAAATTGTACGAATCTGATTCCTGAATAAAAGCGCACTCGCATTGTTCGCCTGTAAATACTATATATCCTTCCTTTGATACGGTTACACCATCCAGCTCTATGCCCTTGGGGAGGTTAAGTGGAATCGGATTGAAAAACATTCCATTGTTCAAACTATAGTATAATCTGGGGAGATATTGATATTTACCGTTCTTGGTAATGATTGCAGCAAATAAGGTATCTGCTCTTGAAAATAGTTTCAGAGCATGATAATCGGTACCTGTGGGAAGGCCATTGCCACAAGGTATCCAGTTTGTTCCCAGGTTTTGAGAATAGAATAGCTTACTTATTCCATCATAAATAAATATACTTTCGGTTTTAGGATTGTAGTGACATAGTTGGGCGTTCGCATCTTTTTTAGCAACGTCTGTATAATAGTTTGTTCCTTTAATGGTTTCCCATTGGCGTGAAAAGAAGTTGAATTTTACCAGGTCTACCTTTGCATTCGAGGGTAAAAAATCGTGGCTATAGGTAGCCAGGTAATCTGTTTTTGTTCCAATAAAGCTACTCGGCATATTCACATCGTAGTAGTCGCCATATACAGGCATCTCACCGGCTACACCTGTTACATATGACTTCTTTGTAGTAAGTAGTCCGCCACTGATAACATTCCAGTTGAACCCGCCATCAGCAGAAACAAACCAAACCTTTTGTTCGGAGCTGGTTACCTGAGGAGCATGTAGCCATGTACTTTTGTACCCGATTATCTCCTTATTGACGGTATTTGCTGCAACCATCCGCGATATTTCAATGTGCTTGGGTTCGCCTGCGAAAGTATAGTTAACGAAATCCGTTGTCAGGTAGTAACCATTTATTGCATGAATCAAAAAGAATGAATCAAGCGTGGTAATGCTGAAAATGTTTCTTGCGCTAAAAAGAGGTTGATTAAGTTTGCGCCATGTTTTGCCTCCATCACTACTTAGGTAGTATCCATCATATGTTTGGTTCATCCAGGTTTCGTGAATAATGAATTTACCCAGATGGGAAAATGTATTCTCCTGATGGATACGTGGCATACCGGGCCAATATTCCTGCTGTGCATTGCTGATGCGAGCAAACAAAAGTAAAGCAATAATGAATAAATGTTTGCCGGGTTGAATCATTGAGTTCTTTAAAATATAATCTGTCCTTTGTTAGATATTGCAGATTCTCGTAATGCGATTCCTTTAGGGATATTTAGTTCCATTTCATTAAATGATGCTCCGTTATCTGCGCTATAAAGCAACAAGAAGTTATCTATACTGTTCAAACTGTACGGCCTTATAAAATAAGCAAGCGCAAATAGGCTATCATTTCTTTCGAACATTTTCAAATTTGATTTTGGTACTTTGATTTCGGATTCAACCCATGTTTTGCCTCTGTCATCTGATTTATACAACTTGCTATCCGATGTATATATGAAAAGATTTTTTTTTTAAAACTATAGTAGATTAAATTTCCACTTGTTGTGGCTGAACCTGAGTTTGCTTTTAAAATCTTAGTATAATAATTAGTGAAGGGTATTTGTTCCCAAGCTGGGGGCCCCGGAATATAACTCACCTGTCCCTTGGTGCCTAAGGTATTGATTAGCAAAACAAGAAAAAGAAGCTTTTTCATAAGTGCAAGTTACAATTTTTCTATTAACTGTTGATATTTATGATAAAAATGAACTATTGCTTTCTCTATTTTCGCACCAATGAATAGGGGTGAAACGGATTACTTAGCTTTGTTGAATGAGCCTCAGCGCGAGGCAGTGCAGAATACTGAAGGTCCGGTGATGATTATTGCCGGTGCAGGCTCGGGTAAAACACGTGTGCTCACCTACCGCATCGCCCACCTGCTGAGCAAAGGAGTTGATGCATTTCAAATTCTTTCCCTCACATTTACCAATAAAGCAGCCCGCGAAATGCGCGAGCGAATTGAAAAAGTGGTAGGGAATGAGGCAAGAAATTTATGGATGGGCACCTTTCACTCCGTTTTTGCCCGAATGCTGCGTATAGAGTCTGAGAAAATTGGTTACCCGCGCAATTTTACCATTTACGATACCGATGATGTAAAAAGTTTACTTAAGAGTATTGTGAGTGAGATGAACCTGGATGAGAAAATTTACAAACCGGGCTTGGTGCTCAACCGTATTTCGAATGCCAAAAATAACCTCATTAATGCACGGGCTTATTTCGAAAATCTGGAATTGCGTGAAGCCGATGCAGCCAGTGGTCGTCCGAAAATTGCCGAGATTTATTTAGCCTATCAGGATCGTTGTTTTAAGGCCAGTGCCATGGATTTTGATGACCTGCTGATGAAAACATACGAATTGCTGAATAAGCATACCGATGTACTCAATAAGTATCAGCATCAATTCCGATACATTATGGTTGATGAGTTTCAGGATACCAATCATTGCCAGTATATGATTATCCGGAAACTGGCAGCGGCCTATCAGAATATTTGTGTGGTGGGCGATGATGCCCAGAGTATTTATGCGTTTCGAGGGGCAACCATTAAAAATATACTCGATTTTAATAAGGATTACCCCGAATTAAAAGTTTTTAAACTGGAACAAAATTACCGGAGTACGCAAACTATTGTGGATGCTTCTTCGAGTATTATTTTAAAAAACCGGGACCAGTTAAAGAAGGAGATTTTTACCGATAATCCAGAGGGTAATAAAATAAGCGTATTCAAAGCCATTAACGATAATGAAGAAGGCAGGATGGTGGCCTCTTCCATTTTTGAAGAAAAAATGCAGGAACGGCTCAATAATTCCGATTTCGCCATCTTATACCGAACCAATGCACAATCGCGTGCACTGGAGGAAGCCCTGCGAAAAATGAATATTCCTTACCGCATTTATGGTGGATTATCCTTTTATCAGCGCAAGGAAGTAAAAGACCTGTTGGCATATTTTCGGTTAATCATTAATCCCAATGATGAGGAAGCCCTGCGCAGAATTATCAATTATCCGGTGCGTGGTATTGGTAAAACAAGTATCGAAAAATTGTTTGTTTTGGCCGATGCACATAATACATCCGTATGGCGCATTATTGAAAATATTGAATCGTTTACCAAAGAACTTAAAGCTGCGGTAAAACCAATCAGTGATTTTGGTACCATGATTAAACATTTTGCCGTGATGATGAAAAATCAGTCGGCATATGAGGTTGCTGAATACATAGCCAAACAAACAGGTTTGCTCAAATCATTGTATGAGGACAAAACCGTGGAGGGTGTAGCCCGTTTTGAAAACATTAAGGAGTTACTGAATGGGGTAAAAGAATTTACCGTACAGGAACCGGTGGAAGGAGAGGTTAATTTTTTACCACGTACCCTTGACAATTACATGCAGGATATAGCCTTGCTTACTGATGCGGATAAGGACAATGAGGAAGATAATGATAAGGTTAAACTTATGACCATTCATGCGTCAAAAGGGCTGGAATTTTCACACGTATTTATTGTAGGACTCGAAGAAAATTTATTCCCTTCTCAATTATCGCTCAATAGCCGGCAGGAACTGGAAGAGGAGCGCAGATTATTTTATGTGGCCATGACAAGGGCGATGCGCAAACTTACCTTAACCTTTGCCACCAGTCGGTTTAAATTCGGCACGTTAAATCCGGCCGAACCGAGTCGTTTTTTAACAGAGATTGACCCGCAGCACCTCAAGATGGAACGTTTATTTGCCACCGGAAATCAAACAAAGCGCGACTTGTCGGGGTTGGATGAAACTTTTTCCGAGAAACGGACTTCTCTTTCGGGGTTAAACGTAAAAGGGAAGTTTTCAAAACCGGGAGTTACATTTACCAAACCTGTTAACAGAATACCTGCTAATGATGACCCTGATTTTGTACCTGACGATACTACCGGGCTTATCGAAGGAATGCAGGTGGTGCATCAGCGATTTGGCAAGGGAACCGTTGAAAAAGTAGAAGGAAATGCCGATAGCCGCAAGGCCACCATTAATTTTATGGGATTAGGACAAAAGCAGCTGATTTTGAAGTTTGCTAAGCTCAAAATACTTTCATAGGTTTTTTACAAGGAATATTCCCTATTTTGCAACATTAATTTTAGTTCATGGAATACAATACCAGCCGAAGCAGAATGTACATAAGTGAGTACGGACGCAATGTTCAGAAAATGGTTGACCACCTGCTTTCTATTTCTGATAAAGAAGAACGCACACGTAAGGCAAATTTAGTTGTAGGAGTAATGGGTAACCTCAATCCGCAGTTGCGCGATTCGGTTGACTGGAAACATAAACTCTGGGATCATATTCACATCATTTCGGATTTTAAACTGGATGTGGATGCACCTTATCCTGTTCCTTCACCCGAGGAGGTGATGCGCAAACCTGAACGGTTGAATTACCCGGAAACAAGAATCAGGTATCGTTTTTACGGGAAAAATATCGAGAAAATGATTGAGCGTGCCAGAGAGATGGAAGAAGGGCCTACCAAAAAATACTTTATCAATATTATTGGTTCGTTTATGCGTGCGGCCTGCCGCCAGTGGAATGATGAAGTACTGCCCGATGAGGCCGTAATTAACCATATGGCCGAATTGTCTCAGGGTAAAATTCAGTTAGAGGCTGAAGAGGGGGCACATGATTTCAGTTTGGGTGACAAAGGCCAGCGCACAAACAAACCATTCTATAAAAACAAGAATCAGTTTAACAGGAACAAAGGCAATAAATTTCATAACAACCGCAACCGCAACAGGAAATAAACCAAAATGGGTGCATTTAAAATTACAGGCGGACTACCTCTTAGCGGCACGGTAGTTCCACAGGGTGCCAAAAACGAGGCGCTTCAGATTATCTCAGCCGTTCTGCTTACTCCCGAAAAAGTTACTATTTCCAATATTCCCAATATTCGCGATGTAATGAAACTCATCGAACTGATGGGCGATATGGGAGTAGTGGTGAAACAAATTGATGAGCATACATTTTCTTTTGAAGCGAGAGAGGTAAATCTGGAATACCTGCGCAGTGATGATTTTCGAAAAAAAGGAGCTGCCCTGCGCGGTTCTATTATGATTATTGGCCCGTTGCTGGCCCGCTACGGATTGGCTTATATTCCAGAGCCGGGCGGTGATAAAATTGGAAGAAGACCTGTTGATACTCACCTTCGCGGATTTGAAGCACTGGGCGCCACATTCGACCATTTGCGAGATGAACGTTATTACCGTATTGACGCCAAAAATCTGAAAGGTACCTATATGGTGCTTGACGAAGCTTCGGTAACCGGAACAGCTAATATTGTTATGGCAGCTTCGTTGGCTAAAGGAACCACGCAGATATACAATGCAGCCTGCGAACCTTACCTGCAGCAGTTGTGTAAAATGATTAACCGCATGGGCGGAAAAATAAGTGGTATTGGATCAAATCTGATAACTATTGAGGGAGTAGAAAGTTTAGGCGGATGTGAACACCGCATGTTGCCCGATATGATTGAGATTGGCAGTTTCATTGGACTTGCTGCTACCACCAATTCTGAAATTACCATTAAAGATTGCTCTATTGCTGAATTGGGAGTTATTCCATCCGTATTTAAAAAGATGGGGATTGAAATGGAATTCAAAGGAGATGATATTTATATTCCCAAACAGGATTCCTATAAAATTCAAACCCTTATTGACGGTTCTATTCTTACCATTCGCGATGGGATATGGCCGGCCTTTACCCCAGATTTAATTTCCATTGCATTAGTTACGGCTACACAGGCAAAAGGAAGTGTACTTATTCATCAATGGATGTTTGAAAGCCGTTTGTTTTTTGTAGATAATCTGATTGATATGGGAGCTAAAATTATTTTATGCGACCCTCACCGCGCTGTGGTTATTGGTTCGAACCGCGAAACTAAATTGCGTGGCATTACCATGAGTTCTCCCGATATACGTGCAGGGGTGGCTATGCTCATTGCAGCACTTGCTGCTAATGGCACAAGTACCATCAATAATATTGAGCAGATTGACCGCGGATATCAATACATTGATACCCGTTTGCGTGCACTTGGAGCCAAAATTGAGCGGATTGATTAGTTACTGAGCAACCACTTTCAAATGCAGCAGTTCTCCGTTATTTAAAATGGAAAGGAAATAAATTCCCTTTCTCATTTCATTGGTTTTTTGAATCTGAATGGATTCGTTATTGGTGAAATTTACTTCGCGGCTATAAACCACTTTCCCGTTTAGATCAGTTAGTGTTATCAGCGCATTCCCCGTTAATTGAGCATTATTTGTTATAACCAGTTCATCGGTAAAAGGATTTGGGAAAACAGTAAACGAACCCATTTTTTCAGATTGAATAAACTGAACGGAAGAGTAGCTGAATTCACCATTAAAATCTACCTGTTTGATGCGGTAATAGTGAGTATAACCTGCCGATAAATGGGTATGAGTAAAAGTATAATGCTGAATTTTATTACTGTTGTTATTCCCCTTTACTTTTCCAATCGGTTCAAAATCCACTCCGTTTAAAGAGTGTTCAATTTCAAAATGGCTGTTATTGGTTTCGGTAGCTGTTGACCATGAAAGCAGGGCCTCATCATTAACTTTTGTTGCTTTAAAGTCCAGCCATTCAACAGGCAGTGGGGCTGTAGCATCGGTCCCGGTAAAGAATGAAAAACTATTATAAGTAGCGGGATTGTAAATTGTTTTATTAGTTGCATCAAGGGTATTGCTTGTGGCATATCCCCATGCCGTTGAAGATGAACCACTGTTTTTGGCTATGCGTAAATTAGTTGCTGAGGTCACGTTGTATAGCAAGGCATCAGTATAACGCAACTTTAGCGTATAACTCATTCCGGCCACATTAGTTGCACTGATATGCCAGTAAGCGTTTAAAGATTTTGTGCCGCTAATAGGATATGGCGGGTTGCTACCGGTATAGTAGAGTACGGTTGGAGCCGATGGAGGTAACGATGACCCCGCCTGCCAGTTAATCTGTGCAATGGCTCGCCCTGCCTGATAATAAGTTGAGGTTCCTCCGGCAGTAAAACTTCCGGTATGAGTTGCGGGTAGCGGGGCAGTTCCGGTGCTAAATTCATCGGCTCCTATATCGGGTGCTCCGGTGCTGATGGAATTAGACCTGGTTCCCGAGGTTAATGCGTAGTCATAATCATAAGCAGCCATAGGCCAACCCTTCCCGCTAACATACCAGCACAATTGAGAAGATGTATTAATGGATAAATCTCCGTTTGTTGCATCAGTAAAAAACAAAGAAGGATTTATCTGGGCTGACAACTCTGCCCATCCGGCACGGTCGCTGGTGAAGAAGCTTGAATAATATTCCTGAAACGATTTGTATGTTAATGTTCCCTGGTCAAAAAGTACTTTAGTGGTATCAGGGCAAACATGAAGGTTATAATTTGGAGAATATCCGGCAGAAGAAGGAGGGACGTTGATATTGCAACTGTATCCGCCAGAAGCCGATGACCGGCCATTATAAAACAGATTGCTTACTGAAATAATTGTTCCTCCGGTTCTTTTAAGATTACAGGAATTGGAAGCAAATGCAGTAGTTCCTCCGATATAAAAACTGTTAAAAATTAAATTCACTGTGCCGCCAACAACCTCAAGCTGATTTAATGTTTTATTCAAACTATTGGGTGATGAGAACATATTGTTGTTTACATTCCAGTTGCCCGAACCTATGTACAGGTAATCGCAATAGGAACCTGGGGTTGATGAATTAACTCCTAAATCATAAATGTAATTCCCCCGGAAGGTAGAATTGCTTGCTGTGCCGGCTCCTAAAATTACTCCGGCTACCGATGGGGTCACCCCGCTTGCACCAGAAATATTTTTAAGATTATTTATCCGGTTTGAATAGAAAATATTCCCACTGGTAGTGGTAACCAAATTAATTCCGTAAATAGATGGTCTGGAAGAGGTACTTGCATTGCGGCTGTTGCTAGATAAATTTCTTACAGTATTTGAGAAAACACTAACAGGAGCTGTGGAAATATTCAAATCAATTCCACCCACATAGGCACCAGCATTATAATCCAGCAAATCCAATCCGTTGACGATATTATTGCTGATGGTTGGTCCTGATGAGGTAGATACCCATATTCCGACCATTTGGGAGGGGGCATTGTAATAATTTCCCATCATGATGGAACTGGCAGCTCCGCCAATCGTATTACTTGAAACAGAAGTCAAGGTTCCGGTGGCATAAATACCATAAAAACTTATCGGTAATGTTGACGTAGAGCCTGTGTTTAAAATTGTAATGTTCCCTATGGAACTGTTATTAATAAGTCCTGCTGAGGCGTTGTAATAAATTCCGTACAATGGAACACTGCCTGAGGAAGATGAGGTTGCAACATAATAGCCCACTCCGCTTAATTCATTTCCGGTAGTGTTTCCAAGATTCACCGTACCTGAACTGTTAATGAAAATACCGATAAAAGGCAGGGAATTATCATAAGAAGTGAAACTGATATTCTTCAGCTTGTTGTTATCAAGGTTGGTGGTGATGCCCGAACCGGTAGCTATGGTAATACCTAAAAAAGCAATATACGATGTAGTAGTAGCTCCGGTTACCTGATAGGTTCCGGTACCTGATGAGCTGGAGTAGCCGATAATATTATCCTTTATGGTAAAGGTACTGTTGAAGGTCTGACTGTAAATCCAAATGGCACCATGGTATTTGGTAGCTCCGCTGTTGGAAATACTTCGTGAACCGGTCTGGTAGAAGCGGTTTCCCTGTATGGTCCAACCCGAATTGCCATCTAAAGTATAAATTCCCAGCGAGTGCGAATTGTTTGCCGAGTAGTCGTAAATATTATTATTGAGAATAGTTATACTATCGGTGTATTTTATGGCAGGGGTTGTTGGAGGTAAGTCTCCTGCTGCTAAAATACCATAGGCCGGACGTCCCCCGGAATTGCCCCCGATATTGCAGTTAGTGATTGTGTTTTTGATATTGCTCAAGGTGTCTTTTGTAAACATTACAACACCGGTAAAAGATGTACCGGCACCCAGAAGTGTACAACGGTTAATGGTATTGTTGCATGCACCAAATCCCATCCTGACGGCAGAACCTCCGGAGGTGTTCAGGTTAGATATAGTGAGGCTTTGTCCACCACTGTTTAAGCCATCTATCGTTACGTTATCGGCACCTGCCAGATATATAAGCGAAATGGAATGGTTACCGGAAATGGTAAAATTACCTCCTAAAGGTCGGATGGTAATGGAAGTATAGGAGGAAGGACCGCTACCGCTTGGAAGCAATACTGCCTGATTAGCACCTGTGATATTGGCATAAATATAAATAACGATATTGCCTGTTTTGGCTCCCCAATTAATAGCGTTAAATGCTGTATCTAATCCGCTATAGGTGGTGGCTCCAATTAGCACCTGTCCATTTACGCTGGTGCATAAACATGCCAAAAGAAAAGGTATAAGAAGCACCCGTTTAAGCATACTCATATTACGAATCTAATAGAATATTTTTTAAAATAGACTGTTTTTTAGACGAATAGTTGCATCAAAGGGAGAAATTAACCGGAGCGATTCCATTTGAAATCAGGTAGCTATTTGTTTTTGAGAAGGGTTTAGACCCAAAAAAACCTGAGTAAGCTGAAAATGGAGAGGGATGTGCTGATTTGATAATCAGATGTTTTGAAGAGTCAATGAGGTGTTCTTTTCCCTGAGCGTATTTACCCCATAAAATAAAAACAAGGTGTTCCTTTTGTTCTGATAGTAACTGAATAACCCTATCGGTGAATACTTCCCATCCTTGGTTTTGATGTGAACCGGCCTGATTGGCCTTTACTGTTAGGGTTGCGTTAAGGAGTAAAATACCCTGACTTGCCCATTGGGTAAGGTCACCATTTACAGGTGGACTAATTCCCAAATCACTTTCAAGTTCTTTAAAAATATTTTGCAAGGAAGGTGGTTGTTTTACACCCGGGGCTACCGAAAAGCACAATCCGTTGGCCTGACCTGCACCATGGTAGGGGTCTTGCCCCAGTATAACTACTTTTACTTTATCAAACGGAGTGTAATCGAATGCTGCGAATATTTTGTTTCCGGGCGGATAAATGGTTTGCCCGTTTTGTTTTTCGTTCAGCAAAAAATGTTTCAGTTTTACAAAGTAATCTTTGCTGAATTCCTGAATCAGTAGTCGCTTCCAGCTTTCATCCAGTTTTACTGAGTTGCTGTCCAAGGTTTATCCGTTACTTTCAGCACCCAGCCAAAAGTATCAGGGGTGCGGGCATTTTTAATATTTTCTAAACTAGCTTTAAGAAAATTACAAACCTTTCTGTCAGCTACCTCAGGTAAATTAATATCCTTTCCTTTGTAACCAATAGTAAGTATGGGTGCAATGGTAGCAGCTGTCCCTGTTCCAAAAGCATCGGCAAGGGTACCGTTGCGGTGAGCTTCCATTACTTCATCAATACTTATTTTCCGTTCCTCCACTTCAATTCCTTCGGCTCGCAGCAAATCAATGCACGATTTACGGGTTACCCCGTCCAGAATATTTCCGTCAAGTTCGGGCGTGAGCACTTTGTCCCCAATATTAAAAAACAGGTTCATGGTTCCCGATTCTTCCACAAATTTAAATTCGCGGCCATCCATCCAAATAATCTGATCGTATCCTTCTTTCTGGGCCTCTTTGGTAGGCAGCATCGATACGCCATAGTTGCCGGCTGCTTTCGCAAATCCGGCCCCTCCGTCAAAAGAGCGGACATATTTATCTGCCACTTTTACTTTAAGTGGTTTGTTATAATAGGCATTTACCGGGCAGGCAAAAATGATAAAGGAAAAATTGGCTGAAGGTCTTACCCCTATAAAATCATCGGTTGCAAACATGAACGGACGAAGGTATAATCCACTGCCTTCTCCGTTTGGTATCCAGTCTTTATCCAATAGTACCAATTGCCTTAGTCCTTCCATAAAAAGTTCCTGCGGAATATCAGGCATACACATGCGGGCTGCGGATTTATTGAACCGTGCCCAGTTGTCAAGCGGACGAAAAAGTAACGGATTTCCTTCACTGTCTTTATTGGCTTTCATCCCCTCAAATATTCCCTGTCCGTAGTGAATTACACTCATTGCAGGACTAAATAACAATGGGCCGTAAGGAAGAATTTGCGGATTTTGCCATTGGCCATTGATATAATCCGCTTTAAACATGTGGTCCGAAAATATTTTACCGAATTCGATATGGTTGAAATCGCATTCATCTATCCTCGACCTTGAGGTGCGTGTAATTTGAATATTCATCTTATTTTGTTGATGAGGCGGTCAAATTTCGTGTAATTTGCATCTAAATCAAATTATGGACGGGTTTAATTCTTTACTTGCTGATAAAAACGCGCTTACATTATTGTATGATGATAAGTTATACCTTATAAAAAGCGAACAACCTACTCAAAAGTTACCAGATGATGATAAAGGTCACAAAATGGGAACGGGAATTTCTTCTTCTGGGTCACATAAAGGCATTGTTTTTATTTATCGGGGTGATGAAGAACTTGATCAGTCGGAGCAGCAACTTTTTTCCGACATGGTAACCAAAGGCCTTAAATTGCCAATTAATGAAGTGATGTTGTTACGCATTCCTTTAACCGAAGCGGTCACTTTCGAGAAACTAAAGGAAAAATATCAGGTTGTTAAAATGATACTTTTCGGAATGTCGGCAAATGATTTAGGATTGACTCAGCTTATTGCGAAATATAAGGTAACACAGGTTGATGAATTATGTAAATTGCTTGCTGCCGATGCTTTAGAAAAAATTGCACGCGATTTGAGTATTAAAAAACAATTTTGGGCAAGTTTGCAGGAAATGTTCAAATAATTTCATGTTGCCACAACTCATATTTGCCACCCAAAACCGGAATAAAGCAGCTGAAATAAATGCCTTGCTCGAAGGTAAATTTGATGTTCGGTCGTTGATTGACTTGGGATACATCAATGATATTCCTGAAACAGGGGCTACCCTCGAACAAAATGCACTCATCAAAGCAAGGCATTTTTTTAATCTATCTGGCAAAAATTGCTTTGCCGATGATACCGGATTAGAGGTAGCGGCTTTGAACGGAGAACCGGGTGTCTATTCGGCACGATATGCCGGGGAGCATAAAAACGATTCCGATAATATTGATTTGCTGCTGCAAAAATTAAAACATAAGCCAAACCGAAAAGCACATTTCAGGACAGTTATTGCTTTGATATTTGACGGAAAGGAGTATTTGTTTGAGGGAATTGTCAGGGGCGAAATAGTTACTGAGAAAAAGGGCAGTGCAGGTTTTGGCTATGACCCTGTGTTTAAACCTGAAAATTCTGAATTAACATTTGCCCAAATGTTGCTGGAAGAAAAAAATCAAATCAGTCACCGGGCAAGGGCTTTTGCCCATATGAAAACGTTCTTGCTGAATCTATAATTCTCCCCGTTCCAGTTTTTTGGATTTTACTGCCTGTTCTTTCATAAAAGTACTTTCGTTTTTCATTTGCTGGAACAGGAAGTTCGGGATAAAACTCAGAATAAGTGCAATGCCAAAAATGGTGAGCATATGACTTGCCAGAGTTGAATCTTTCATAATAAACGCAATGATAACAAAAATGATGTTTACCAGATATAGCAGGAGCGATGTTTCGGTATGATTTAATCCAATGGCAAGAATGGAATGATGAATATGGTTTTGATCAGCCTTAAAGGGCGGGTGTTTCTTGATGAGACGAATAATAACCACACGTAAGGTGTCAATTAAAGGTACAATCAAAATGGCGATAGCAATAGACGGGGCAGGGATACCCGAACCGGCACTCAGATCAATAAACTGTATGGCAAAAACACTCATCACAAAACCAATTACCAAAGCGCCTGAATCGCCCATGAAAATTTTGGCCGGGTTAAAATTAAAAAACAGAAAACCCAGTAAAGCTCCGCTCATACTGAATGCCATTACCGACCAGCCGATATTTCCATTAAAATTAAACCAGAGACCAAAGGTAAGTGAGGTGATTAATCCAATTCCTCCGGCAAGTCCGTCAATTCCGTCAATTAAATTAAATGAATTAGTGATTACAATAAAAGTAAATAAGGTAAGCGCAAAACTTACCGGATACGATAATTCATAAACACCGAAGATGCCAAAAAAACTTTTTATACGAATATCTTCACCAACAATGATGATGACGGCTGCCAGCAATTGGGCAAGCAGTTTTTTATAAGGAGTAAGTTTTACCAAATCATCCTTTAGCCCGGAAAAGAACAGGATAAACAAAGCAGCTTCAAAATATTGGATGCGGGGCAAACTCGCCTCAGTCCAGATCCCCCAGATTTTAGTAGAAATAAAGAAGCCGGCAAATATCGCTAATCCACCCAGGCGGGGGATATCGAGAAAATGCACTTTGCGTTCATCGGGTATATCAAACAATCCTTTCATGGAAGAAACCATACGGATAGTAGGCACCGCAAATACTACAATTAATACTGCGGTAAAAAAAGACAACACAAGGTTAATCATTGGCAGACGATATTAGTGTTAGAATTAATACTCATTTTCAGTGAGGGTGGGTTAGTTGGTGGGACGAATTTACGCAATAATTTCCTGCCCGCTCAAAGTATTCAACCACTAATTTATCACCTTCGTCTAAATAACTCTACAGTAGAATGGTATTTTTAGTCTGTTCAAGTATATCAAAGGCTGTTTTTGAATCCGGAGCTTCGGCATAGGTACGCAGCACAGGCTCTGTACCCGAAGGACGAATCATAATCCAATCTCCTGTATGCAGGTGAAACTTAAATCCATCAATGGTTTCGGTGTTCACAATACGGTAGTTTCCAAAATTTTTATATTGCCCTGTCTGGCATTTTTCAATGATGGAATTTTTTTGGCTTTCCTGCAGGTGAAGGTCATTTCGTTCCATGGCAAAAGTTCCGGTTACTTCATAAACCTCGGCAATTAGTTCATCAAGCGATTTTCCTGTTTTAGCCATAAACTCCCAAATGGTTAATCCAATCCAAATGCCGTCTCGTTCCGGAATATGGCCCGTAATAGCAATACCTCCCGATTCTTCACCGCCAACCAAAACTTTTTCTTTAATCATGTATTCGCAAATGTATTTGAATCCTATTTTGGTAATTTGAATTGGTAAACCATAGGCTTCGCACATCTTGCTTATTTTGCTGGTAGCACTGAAAGTAGTTATCACCTTTCCATCAAGATTTTTATACTTATGCAGGTAATGAATGAGTAACAAAATAATATGATGTGAGTCTATGAATTCTCCTTTCCTATTGTATAACCCTATACGGTCGGCATCTCCATCGGTTACCAGTCCGCAATCAATTTCCTCCGAAATGCGTATCATTTCTGAAAATTCATACAGATTTTTATGAATTGGTTCGGGTGCCTGACCCATAAAACCCGGGTTATGTTCGCAATGCAATAAAGTAGCTTCGGGAAACAACCTGCGTATCACATTTTGACCTGCACCATACATGGCATCGTAAGCCAGTTCCAGTTTTTTCTCTTTAATCAGTTTCAGGTCGAACGATTTTTCAATTTGTTCGCAATAGAGTGTTTCTAAATCTATTTCGGTTAAATGGCCATTTTTTATTGCTTCGTCAAGATTGGTCTCTGCTCCGGTATATAGCTCCGGAATGAGCATTTCAACTTCATCAATCATTGATTGAGTGGCCGGTCCGCCAAAAGAGGCTTTTATCTTAAATCCGTTGTATGATGGCGGGTTGTGGCTTGCAGTTATAATAATTCCGGCACCTGCTTTTACATGTACTGTTCCAAGAGAAATCATAGGGGTTGAAACAAACCCTTTTGCCATATGCACTTTAATTCCGTTGGCAATAAAAACCGAAGCTGCGGTTTCAGCAAAAAGATCACCGCCAAAACGACAGTCATGTCCAAGTACTATACTCGGGGTAATCTTGTTCTTTTTAAGCCATTCGGCTGTGGCAAAAGCTACCCTTTTTACATTATCAACAGTAAAATCTTTTGCTATAATTCCTCTCCACCCGTCAGTTCCAAATTTAATTTTCATACTCTTATTTTGTTTTTTGATTTACATATGTTGTTAATTGGGTCCAGCTGATTTCGTTTGAGCGCATGCCAAAAATATATGCCGGAGAATCGGCAGGTTTTATGGGCTGGCCGTTTATTGCTACGATTGTCAGATTAAATAATTTAGATGTAATATCGTTTTCGAAAATTTTAAAATCAGTAAAATCGATTTCGCTAAAATTCAGTTCACACGTTTTCCCTCCATTAAAAAATGCAGTTAACGAAATAGGAGTGTATTCAAAAAAGCCGCCTTTTTCTCCCCATACTTCTTTGATGAGTATCGATTCAACGGGTGTGGTGTTTTGTGCAAAAAAAGCTGGTAAACCACATGAATCAAAAAGGTTAGGATGGTTTTGAAAAACAAGCTCCAGTTTATGAATCAGCATTTTATTCTGTTCTGTATGTTCAGGGGTATTTTCAACGCGATAGGTTATTAATTTACGTTTAGGAAATTCAACCGAAGGGGACGTTTTGTATCCTTTCTGCAAATTGCTTTCTTTTATCTTATCACCCTCGGCTTTATTGCGCACGGTTTGTTTTCCAAACTGAATGATGTGGTAATAATACCTGTGGCTTTTTATAGCATCCCAAAATGATAAATAATCCGGGCCATTGGCGTTGGTAGTAATGGTATTCGAATGAAGCAACGGAAAAGCTTCTTCCAAATCAATATATCCGTATGAAATTACTTCTCCTTTTTCATTGAAGTCGCTTAGTGTAATTCCAACGGGAAAAAAATCCAGTTTGTTTTTTTTTAGTGTCCAGAGTTCATGAACAAATAAGGTTTTTATTTTAGATGCCTTGCTTTTGTTTGATTGTTCTATTTGTTGCAATGCGTCAAAGGTTATTTTAATTTTTTTTGATGGGGAATCGTACAGATTCAGTTTTCCCTCTTTTAAATTTGAATAAAGGAACTCGGGTAATTTATCTACCAAATTAAATCCGGCAGTATCGGGTTGCTCTCCGTAATACAATTGAATAATCACCGGTTTCAGCTCATAGGCTTTTAGCTGTAACCCGAAAAAAAACAATAATGAAAAAATAAACAGTAATCTATTGGAAGGCATTTTCTCCTGTAATTTCCATTCCAAGAATCAGCAGGTGAATATCATGGGTTCCTTCGTAGGTTATAACCGATTCGAGATTCATCATATGACGCATAATCGGATATTCACCGGTAATGCCCATGCCCCCGTGCATTTGCCGGGCTTCGCGTGCAATGTGAAGAGCTATGTCAACATTGTTGCGTTTGCACATGGATATTTGCGCAGGTGTGGCTTTACCTACATTCATTAAATTCCCTAATCTCCAGGCAAGCAATTGAGCTTTGGTAATTTCAGTTATCATTTCAGCCAGTTTTTTTTGTTGCAATTGAAACCCTGCAATTGGTTTTCCAAACTGATGACGTTCTTTAGTGTATCGTAAAGCCGAGTCATAACAATCCATGGCAGCCCCTATGGCACCCCAGCTTATTCCATATCGGGCCGAATTGAGACAGGTTAATGGCCCTTTCAATCCCTCAACTCCGGGAAGCAGATTGTCTTTTGGCACTTTCACATTATCAAAAACCAATTCTCCGGTAGCCGAAGCTCTTAACGACCATTTATTATGTGTTTCGGGGGTGGTAAATCCTTCCATACCCTTTTCTACAATTACTCCTCTTATTTTTCCCTGTTCATTTTTTGCCCAAACTACTGCTATATCGGCAAATGGTGCATTGGAAATCCACATTTTGGCTCCGTTCAAAAGTAAATGATCGCCCATGTCTTTAAAGTTGGTGATCATTCCGGCCGGGTTTGAGCCATGGTCGGGTTCGGTTAATCCAAAACAACCCATTAGTTCTCCGGTGGCAAGTTTTGGGAGGTATTTTCTTTTTTGTTCTTCAGAGCCAAATTTAAAAATGGGATACATTACCAGTGAGCCCTGTACCGATGCGGTTGAACGAATGCCTGAGTCGCAACGTTCTAGTTCCTGCATAATAATTCCGTATGAGATATAATCAAGCCCTCCACAACCATATTCGGCCGGTAGTTGAGGGCCAAATGCGCCTATTTCTCCTAGACCTCTAAGCAGGTGGTGCGGAAATTTAGCCTGTTGGGCCGCATCTTCAATAATAGGGGAGATGTTTTTTTTCACCCAATCGCGTACAGTTCCTCTGATAAGTTTATGTTCTTCAGTGAGCAAATCATCAATCTGGTAAAAATCCGGATGGGTAAACAGGTCTGCTTTACTTGATTGGTGAAAATCTTTTTCTCCGTTGGTGGCTGAACTCATTTTTTTACACTTAATAATCTGGGCAAAAATAAGGATATTGCCCCTTGTAAACTAATGGTTTTATATGGCATTGTACACAATAAAAATTATTGATATACAAATTGATGCACCTGTTGGATGGTATGTTGAGGAAAAACTAGTAGGCAACAGTTTCAGGGTGTCGGTTGAGATGGGGGTACAAATTTCAGAGCCAGTAACCGACTTAACGCATACGGTTGATTACTCTTCGGTTTGTGAATTAGTGAAAGAAATCCTTTCAACAAAAAATATTCAATTGCTTGAAACAATTGTTTCCCTCATCGGGGAGCAAATTCTCTTAAGGTATCAATCGGTTGAAAAAGTGAATGTTGAGGTTATAAAAATCAACCCCTTGCTGAATATACCGGCTTACGGGGTAGCCGTATCGGGAAGTTTTTTTAGGGGCTAGTTTTCGCAGGTTTTTTTTATAAGAATATTCTCAATATCTTAGCCGTACTTTCTTTAGATCAATTTATGGCCTTAAACTGTATTATAGTAGATGATGAACAGCTGAGCGTTAAGATCATCAGTAATTTTATCCAACAAACCGGATTCCTTTCGCTCATTGCGGAGTTTTCTAATGGCGTGGATGCGGCAAATTACATCAACGACCCCAAGAACAAGGATATTGATATCATGTTTCTTGATATTCAAATGCCGGGGATGACCGGTATGGAGTTAATGAAAGCTTTTGATAACCTGCCACAAATTATTCTCATAAGCGGGCATGATAATCATGCTGTGGAAGCTTTTGAGCATGGGGTTACCGATTACCTGCTGAAGCCAATTACATACCCCCGTTTTTTAAAGGCTGTAAACCGTGCAAAAGAGGAAATAGAAACCCAGCAGCAAAGCATTGTTTCAAACAACAGTACAAACCATATTTTTATCAAGCAATCGTATAACCTCATTAAGGTAGAAAGCAAAAACATTTGCTGGGTAGAGGCATTGGGCGATTACATTAATATCTTCACCGATAAAGACAAATTTACGGTTCATTCTACAATGAAAAATATGGAAAGTAAACTTCCAAAAGATACTTTTCTCAGGGTTCATCGTTCGTACATTGTAAATATTAACAAAGTTGAAAAGGTGGACATGGATGACGGCCTGCTTGTGGTAGAGAAAAAACTGATCCCTATAGGTGTATCCTACAAGGATACTCTTATGAAAACAATAAATGCCATTTAAGAACCAGTAAGATTTACCTGAGGGATGAGTAAAGCCAAGGTATTGATTGTGGAGGATGAGCGAATCATAGTTCGAGATTTGCAAAACAGCTTAAACGAACTTGGTTACGATGTGGTTGGGTGGGCTCAGGACAGTGTGGATGCGATAAGTAAAGTGAAAGAGCTTAATCCGGATATTGTTCTGATGGATATTTTTATTGACGGACTCATTGACGGAATTGAAACTGCCAAAATTATAAAAACATCTTATGAGGTTCCTGTGGTATTTTTAACTGCCTTTTCTGACAATGACACCATTGACAGAGCTAAAAAAGTACTCCCCTATGCGTATTTATTAAAACCATTCAGTAATAGTGAACTTTGCGCAGCTATTGAGCTTTCTATTTATAAATTTGAGCAGGAACTCGAGGTCAATTACATGAACCGGCAACTTACCGAAATGATTGAGTTGCATGTTCAGAATAAGAACCTCACCGTAGAAGATGCGTTGTTCATTTTGTCAGGTAAGGCCTCGTTGTTTAACACTACTCCCGATGCCCTCTACGTCATTTCACCTGAAGGAGAGATACTGGAGCAAAATCAAATTGCGAATGACCTTACCGGAAATTTAGATACCACCACTGAAGAAAATTTTTATCATAAAATAGTCCCCATTGAAATTTCTTATGCTGATTTAATGGTAATTTTACGGGGGAAAGGTAGCTGGAGCGGTAGGGTAGCACTAACAAAAGACAAAGAGAAAACGTTTGAACTCTCACTTCGCAAATTGTGCCCCGGTGGAGCATGTACCCTCTTGCTGGCTTTTATACACGAAAATTACCGCAGTGCCGATTCTCAGAATCAGCAACTGGAAGATGTAAACCAGCGAATGAATATTCTGGTAAAAAACCTGAGCAATGTAGTGGTTTATGAAAGCGGGGCGGGTCGTGATTATGCCAGCCCAAATGTGGAAAACATGCTTGGATTTACCATTAAGGAGTTTAAGAATCACGAATTTTTCTGGACACTTATTCATCCCGAAGATTTTGAACGAATCAACGAATCATCCTATCGGTGGTATTATCAGGACACAACGGATACCTGGGTTGAATCGTACCGGATGAAAAAGGCTGACGGAAGTTATATCTGGGTACGTGATCAGATGTTTCAGGTAAAAAATAATTTCGGAGTTAAATACAAAATCGGGTTGCTTATTAATATCAACGATTTGGTTGAAAAGGAGCAAATACTTTTAGAGAGCCGGCATTTGCTGCAAAAAACCATTAACGATAAAGACCAGCTTATTCAGGAAATTCATCATAGGGTTCGAAACAATTTGCAAATTATAACCAGCCTTCTCAATTTACAGTCAACCTATGTAGAAGATGTAATTACTCACCGCATCATTCAGGATAGTCAAAACCGGGTAAGAGCATTGTCATTAATTCACGAAGACTTATATCAGTCGGATGATATGACCTTGCTTAATTTAAGCGATTATCTTAAACGGTTGGGGAATCAATTGTACCGAAGCATGCGGGTGGATATTACCCGCTATAAACTTGATTTTGATGCCGAGCAATTGATGGTACCGGCCGATATTGCCACACCTGTGGGTTTAATGGTGAATGAATTACTTTCCAACGCTTTCAAACACGCATTTGTTTCGAGAGAAACGGGCACCGTTCTTTTAAAAATTGGTCTTTGTGATGGAAATATTGTTATCACGGTAAGTGATGATGGAGTAGGGCTTCCTGATAATTTCAGCATCCATAAAGCAGATTCATTGGGAATGATGCTTATTTTATCACTGTCGGAACAGGTAAATGGCAAAATAACTTACAATGGTCATAGTGGAACTTCATTTGAAATGTCCATACCATTGCAGCAAACAATTAAAACGGAGTATGGCAGCAGAACAGGCGATAAGCAATACAGCTAAAATCTTTATTGTTGAGGATGGAAGGATCATAGCCAAAGATATTGAGGCTACCATAAGTGCATTGGGCTATTCGTGCATAGGGTCTTCTCTTACAGGAGAAGAAGCCATTGACCGTATTCCGTTGTTAAAGCCGGATCTGGTGCTGATGGATATTAACCTGAAAGGTGGGATGAGTGGGGTGCAGGCGGTTGAACAGTTAAAGCAAATAATAGATGTTCCAATTGTTTACCTCACAGCTTATTCGGATGAAAAAACACTAGACCGGGCCAAAAGAACCGAACCTTACGGATACATACTCAAACCTTACGAAGAAAGAGAACTGCATTCTACCATTGAAATGGCACTTTACAAGCATAAAATGGAGAAGCAGATACGGCATAATGAAAAATGGTACCGCACCATCCTCGAAAATATTGGAGAAGGTGTAATAGTTACCACCCTTGCCGGAAAAGTTACCTTTGCCAATCCGGTAAGTTTAGCTATTACCGGTTATGCCGATCACGAGGTGGCCAATGCATCGCTCAATCAGTTTTTCAAACTCGAGGCAAAAAATGATTTAATAAAACATATTTCTCCGCTTGAGTTATTTAATTCAACAGTAAGCGGAAAGGCTTCAATGGCCGATATTTTTCTGGTACACAAAACCGGAAAAAAAATACCTATTGATTACCTCATAACACCTATAAAGAATGAAGAAGATGTTACGGTAGGGATCATCATCGTGTTTCGTGATTTAACCGATCAGCTCAAATCGGAAGAGGCCCTGCGCGCTACCGAGTATCGGTATACAACCATTTTTGAAACAGCCCGGGACGTTATTTACACCCTTAACAACGAAGGGAAGTTTATGTCGCTCAATAAGGCCTTTGTTGAACTTACCGGTTTTGTTAGCGAGGAGATGCTGGGGAAACATTTCAATATTTACATTCACCCCGATGACGCCCGCACCGCAGGCAGGCATTTTAAAACCTTGAAAGAGGGCGGATATCCTCCAGTGCACGAGTTGCGTGTAATGACAAAAACAGGAGCCTACCGGTATGCAGAGATTACTTCCGTTCCTTTAAAGGAGCACGGAGAAGTGGTTACCATTATTGGTATAGCTAGGGACGTAACCGTGCGCAAAGAAGCCGAGCTCGAACTGATCAGAGCGAAAAATTTTGCCGAGCAGAGTAAAAAATACCAGGAGCAGTTTCTGGCAAATATCAGTCACGAAATTCGTACACCAATGAATGCTATTTTGGGTATGAGTCAGCTTTTGCTTCAGTCAAAAATGGATACCAACCAAAGCGAATTTATTAACGCTATCCGACTGTCAGCTGAAAACCTGCTCGTAATTATTAACGATATTCTCGATTTATCAAAAATTCAGGCTGGTAAAATGACCTTTGAAGAAGTGCCTTTTAACCTGATAGAACTGATAAACGGATTAAATAATACTATACAGTTCAAAGTTGAGGAGAAAAAACTATCTTATACTACGGTCATAGATAAATCAGTTCATCCTTTTTTAATCGGAGATCAGATAAGACTCAATCAGGTATTGCTTAACCTGCTTGGAAATGCAGTTAAATTTACCGAGAGCGGTTCAGTAAAATTAGAAGTTCGTCAGCTTAACAAAGATCGCGATGATGTGGAAATTGCATTTATCGTATCGGATACCGGAATCGGCATTCCAAAGGAAAAATTCGAACTTATTTTTGATACCTTTAAACAGGCTAATACCGATACTGCCCGCAAATACGGAGGTACAGGTTTAGGGCTTACCATTTCAAAACAATTGGTTGAATTGATGGGCGGAAGCATTACTGTTGACAGTGAAGTAGGGGTGGGTTCACGGTTCACCGTTACTCTGCGTTTTAATAAATCAGCGAAATCTTCAAAACAATATCCTTCAGAAGTTGCCAGCGAAGATCCTAAAGGATTTAACGGATTACGTGTTCTTGTGGCAGAGGATAATAATTTTAATAAACTACTTATAAAAAATATTCTTTACGGGTGGGGATGTGAAGTGGATATGGCCGATAACGGAATTATTGCACTGGATAAACTTAAAAACCACGATTACGATATTATATTGATGGATATTCAAATGCCTGAGATGGATGGCTATGAAGCAACCATGAATATCCGTCAGCATTTTGAAGAACCCAAAAGAAGTATTCCGGTTATAGCAGTTACAGCCCATGCCACCGTAGCCGAACAGGAAAAATGTGCAAAGGCCGGCATGAACGAGTTTGTTTCCAAACCGATTAATACCGACAAACTTTACAAAAAAATATGGAGTTTACTGCACAATGATGGAAGTAGTGTGGGTATTGTTCAGGAAGAAAATTTACTTGAAATCAATCAATCGCTCACCGACCTTTCGTACCTTAAGGAAATATCGGGCGGCAGTGTGGAACTGATGAAAGAAATGATTGAGATTTTTACCAACGAAACCCCCATTATGCTCGAAACACTCGAGAAATCAGTAAAGGAAAAGGACTGGAAAACATTCAGGGAAATTGCTCATAAAATAAAACCTTCTATTACTTATGCGGGTATCACTTCGGCCGAGGCATTAATTGAAAAAATTCATGCCGATGCCCGTGACCAGAAAAATCTGGAGGATATTCCCAAATTACTACCTGAGTTTGCTGCCATTTGTCGTGCTGCTGTAAATGAGCTTACCGAAAAAGCGAAGGCGCTTTAATCAGCGGTTTTGTTCAAAACACTTCGATACCTTAGCCATTTCTTCAGCTACCGAGTTTCCCCAGTAATCCATTAAAATTTCGGTACGGTTTAATCTGATGCAAAGCTTTCTGAAATCAGGATAATTTTTGTTTTGCTGCGGAGTATTTTTAAACGATTGCCAACTTAGTTCCAGATCGCTAAATTCCCGCTGAAAACTGGTATACTCAGCTTTGCGTTTCCCTATGGTATCCAAGGCATTTTGTATGGTTGCGAAACAAACTTTCTTTTTTACCTGCCTGCATATGGTTTCATTTTTATCAAGTTCGGCCGGCCATTTTAAGTAGGCCTCATGTAAATAATGAAGCGTTTTTTCAAAAGCTATACTTTGATCCTCAAGTTTGGCCTGTTCATTTGTGCCGCATGAAATCAACGTGAGTGCCGCCAGAAAAAATGTAAAGATTCTGTTCATTTCAGATTCAAATGTAGCAGTTCCCGATTCATTTTAATAAGTTCGTAAAAATTTTAACCCCATATGGCAGCCGAAAACGACAGCATTCACTCTTCAAAGGCACCCGAGCCCGTAGGTTTATATCCCCACGCCCGCAGAGTGGGAAATTTATTGTTTCTTTCCGGAGTGGGCCCAAGGGAACGTGGTACCAAAAAAATTCCGGGTGTTGAGTTGAATGAAAAGGGCGAAATTGTATCGTACGATATAGAGGCACAGTGCCATTCGGTGTTCCGGAATATTAAAACCATACTGGAAGATTCGGGGAGCAGTTGGGAAAATATTATTGATGTAACCGTTTTTCTCACCAATATGAAAGACGATTTTGCAGCCTATAATAAATTATGGGCAACTTACTTTGGCCAGAATCCACCGTGCCGCACCACCATTGAAATAAATTGCCTGCCCACACCCATTGCCATTGAGCTTAAGGTGATAGCCACCATTTAAATTTTAAAAGGGAGAAAGCAGATTTTTTAGCAGGCCCAGTTCACGGTCTTTTTCAGAGACAATAGGTGCCGAAACTCCCCAATTTATTTTTAACTCGGGGTCGTTCCAGTTTATTCCACCTTCCGATTCTTTGTGATACAAATTGGTGCATTTGTACACAAAAATGGTATCGTTTTCAAGTGTGGCAAATCCATGAGCAAACCCCGGGGGAACCCATAACATCAGAAAGTTTTTTTCACTTAGTTCCAACGAAAAATGCTGTCCGTAAGTAGGTGAGTTTTTTCGAATATCAACAACCACATCAAGTACGGCCCCTTTTATTACCCGAACAAGTTTTCCCTGCTCATACGGGGGAGCCTGAAAATGAAGTCCCCTGAGGGCGTCTTTTTGCGAGAGCGACTGGTTGTCCTGCACAAAATGAGCATCAATGCCATGTTGTTTAAATAGCTTTTCGCTGTACGATTCGAAAAAATACCCGCGCGCATCAGTAAATACCTTGGGCTGAATAACTAAAAGTCCCTGAAAGGGAGTGGTTTTTACTTCCATATATTGAATGGGCAAATTTATTAACAAGAAGCTGAATTTAGAGCGAAATAGTTGCCAACAAAAGGGGAGAATGCCGCATAAAATTTTATTTTTGCATTCACCTTAAAAAGTAAGTTGATATGGAAGAGAAAAAAAGCAAATCGAACAAATTATACCTGATTATCATCATTCTGGTGCTGCTTATCTTAAACGGAATATTCATGTACAATTTTTACTCAACCGATAAAAAGCTGGTGGTAACTGAAGAGAAACTGGTGGAAACCGGAGATGCCAAAGCTGAATTGGAAAAGTTGCTCAACGAAACTGAAGTACAGCTTGAGCAATACAAGGGTAAAAATAACCAGTTAGATGCCATGCTCAAAGAGAAAAACGACTCCCTGCAGGATTTGGCCGACCGTATTGAATTGGTATTAAAAAAGGGAAAAATTACCGAGCGCGAATTAGCCAAGGCTCGTGAAGAACTGGATGTACTGCGTTATTATAAAAACAAATACCTGCGTCAGATTGATTCGCTGGCTACCGTAAACCGTAATCTGGTGGAGTCGAACAAAAACCTGCAGCAGGACGTAGATAAGCAAAAACGAAAAGTAGAAGACCTTACCATGGAAAACCTCAAATTGAATAACAAGGTTTCCATCGGGGCTAAATTAACCACCCAGAATATTTACGTAACGGGAGTAAAAATGCGTGACAATGGCAAAGAGCGCGAAACAAACCGGGCCAGCCAGATGGAGGCATTAAAAGTTTCGTTTACCATTCTCGAAAATTTTGTAACCGAAAAAGGAGATAAAGAAGTTTACCTGCGTATTGCAAATATGGATGGAACTATTGCTTTTTCGGAAGAAGGTTCTTCCAATGTGTTCAAGTATCAGGGTAAAGACGAGCGTTATGCTATGGTAAAAACAATCAAGTTTGAAAACGTACAGCAGGATGTATCCATTTTCTGGAACAAAGGTTCTGCTTTCTCCAAAGGAATGTTTAAAGCCGAATTGTACAGCGATGGCTTTTTAATCGGCTCCAAAGAATTTGAAATTCGTTAACATTTTTAAAGTATACACACTATCATGACCAAAATAAAAGTTGCTAATCCCGTTGTAGAACTTGACGGGGATGAAATGACCCGTATTATCTGGAAATTTATCAAGGATAAACTCATTCTTCCATATGTTGATGTTGATGTGAAGTATTATGACCTGGGCATTGAACACCGCGATGCCACCAATGATCAGGTAACCATTGATGCGGCCGAAGCCATTAAAAAGTACAATGTAGGAATTAAATGTGCCACCATCACTCCTGATGAAGCACGGGTCACTGAATTTAACCTGAAACAAATGTGGAAGAGCCCCAACGGAACCATCCGTAATATTTTGGACGGTACCGTGTTTCGTGAGCCCATTGTATGTAAAAATGTACCGCGTTTGGTGCCCAACTGGACAGCCCCCATTTGCATAGGCCGCCACGCTTTTGGTGACCAGTACCGCGCCACCGATTTTGTAACTAAAGGCAAAGGAAAACTTACCGTAAAATTTGAAGGTGAAGACGGAAAAGTGCAGGAGTTTGAGGTGTACAATTTTAAAGGAGATGGGGTAGCACTTACCATGTATAATACCGATGAGAGTATTCGTGGATTTGCCCATGCGTGTTTTAATCAGGCATTGAGTAAAAAATGGCCGCTTTACCTCTCTACCAAAAATACCATTCTTAAAAAATACGATGGTCGCTTCAAAGATATTTTTGAAGAAATTTATCAAAGCGATTACAAAACCAAATTTACCGAAGCCGGTATAGTGTACGAACACCGCCTTATTGACGATATGGTGGCTTCTGCCCTCAAATGGAACGGAAACTTTGTATGGGCCTGTAAAAATTACGATGGCGATGTGCAAAGTGATACCGTGGCACAAGGATTCGGTTCACTGGGATTAATGACCTCTACGCTGGTAACTCCCGATGGAAAAACCATGGAAGCCGAGGCAGCACATGGTACGGTTACCCGCCACTACCGCGATCATCAGGCAGGCAAAGCGACTTCTACCAATCCTATTGCTTCTATTTTTGCGTGGACCCGCGGACTTGAATTCCGTGGTAAATTAGACGGAAACCAGGAACTCATCAATTTCTGTCACGCACTGGAAGCCGTATGTGTGGAAACGGTTGAAAGCGGAAAAATGACCAAAGACCTGGCGGTATGTATTCATGGCAACAAAGTAAAACACGGAGAACATTACCTCAATACACAGGAGTTTTTAGATGCATTAGATGCCAATCTGAAAGCGAAATTGGGTAAGGCTTCAGCATAATTTCTTCCCTACACCGTCATTGCGAACCTGTACTCAGGTGAAGCAATCCCCTTGTTTGGAATCATGTACTTTCTTTTGGGAGACTGCTTCTGCGGGGTACCGCCTCGCAGTGACGATATGTAAAAGGGTTCCTGAATTATTTCGGGACCTTTTTTGTTTTATGATAAGCCTAATCTGGCGCGCGCATTCTGCGCGTGACCTGAATTATTTTATCAAGGAAGAGGTTCTTAATTTTGAAAGTTTATGAATTTAAGTATGAACACACGCGTTACAAACGCGCGCGAGAGGGTACTTGCTATTACCCATTCCTTTAAACATATATTTGTGTTGGCATAATTAATGATTTCAGGAATAGGTCAAAACTCATAAGTATAGATGAAGCCACTTTTCATATTATTCAAACAAGCTATCAAAAATATCTTTATCATTCTAATTTTATTGAACACTTCCTTTTCAATAAAGGCGCAATCTTCCTATATAAAATGGAGCTACATTCTTGATGGGTATAATGATGTTGATATTAGGGATTTGGTAACTGACTCTTTGGGCAACACCTACGCTGCTGTAAGTTATTTGGGCAGGATTGATATTGCGGGACTAAAGGGGAAAAAATTTATACCTTATCATTTCTCAGGGATGCTTATTAAAATAAATAAGGATGGCAAACCTGTATGGGCGCATGGACTAAAGAGCGGATATCAGAATGAAATACGTGACATTGCTTTGGCACCGAATGGCGATTTACTTTTGACCGGATGGGGTGATGGGGTAATGCATTTTCCGGGGAATAGTGGGGAGGTAATAGTAGGAACGGATGCAGGTAAAAAATCAGTGGAAGGTTCTAGTAATCAGAATCACGGCTTTTTTGCGGCAAGATATTCACCAGACGGAGACGTAAAATGGGTACAGTATTTTGACTGTTTTTGGGGAGAGGGAATTTCTATTGCAGCAAACAACCGTGACGAGGTATACATGATATTCGACCACAACGGAGTGATTACCCAAAATGGAAAATTCATTGACAGCTTTCCTACAATCAGCAGGGTAGAAAGAAAAGTATCAATGGCTTGTTTTAGTGGTAACGGGGATCTGAAATTTATCAAGTGTTTGAGTTTAACACAAGAGCACTATCCACTTGGTCATCTCAGATTCGACAGCAAAGATAATCTTTATCTAAGTGGAACATTTGTAGGAAATATTAGATTTAGTGAAAAGGATTCATTAACAAATGACGGTTATTACGAGAATAGAGACAGTTATCTGGTTAAATTCAATTCTGAATGCACTTTACTTTGGATGAAAAAGATTGGAGGAAGAGACGCACAAATTATCAGAGATATGGTGATTGACAAAGACGGTTCCGTATATGCTACCGGTCAGTATTATTCAGAGTGTTCCATTGGAAATGGCGTAAGAGTTATTCAAAAAAATCAAGATAAGAGTTCGGCCCAGATGAATTTTTTTTATTTCCATCTGTTTGAAGATGGAGAACTGGATTTTATTCGTTTTGAACAGGGGAAAGTATATCCTTCAGGTATGTTGGGAAGCTCTATTGCTCTCGACCAAAATGGTAAAGTTTTTATCATCGGAGATTTTAGTGACACGTTGCAAATAAGTGGAAAGAGCATTTCAGGGTATCGGCATGAGTATACGGGATTTCAGACCATCTGGGAAAAAAATAAGCTTGTAAGTATAGAAAAAACAGGTGAGTCGGAAAGATTTATGTATAACAAGAAAATTGATATAAACCATTGTGCGTTTGCAATAGGAGGTATTTACTACGGAGAACTTGCTTTTTTGAATGTCGGGGGTAAAAAAGTAAAACTTAGCCATAAAGATTACGGCAGGTCATCTTTTATTTTCGGGGGTGCTATACCAGATGATACCACTTATTGGCCCCCAATCAGTTCAACTAATGATTCGCTTAAAAATAAACGAATTGAACAATTCGAATCGTTATTGACCTGTTCAAAACTTAATGAGAATCCAGCACCGGATAATTGGTTTTCATCCGTTGACTCTTTCCCACAATCGATCGATTCTGTTATTGCATTTCCCTGTGGGCAAACTGTAAAAGGGATGGAAGCTTATCTTTACCCAAACCCTACGGACAAAGAAGTTAATATTAAACTTTTGGGCATAGTCGGGAAAATACAGCTAATGATTTATTCCTCGGATGGTAGTTTGATATTATCCCAGCAAATAGAAGATATGAATGATAGCCAAACGATAACTTACGATTTATCTCAGCTAAGCAGTGGCACATATTATGTTCAGATACTTCATAAAGATTATCAAAAGGCTTTACGGTTTATAAAGGTGAAATAACCCTGATTGGAACGGGGGCAGCCATAAAATATAAGTTCTGGTCGAATGTATTATGTCTTTGAATTATTCAATATCCAACCCCAGTTTCATTTTTAACTCATTCAAGGCCGGGTTTTCTGTAGCCATAGCTTCAAATTTATCCTTATTAGTATAATAGGTTT
The DNA here is from genome assembly GCA_964535575.1 of uncultured Bifidobacteriaceae bacterium. GTDB lineage: Bacteria > Bacteroidota > Bacteroidia > UKL13-3 > UKL13-3 > JAGPCK01. The sequence continues at coordinate 160,254 of CAZHTC010000005.1, forward strand.
TTTCCTGTTTTTCTTCTTTGGCCAATACTATTTCAATATAAATGCTACGGTTGTCTAATTGTTCCTTTAAAAACGAAAGTAAATTCAGCCGGTCGTCTTCGGCCTGTGTAAGTTCACTACTGTTACTTACCTCAAGTAAAATTTTGTTATGGCTGATTGACGGGTTAATGGTTTTGTAAACCGAGTGCAGGCTGCGCTTACCCTGTTCGGTTACCTGCTGCAGATACATTTTCCATTTTTCGTCAAAAGTAAAGGTATCAATTTCTTTGGCGGCTACTTTTTCTTCTTCCTGTTCGGTTTGGGCTTTTTGAATGGCCTGTTGTTCGGCCACTTTGTTTTTAATGGCACTCAGGTTACCCAGTTTGGGGGTAGTTGTGGCAGCTGGTACTTTAACAGCCGGTGCAGGAGATGAAGTGGCTGCGGGAGTTGCCGTTTTAACAGGAGTTTCGCTGGCTATATCAGTTTTTTTTTTATCCGGGCCGTTGTCGGCCGCCAAAGTTCTGGTATCAATAAGCGATTGCAGGTAGCACAGTTTCATTAAACATAACTCTACATGCAGCCGCTGGTTTTTGCTGCTCTTATAGTTAATGTCGAACTGGTTTACAATATTAATGGCATTGAGAATAAATGAAGCCGGAATGGCTTTCGATTGCTCCAGGTAACGTTGCGCCACATTATCGCTCACTTCCATCAGTTTCACGGTTTGCGGGTCTTTGCACATAAGCAGGTTGCGCAGGTGTTCGCTTATACCAATCAGAAACTGGTGGGCATCAAATCCTTTTCCAAGTATTTCGTCAAACAGCAGCATGGTTTTGGCCAGGTCCTGAGCGTAAAACAAATCGATGATGCGGAAGTAATAATCGTAATCCAGAATATTAAGGTTGGCAATTACATCGTGGTAGGTAATGTGGTTGCCCGAAAAACTTACGATACGGTCAAATATAGAAAGAGCATCGCGCAAGGCGCCTTCTGCTTTTTGTGCCACCACGTGCATGGCATCGTCTTCTGCATTAATACCTTCTTTGGCACAAATAGATTTAAGGTGATCTACCGAGTCCTGCACCCGAATGCGTTTGAAGTCAAAAATCTGGCAGCGGGAGAGAATTGTAGGTAAAATTTTATGTTTCTCGGTAGTAGCCAGAATAAAAATGGCGTAGGGAGGTGGTTCTTCCAGCGTTTTCAAAAAGGCATTAAACGCAGCGGTTGAGAGCATGTGCACCTCATCAATAATGTAAATTTTGTATTTGGCTCCCTGAGGGGCATACCTTACCTGGTCTACCAGTCCGCGTATGTCCTCTACCGAGTTGTTGGATGCGGCATCCAGTTCATATATATTAAAGGAACTGGAATTATTAAATGCCAGGCACGAGTCGCACTGGTTGCAGGGCTCCACATCGGGCGTCATATTCTGGCAGTTAATTGTTTTGGCCAAAATACGGGCACAGGTGGTTTTTCCAACTCCACGCGGACCGCAAAACAAAAAGGCATGAGCCAGGTGATTGCTTCGGATAGCATTCTTAAGCGTTTGGGTTACATGGCTTTGCCCCACTACTGTATCAAAGGTAGCAGGGCGGTACTTGCGGGCTGAAACTACAAAATGGTCCATATGGGGAGAGCAAAAATACTGATTAATCTTTCATTCGGGGATTTGAAAAAGAAAATATTATCCATACATTTGCAACCCAAAATTTTAAATAATGATATCTAAAGATTACGAATCAGTTATCATCATGACCCCGGTCTTATCTGACGAGCAGATGAAAGATACTGTAGCGAAATTTCGCCAGTTGATCATCGATAATGGCGGTCAGATGGTCCACGAAGCAAACTGGGGTTTATGCAAGTTAGCTTACCCAATCCAGAAGAAAAACACCGGTTTTTACCACGTGTTTGAATTCAAAGCTCCCGGTCACACCATTGACAAGCTGGAGATCTCTTACAAGCGCGATGAGCGTATTATGCGTTTTTTAACTGTTGCCCTTGACAAGCATGCTGTGATTTACAACACCCGCAAGCGCAATGGAGAGTTTAACAAAAAAGAAACCCCTGTAACCGCTTAATCGTATGGCAGCACCAAAAAAAGACGCAAGAGGAAATTCATTTGTGTTTAACACCACCCCTGACACACCGCAGAAAAAGAAATACTGCCGTTTCAGGAAAAACGGAATCAAGTACATTGATTACAAAGACGCAAACTTCCTGTTAAAATTTATTAATGATCAGGGTAAAGTACTACCCCGCAGAATTACCGGTACATCATTGAAGTATCAGCGCAAAGTGGCACAGGCCGTAAAACGTGCCCGTCACCTGTCGTTACTTCCGTATGTAGCTGATTCACTCAAATAAACCATAGGAGGAAGCAGAACATGAAAGTAATTTTAAAACAAGACGTAATTAAATTAGGGTATAAAGATGACGTGGTAACCGTGAAAAACGGATATGCCAACAACTACCTTATTCCGCGCGGATATGCTATTCTTGCCAGTGATTCTAACCTTAAAATGTTGGAAGAAAACATGAAGCAGGGTGTAATGAAACGCGAAAAAATGAAAAAAGATGCCGAAGCTACTGCCGCATCATTGAATGGTCTTTCCATTACCATTCCAACCAAAGCAGGAGCAAACGGTAAAATTTTCGGTTCAGTAACATCTTTGCTCGTTTCGCAGGCATTAAAAGCCAAAGGCTTTGATATTGACCGCAGACGAATTGATTTCCCTGAAGAAATTAAAAACCTCGGAAGCTATAAAGCTAAATTAAACCTGCACAAAGAGGTGAAAGCTGAAGTATCGGTTGAGGTTGTTGCAGAGTAAACACATTCAGTTGATTTAATAATAAAAATGCCCGACATTGCGTTGGGCATTTTTATTATATAAAAACACGTAGGCAATACAACGAATCTGCTTTTGAGGTTGTCTTTCAAAAAATGGTTCATAAAGAAAACAGAGAGTAGTTTCACACAATGGTTATTCATGGCATTTAAACGGGAATATATTCTTTTCATTTTTTGCATGTTGCTTGGAAGTGTTGCATTTGCCCAGGTTAACGAAGAGGAAGAAGAAATAACTGACTCAACTCAAACAGAAGAATGGGGCGACTCAACTGAATACGAAGAATATTACGAGCCGTTTTACCCGATGCTTCGCTTAGGGGTTTTTTATAATCCGCTATTCTCAACCGCCAAAGTACGTAAAACAGATTTTGACGGAGCACGGGATAGTCGCACCGGATATACCAATCCCATTTGGGGCATGTCGGTTCGAATGGATTTACGAACTATTGCCATAGAAAGTGGTGCGGGATACACCGAAAGGAAAATAGATTTATCGAGCCGCACCAATAAAGCAGTAGATAAACAACAGGTAGCGGTAAGCTACCGAGTAAATACCATTGATGTACCGCTGCTTATTCATTTTTTGCCCGTGTGGCCCGATTCATATTCGATGTTTACTCCCTTTATCGGCACTTCATTTAATTTTAAAAACAGCAGTACCCTTTTTGATGCTTCATCGGCTACCACCACGGCCGATTCCGGATTTTTGTCATGGTCGTCAAAAGTAAATGTGAAGGAACCTAAGGTAGGTTTTTCACTGATAGCCGGTATGAGTTTGCTTAAATATATAAACAAAGTGGGCACTTTCGAATTCGGATTAAGTTATCAGGTAGATATGTTTACAGTGCCTAAAATTACTACGGCCTATACGTATCATTATGATAATACCATTCAGCCCGATCGAACCTATACCTACACTTTTAAAACCATTAATCAGGGAATTCGTTTCAGAGTGGCGTATGTGTTTTTAAACCGCGAGTTAGGTCCGCGTTATGAAGATTACGAATATCAAACCGATTCACTGGGTACTGTTCCAACTGACAGCAGCGGAACTTTTAAAAATGATTCGCTGGCAGTTCCAGCAGTTATTCCTGTTCCTGCCGATTCATCACTCAAACCGGAGCGCTTCAATAGGATCAAGCTTTGAGGCTTTAATGGCAGGATAAATTCCTGAAACAAGCCCCACTAAAAAACAAAGTAACAGGCCGCATATAATCCAGAACCACGGAATAATAAAAGCTCCTCCAACTATTACTGAAACTCCGTTCCCAATTAAAATTCCAAGAATCACTCCACCCACACCGCCTATCTGACAAATTACAAGCGACTCTACCAAAAACTGCCTTCGTATATTGAGGGCAGTTGCACCCAGAGCTTTTCGTACACCAATTTCGCGTGTGCGTTCGGTAACCGAAACCAGCATAATATTCATTAATCCGATAGCTGCGCCCAGCAAGGTGATAAAACCAATAAAGGTAGAAGCCAGTGTAACATAGCTGATATTTTCAATCACCATATTGGCTAAGCTGTCGCTCTTCATGATTTCAAAATTTTCTTCATCATGAAAATGAATTTTACGAATGATTCTGAAAAGTCCGGTAGCTTCGCCAATGGCTGCTTCCATTTCCTGCACATTATTTACCACTACGGTAATTACAAAACTCATATTCGGATTCGGAAAAATCTGACGTGCGGTTTGCAATGGAATAATCGCGATGCGGTCGCCCCCGAATCCCATGGAAGCTCCTTTTTCTCCAAGTGTGCCTATCACTTTAAACTTTACTCCACCTATAGAAACAATTTCCCCTTCGGCATTTCTGTTTTTAAACAATCGGCTTTTTACTTCGGCACCAAGCAACACTACGCGGTTGCCGTATTGAACATCGGCCGCAGTAAAATTTCTTCCTTTGGTAAGCGAGTACCCGGCTGCCTGCAGGTATTTTTCATCGCCACCCATAATCATATTATTGGGATTGGTTTTTTCGGAGCCCGCCCTTATTTGAGAAGCAAATGAAGCATTTACCGATATAGACGTGATGGCCGGGTAAGAAAATTTACGTTTAAACTCACGGGCTTCGGCAAAGCTGATGCTTCGGTAGCTTTTATTTTTTTTTCTTCTTCCTCCAAAGTGAATATTACTTGCCCGGTTTTTAATATTGAATGAGTTAGATCCCATACTGGAGAAGTTCTCATTAATGGAACCCTTTATACCGTCAATTGCGGTGAGTATTCCGACAAGAGCCATTATGCCAATGGAAATAATAAGTGACGTGATGGTGGCGCGCAGTGCATTTCCCCTGATGGAGTTGAGGGCAACTTTTATATTTTCGCCTACCGTCATTTGCTTTCGAAAGTACGAATACCGTGGATGAAGGTCAAAATAATCCGATAAACCAACGCTTAATACCTATAAACCTGAGGTATCAATAAACACAAAACCGTTTTGTGCAGGTACAAAATCAACCGTTAAGCCAATGAGCTGCATGCTGCCGCCCCTGGGGATGAACAGGGTAAAGTGCTCGTAGCTATAACTCAGGTCATGTTTTCCCGCTTCATCAAACCCGATTCGGAACGGGGGCGCATTGGATGCAGTTGCTACGGGTTCTATTTTTACCCCAAATGTATCAGGGATTTTTAAAACCTGTTTCAGGCGTAAAAGTTCCTTTTCTGCAGCCTTGGTAAAAAAAATGGGCTTTGACATACAGGAGCAAAGATAAAGCAGTATTTTTATCCTTTATTTTTCCATTGTTCACATCATAAAAATTGTGGAATTCGTTATAGTTTTACACAGTTAAATTTTAATTTTACCGCATATGGATGTTTGGGTCTTTTTGCTTGAAGTTGTGAAAATTCTGGTGCCGTGCGCCATAATTTTTGCCGTAACCTATACCATGTTAAATTTGTTTTTTAACAAGGAGTATGAAAAAAGGTTACTTGAATTGCGTTCAAAAAATGTAGAAATACTTACCCCCATCCGGTTGCAGGCATACGAGCGACTGGTATTGTTTCTGGAGCGTATTTCGCCAAGCAATCTCATAATGCGGGTAAATAAACCCGGCATGACGGCCACACAACTTAAATCCGAGCTTATTTCTACCATTAATGATGAATATACACATAATCTTTCGCAGCAAATTTATGTTTCCATTCAATCATGGACTTTACTTAAGGCCGTAAAGGAAGAACTTATAAATGTAATCAACACTACTTATGCTCAGTTAGATCATCAGCATGCCACGGGACTTGATTTGGCGAAAGCAATTTTCGAGGTGATTATTCGCAAAGACGATGTGCCCACTCAAAAGGCGGTTGATTTTTTAAAACGTGAACTGAAAATTGTTTTTGAGCAATGAGCACAACCGGAATGGACGAAAAAAAGTTTATCACCGATTCGGGTATTGAAATAAATGAAGTTTATACCTCGTGTAATGCAAGCCCGGAGATGCCGGGAAAATTTCCTTTTACTAGAGGTATTCAAAAGGATATGTATCGCGGCCGCCTGTGGACCATGCGTCAGTATGCAGGATTTTCTACAGCTGAAGAATCAAATAAAAGGTATCACTACCTATTAAAGCAGGGAACCATGGGCTTGTCGGTTGCGTTCGATTTGCCCACCCAGATAGGTTACGACTCTGATCATGCATTTGCCGAAGGGGAAGTGGGAAAAGTGGGAGTAGCCATTGATTCGTTAAAGGACATGGAAGTTTTATTCCACGGAATTGAACTCGAAAAAATAACAACTTCCATGACTATCAATGCAACGGCATCTACGTTGCTCGCCATGTATATTGCGCTGGCAAAAAAGCAGGGTGCCGATGTTAAAAAAATATCGGGTACCATTCAAAACGATATTTTAAAAGAGTACGCGGCAAGGGGCACTTATATTTATCCGCCCAAGCCTTCCATGCGTCTTATCACCGATATTTTTGCGTATTGCAGTAAAGAAGTTCCCAAGTGGAATACCATTTCTATTTCAGGGTATCATATTCGCGAGGCCGGTTCGTCAGCCGCACAGGAACTTGCCTTTACCCTGGCCAATGGGAAAGCGTATTTAAAAGCAGCCATAGCCGCTGGATTGGATATTAATACCTTTGGGCAGCGACTGTCATTTTTCTTTAATGCCCACAATCATTTTTTCGAAGAGATAGCCAAGTTCAGAGCTGCTCGCAGGATGTGGGCAAAAATTGCATCGGATATGGGTGCTACCGAACCCAAGGCACAAATGTTACGTTTTCATACCCAAACTGGAGGTTCTACCTTGGCGGCACAGCAACCCGATAATAATATTGTGCGGGTAACTATTCAGGCTTTAGCAGCTGTGCTGGGTGGAACGCAATCACTTCACACCAACGGATATGATGAAGCTTTATCATTACCCACGGAAGAAGCTGCACGTATAGCTTTACGAACACAACAGATTATTGCCCACGAAAGCGGAGCTGTTGACACAGTAGACGCCATGGGAGGTTCTTATTTTGTTGAAACTCTTACGACCCAATTGGAGGCCGAAGCCTGGAAATATATTGAACGCATTGAGGCGATGGGGGGGGCGGTAGCTGCTATTGAGGAAGGATATATTCAGCGCGAAATAGCCGACTCAGCTTACCGCTATCAAACAGCTATTGAGAATAACACCAAAATTATTGTGGGGGTTAATAAATACCAGTCGCAGGAAGCGAAACATACCAAGGTTTTTAAAGTAGATGATTCCATAAGGCAATTGCAGGTAGCTAAATTACAACAGTTGCGAGGTGAACGAAATAATGAGGAAGTAACTAAACTGCTCCATCGTCTTGAATCAGATGCACGCGATAATGTGAACCTGATGCCTTGTATCATTAATGCGGTGGAACACTATGCCACACTTGGCGAAATAGCCGATGTGTTCAGAAAAGTATTTGGCGAATATCAACAAAGCTGAAATGATTCAGCGAGGCCTGCTTTTATTCCTGTTGCTTACTGCACTTTCATGTAAACAACCTTACACTGCCGAACGTGTGCGAACGTCAACCTACCGGATAAGTGCTGACACGTTATCTCAGATTGATTCGGGTGTTTACCGTTTAATCCTTCCTTACAAAAATCAACTCGACAGGCAAATGTCGGAAACGGTAGTGGTGAGTGCCGATGAATTTAAAAAGGAATTGCCTTCAGGAACGCTGAATAATATGTTTTGCGATGTACTGCTCGCGTATGCACAAAAGAAAGTTGCTTTCGCGCCAATGGTATGCGTAATGAACTATGGTGGTATTCGTTTACCGTTTTTCCCTAAGGGAAATATCTCACTGGGGAAAGTATATGAATTAATGCCTTTTGATAATGAATTGGTACTGGCAGAAGTGAATGGAGAAATGATGAATGTGCTGGCAAAAAAAATTGCCGAAAAAGGAGGGGAGCCTGTTGCCGGTATGAGTTTAACCATTGATAAAACAAAAGTGAGTACAATGCTGGTGGGAGGTGAGCAGGTAGTTGCCTCAAAGATCTATTACGTGCTGTTGTCAGATTATATGTCAAACGGGGGAGACGGCTACGGTTTCATAAAAGAGGGAGGAAGCAAAATTGTTCCGCTTGGAATAAAAGTGCGTGATGCCCTTATTGCCGAATTCACGGTAATGCTGAATAAAGGAGAAATGCTAAAGGCTGTTTCGGATGAAAGAATCAGAAAAAATTAACCGAAAGGAATTTATTCGCCTTGCAGTAATGGGAGCAGGAGCAGCGGCACTTGCTCAATTACCATTTGCCTCATATGCCGGCAGCAATGAAGAAGTGCACCTCACTATTTTGCACACCAACGACTGGCATAGCAGGATAGAACCTTTTCCTATGGACGGGTCAAAGTTTCAAGGGCAGGGTGGTGCTGCGTTGCGTGCAAAACTCATTCAGCAAATCAGATCGGAAGAGAAAAATGTATTGCTGCTGGATGCCGGAGATATTGTGCAGGGAACTCCTTATTACAACTTGTTTGGTGGCGAACCCGAAATACGACTGATGAATGAAATGAAGTATGATGCCTGCACCATCGGTAATCATGATTTTGATAATGGACTTGACGGCCTCGCGGCTATGGTAAAGAATGCACAGTTTCCTTTCCTAAGCGCAAACTATAATTTTTCCAATACGGTATTGTCCGGAAAAACATCTGCCTGGAAGTTATTTGAGTTTAACCACGTGCGTATAGGGGTTTTTGGTTTAGGTATTAAACCTGATGAACTGATAGGAGCCAAGCAGTTTGGGGACACTACTTATATTGATGCAATGGAAAAAGCGCACAGTACCGCAGCCTTTCTTAAGCACGAAGCCCATTGCGACCTGGTGATTTGCCTCTCGCATCTGGGATATAAATACAATGATAAAAAGTATAGTGATGTACAACTGGCGCAGGAGAGCGAAAACATCGATTTGATACTTGGAGGGCACACCCATACTTTTTTAGATTTTCCTCTTTCTTTTTCCAATAAAAAGAATAAACTTGTAACGGTTAATCAGGTTGGCTGGGCCGGATTAAGGTTGGGGCGTATAGATTATCATTTTTTCGGTAGAAAAAATAATAAATTATACAAAAAATCTCCGATTAAAATTTAATTAAAAAACAAGCCAAAATTTATTTTTTTATTAAGAAAATAATGTTCAATTTTCAGTCCTGAAAACGGGAGTAGACAGTATGACAGAAAAAACTTGTGAATCAGTTTGGAACGATTGTGTAAATATCATCAGAGATAACGTACCACCTCAAAGCTTCAAAACATGGTTTGAACCAATCAAACCGGTGAAGCTCGATAATAAGGTACTCACGATACAAGTGCCAAGCCAATTCTTTTACGAATGGCTGGAAGAGCACTATGTTGCGCTTCTTAAAAAAACGCTTAAACACTTTCTGGGCCATGGTTCCAGGCTTGAGTACAGCATCATTGTAGAGAATAGTACGCCTAACTCAAAGCCCTATACTATTAATGTACCCACCAATGCTGCTTCTAAAGCCGAGAATCCTAATGTAGGTGTACCTTTAAATATAAGCACCAGTATTCGCAATCCGTTTATTATACCCGGGTTGAAGAAAATCAATATAGAATCGAATCTTAATCAAAACTATACATTCGATACCTTTATAGAAGGAGAGTGTAACCGATTGGCCCGTTCGGCAGGTTATGCTGTTGCCAATAAACCCGGAGGTACTGCATTTAATCCGCTGATGATTTTTGGCGGAGTAGGATTAGGTAAAACGCATCTGGTTCACGCCATTGGAAACCAGATTAAGATGAATAATAAAAACAAGGTAGTATTATATGTAGCTGCCGAAAAATTCATCAATCAGTTTGTGGAGTCTATTAAGAATAATACCAATCAGGATTTTACAAATTTTTACCAATACGTAGATGTACTTATTGTAGATGATGTACACCAGTTTACAGGAAAAGAAAAAACACAGGAAATATTTTTCAATATATTCAATCACCTGCACCAGTCGGGTAAACAGTTGATCTTAACCTCCGACAGAGCACCAAAAGATCTTAAAGGAATGGATGAGCGTTTGCTCTCCCGATTTAAGTGGGGCCTGACTGCCGATTTACAGGTTCCTGATTTTGAAACACGTCTTGCCATACTTGAACAAAAAATGTATGCCGATGGTATTACCCTTGGTAAAGACGTGGTTGAGTATGTTGCGCATAATATAAATACGAATGTACGCGAGCTGGAAGGGGCTTTGATTTCATTACTGGCTCAGTCTTCATTAAACCGTAAAGAGGTTGATTTGGAACTGGCTAAGCAAATGCTCAAAAACTTTGTTAAAAACACCTCCCGCGAAATTTCTATTGAGTACATTCAGAAAATGGTTTGCGAGTACTTCACCATTGGGGTTGACCTGGTTAAATCAAAAACACGTAAACGTGAAATTGTTCAGGCCCGTCAGATTTCGATGTACTTTGCCAAGGACTTAACCAAAGCGTCACTGAAAACAATAGGTATGCACTTTGGTGGCCGCGACCACTCTACCGTAATTCACGCCTGCCAAACCGTAAACGACTTAATGGAAACAGATAAGAAGTTTAAAGCCGATGTGGAAGAGCTGAGCAAACGGATTAAAATTAATATTTTGTAATTGTTCTTATAATGAATAAAGGCCCGGCTTAGGTCGGGCTTTTTTTATGGTGTAGTTTAATTGATGTTCACCCTGCCCCCAACAATAACCCTAAATCCCTGCAGGGGAGCATAATTGTATCCTGGGTCAAATGTGTATTTATTCGGATTATTTACCGGGTCGTTGGCATCTTTATCAAAAGGATCTTGTGGCCGCATAATTGGATTTGACGGAATAAAATTCAGCAAGTTTTTAAATCCCAAATAACAGGAGAGCGTTTTATTCCACTTTTTGGTGAACTGAAGATTCATGAGTGTGTACCAAGGTGAATGGTCAGGGCGAAAATCATTGGGCAAAACCGGCAACAGCATGGGGCTGTACACCGAGCCATTCCAGTCAATGGTTAGAAGCCAGCGTTTAATTTCGTAACTCACCGAATAATTTCCGGTGAAAGGCGGGGTTTGCACCTGACGTGTTTTTATGCTTGTGCCATATGCATTTTCGGAGCGGATAAAAACATCGGTATAAGTAAACCCAAGTGATACATTTAATGCCGATGTAAAACTAAAATCCATATTTACGTTAAACCCTCTGTTCACCGAGTATCCTTTCAGGTTGTTAAAGATAATTTTGTTCGGGTCGCTGAAATAATCGGGGAGTATTCGATTAAAGAAATAGGTATAAAAAAGCCCTACATCCATATTTACAAAAACGTGTTTCATATTGTGAAACCGGGTGTAATTTAAATTAATATTCCATGAACGTTCGGGCTTCAGTGTTTCTTTTATTTCAACGGTACGTGCTCCGGTGTAAACTGCATGTTCTTCAGAAAAAAGATTTACCACCCTGAAACCATTCCCCACACCTGCCCGCAAGGTATTGTGTTTATCCGGGCTCCATTTGTAATTTACTCTTGGTGAAAATATAGTGCCGTGCATGGAATTCTGATCCCAGCGCATACCCGCCAGCAGGGTATGTTTGCTGTGCAGTGCAATTTCATCCTGTAAAAATAATCCGGGAAGGAAAATATGTGAGGGGTGATTTCCTTTCATCAAACCGTCATTTCTTGCAGTGATGGCGGTATTATCGTCATAAAATGTGTAACGAAGCGATATTCCGGCAAGCATATTATGTCGTCCTGCATGTTTGTCCCAGGTGAGTTGGGCAAATGAAATTTGTTGAATCGCCAGATAAGGAGTGATACCGTAAACAGAGTTTTGATTATGCCTGTTAAGCGAAAACCGGAGCATCAGTTTTTCTTTTACCGGCAATTGGTAAATTCCAATTATTTCCCAACGCCTGGTGTAGATGCTCTCCCCGTAAACACTGTCTGTACCTCTGAATTTTTTTTGCCATTGCATTTCTCCGCCAAACCGGTCTTCGTAATAATAACGAAATGCCATTTGTGCGGTTCGGTTGTTTTTTCTTTTATAACTGAACTTATTAAAAGCAGAGATTCTGTTTTGTAACGTTACGTCTGTAAAATTGTCCTTGTTCTTGTCCCAACGCGTAGTAAAATTAAAGTAGTTTATACTGGATAATACCTGAAGGTTTTTATTTAGTTTCCATTTGCAACTGATATCCGTATTTAGTTCTTTGTAACTGCTCACATATATGTCGGTGGCAAGTAGCGGAGCTTTCTCCGGTTGTTTGGTAATAATATTGATTAAACCTCCCACTGCTTCCGAACCATATAGGGAGGAAGCGGGTCCCCGTTGCACTTCAATGCGTTCAATAATTGAATTTGGAATTCCCATCATTCCATACACGGTAGAAAGTGCTGAAACAATCGGCATTCCATCAATCAATACCATGGTGTAAGGCCCTTCCATTCCGTTAATATGAATATCTCCGGTGTTGCATACATTGCACTGCAACTGCGGACGAATGCCATTGATCATGCTCAGGCCTTCAAAAATATTGGAGGTAGGTGTTTTCTGAAAAAGTTTCGGACTGATTACTTCAATAGATACCGGAGAATTGGCTCTGCTCACTTCCTTCATGGTACCTGTTACCACCACCTCGTGCAACTGACTGTTGAGGCTTTTTAATTCAATGGTAAGAGTACCTTTATTTTCTTTCAGGCTGATAGATTTACGATAAGTTTCGAACCCCATAGCTTTAACCAACAATACATATTCTCCTGGCTTGATGTGTCGAAGCAGAAACCGTCCGGCAGAATCAGTGAGTACCGAATGTGGGGTGTGTTCCAAAGCAACCAGAGCAAACTCAATGGGTGCTTTATCCGAGAGCACAGTTCCTGTGAACTCAACGGTTTGGGCTTGCAAAACAACGGATAGCAAGAAAAGGCAGCAAACAATGATTAGTTTCATTTGCTGTGCAAGTTAATATAAACTAAATTAATTTGTTTATTAATTTAAATATTTTTTTAGATAAACCTAAAATTAAAATCAATCCCTTAAAGCATGAAAGGTAAAGCCTCGTTTTTGTGCCTCTGAAAAAATAAAACTTAGCGTAAAGGAACGGCAAAATATTCCGGCTTTCGGGAGGAAATAAAACAGGCGAACAGGGTAAGGATTTTATTTCAGCGGTTGTATTTATTTATCTTTTCCCTCTCAACCGGTCGAACAGTGAAGGCCGCGAGTTTTTTTTGTAATTGAAATGGGCCAGTTCATTCTGTAACTGATGGGCATATTCGCCTCCTTCAGGATGCAACATTTGCCACACTTTATCCCAACCGGGAAAACCGCCCAGGTTGCGGTCGTCAATAAATAAATCGCATTCTAATTTACGGCTGTATTTAGGGGTGTTCCGTTCGCCCGGATAACTTTCATTTACCGCATAAAATTTAAACCCGTTTTCTTCGCAGTATTTTACCGCAGCTTCAAGCATTTCGCCCTCGCGGTAGGTCCATAATATGAGCCGGTGTCCGCGCTTTTGCAACTCCTTAAGCGTAGCAAATGCAAAAAGCATTTCATCCCCAATTTTAGGATAGGCATGTTCAACAATGGTTCCGTCAAAATCTACGGCAATGGTTTTGGCATCGGGATTAATGAGCATGGTTTTATTTACTTGTTACAAATAAAATTTCTTCTTTTTGCAGTCGGTATTTTTCGGCATTTTGTTCTCCCACTACTGTTGCATAATGAACAGGGGTTACTTTAAACCCTGCCCGTTCAAGCCATTTGGCGTAGTCCATTCCAAACAGGCGCATATGGTCTTTTTGCCAAAAGTGTATTTCGCGCTGGCGGGGATCAGTAATGGAGAAGTCTTCGTAGGTGTGGCTGCGTTCATAATCGATGGGTACCTGCATAAATGCCATTCCACCGGGTTTAAGAATGCGATTCAATTCGCGCATGCACTGGTTGGCATCCTGCACATGTTCCAGTACATGGTTACACAAAATCACATCGTAGGTATTGTCTTCAAAAGGAATATGGTGCAAATCAAATTTTACATCGGCCAGGGGAGAAACCAAATCCCCGGTGGTATAATCCAGATTTTTCATATTCCGGAACCGCTGATAAAAACATTGCTCGGGGGCAATATGAAGCATTTTGCGGGGTTTTGTAAAAAAATCAGTTTCATTTTTAAGGTAAAGCCACATCAATCGGTGGCGTTCCAGCGACAGGCAATTAGGGCAAAGTACATTTTCACGTTTTGCTCTTCCGCTATATCCATAAGGTAAAAACTTGCGGTAATGTTTTTCGCATACGGGGCATTCTACGTTTTCTCCTTTAAGTAAAAGGGGAGCAACTTTATTGAACAGGTAGCTGAGCTTAATCAGCACGGGACGTGGAATAGTTCGGAGCAGGAAATGAAACATAATTTGCAAAGTAAACCTTTCTGTCGCTAATACTCAAATGCGGTTGGCGGTAAAAGCAGCGGGGTACAGCCTAAAAGATAGGTATTTTACCGAAAAAAAAGCCCATTTTCGCTCTGATGCATTGATATGTTGTAACTTTACCCCGATTTGTGAATTTGAAACTCCTCAAATATATTTTTTTAATGCTTGCCTCCATGCAGCTGGCCATGACCGGCTATGGCCAGAAAGTGGCTTTGGTGTTAAGCGGTGGGGGCGCTAAAGGATTTGCTCATATCGGAGTATTGAAGGCATTGGACGAAAACCATATTCCTATTGATTATATTGTGGGAACCTCCATGGGTGCGCTGGTCGGTGCCCTGTATTCATCGGGGATGACCCCTCAGCAAATGGAAGAACTTGCCCTTTCGCGAAGTATTCAGGAGTGGGCATCGGGAGACTTACCATCTAAATATAAATATTATTTTACCCGCAAACAGGATAATGCTTCATGGATTACACTCAAAGTGTCGATTGATTCGCTGGCAGCTGTGGTAAATCCAACCATTATGAATGATGAGCCCGTAAATATGATCATGGCCGAATTATTAGGACATGCTTCGCAGGCGTGTAAAGGGAATTTTGACAGCCTCATGATTCCGTTCAGGTGCATGGCTGCCGATATTTTTACGCAGCAAAAAATTATGTTCAGAAAGGGCGATTTGGTAGACGTGGTTCGTGCAAGCATGTCGGTGCCCATGGTTATTCCGCCTATTAAAGTTGATAACCGCTATTTGTTTGATGGAGGCGTGTACAATAATTTTCCGGTTGATGTGGCCACCAGCGAATTTCATCCCGATTTTGTGGTTGGGGTAAATGTGTCGGGAAGTAATTTTACCAATTATCCTTATAACAAAGATGAACAATTGCTTCCGAAAGTGTTGTATTACCTGCTAATATCAAAAACCGATTCTACCCTTATTGACAGTTTAAAAGGTGTGTATATTGAGCCCAACCTCACCAACTACACCGCTTTTGATTTTGGGCGCGCCCGCGATTTGATAGCCATTGGATATGCCTACGGGCAGGCCAAAGCACAGGAAATAAAACAAAAACTTGGAAGAAGCATTGACTCGACCGAATTGGCCGAACGAAGGAAAAAATTCTACGTGTCAAGCGATGAATTAAAAATTGAGCGGGTAGAGGTATCGGGGCTTAAACCTTTCCAGCAGCGGTATGCCAAAAGAGTATTTAAGAAACGCAGAAAGCAGCCATACCTCTCCATGAATGATATTAAGCGCGGATATTACAAAATGGCAGGGGATGATAATTTTACCATTTCATCACCGCGGTTGTATCTTAATGATTCGGGTAATTATGTCTTTAAAATGAAGGTTAAACAGGAGCAGAGCCTGCATGTTGACCTTGGAGGAAATTTTACTTCGCGCAGCATTAACCAATTGTTTGTAGGTTTTCAATACAATTATGTAAACCGTATTTCATTTAATGTGGTGGGCAATTTTTATTCAGGACGGTTTTATCAGTCGGCACAGGTTAAAGCACGAATGAATTTTCCCTCAGCCAAACCGTTTTATATTGAGCCCGAGTTTTGCATTAATGACTGGGATTATTTTAAAACCAGTGATATCATCAATATTGATAAACGTAAGCCTACCTATGTGGAGCAGGTGGATCGAAAAGCCGGATTAACCATTGCATTTCCCATGGGGCGGAAGTTTAAATATGAACTGGGAGGTGCTTACATAAACAACCACGATTTTTACAGCAACAATATCACCTTCGTATCAACCGATATTCTCGATAATACATTTACCGAAGGCTATACCATTCGCACAGGCATTTTAAGCAGTACACTTAACCGGAAAATGTATGCGAGCGAAGGCGGGAGCACTTCGTTTAATGTGAGGTATATACATGTGGAAGAAAGGCATCAGCCCGGAAATACATCTGCATTTGTTGATACCACCACCTTTTCTCATCAGTGGTTCAGAATAAAATTCACCCACGAACAATATTTTGGTCACGCCTATTTTCATTATGGCTATTTGTTCGAAGCCGTAGCCAGCAATCAGCCGTTTTACCGCACCTATACTTCCACTATTATTAATGCACCGGCCTTTTATCCATTGCAAGACAGCCGCACCCTTATGCTCACCAATTTCAGGGCATTTAATTATGCTGCCATCGGGTTCAGAACCATTACCAGTTTACGGTCGAAAATTGATTTCAGATTAGAAGGTTACCTTTTTCAGCCGGTTAATAATATTATTGAGTCTCCGGCCCAGCGTCCTTCATTCGGGGTCGATTTTCCGGTTCCTTACCGGGTAGCTACAGCCGGAGTGGTTTATCATAGTCCCATAGGCCCTGTGAGCACCAGTTTAAATTATTACGATGATTCCAAAAAACAATTAGGCTTTCTGTTTCATATAGGGTATTTAATTTTCAACCCCAGGTCATTATCCGATTAAATTTTTTGCCCCTATCTTTGAACCGATGGAGCAACAAAAAAAGTTACGTTTATACATAGGGATAGCCGCAGGAATTTTGGTGGCTGCCTCGGCCTTCTGGTATTTTAGTGAGCCTAAAGATACCGAATCATTATTGGAGAAAGCGGATATGCTGCGTGCCGAAGGGAACTATGAAGATGCGGTAGAAATTTTCACCCGCGTTTTAAGCAAGGAGCCGCAGAATATTGAGGCTTTATTTAATCGGGCCTATTGTTATGATATACTCGCCAAATATGATTTATCCGAGGCCGACTACAGCGAAGTAATCCTGCTGAATCCGGGCCTGCAACCGGCATACCTCAATCGCGGACAGGCGCGCTATGCACAGCAAAAATGGGATTCGGCCATTGTGGATTTAAATTTTGTACTCCGCTTTAATCAGTTTGATACGGTTGCGCTATACCGAAGAGGGTTTTGCAAAGGCAAAACAAAAGATGTTGCCGGAGCCATTAAAGATTATTCCGATGCTATCCAGTATCGTCCTGGTTTTGTTCAGGGACATTTAGAGCGGGCACAGTTGTTTTTGTTGCGGCAGGATACGGCTATGGCCTTGTTTGATTTAACCAAAGCCATTGAACTTGCACCCAAAGATACGCGTGGGTATTTTGGCCGGGGGGAAGTATTATTTACCCAGCAAAAATTTGAACTGGCCGGAAATGATTTTAATGAAGTGATTCTTATCGACTCAATGAGTACCAAGGCATATTACAACAGGGGCCTGTGTTACTTTTATCTTAAAATGTTTAACGAGGCTTGCAAAGATGTGGGCATTGCTTATGAATTGGGCGATACGGAGGCCCTGCCGTTTCTTCAGGCCAATTGCCGTCCGCAGCAATAGTATGGCATGAACCAACATGAGCTGAAACTTTTTATCTCGCGCCTGCCCGAAACTCCCGGTGTTTACCGCTACTTTGATAAGGAGGATAAACTTATATATGTAGGCAAAGCCAAAAACCTGAAGAAACGCGTTTCATCGTATTTTAATAAAAATCACGATAACCGTAAAACAGCTGTGATGGTGTCGCGTATTGTACGGATTGAATTTACCCTGGTAGATACCGAATTTGATGCCCTGCTGCTCGAAAATTCACTGATTAAAAAATACCAGCCAAAGTACAATGTGAATTTGCGGGATGATAAAACCTATCCGTTTATCTGCATCAAAAAAGAACGTTTTCCGCGCATTTTCTCCACCCGCAACCGCATAAAAGACGGCTCCGATTATTTTGGTCCATACACCTCTGGTCGCATGATGCATACCATGCTGGAGCTTATCAAAACACTTTATCCGGTGCGCAATTGCACTTTGGTACTAAGTGAAAAAAATATTAACGAAGGGAAATTTAAAACCTGCCTCGAGTACCAGATTGGCAATTGCAAAGGTCCTTGTGAAAACCACCAGACTGAAGCCGATTATATGCAAGGTATAAAACAGGTGAAAAGTATTTTGCGGGGAAATATTGATGAGGTACTATCTTTTTTAGCACATGAAATGGAGGAAGCCGCCACTTTGCTAAAGTTTGAACTGGCCGCCTCCCTTAAGGAAAAATACCAACTGCTGCAACACTACCAAAGCCGCTCTACCATAGTAAGCAAAAGCATTCATAACGTAGATGTGTTTAGTCTGGCACACGATGAGCAGTATGCTTTTGTAAACTACCTGAAAGTGGCCAACGGTATGATTATACAAAGCCACACGGTAGAACTTAAGAAAAAATTAGATGAAACACCTGCCGAATTGCTGGGATATGCCATTGCCGATATACGCGAAACTTTTCACAGCAACTCTTCCGAGATTATTGTGCCTTTCGATTTGGAAATTGATGATGCCCGCCTGTTGTTTACCATACCCAAAGCAGGCGAAAAAAAGAAATTGCTCGACCTTTCTTATAAAAATGCTGCTTATGCCAAAAAAGAAAAACTGGAGCAATATGAAAAACTGAATCCCGAACTGAAAACAGAGCGTATCCTTACTACGATGATGAAGGATTTGCACATGAAAGAACTGCCCAGGCATATTGAGTGTTTTGATAATTCCAATTTTCATGGTTCTTATCCGGTAAGTGCCATGACGGTTTTTAAAGACGCGCGGCCAAGCAAAAAGGATTACCGCCATTTTAACGTACAAACCGTTGAGGGCCCCGATGATTTTGCTACGATGGAAGAAGTAATAGCGCGCAGATACAAACGCGTGCTGGAAGAAAATGAATCCATGCCACAGCTTATTATTATTGACGGGGGTAAAGGGCAACTGAGCGCAGCTGTGAGCAGCTTAAAAAAATTAGGCCTGTACGGCAAGGTTACCATAGCAGGCATTGCCAAGCGCCTCGAAGAATTGTATTTTCCAGAAGATGAATTACCCCTGTATATTGATAAAAAATCGGAAACACTGCGCATCATACAGCAAATTCGGGATGAAGCCCATCGATTTGGGATTACCCACCACCGCAAGCGCAGAGATAAAGGAACCCTCCAAACCGAACTGGAAACCATTGCTGGTATTGGCCCGGCTACGGTAGAATTGTTGTTGCGCGAATTAAAATCAGTAAAGAAAATTAAAGAAGCACCTGACGCATTACTTGAGGAAATAGTAGGCAAAGCAAAAGCCTCGCTTATCAGCAGCTATTTTAAAAATAAAGAAAACAAGTAGGTTTTAAATCCGGCTTAATAATAAGCCTCTTCGGTGGGATAAATAATGATAAACGGATCTTTGCGCTGATCAATTTTGCCGCTTAAACTCCCCGAGCTCATGCGCTGGTCTGAATTGGCCGGAAACGATTTAAGGTAGTATTGCTCCACCATTTTGGCAGTTGGCAGAGAATCGGTTTTAAATTGACACCAGCCGGCCGGATTTCCCTGCCTTTTTCGAATTTCATCGGGTTGATTGGTTACACCAATTGACCACTGGCTGTGGTTTGTTTTGCCGCTCGATGCTAATTTTTTCTCAATTAATTCTTTAAAATGTTCGCTATTTCCCATGGCTTGCCTTGGCACAATAAACAAGCCGCTATTCATTTAGCAGACAAAGAGGCAGAGAAAAATACCTAAAGCCTCAATTAAATTTCTACTGTTGTCGAACTAAAACGAAATATGAGGCAATTCGGTTAAGGCTAAAGCCCTAACGGTTTTCAGGTATTTTTGTATATCACTTTTTTCTGTTACATAAGTATTGATTTCTGTTTGTAGGTTTGTTTTGTTCAGTTGTTACCAATATAACATAGCAAATTGTAAAGAAGCATGGGTTGCCTAAACACTAAAGTTCCGGTAACTGCATTTTCGTTACAGCAAAGCAGATTATAGTAAGCTGAATTATTGTTGCATTTTTTTAAATAAACCTAAATTAAATTACGCTTATGGCATGTACAATTGTTTCTCTTTTCAACCTCACCGGTGAAACTATTTCCACCAACCCTTCGGTTGCTCCCGAACTCGATCCGCAGTACTGGAATGCATCTACGGCACCTTTGCCACCCGGACTTACTCCCGGGCAATCACTCATTGTAAGCCGCGATAGTGGTATTACCGATGGCAAAGTGTACACCTTCACGTTGAACTTCGAAGTGGATGGTTGTGCTGTTGCTTTTCTGCTTCAGCTTACGGGCACCTCTTTGGGTAGCGACTGGAACCTGGATCTGGTGGTCAATGAAAATGATTTGGGATGGTGGTCAGACAACGATTCGCGAACCTACAGTTTTGAAGGAAACAGTGGTGCGATGAATTACATCACAGCTACCCCCATTTATCGCATTGGCAGCAGTAGGTGGGATATTATACTTACCGTAGGTCAGGGAGTTTATAATCCAGGTACCACCTACCAGTTGGGTCAGCAAATATTCACCAATGGAGGTCTGGTGAATGTAACGCTGGAGGAAAGCGGACTGGTGATGACCAGAACCATGTTTAATGAAGTATTATGGCAATCGCCCAATCCAAATCAACTGGTGGCCAACACAGCCTCCATACAGGAATTTGGAAATCTGGTGGTATATGATGTAAACGGACAGGATATGTTTGAAGTAGGAACCACCACCACTCCCAATGACGGAGCCTATGTGCAGTTGCTCGATACACCCGATCTTCAGCTGATGAGCCTGCAATCAGCACCACTTTCTTCACTGAATTTGCCTGCCATTGACTGGAATTCTCCGGTATACCTCTACTCCGATGCATCGGGCTACTCGTATTGCGAAACTTCGGAATACTGGAAAAACATGTGTCAGGATCTTCCATGCACTTTGGCGCTTGCCTGGCCCGATTACGAAACCCAGACTTTTGAGATGACGCTGAACGGACAGCCGGCTGTTGTACAAGTGTGGAGAGGACATTGCCAACGTTTTCTAGGCGACTCCTGGTTTCCGGGAGGGTATGGGGCCGAAGTAGGCGTTTATACCCGTCAACCCTATTTGCCATCGGAAACTGAAGGACCCGGGGACAAGTGGTGGCCGGCACCTCACTTAGTGCAATCCATCAGCTTCCGGCTTATCAACCTTGATAACGGGAACTCTGTATTTTTTGAATCGCTCACTGAAAATACCTACTGGAATTGTAAGTGGATGACGCCTGACAGTTATAATGCTTATGTAAGCAATCTGGGGCCGGGAAATACGCCTCCTCATGCCGACAGGTATCAGCTGGAGTTTGAGATAAACGGAGGTGAAACCATTGTTTGGCCTGGTCAAACCTGATCACTTCCGGTTTGATTGAAGTTTCTTTCTTAGTTAAATAACCTGACCAATATGAAATCAAAATGCCGCAACATTGGTTGCGGCATTTTGATTTGTAAATTTGGAGGGAGTATTTTCAATACACCCTCCGAACCCGTGCAGGGAATGAAAGCCGACACGCAGTTAAAGGAATCTTTTTTTTGCAAATGCTTTTCCCGATCCGGATTTCAAATACTTCTCAAAAGTATACGCTTTGTATTTATCGGTAAAAGAAATGTAGGTGATGAGTTCCACGGGTAATCGCGTAGCGGTATAGGTTACTTGTTTTTGTCGATGCCGGATTAGTCGGTTATTAATATCAGAGGTACATCCGGTGTAATACGTCTGGTCAGCACATTTTAAAATGTATACATGCCACATAACAAATAGTTTTTATAATCCTTTTTTTGACTTTCAGACTTTGTGGATTGCATCCACCGAAGCCGTCCGAAGTTCTAATCCGGTTTGGGGTTGAGTCATTTTTTGTGCCCTCCTTCGTCCCGGGAGTAGGGGACTTCGGAGGGCGAAGGTGGAGCTGGAGGGAGTCGAACCCTCGTCCGGAGATGGAACGGTAATGCTTTCTACACGCTTATTATCCTTTAATTGTAGGGAACAGGTAAGCCGGATAAAGGCTAATCCTGAACCTTAGATTTCTTTATACAAGCCGGGCGCAAAACCACTTACCCGCAGGCCCCGGTGAAACGACACCCCTGGTGGCAACTACACCGAAAAACAGTTGCCGGGATGATGGCTTAGTGCGTAATCGTCCTGATTAGGCAGCCATAGCGAAGTTGTTTTCGCCAGTTAAAGGTTGAGTATTGAGATTAAAGAGCCAATATCCCAACGCTCTGCGTGCTTACATCCCTGTTGCTCATCCCGTCAATTCCGGTCAGCCCCAAGGTTGTTAATTTAAGAGTACAAAGGTAAGGCTTTGCCGCCATATTTAGTGGGGCACTTGGTTATTAATAAATTAAAACCTACTTGTTCAGAAAAAAGTGCAGGTGTGGAAACTTGTCCCACACAGTTTTGCCCTGCCTTCAATATTGCGTGTAAATTTGTTACCGATAATTTTACGGATACTCTAAAGTTTTTATTAAACAAATACTCAATGAAACAAATCAGCATTCTTGCGCTTTTCCTTGCCGCCTCGATAAGTTTAATGGCTCAGGGCAATAAAAAACCAAATGGAAAAGGTCTAATACCGGGTTTCCGCACCATGACATGGGGGGTGCATATCGACTCGACCATGAAAAACGGACGTAAAGTAACGTTTTTGAAAAGCAATACCATCAACGACCCCAATGCCTATGTGCTGGAGAATGAAGACATGACCATTGGTACTGTTACTCTCAATAATATCTACTACTATTTTACTGACCGGGGGCGTTTTACCAAAGTAATGATGGTGGCCGATAAAAAGTATTTTGCCGATATGAAATACATTTTATCTTACAAATACGATGAGGTACAGGCCCCGCAAATTTCAAAAACCTCTAATGGCAGCACCGTTTACCAATGGACGGTGGATGATGTGCGCATTACCTTAACCGATGGCTCGGCAGATGGATTTATGACTGTAACCTTCTTTATGGATTTTAATCTGCACGAGTTTAAAATTATAAACAGTGGGGTAAGCGATTTTTAGCAGCGGATTTAAACAGCTATTTTATTTCTGATACTAAAACAGGTTTGAATTATTTCAGGCCTGTTTTTTTTGTATCTGGTATTGTTGGTTGGATGCCCCGATAAACTTAAGCACGTCTTCTTTTCCTGTTTTTTTCTCGGCCGATGTAAGAAACATTGGGGGTAATTCTTCCCAGGTTTCGTAAAGGGTTTTTTCAAACAGTTCTTTGTTTTGCTGGGTTTGTGCAGCGTTTTGCTTATCTATTTTGGTAAATATGATAACAAACGGAATGGCCAATTGCCCAAGGTGGTTGATAAACTCAATATCGATGGGTTGAGGTTCAAGCCTTGAATCAATGAGCACAAAAAGGTATTGAAGGTTCTCGCGTCCTTTCAGGTATTCTTCAATAAAATCACCCCATTTTTGGCGGGCAGATCGTGAAACCCGGGCATATCCGTAGCCGGGAAGGTCTACCAGGTACCAGTTATTATTAATGATGAAATGGTTTATTTCCTGAGTTTTTCCTGGGGTAGAAGATACTTTGGCCAGTTTAGAGTGGTTGCACAACATGTTGATGAGCGATGATTTGCCCACATTGGAACGGCCAATAAAAGCGTATTCAGGTAACTGAGGCGAAGGGCATTGTGATAGTTTAACTGAACTTTTAACAAAGGAGGCCGTTTTAATAAGCATACGAAAGCGGGAGATTTAATTAAATTTGCGCACTTCAAAGGTAAGAATTAAAACATATATCAGTTGACTCAGGTTACCCCGTTTAAAGATTCATCAGCCGGCAAAAAGCAGCAGGTGGAGCAGATGTTTGATCAGATATCGGCCCGCTATGATTTTATGAATCACTTTTTATCACTGGGCATTGATAAGTTGTGGCGCAAAAAAGCCATTGCCCTTGCCTCATCGGTTAAACCGGATCGTTTGCTTGATGTGGCCACCGGTACTGGCGATTTTGCCATTCAGGCATTGCAAACCGGGGCAAAGGAGATTATTGGGGTAGATATTTCGGAAGGGATGCTGAAAGTGGGGATGGAAAAGGTGAAACCTTACAACGGTAAAATAAAACTGATGCGGGGCGATTCGGAAAATTTACAGTTTGCCGACAACAGTTTTGATGCAATTATCGTTGCTTTTGGAGTGCGCAATTTTGAAAATTTACAAAAAGGGCTGAAGGAAATGTATCGTGTATTGCAGCCGGGAGGTATTGTAGTGGTGCTCGAGTTTTCGAAACCGCGGGTATTTCCGGTAAAACAGTTTTACGGTTTTTATTTCCGGTATATCCTTCCGTTTTGGGGAAGGTTGCTGGCCAAACATCAAACAGCTTATACCTATTTACCGGAGTCGGTACAGGCGTTTCCGGAAGGGGAAGCATTTTTAGCAGAATTAAACCGGGCAGGATATAATCATACCACATGCAAAACTCTTTCATTCGGAATATCTTCTATTTATTCGGGAAAGAAATAAAACTCACCCTCTTGTTGGTGTTTGCAGCTTTTGGTGTAAAGGCGCAGCAACCCAATTTGTACCAGTCGGATTTTAAACCCATTCACTTTGGTTTTAATGTATGTGTCAATTCATCGGGGATGCAGTTAAACCGCTCCCGCTATTTTTACAATATTGATTCGTTAAAAAGTTTGCGTGCCCAGGGTTTTCCGGGTCTGGGTTTGGGAGCCATTACTAATTTCAGAGCCGGAAAGTTTTTGGATGTACGGGCCATTTTTCCTCAGCTGGTTTTTACCCAGCGGAATCTGGTTTATGATTTTTACGGCACCACTCAAAAACAAACCGTAGTAAAGGTAGAATCGATTTACCTACAGGCTTCTCTGCTGCTCAAATATAAAAGCGAACGCCACCGTAATACACGGTTCTATGTGATTGGGGGGGCTTACCTGTCGCATGATTTTGGTTCAACCGTTGATCAATCTCGCAGCAATACCAAAGCCGTAGTATCTTTAATTCCCGATGTGTATGGATACGAAGCGGGTTTTGGGTTTGATTTTTATTATCCGTATTTCAAATTTTCTCCAGAGCTTAAATTGAGCAATGCAATGACCAATGCGTTGTATAAAGACCCATACATCTATTCTCAATCCATCAATAGTATTTTCCCTAAAATGCTAACTCTTACATTCAATTTCGAGTCGGGCAAATGAAGTTTAAGTTAGCGGCAACCGACAGCAAAAGCAAGGCACGTGCAGGTGAGTTTAAAACGGCACATGGTTCCATTTTAACTCCTGTTTTTATGCCGGTGGGTACAACGGGAAGTGTGAAAGGAGTATCACAGCACAATTTGCGTGATGATATCAATGCGCAGATCATTTTAGGAAATACCTATCATTTATATTTACGACCCGGAACAGCCGTTTTAAATCAGGCAGGAGGGTTGCATAAGTTTATGAACTGGGAGCGCCCCATACTTACCGACAGCGGGGGATTTCAGGTATATTCCATCTCTGACCAGCGCAAAATTCATGAAGAGGGGGTGTGGTTTAAATCGCATGTTGATGGTAGCAAACATTTGTTTACGCCCGAAAACGTAATGGATATTCAGCGCACGATAGGGGCTGATATTATCATGGCATTTGATGAATGTACCCCTTATCCGTGTGCATATGATTATGCAAAGAAATCAATGCATATGACTCATCGCTGGCTGGAGCGATGCTGCAAACGCTTTGACGAAACAGAAGGCCTTTACGGGTACGAACAAACCTTATTCCCCATTGTTCAGGGCAGCGTGTATAGTGATTTAAGAAAACAGTCGGCAGAATTTATTGCTTCCATTAGCCGGGAAGGGAATGCCATAGGAGGGTTATCGGTAGGGGAGCCTGCCGAAGAAATGTATGCCATGACAGAGGAAGTATGTGCCATACTTCCAACCGATAAACCGAGGTATTTGATGGGAGTGGGCACACCTGTAAATATTTTAGAATCCATTGCACTGGGAATTGATATGTTTGATTGTGTAATGCCAACCCGCAATGCACGTCACGGCCTGTTGTTTACCCAAAACGGAACAATAAACCTGAGGAATAAAAAATGGGAAGATGATTTTACACCGGTTGATGCAATGCTCACACCGGATTATTCAAAAGCTTACCTGAGGCATTTAATTATTACCAAAGAAATTCTTGGCGCACATTTAGCTACTATGCAAAACCTTAAATTTTACATTTGGTTAGCCACTACAGCCCGTGAGAAAATAATTGATGGTACATTTACCGAATGGAAAAACACCATGATACCCAAACTTAACGAACGCTTATAACGTGAAAATACTCGACCGCTACATCATTAAAAAGTTCCTTGGTACATTCTTTTTTACCATGGCACTCATTATTTTGATTGTAATGGTGATTGACCTTACCGAGAAGGTTGACGATTTTATAGAGAAGAAAGCCCCAATGGAGGCTATCATTTTTGATTACTACCTTAATTTTATACCGTACTATATTAGTTTGCTTAGTCCGTTGTTTATTTTTATTGCAGTAATTTATTTTACCTCGCAACTGGCCACCCGAAGTGAAATCATTGCCATTTTAGGAACCGGAGTGAACTATACCCGTTTTTTGTTTCCTTATTTTATAGGGGCATCGGTTATTGCCATTCTCAATTTTATGCTGGCGGCCTTTGTGGTTCCGCCCTGCCATAAAAAGGTAGAAGCATTTGAAGATACGTATGTGCGGAATGAGCATCGGGTGCTAAGCAGCAAAGTGTACCTGCGCAAAGCTCCGGGTTTGTTTGTAACTCTTGAGGCATTTAATTTAACCGATAGCACCGGTTACCAGTTTACCACCGATTATTTTATAGGCACAGATAAAATTTACCGGCTCAATGCCGACCAACTCATCTGGAATAAAGCCAAAAAACAATGGACGCTGGAAAATTACGTGATTCGCAGGTTTAGTACCAATGGAGAAACCATTGAATCGGGGTACAGAAAAGATACGGCACTGTCCATTACCCCCGATGAATTTTCAGCCACTAATCTGGTAGTTTCCACACTTAATTATTTTGAATTAAATCACGAAATAAAGGAAACCATCAGTGAAGGAGGATCGAATATCAATAATTTGTTGGTAGAGAAATATAAACGGCAGGCCTCGTCATTTGCCATGTTTGTACTTACCCTGCTTGGGGTTGCCATTGCTGCCCGTAAGGTAAGAGGCGGTGTGGGTATTCATCTGGGGCTTGGGTTATTTATCAGTTTTACTTTTCTACTACTCACGCAATTTTCCCTCAGTTATGGTATCAGCGGTCAAATGCATCCGTTTATAGCTGTATGGATTCCCAATGTATTCTATCTTATTTTCGGAATTGTTATAGCCATTAAAGCCCCGAAATAAGTGAAAGCATCTGCCTTAGCCCGGTTTCATGTAATTGTTTTTATCTGGGGATTTACAGCCATATTAGGAAAGCTGATTACCCTGCAGGCTATTGATTTGGTTTGGTACCGGGTATTGTTCACCATTATCAGTTTGTGGGTGTATTTCAGGTTTATTAAGTTTAAACTCCAGTTACCGCCAAAGGCAACCCTCTGGATTTTATTTATCGGACTCATTGTGGGTTTTCACTGGTATTGTTTTTACCATTCCATCAAGGTGTCTAATGTATCCATTACACTCATCAGTCTTTCTACCATTACCCTCTTTACTGCACTGCTGGAACCCTTGTTTTTTAAAAGAGCTGTTTCGCTCAAAGAGGTTTTTCTGGCACTGGTGGTTATAACAGGTATCACCTTAATTTTCCGGTTTGAGTCGGGGTATGCAACAGGGATTTTTTATGGCATTCTGGCGGCCTTTGCAGGTTCGTTGTTTGTGGTATTAAACGGTAAAATTGCCAATCGCTTTCCGGCTTACAGTATTACCTTTTATGAGATTGGCGGGGCACTTATTTTACTCACCTCCATGATGCTGATAGACGGTGATATCGGATTACCTCCACTTCCTTCCTCCAATGATTTAGGGCTGCTGGTTATTCTTAGTATTGTGTGTACAGCCTTTCCGTTTGTGGTAAGTGTTCATTTAATGAAAGAACTTTCTCCCTTTACGGTAAATATGATTACCAACCTGGAGCCGGTTTACGGAATTCTGCTCTCGTTGCTTATTTTTGGAGATGATGAATATATGAGTCCCGGATTTTATGCCGGTACTTTATTAATTTTATTTGCTATCTTCACGTATCTTTTTTTAAAGAAAAGAAATAAAATATAATTAGTATGAAATATGTTTTTTTGCTTTTTACCTTGCTAATTACACTCACCAGAGCAAAGGCACAAATAACCAACCATGAGGTAAACCTTGAACCCATTATCCCGTTTGCCGAAATTAATTTTAGCACGTTGCCCGATAATTGGCTTTTTGCTATCGAATTTCAAACCGACAGGGCATTTCCCGAACCTCAAGGATATTCAAAGGAGCTTAAAAGTTCTATTGATAAGCAGCGTCTGGTTCACTTAATGAATCAGGCTAAACATAAAACAAATAATACTAATACGGTTACTGCTCCCTCGGTAGATAAGGTTTTTACCGGTAATGGTTCAAACGGTACTCCTAATGATAATAGTGTGGCTGTTTCAAATGGAGGTAAAATTGTGAGTGTGGTAAACACCAATGTGCGTATGTATGATGAAACAGGGGCATCTATTAATACGTATAAATCGCTGGCGGCAATTACTACCAACCAATTGGGGACATTAAATCGTACGTTTGATCCGCGCATTATTTACGACCCCATGGCCGACCGGTTTATCATGATTTTTTTACAGGGCGACAGCAGCAATGATTCGCGCATTGTACTTGGTTTTTCACAGAGCAATGACCCCACTTCAACCTGGAAATTTTATTCCCTTGAGGGAAACCGCTGGGGAAACGGAACCTGGTTTGACTATCCAATTGTGAGTATTTCAAAAAAGGATTTGTTTGTAACCGGAAATTTATTGCAGGATGGAAAGAGCTGGCAGGAAGGATTTAAACAATCCATTATCTGGCAGGTGAAGAAACAGAATGGATATGACGGTATTTCGTTATCGAGCAAATATTACGATAGCATAGTGTACAATGGCCGTCCTATATGGAGTATTTGTGCTGTACAGGGTGGTTCACAGCCATGGGGACCTGAAACCTATTTTATTTCTCTTCGTCCGGGCGATGCATCCAATGATACGGTATTCTTACACACGGTAAGCAATACACTTGAATCGGGTTTTGCTAAATTAAGCGCACGCATTCTTAAATCGAATAAATCTTACGGGGTTCCTCCTTCCGCCATTCAGCCGAGCGGACAATATTTACAAACCAACGATGCGCGTGCCCTTTCGGCCATTATTGAGAGCGGAACAATTTACTTTGTTGGCAATACCATTGAGCCGGTTAATTTCAGCCCTTCGGTGTATTTCGGTAAAATCACCGGACTATATCCGTCTCCTCAGGTCACGGCTCAGTATATTTCCTATGATACGTTAGATATTGGTTATCCCTCTATAGCCTATATGGGTGGCGGTGGTGCCGATAAAAGTTTACTCATTACGTTTTCGCATGTATCACAGCAAAGGCAACCCGGCACATCGGCTGTATATATTGACAGGTACGGAGCCATCAATTCCTATGTACGCATTAGAGAGGGCGATGGTTCCATTAACCTGCTTACCGATTCAATGGAGCGGTGGGGAGATTATACCGGAATTCAGCGCAAGTATAACGAACAGGGTGTAGTTTGGGTTTCGGGTTCTTACGGAAATACCATCAGTCAGCATCCCACGGCCATAGCTAAAATTAAAGCCAACGATACACAACTTTCAGCGAAAGGTTTAACGCTTTCCGAATTGAATGTATTTCCCAATCCGGCTACCCAACTTATTTATTTAACCATGCAGGTAGAAAATCCGGGGTTATATGTTTTTTCAGTTACAGATATGAGCGGACTTGAATTGAAAAAACTTCAGGAACTGAAGCTATCCAATGGCAGTTACAAAGTTTCGTTTGATGTTTCGCAATTAAGTGCCGGCAGTTATATTCTTAAAGCAGTAACAAACAATGAGCAAAGTTTATCTCAGAAATTTGTGGTGGGCCACTAGTCTGCTGCTGTTGTTTGGATTTGTACCCGGGTGCTGTTCGAAAAAAAATGCCGTTCAGCCAAAACAAACGGTTACTCCTGAAATGCCCAAGCCCGGTTCGGAAAATCAGCAACAAGCCGATTCATTAAAAAAGGCAATTGATTTGCAACGGCAAAAAAAACTCAAAGGTCAGTAATTAAAACCAAGGGCCTTTGGTAATACAAACGCCACATGAGTTATATCGGTATGCACAAAGCGAAGTTGTTCTTTTGACAGGGCAAGAATTTGTTCGGGAATGATGCGCTCATCGCAGTAGGTTCTCATTTGCCTGATAAACGCATCGGCTCCAAGTTTGAAAACAAAAAATACAAAGGCAAATTCCCGGCAGTTGCGTTGATCAAGTTCTGAATTTTTCAGTGATTCAATCAGTAATAAATAATGGGCGTCCAGCTGATAGCGTATTTCACTGAAAGTAGTGCAAATGGTAGCAGATGTTTGTGTATGATTGCGCATGTCCCAGGGCAAATCAAAAAGGTCATCAATTAATTGAGTAAATGCTCCGGTCAACCACAATACCTCCCGTTCTTTTTCACCCAGGGGGGTATGCATAAGTGAGCGGTAAATCAGCAAGCTAATTCCTCCTTTCTGTTTGATTATCGCACTTACCTGCGCTGCATCAAGATTCGGGTCTTTAAGTTTACGGCTGTTTTTTTCCGCTTCAAAACCCTGCATTAATACAGGGTGAAAAAATACCTGCTGGGTGTCGTCTAGTTCAATGAGCAGGTCCTTATAAATGTCAAGAAACAAACGATCGATGGACTGAACGGGATTGACCTGATGAGGTTCTTCGAGCATCAACCGCATTTTCTCAAAACTGATATTTGTATCATCGCAGTACACATCACCCAGCGCAAGTATAGCTCCTGCCTTACTGATAAGTCTGGATTCAACCGGAGTTAATTTATAATTAATCAAATTGGCAATCAGATTGGCGGCAAACAATGCTTCGAGGGGATAATCATTCAGCTTATGAAATATGCCTTCAGATAATGTTTTATCATGATTTTTTTTTGCTGTCTCTACATATTGTTGCGTATAGCCCAATGCTTCCTGTTTGCACTTCTTTTTACCCTGCCAAAGCTTTTGCGCGGTTTGGATAATTAACATTCCATTGCTGAACACACTCATTTTTTTAAGTTTTTGTAATCCTCAATGCGAATATGGTTTTTGCAAAAATCGTATTCGGCAGGGACGTTTGAAGCTACAATTACCAGTTGATTGTTGCAATATTTTTCAATCATATTCCGGTACCAGGTTGTTCCGGCTGCGTCAAGGTTGGTGCAAGGCTCATCTAATAGTAATACACGTGTTTCGGCAAATAATGAGATGCCTAATTTTACCCGTTGCTTCATCCCGGAAGAAAATGCTTTCAGCGGTTTTTTTCTGTGTCTCTCAAGTCCCAGTTCTTCGGTTATTGCATTTAAAGTGAGAGCGGGTTTTAATGGTTTTAATGCGAAGTGAAAAGTAAGCAATTCCTCCAGGGTAAATTCCTCAATTAATTCGAGGTAGGGCGAACTGAAACTGCAATACCTGAAAAAGACATCAGCAGGTACAGGTACATTATTGCTTGAATACTGAATAGTTCCTTTGCTGGGGGTTACAGCGCCAAGAATTACCTGCAACAAAGTGGATTTTCCGCTTCCGTTAGCACCCAGCAGGGCATAGGTTTGTGGAGAGTTGAAATCAAGAGTTACGTCACGAAATATCCATTCGTTGCCAAAACGTTTGCCGATATGGTCGAGCCTTATCTGCATGGCTGAGAGATTAACGGGAATAACCTTTAACGATACCGTCTTTTGATTCGCGAATAAAGGAGAGAATCATTTCTTTCTCGTCTCCTGCCGGAATTTCCTGCTCAATAATGCTCATGGCATTGGTGATATTGTGGCCCTTCACAAAAAGAATGCGGTAGAGGTCTTCTATCTGGTGCACTTGTTCATCGCTGAAACCTCGTCTTCGTAACCCAACGGCATTGATACCTATGTATTGCAGTGGCTCACGGGCAACTTTAATAAACGGAGGAACGTTTTTACGCACCAGCGAACTTCCGGTGATAAAGGAATGAGCACCTATTCGCACAAATTGCTGAACGGCCACGATACCTTCGAGAATTGCCCAGTCTTCAATGGTAACATGACCTGCCAGGTTCACGCTGTTGGCTATAATAATATTGTTGCCAAGAATACAATCGTGCGCAAGATGAACATAAGCCATCAGGAGGCAATTACTTCCTACAGCCGTCTTCATCCGATCAACGGTTCCGCGGTTAATGGTTACGCACTCTCTTATGGTAGTATTATCTCCTATTTCTACGGTGGAGTTTTCACCTTTAAATTTTAAATCCTGCGGAATGGCACCAATGACGGCTCCGGGAAACACGCGGCAATTTTTTCCAATACGTGTTCCTTCCATAATGCAAACGTTGGGACCTATCCAGGTACCTTCACCTATTTCTACATGCTGTTCAATAGTTGAAAACTGGCTCACCGTTACATTGGCGCCAAGTTTTGCATCTTTATGTACAAGTGCTAAGGGATGAATCATGCTTTATCTTTTACTACGGTTGCCATCAGCTCCGCTTCACATACCAGTTTTTCACCTACAAAGGCCATTCCTTTCATGGTAACAATTCCTCTTCTAATGGGGGCCAGTAATTCCAGTTTCAGAATTAAGGTATCACCGGGTACTACTTTATCTTTAAACTTTGCATTATCTATTTTCATAAAGTAGGTACTGTATTTTTCAGGGTCGGGCACTCCGCTCAGCACCAATACACCACCTACCTGTGCCATGGCTTCTATTTGCAATACACCCGGGAAAATGGGATTTCCCTGAAAATGTCCCTGAAAAAAATACTGGTCGGCTGATACGTTTTTAATTCCTACAATATGATTGGCCGAAAGTTCGGTAATTTTATCAACGAGCAGAAAAGGCCATGTATGCGGCAGTAATTTAGAAACAGCTACATTATCCAAAACCGGTTTGGTATTGGGGTCGTAGGCCGGCACTGACGATTTATTTTTTCTTTTCTTAATTAAGGCTTTTATTTTTTTGCCAAAAGCCACATTGGCAGCGTGACCCGGGCGGGCGGCCATTATCTGTGCTTTGATGGGCATACCAATGAGTGCAAGGTCGCCCACCAAATCGAGGAGTTTATGACGGGCCGGCTCGTTGTAAAAACGAAGTTCTACATTATTGAGAATACCTTCTTTTTTAACTTCTACTTTTGGCTTGTTAAACATTTTAGCCAGTCGCTCCAGTTCATGTTCTTCTACCACGCGGTCTACAATCACAATAGCGTTGTTGAGATCACCGCCTTTAATCAGGTTGTTATTGTACAACATTTCCAGTTCGTGTAAAAAACAAAAGGTGCGGCACGAAGAAATTTCTTTCCTGAAATCTTTGATATTGGTAAGGGAAGCATGTTGACTTCCCAATACGGGAGAATTGTAATCAACCATTACCGTAAGGCGGTAATCGTCCAATGGCATGGCAATTACTTCAACACCTCTATCCTGTTCGTGGTAATAGATGTTTTGCGGAACGGAAAAGTATTCGCGGTCGGCATCCAGTTCTTTTATTCCGGCTTTTTCCAGTTGTTCCATAAACTGAATGGAGCTTCCGTCAAGAATGGCCGGCTCCGGGCCATCCATTTTAATCAGGCAATTATCAATTTCAAGTCCTACCAATGCAGCCAAAACATGCTCTACGGTGTAAATGCGTGCTCCATGCTGTTCAATGGTGGTACCTCTTGAGGTGTCAACCACATTGTCAACATCGGCATCAACAATGGGCTTACCTTCTAAATCTATGCGTTGAAATTTATACCAGTGATTTTCGGGGGCGGGGCAAAAGGTCATATTTACTTTTTGTCCGGTGTGCAATCCAACACCCGAAATGGTGATTTCATTTTTAATGGTTGTTTGTTTCACAATGCTTATTCGCCTTTTAATTTTTTCTTTAGTTCTTCCACTTCTTTTTCCAGTTCATCCAGTTTTTTGTCCATATCCGGCAACCGTTTTACAACAATGCTTGAACGCAGGTAATTTTTATATTCCTGCACCGGTGAGCCAATCCATTTTTGTCCGGGAGTGTCAATTGAATTTGGAATACCGCTTTGGGCACCAATCTGACTTCCCTTGGCAATGCTGATATGTCCTACAAATCCAACCTGTCCTCCAATCACGCAGTTTTCGCCAATTTTGGTACTGCCCGATACTCCGGTTTGAGAGGCAATTACTGTATTTTTCCCAACTTCGGCATTATGTGCTACCTGAATCAGGTTGTCTAATTTTACTCCTTTGCGTATAATGGTGCTTCCCATAGTGGCGCGGTCAATAGAGCAATTGGAACCAATCTCCACATCATCTTCAATTATTACGTTTCCAATCTGAGGGATTTTTGCGTAGCTGCCATCTTTTTGAGGAGCAAATCCAAATCCATCACTTCCAATTACGGTACCTGCATGCACAATGCAATTATCTCCAATCACACAATGATTATATACTTTTACGCCCGGATACAGAATGGAATTTTTACCTATTCTGGCATCAGCGCCAATATATACCTGAGGATAAATTAAAGTTCCCTCGCCCACCTCAACCCTGCTTCCGATATAGGAAAAAGCACCTACATACAGGTTTTTTCCCAATACGGCATCGGTGGAAACAAAGCTTGGTTGCTCAATTCCGGTCAATGCAGTACGGGCATTAAAGAATTTATCAAGGACTAAGCAGAATGAGGCATAAGGATCATCTACTTTAATGAGCGTTACATGATCGGGTACATTGCTGTCGAAATTTTTGCTTACCAAAACAACCGAAGCTTTGGTTTCGTAAATAAAGTTGGTGTATTTGGGATTAGCCAGAAACGTAAGCGATTCGGGTTGCCCCTGATCGATTTTTGAAACCGACCGGATGATGATCTCTTTATTTCCTATCAACTCACCGTTGAGAAGCTTACTGATTTCCAGTGCTGATACCATTCAGATACAGGGTTATGATTTAGGGGTGAATTTATGAATTTTTAGGAAAACATAAATAGTGTTTTACCACCGTATCGCTTAGAGCCGAAATATTGTAATTATCTGATGCTTTGGCTATATCGCGTACCCTGCCTTGCTTATCCACAATATTGATTTTAATTCCCTTCAGGCTGTACGCCTTATTCTGTACTTTATTGGTGTAAACAAAGTACCCTGCTTGACTTATCGAAATGTCGAGCGCTTTGGCTGTTTGCTGCTCCAGTTTTTTCAACCTGGATTTACTAAACTCTTCGCGGCTAAACTCAATTTTGGGTAATTGCCGGTTGATAAGATTCGAACAAAGTGTTGCCAATACTACATCGTCATGCAGCAT
This sequence comes from uncultured Bifidobacteriaceae bacterium, assembly GCA_964535575.1. Classification (GTDB taxonomy): domain Bacteria; phylum Bacteroidota; class Bacteroidia; order UKL13-3; family UKL13-3; genus JAGPCK01. The sequence continues at coordinate 196,262 of CAZHTC010000005.1, forward strand.
CCATGCTTTTATGCACGCAAAAATATCATAGTCATCAAGCATCGTAAAAATTTCGAGTTGTTTGCTATCTTTCCTGAAATTGTTTTTCCTTTTGTTTTCATAAAAGAAAAAGTAGAGCGGATAGGTGCAGAAAAGCGAAACTCCGGTTGCTGCCAGTTCTTTTGCCCTTTCAAAAATTTTAATCAGCAAACTTTCAGCAGCAATCACCGTTTTGTGCAGGTACACCTGCCAGTACATGAGCCTGCGGGCAATAATAAATTTTTCAATGGAGTAAATGCCTTTTTCTTCCACAGCCAGTTCACCTTCTGAGGTAACGGTAAGCATTTTAATGATACGGTCGTGGCCAATAATTCCTTCCTGCACCCCGGTATAAAAACTATCTCTCCTCAGGTAATCAAGCCGGTCCATATCCAGCTGGCTTGATACTAATTGATGCAGGAATTTCTTTTTGTATTTGTTATTGAAAATTTTGAGTGTAAGGTCAAGCCGTCCACCCAATTGTTTATTAAGTTCCTGCATCAGAGCCTTCGATATTTCCTCATGCGGAACATCCACTATACAATGTTCGAGTGTGTGCGAGAAGGGGCCGTGCCCCAAATCATGTAATAACACGGCTGCACAAACGGCTTCTCCCTCTTGCTCTGAGATGGAAATTCCTTTAAAACGCAGGGTTTCTACCGCCTGATGAGTTAAACTCATTGCGCCAATTACGTGTTGAAAGCGGGTGTGCTGTGCACCGGGATACACATAATGGGAGAGACCAAGTTGTTTTATTCTTCGTAAACGCTGAAAGTAAGGGTGTTCAATCAGGTCATACACCAGGTCGTAGGGAATATTCACAAATCCGTAAACCGGATCGTTGATTATTTTTTTCTTATTTTTAATAGTCACCTATACTAAATATTTATGTTTAGAGTTATTAAAGCCACTTGGTATAACAATTGTAAAGTACAAAAATGCGATTTTCGCACCTCATTTCACTACTAACACCCGATAATACATGCAAAAAATAAAAATACTCTGGGCCGATGACGAGATTGATTTACTGAAACCGCATATCCTGTTCCTGCAGCAAAAGGATTATGAGGTGGTTCCGGTTACCAATGGGGTAGATGCTATTGAAACGCTTAGACAACAACATTTCGATCTGGTTTTTCTGGATGAACATATGCCGGGTATTTCAGGTTTGGAAGCACTTACCAAAATTAAGGAAGATCAACCCGATATTCCGGTGGTGATGATTACCAAAAATGAGGAGGAGTATATTATGGATGAGGCAATCGGGTCAAAAATTGCCGATTACCTGATAAAACCTGTAAATCCTAACCAGATTTTACTCTCCATAAAAAAACTGATTGATAATAAAAGATTGGTTACTGAAAAAACCACTCAGGGATATCAGCAGGATTTTCGAAATATCGGAATGGCTTTTCAGGATAAAATGGGATTTACCGAATGGTGTAATTTGTATCGTAAGCTGGTATTTTGGGAACTGGAGTTAAGCCAGACTACCGATAACACTATGGCCGATGTGTTTGGAATGCAAAAATCCGAGGCAAATCATAATTTCAGCAAATACATCAGTGATAATTACCTCGATTTTATGCAGGGAAAAGGGGAGGATGTTCCTGTACTTTCTCACAACCTGATGTCGAAAAAGGTATTTCCATTGATGAAAGAAGAACGTCCCGTTTTTTTTGTTCTTATTGATAATTTACGCTTCGATCAGTGGCGTGTATTGCAACCGGTACTCAATGATTATTTCAGGGTAGAGGAAGATGAACTTTACATGAGTATTTTGCCCACCACCACACATTATTGCAGGAATGCAATATTTGCCGGAATGTATCCTTCCGAAATTGAAAAACGGATGCCTAAATTCTGGAGTAATGACGAAGACGAAGGAGGGAAAAATATGCATGAAGAAGATTTTCTAAAGGATTTGTTTTCCCGCTCGCGCATTGATACCAAATTTTCGTATACCAAAGTAACTAATCTGGATGGTGCAAAAAATCTGATGGATAACGTTTCGAATATGTTTCAGAATAAATTTAACGTTATCGTTTATAATTTTGTTGATGCCCTTTCACATGCGCGCACCGATATGCATATCATCAGGGAACTGGCCGAAGATGAAAAGGCTTACCGTTCCGTAACGCTTGCCTGGTTTGAAAATTCCCCTTTGTTCGAAACGCTTAAAAAAATTGCGTCAAAAAACGTAACACTTGTTATCACTACCGATCATGGCTCCATACGGGTGCACGAACCGGTAAAAATTGTGGGCGACCGTAATACTAATACTAATCTGCGTTACAAGCAGGGTAAAAATCTGAGTTACGATAAAAAAGAGGTATTTGAGGTAAAGGATCCGGCAAAAGTATTTCTTCCCAGGCAGCATGTGAGTTCGGGCTTTGTTTTTGCGCGGAACAACGATTTTTTTGCTTACCCCAATAATTATAATTATTACGTGAATCACTATAAAAATACCTTTCAGCATGGTGGGATAAGCATGGAAGAGATGTTAATTCCGTTTGCCGTACTGCGTACCAAATAAAACTCTATCGCTGACTTTTATCATGAAAGGCGATCGGGTTATATTTGTATTTTTGCACCATGTTATTACCTTTTCATCAAAAAGATTTTACCGAGGAAATTGAAGCCTCTACGGTTGTGAAATCGCTTAAAGCGGGCGAGCAAATTGTGGGCATGAATAAATTTATTCAGGTAATCCCGATTCTTAATTCGGGGTTGCTGGGGGTGTATCGCACCGATGATGACGGTAGGGATATGTTGTTGTATTATATAAAACCTGGTGAGAGCTGTATCATGAGTTTTTTAGCCGGTATTAACAACGACACCAGTAAAGTAAAAGCCATAGCCGAAGAAGACAGCGAACTGACCCTTGTTCCTATTGACAAGGTTACGCAATGGGTACGTAAATATCCCGAGTGGACTGATTATATTTTTAAACTTTACCACCAGCGGTTTGAAGAATTGCTGAATGTGGTCAATTCCATTGCTTTTCAAAAAATGGATGAGCGTATCTGGCAATTGCTTATGAAAAAATCGGAATTATCGAATAGTAAGGAAATTCAGGTAACGCATCAGCAATTGGCCGATGAATTAGGCTCTACCCGCGAGGTTATTTCGCGGTTGCTTAAACAAATGGAGAAAACCGGAATTGTATCACTGGGGAGGAATAAAATAACATTAGTTTAAAATGCACCTTTAATAATCCGTCAAGCCATGAGGTTGTTTAAATCTAATAAGGCTTGTGTAACCTTGGTTACTTTCGCAACTAAAAATTAGACCGAACTTTGTAGCGAAAATTAATGCAAACGATGAACATTGAACAATTAATTAAAAATGGAGCAACCATAGTTGATGTGCGCACTCCTATGGAATTTATGGGAGGCCATGTGGCAGGAAGTATCAATATTCCGTTACAGGAATTACCCGAAAGGCTGGATGAAATAACAAGCATGAAACAACCATTGGTGCTGTGTTGTGCCAGCGGAGCACGAAGCGGACAGGCAACATCCTATCTGAAAAGCCACGGAGTGAACTGTGAGAATGGTGGCAGTTGGGTTAACGTAAATTACACTGTAGCCTCAAATTAATAAAACATGTTAGAAACAATAAAAAAAATTTTTGGCATTGGCCCGAAAGTAGATTATGCCGAATTAATGAAACGTGGGGCTGTTATTGTAGATGTTCGCAGCAAAGGCGAATTTACCAGCGGTCATGTAAAGGGTTCGTTAAATATTCCGCTCAACACACTTAGCGCACAATTATCTAAACTCAAAAAAGATAAACCGGTCATTACCTGTTGTGCATCGGGAATGCGAAGTGCAAGCGCTAAAGGTATTCTGAAGCAAAATGGTTTTACAGAAGTGTACAATGGAGGAAGCTGGTTAAACCTGACACATCTCTCCAAATGAATTGGACAACGTTGCTTACAAACTGGAATTTATTAAGGGTGATTCGCCTTGTACTTGGGGTGATGATTGGGGTGCAGGCCATAGCTACCACTGATTGGCTCGCGGGTATGATTGCGGGAGTTTTCCTATTTCAGGTGGTTACCAATACCGGATGTTGCGGAGTAAACGGATGCCATACCACTTATCAGGCAAATGCAGCTTCAGAAAAAGAAGTAGAATTTATAGAAGTTAAAGATACTAAATCAACATAATTATGAGTACGCATGCATATCAGGTTTCATTAACCTGGAAATATGGAAGAACAGGTGAACTTTCGTCACCCGAACTGACCAATAAATTGGAGGTGGCAACACCACCAAATTTCGCCAATGGGGTGGAAGGTATATGGTCGCCCGAGCATTTATACACCGCTGCCGCAAGCAGTTGTTTAATGACCACTTTTCTGGCTATTGCCGAAAATTTTAAATTGGAGTTTGATAGTTTTAACTGCGAGGCTAAAGGAGTGCTCGACATGGTAGAAGGAAAATACCTGATGACTGAAGTACATTTGAAACCAATAGTGGGAATACGCAAAGCGGAAGACAAGGAAAAAGCACTGCGGGTGCTTGAAAAATCGGAGAAAGCCTGTTTAATTTCAAACTCTATTAAAGCAAAAGTAAACATGACTCCGGAAGTGTTTGTAGCTGTAACTAAAGAATTGACGCATTAATAATGAAAAGAAAAACAAATAAGTTCGCGGCTGCGTTTTTGGTAGGCTTAAGTATTTTACTTACAGCCTGTGGTACCAATAATTCAGGAGGAGTTCCTTCTGCGGTAAACGGAGAAGAGTTTGGTAAATTAATACAGGATAATCCTTCGGGTGTTATTTTAGACGTGCGTAGCGAAGGCGAATTTTCGGAGGGACATCTGGCAGGTGCAAAAAATGTAAACTGGAACGGAAGTTCATTTGAGAAAGAAACAAAAGGGTTATCAAAGAACGATCACGTATTTGTGTATTGTTTAAGCGGGGGCAGAAGCTCTTCGGCTGCTTCTTACCTGCGAGGGGCCGGATTTAAAAAAGTAGTGGAACTTAAAGGCGGATTAATGGCCTGGCGGGAAGCAAAACTTACCAACGAAACCGGTGAAGTAACAAAAAGCGAAGGGATGACATCTGATGAATTTAATGCACAGGTTAAAACCGGTAAAGTATTGGTTGATTTTAATGCCGTTTGGTGCGGTCCGTGCAAACGGATGGCTCCTTTCCTTAAAGAGATAGAGGAAAGCATGAAATCAACAATAAAAATAATGAGCATTGATGCCGATGAAAATAATGCGCTGGCTGCTGCTTTAAAAGTTGATGCTTTGCCTACCTTGTTTCTTTATCAGGATGGTAAAGTGGTGTGGAGCCACGTGGGTTACATAAGCAAGGAAGAACTGATTGCAGAAATAGAAAAGCAACGATAAGTTACAGAAACGCTTTCCAGAAAACGCGCGAGGCATATTCGCCCCAATCTTTAAGAGCCGAAATAATTTCTGACATAAAATTTTTCCTGTTTACCTGGGTTACTTTTCTGGGAAGTTTAGCGGGCTGCAGTTCGGCATCAGTTACTGCTACGGCCTCTACCTGAGTGGCAAAATAGGTTAGATTAATTCTTGGAATAACTACACCCAGTATCATTCCTGGTAAGCCGTTAAATGATTCAGGGCCTCCTTTTACCGCAATCTGGTCGGTGTAAAATGCAATGATGTAAATTGAATCGAGAATGATGGTGGTAGCTTTGCGGCAGTCGTAGCCGGCAATGTTCCGGTATTCTCCGGTCATCTTCCATTTAAAAACCTCAAGGCTGTCATCAACCTTATAGCTTTTGTCGAAAATATTCTTGTATGAAGTATAATGACTGGTATTAAAATCCGTTAAAACCATGTTATCGTGAGCCACCTTGCCCCATGAAAAGGCATTGTTTTCATCTTCCGTTTTTAAATAGTAGTAACTTTTGGATTTAGAAAATACCAGTTCAAAAATATCTGTTTGATATTTTGGAATACGTTTTAACCATTCTTCTACCCAATCACCTTTTCTGTTTTCAAACTGTTTATGAAGGTTTTCTTTCCGTTCAAATAAAATTCTCCCGTTAATTACCATTTGTTGGGCCCAAAGATTTCCCCAATAACTAAAAACCAGTAAAAAGAATATCCTTTTCATCTTCTTATTTTTTTTTCTGTGCTCCGTTGTGGGTAAAATTCCAGGTTAGTGAAAACAGCAGGTAACGTTTCAATACAGTATGTGTATTTTCATTTATAAAATTGCTGTTGGCAGTTCGTTCAAAACCTATATTCTGATTAAGCAGGTCATGAACATTCAAGGTAAGGGTAAGGTTGTCGTTTTTTAAGAACCTCTTTGATAAATTGGAGTTGATAATGGTGGTGTTGAGGTTGCGGTTAAAACCCGCTGTTTTCTGACGGATATTGAAACTGCATTCGGCCTCAAATTCCATTTTGAACGGAAGCTCAATATACAAATCAGCCGAGTAGGTCTGAATCCAGAATTGGGTTACCATATCTCCTCTCAGTGACGACCGCGAATAATTAAAATCCCAGTTTCCGTTAAGGGAGAAATTAAATTTCTCATCGAGGTTGTATTCAAGTTCCAGCCCGTAACCTGCCGATACGTTGTTGTTGGTATTTTTAAGCCCGTTTACCATATTGGAGTTTCTGGAGGAGCTACCGTTAAGGCTGTTGCCAATACTTGTATGTATTTTCTTTATTTGGATATAGTAATTCGAATAAAAGTAGGTGTAATAATTTCCGTTCACATTAATGGTTTGGTTGGTTCTCCTTCCGCTGCTGTCAACATTGTCGGCATAGGAGAAATCGTTTTTAGTTGTACTTGCATTTAAACCCATGTACAAACTTCTTCCCGAAATGGGTTTATAGGAATTGTACCAGATATTGAGGTTGGTGGAAAAACTTTGTTTAAGGTTTGGATTTCCAATCATTATTTGCAAAGGATTGCTGTTGTCTTTGAGAGGTTGTAGCTGCTGTAAAGTTGGTTGGTCAGTATATCCGGATAACGATACGCTGAGGTTTGATGTATTTCTTCTTTTATAATTAAAAGAGACACTTGGGAACAGGTTCAGAAAATGTTGTTCTCGTACAGAGTCGTTTACCAGATTGTGCTGGTATAAATTGGTGTACGAGGCCTTGCCACCAAACGACAAATTCATTTTTTTTGTGGTGTACTTCAGTGAAATTCCACCCTGATGCCCCATGATATTATATCGCAAACTATTGCTCAGTGAATCTACCACCTGATCATATTCATTATTCAGTGAATTTTTGGTAAAGCTATACCTGCGTGAACTGCTGATGGTATTTCGTATGCTGTAATCGGTAATTAAGAACCAGTTTTGTACAAGCGGCTCGGTGTAAATCACTTTTCCTTCCCATGTATTGGTTTTGTTGTCCGAGTTTTTTCGCTGGTCAATCAAATCGGTTTGCAGCAAACTGCTGTCGGATTTAAAGTAATTGGTTTGCGAAAGAAGAAAGCCTCCGTTGGTGATGTTCCGGTAGTTTTGGTTATAGGCAAGGTAAAGTGAACGTCCTTTGGCTTTAAATTTTTTGTTCATACTTACAGAGAAGCTGAACTGATCTTTTGTCCCGTTTTCCGTTTGGGTGCGGTCGTTATTGTTTACTAAAAAATAATCCCCGTTGAGATTTTCTGAAATATAACGATTGGTAGAGGAGGAGGAACCAGAGCTGCCATTTATCTTAAATTTAAATATGGTTAACGAGTCGCGTTTGTATTCAAATGATCCTTTGGCGGCACTACTTTCTTTAAAGGCATTAAAGTTCTTTCGCTGGTTGTTGAAATAAAGCGTATCGGGCAAAATGTATTTCGAATAGTCGTTGTCGTACCCGTTTACCCGTAATTCCTTGTGCGTACCATTCAGTACGATATATTTTTTATCGTCAGGTGATTTATTGGAGTAGTGAGTACCGCCATACCATGTTTGCGGAATACCGCTTCCGCTGTAATCATCATCTTCGCCATTGTAATACGTGTACATATATCCTGATGCCTCATCAAATTCGGTGTTTCCTTTTCCTCCGGCATACATATCTGCATCTTCCCAGCTTAGGGATGTTTTATTGGTATTGGCTGCGGCTCCGTAAAACGAAAATTTCCTTTTCTTTTTAAACGAGTTAAACATGGCATCGTGTTCATACCGGTCTTGTGTTCCGGCACCTGCATTTGCTTTCCCGAAATAACCTTTTTTTGCGTCATCTTTCAGCGTGAGGTTAATGGTTTTTTCCTTTGTTCCGTCATCAATCCCGGTTTGCTGTGTCTGTTCGCTTTTCTGATCAAATACCTGAACAGTTTCTATATTTTCGGCCTTTATATTCCGGGTGGCAACTGTGGGGTCGTTCCCAAAAAATTCTTCACCGTCAACCAACACTTTTTTCACCTCTTGTCCCTGGGCGGTTATCTTGCCTGTTTTATCCACCTGTATTCCCGGAAGTCTCTTGAGTAAATCTTCTACATTCGAATTTTTATTCACCAAAAAGCTGTCTACGAAAAACTCGGTGGTATCCCCTTTAATGCGTATTGCATCCCGTTTGTCTTTGAATATTATTTCCCTGAGCAGGTTTTCTTTTAAAAGCATGTTGATGGTATCTAATTGTTTTGTTTCCCCAGGTTGCAACACCATTTTTTCTTCGTAGTCTGCAAATCCGGGGTGGGTTATTTGCAGACGATACGTGTCGGGCACAATATCAGTAAATTCAAACTTCCCTTTATCGGATGTAAACATGTGCTGTATCAATACCGAGTCACGGTATAGAATAAGGGATACACCGGTGTAGCCCATGTACCGAAGGTTCACGGTATCGGTCACCGTACCTTTTACCGAAGCATTTTGCGCAAGGGAAATTGTGCTGATAAGTATGAAGAAGAGAAATAAAAGTCTTTTCAAGGCAGATGAGCAATTATGGGGCTAATATAGTAAAATTGGGTTGTTTCAGTGCATAAGAATTTTAGGGTCTCCGGTACTGCATTTAAAAGATATATCTGGCTTCCACACGGCCCGTATGAATCACATTAAAACCTTCTGATTTTCGTCCGTCATAAATTACATTTACCTGAATGCTGTTATTCAACCGCTGTTGAAAGTTTAAATTCCATACAGTATTTTTTCCGTTCTGTAATCCCTGCAACATATCAAATCCTACGGGAGAACTGGTGCTCCCCGTGAAATGAACCAGGTAATAGCTCACCTTTGCCGAAATAACTCCCTTCTCTAAAATATTATACCTTAATTCGCCTCCGCCTTCATTATTTACTGCTTTTTCGCTTCCGTTTTCAACAGCATTTTTTGCTTCATAATGGGAGAATAAAAGGCTTACCCTGAAATTACTGTTTAACTGGTATGTAATTTTAGGTTTCACATCGTAGTACGTGTAATTAAAATTATTGGTTTTGTAAAACTGAGAACTATAGGTTTTCACTCCGGCAATCGAGCTGCTGCTCAGTGTCAGTTTTGTGCTCACATTCCAGCGAAAATTAAACTGATGCTCGGTTTTGCTACGGCTGTCAAAGCCATTGGTAAGTAAATTTTTTGTTTTGTTTTGCGACCACGAATAATCGGCCCCGAAATCCGGATCGAAGCGGTTAAAGAAAAGAGTATTTCTGAAGTCGGAGGCAATACTCACTAGCGAAGAATCGGATATTTTTAATTCAAAAGGATTCAGGTAGGAGAGGTCGTTCACGTGGCGAATTTTCCGGTCAATCCGTATTGCCGACATATTGCTGAATCGGGACACGATTCCCTTAATGCCTTTTTTTGCCGACCATATTTCAGACGGAATAATATTGAGTGTTTGATTAAATTGGTTGGTATTGGTTCGTACAAAGGTATTGGTAGGTAAAAACACTTTGATGTAATTGGCCTGATTCGGAAAGGGTGCAATTACAAACTCATTATTCTCCTGCACGCTGTTGTTGTTAAAATCATACCATGCATACACACCCTGACCGGGTCGGGTTTCAATGTACTGAAAGTCTCTTACCAGTTCCTGGCCCGACCCAATCTGGTAATAGGTATTGGAATTAAATACCTTCTTTAAAAATCTAAAATCATATTCAATACGCGACAGTAATGAATTTTCCGGTTGCGTTTTGGTAAGGCTGGTGTCGCGTATGGCTAATTCCCGGTAAATTAAACTCACCAATAGCCGGTTTCCCTTAACAGTGTTGAGTTGTGTTTTAAAATTTACCTGTTTCCCTTCAGTTGAAAGCGTGTACTCATTGTTTTTTATCAGAAAATCTGTTCGGTTCGTATAATCGAGGTGAAACTGCAATCGGGCCGAGTCGGGATTATCAAGGTAAACCTGCCATTGGTTAAATGAGTAGCTATTGCTTTGTAAAAATTTAGTACTGTCTCTGAATGAACTTTCTTCCGCTTCGTATTTTGCCCCGGCAGTGAGTAGTCTCATTTTTCGTGCATAATCTACCTTGTATCGGGTAAGTAAATTTTGCGGCTGTTTTACCTTGCTGTTATTGGTGAGTTTTTCGCCCTCCAGTTTCAATACATTTTTGTGAAACGTAACCTGTGTGGCTGCCAGATGTTGTAACCCCGTAAAGGCAATGGTGCGGTTATAGCTGCTTAACTGGTATGTGGCATTCAGCAAACCCGGTTTATACAAGCCGGTTTTTAATCGGGTAATATGCTCTTCAAATGAAGTGTCGGTTTCCGTTTGATTTTGCAACTGGCGACTCCAGATGCGGTTAAATTCTACATTCCGGTATCTTTCCACATAACGAAAATATTTGTCGGTGTATTCGTAGTTCCCTTCTGTTTTAATATGCCAGTCGTGCTCTTTTTTTTCAGTCAGATTAAGTTGATTGCTGAATCCAACCCGTGCTGCCATACCGTTATCATTGTATTTATCTTTATCCGAAAAGGTATTTTTGTCATAATTACTTCCTGCCACTTCTAACGTAATTTTTGTATTCCGTTCAATATGGATATCCGCAGCAGCGGTGTACATCTGCATGCGTTTGGGACTAACCAATAAAATTACCGGTTCAAAAGAACCCTGCGGAATTCCGCCAACAGGCTCCACCCATTGGTACACCCGTCCATTGGCACTGGTGGCAGCCTGAACATAGTTTCCCTTGTTGGCACCCACAAAGCTAAAAGTTACCTGATAAAATGAGGTATCGGTACCGGCAGTGGGGGCATACACATAAATTCCACTATAGGTTAGCGTATCTGTTTTGCGGTACAAAATAAGGGTATTTGAAAATGTCGAAACAACTTTGGCTCCATTGGTAAAGGCCGATGAAATCTGATCTCCTGCATTGCTCAGGTTTAATTTATCCTCTTGGGTTAAATCCTGCTGAAACGGTTGGTTTTTGTTATCCTGCTCACTAAAATAATTAAACCGGAATGTGACGTTTTTCATTCCTGTTTCGTTGCCTAAATGATACACCGAACGCGCATAATTGCGATCGGAATACTGAAATTCTACCACAATTCGGCTATAGGTGGTTATCAGAATTCGGGGCATAAAAACAATTTCGCCCGAGTTGTAATCTATAACGTAATCGTTCTGCTCCCCACGGGTTAGTTTCTGTCCGTCAAGGTACACCGCTTCGGTGCCCGATACGATAATGATGTATTGCTCTCCATTGCTTCCAGATAAACGGTACGGACCAAGATTTCCTTCTACACCGTTAATGATATTACGGGCAAATCTTCCGCGTGAAACAGCCCCCTCGGCAAAAAAGCGGGAATAACTGTTTACTCCTGTTTTTACATAAGTATTTACCTGTGCACCTCTCGATTTTTTGTAGTAACTCATAAAATAACTTTGTGCCGGTTTTTCCATCACAAAATCACCAAGGGTAAGTTTAGTACTGTCTTTTGACAGTTGAATAAAAACTTTATCAAAATCCTGTAATTGTTGCGTGTTTCCTTCGGGCTGAATGGGATTATTATCATCGCTGATGGCGGCCACCACATCAATTTCGTTATTCAGTCGGCCCGCAACCTGTAAATTCAGGTAAGAATTCACCGTGAGGTTTTGATTGTTCCCAAATACTATTCCGCGCGATAAACTTCCGTTTACCTGTAATCCTTCTTCCTGAAACGGATTGGCCACCGATGGTCTTTCGTCACTAAAACTAAACGGATTTTTTCGACCCATGAGCTCTTGTGCAATAAGTGCGGTATCCTTATGCCGATAAATTTTAGCGAAATCAAATGCAATGGTTTTATAGGAAACCTGAACTGTGTCTCCGTTGTGTTTTGAAAAAAATACTACTGCATTTACATAATCAGTTGTATAATCTTCCGGCTCGTGCAGAAGCTTGTTCCCGATGGTTACAATCAAACTTCCCTGAGCTAAGGGAAGTGTATCGAGTATAACTTTGGGGCGGACAATGATTTGTTTGGCAACAATACCCGGCAATTTTTGTGCTGAGGCACTCAGGGTAAAGAGAAAAAAAACAATGGCGATTGTCTTTTTCATTCATTGGGTTGTACCGGGAGAATCACATGGAAAACGGTTCCTTCTCCTGCTTTTGTTTCAAAATAAATCCTACCTCCGGCACTTTCTATTATGTTTTTTACGATAGCCAATCCAAGGCCCATACCCGAGTTTTTTGTACTGAAGTTAGGCAGAAATATTTTAGTTTGCTGCTCTTCGTCAATCCCGCTTCCGTTATCGCCTATAGCTACATTTAATTCATTTTGGATTACTTCGGCTGTAATGGTTATTTTTCCTTTACGGCCTTCGGGAATTGACTGAACTGCATTTTTAATAAGGTTATTAAACACCCGCATCAATTGGTCTTTATCCAGCAGAACCATCACTTTCTTATTGGGAATTTGCTGTTCTATTTCAATGCTGTGATCACCCAGATAAAGCAAAATGACCGAGTGTAGTGTTTCAATTGCATTTAGAAGAATAAATTGGCTTGATGGTAATTTGGCAAAACTCGAAAACTCTGTTGCCAGCAGCGACATGCTGTCGATTTGTTCAATCAGCACACCGGTTACCCTTTTAAATGTTTCTTCCAGGTTTGGTGACTGATCTTTCCAGGCGCGTTGCAAATGCTGTACACTAAGTTTCATTGGTGTGAGCGGATTTTTAATTTCGTGCGCCACCTGTTTTGCCATTTCCCTCCAGGCATGTTCCCGCTCCGAACGTGAAAGCTTTTCGGCACTCAGGGCCAGTTCCTCAATCATTTTATTGTACTGTGCCACCAGTTCGGCAATTTCATCATTCCCTTTCCATTCAATCAATTCGTTGGTTTGTCCCAGCGAGGTGTGGGCCATCTTATCTCGTATAAGTAGCAGCGGGGAGGTAATATTCCGGGAAAGGATATACACGATAATGATTACGCACAAAAAGGCAATCACATAAATATTGATGATGCTGATGAATAACGAAGTTACATCGGCATATAGTTCGCTTTCCTTTACAAAATACGGAAGGTTGAGGTAGGCCACTTTGTTTTTACGGCTGTCGAGAATGGGTTGGTATGCAGCAAGAAAACTCATTTGTCCGATTTCTTCCCGGATATGCACCTGAGAGCGTCCAAGTGTTTTTAATTCATAAAACGCGTTTTTATTCATTAGCGGGGCAATGATTCCCGCATCATAAATTCTGGATGTAGTGGCAATTAGTTTTCCATTCAGGTCGTATAAGTTGATATCAGTATTGTTAAAATCACCTATCTGATGGGTGTACAGGGCCAGGTCAGACATATTGAGGTTGCTGATACGTATACGCGGATCATTTTCTACTGCTTTCACCACACTGCGCGCTTTTATTCCCAACCGGTCGAACTGCGATTTTTTATATTTTTCAATCATCGAATCGATGGTGAAATAAAAGGTGAGAAGCAGGGTAGGAAAAACCAGCAGAATAATACTTACCTGAATGCGCGTACTTATCAACCGCATTTTCATCAGCTCGTAAGGGAAAAAGGAATTTAAAAATGCATGTAACCGTTGCAAAAGCTTGTTGGTGGCCACATGCTGTTCGAGGTAAGTGAGCAATAAGGAAATGCCTGTAAAAATAAGAAACAGCAACAGGGCCAGGGTGGTGTACACTACAAACAACATAGAGAAAATAGCAAACAACTCACTGAATTTATCCTGTTTTTTGCTGATGAGAATTTTAAGTTCTTTCCCCGATGAATAGAGCATATGCGAATACCCTTCATCATCAAAAAAGTCGGTTTCGCTTTTCTCATTCAGTTCAGGTAAAACACTCGGGTATGGAAAATCTCCGGTTTGGTTTATCAGTCTTCGTTCTTTGTATAAAGCATACGAATAATACTCGGTACCCAGCGAAAAGGAATTACGTCCTTCCACCAGCAATTCATCAAACCGGTTTTCTTCCTTGATAATTTTTGGCTGAAGTAAAATGTACAAAACTCCCCATACCTGTTCATTTACTCCGTAAGTAAACCGGCCCAGATATCCTTGCAAGTCGGATGATGATTTGATGAACCGGAAATTATGATCGAGTGTAGTAATGGATTGAAACCGGTATAGCGAATCGATTTCGTGGTACACCAAACTGTTTATTTCCTTATATGGGTTTCCCAGCGAATCGTAGTCGAACAATTGAATATCGTAACTGCCTAGGTAACTGGTAAAGTAATTTTGCTTTACCAGCCGCTCTATCTGTGATTTTAAGATAATGGAGTTTTTAAAATAATCGCGAATCAACGGGTCGGCTGAAATCTTATCTTCAGCTGTCCTGAAATAATACTCGGCATCCACATCCTTTCGGTTGGTGAGTTTAAAGGCATAAACTTTCCGTTTTTCTTTTTCTTTCTGATTGTTCCAGTAAAAAATATAATTGGCCGAAAACAATGAAATAACCGTAATAATTACCAGTGCTTTTTGGTACCATACCAAGTTTTTAGAAGCAACCGGTGCGGCAATAATCAGAAACACGTAAATAAGCACCAGCAGGGTTAGGTATTGTTCGTTGCTTTGCTGCATGGCAATTTCGTATCCGCACAGCAGTACAACGGTGAGCGCAATAAGGATTACCTTATGGGCAAGCGAAAGGGATAACATGCGCAACAGTTCAATGCTGCGGGTGGTGAGTAAAATATGCCCGTAAACTAAAAATCCGATGATGAGGGCTGCAACAAAATAATAGCCGCCCGTTTCGTAAATGCGGTTTACATCAAATGAAATACTTGAATCGAGCAGCAAACTGCGCGTGGTACTAAGAACCCAATAGGCTACCACACCTCCTAGGAGAAGGCTAAGTGAAATAATGCGGTATTGTTTAAGGCGGGGAATAGGTTTATCTCTGAAATATTCTGCACGATTGTGCAGGTACTCGCTTATGCGATGGCAAATAAACAGAAAGATGAGGCTGTTTATAAGCAAATCGCCCATAGAGGAAAGCCATTGGGAAGAAGCATACACCTTGCTGCTGAATAGTGCATACCGGTAAATGAAACCCGGGAAATGCACATGCAGGTTCATCCAGCGGAATACAACCAGATTTACCAGTTCAAAAACAAAAGCAAGTATAGGAAAACTTAACGCAAGTCCTTTGCTTAATTTAAACAAGCGGTAAAAGAAAAAGAAGCTACCCAGCAATGCCAGCAGGCTCAGGTAAAGCGGACTGTCGGTATTGGTGTCTTCAAGGCTTATATAAAAAGCTACCTTGCCCCCGGGGTTGCGGATAGGATACGATTCTGTAACACTGTCCTTGCTCAATACACAACTCTCGGAAATGGCTAAATCGGCATTAAACCGGTTTTGAAGGTAATTATTGGTAATGGCATATTCCTGCCGCAGCAGGTAATAGCTGAAATAACTCAATTCATTTTTATTGAAGCGGTACACCAGATACCAGCCATTACTGAATTTATCTACACTAAACCCCGGCTCAATTTTATCAAGCACGTTAATGAGGTCGAGCATATTGTTGTTCCACGATACCACCGAATCGTGGCGGCATACCTGCACAAAAACTTTTTCTTTTACTCCTAGTTCTTTTATGTGCAGTTGTGCTTCAATGCTCGATGGGTCGTTTTGAGCAAGGGTGTTTACAGCCCGGTTGAGTACCGTTGTTTTTTGTGAAATTAATTGTTGAATTCGTTCCTGCTCCTGTTTCTGATACTCGGCTTTTCCCGAAACCAGGTTTTGCTGGATGATAACGGCCAGCAGCAAGCCCACGCAGGAAATGGCGTACCACAAAAAGTTTTTTTTGTATGGGTTAAGTTGGAGCAAAGGCGGTTAATAATATTTTACCGGAATTAAAAAACGTTTCACATAGTCTTCTACTCCATCTTCGAGCGAAGTAAATGGTTTGTTGTAACCAATACCTTGAAGTTTGCTCATATTGGCTTCGGTAAAGTACTGGTATTTGTCGCGTATATCAACGGGCGTATCCATCCATTCAATGTGTTCTTCAACGTTCATTGCCTTAAAAGTATTACGTGCCAAATCCAAAAATGTACGCGCCTTGCCCGACCCCAGGTTATAAATACCCGAATTTTTGCGGTGGTGCATCAAAAACAGGCACACGTTTACCACATCCATCACGTACACAAAATCGCGCAGTTGTTCTCCGTCACGGTAATCGGGGTGATGCGAGCGAAACAGTTTTACCGAGCCTTTTTCTTTTATCTGGGTATAGGCATGAAATATCACCGATGCCATGCGCCCTTTGTGGTATTCATTTGGGCCGTATACATTGAAAAATTTTAGTCCCGCCCAGAAATAAGGTTTTTCTTCCTGTTCCAGTGCCCACACATCAAACTGTTTTTTTGATTCACCATAGGGGTTCAGTGGTTTTAATTGCGGTATCAGGGCCTCATTATCGTCATATCCCAGCTCGCCCAATCCGTAGGTAGCAGCCGAACTGGCATACACCAATGGCAAGCCATATAACACGCAGGTGCGCCATACCATTTGCGAGTAGCCCACATTGAGTAAATCAAACACCTTGTGGTCAAACTCGGTAGTATCGGTGCGGGCACCCAGGTGAAACACAAACTGAATAAACCGGTGGTTTTGGTGCATCCATTGTTCCAGTTCATCACGATGCACCAGTTGGGTATAGGTTTTTTTCAGGTAGTTGGGGCGTTTATCCTCGCGGCTAAAGTCGTCAACCAACACCACATCGTTGTACCCTTCTTCGTTCAGTTTGGTGGCCAGACAACTGGCTATGAACCCCGCGGCTCCGGTTATTACTATCATATCGGCAATTAAATTCAGCCAAAATTAAGGGAATAGCAGCGAAATTGTATATTTGCAGCCAACAACAACGGCCAACCTCCAGCATATGACTGAGAAACCTAAATTGTTATATATAACAAGAAAAGAGCATTTTAACGCAGCACATAAGCTGTACAACCCCGCCTGGACCGAGGAGAAGAACTACGAAGTTTTTGGTAAATGTGCCAACCGCAACTGGCACGGGCACAATTTCGAATTGTTTGTTACCATTAAAGGTTACCCCAATCCCGATACGGGTTTTGTGATGGACCTTAAGAAACTTAAGACCGTAATACAGGAGCGGGTGATTGATAAACTCGACCACATGAACATTAATGAGGATGTAGATTTTATGAAAGGTAAAATGGCCTCTATTGAGAATATTGTGGTGGCCATTTGGGAGCAACTGAGCCCGCACCTCGACCCCGGCTGTCAGTTACATTACCTCAAACTAATTGAAACCGAAAACAACTTTGTAGAGTATTACGGGGAGTAAGGTTTTTCAAAACGTATTTATTTCCTCCGTATTTTATCTTGCCCTGCCGTTCGGGAAAAAGAGCAAAAATTCTATCCAAATCAATAAGGGCAGACAACAATTAAAAAAAGGAAAGCGTAAAGTTAATCTGACAGTTAAATTTTAGCGAGACAAACGGGCGGTGACAGTTTTGTCCCCTATACTGTCGCTAGTTCCTTTGTTCAGATTTATTCGGAATGTAACTTGTGACAAGAAATAAATGAAGTTCTTTTGTCCCGACTCATTCGGGGTGCAACTTCACCAATTCACAATTTCACCAATTCACCACCCCACCAATTGAAAATATCACGCTTCCCCGCAAAGGAGGGACTAAAGCGGTAAACTCAGCGCAGCAACCTCACAATTTCACCAATTCATCACCTCACAACTTGGCAACTTCACCACTCGATCAAAAGCTATTTCTTTTACAAGAGATAAAACTTATTATTGCGTACTAATCTTTTTTAATCAATGAAAGCATATGTATTTCCGGGTCAGGGGGCCCAATTTGTAGGTATGGGCAAAGACCTGTACGAGCAGCATACACAAGCCAAAGAAATGTTTGAACAGGCCAATACTATTTTGGGTTTTCGCATCACCGATTTAATGTTTGCCGGTACCGATGAAGATTTAAAACAAACCAAAGTTACGCAGCCCGCCATTTTTTTGCATTCGGTCATTAAAGCCGCCATGTTGGGCGATTCGTTTAAACCAGATATGGTGGCAGGGCATTCGCTGGGCGAGTTCTCGGCACTGGTGGCTAACAAGACCCTCTCGTTTGAGAGTGGATTGAAACTTGTTTCACAGCGGGCACAAGCCATGCAAAAAGCCTGCGAGTTGCAACCGTCAACCATGGCCGCTGTATTGGGGTTGGACGATGCCAAAGTGGAAGAAATTTGTGCTTCGGTGTCTGAAGGGGTGGTGGTAGCAGCTAATTACAATTGCCCCGGTCAGTTGGTCATATCGGGCAGTGTGAGTGGGGTGGAGAAAGCCTGCGAATTACTGAAGGCTGCAGGCGCCAAACGCGCATTGGTATTAAATGTGGGAGGGGCTTTTCACTCGCCACTGATGGAGCCGGCCCGTGTAGAACTGGAAGCGGCTATTAACTCCACGGTGTTTGCCAATCCTGTTTGTCCGGTGTTTCAGAATTATACTGCCACCGCGGTATCCGTCCCTGAACAAATTAAACATAACCTGATAGCACAGTTAACCGCCCCTGTAAAATGGACGCAAAGTGTGCAGGCTATGGTGGCAGGCGGAGCTACCGAATTTATTGAAGTGGGTCCGGGCAATGTATTGCAGGGATTGGTAAAGAAAATTCATAAGGAAGCTATCACATCGGCCGCCTGATTATGGAATACGAGTTTATGAATCGTCTTCCCGTCATATTAAAAACCCCGATTAAAAAAGGGAAGGATGTGTTTATTGCACCAAATGCAACCGTGATTGGGCAGGTAACACTGGGAGATGAGGTTTCCATTTGGTACGGAGCCGTTTTACGTGCCGATGCCGATGTGATTGAAATAGGCAGCCGCAGCAATATACAGGACAATGCGGTGGTGCATTGCGACCCGGGAGCACCGGCTATCATTGGCGAAGATTGCATCATAGGCCATCTGGCCCTGGTGCATGGAGCACAACTGGGCAATCATGTTTTGGTTGGAATGAATTCAACCTTATTGAATAATGCAAAAGTAGGTGACTACTGCATTATTGGGGCCAACGCACTGGTAACTGCCGGAACGGTAATTCCGCCATATTCTTTGGTAATGGGTAGTCCGGCTAAAGTGGTAAAGCAACTTACGCCTGAACAAATAGAAAAAATAAAACAGAATGCAAAGGTATATGTTGATTTGAGCAAAGGTTACCTCGAATTTTACAAATAACAACCAACTGTATGAAAACAAGGATTACTGTAGAAACTACTGTGAAGGAACCCATTGAAAAAGTATGGAATTGCTGGATCACTCCGGCTCATATTAAACAATGGAACAATGCCAGCCCCGACTGGCATACCCCTGCGGCTGGAAACGATTTACGTGAAGGAGGGAGGTTTTCATTTACCATGGCTGCTAAAGATGGCAGTTTCAGTTTTGATTTTGGCGGAACGTATGATGCCGTGATATTACACGAGCGTATCGCCTATACCATGGATGATGGAAGAAGGGCAGAGGTTTTATTCAGAGTTGATGGAAAGGATACCTTTATTGCTGAGACTTTTGATCCGGAGGGAATGAACGCACCCGAAATGCAGCAGGCAGGATGGCAGGCTATCCTTGATAATTTTAAACGCTATACCGAAGCACAATGAAACTTCAAAAGGTAACCCCGTTTTTGTGGTTCAACCACGAAGCGGCTGATGCGGCCACATTTTACACCTCAGTATTTAAAAATTCGCAAATCATCAGTACAGGCCCCATGGTTACTGTTTTTGAGCTGGAAGGAATGCAGGTAATGGCTCTGAATGGGGGCCCTCATTATAAACTCACCGAGGCATTTTCCTTTTACATCAGTTGCGATACGCAGGAGGAAATAGATTATTACTGGGGAAAATTACTTGAAGGTGGGGGGCAGGAAAGCCGTTGTGGTTGGCTAAAGGATCGTTTTGGTTTGTCGTGGCAGGTTATTCCGTCCACACTTCCCGAACTGATGAATACCCCCGAAAAGGCACAACGCATAGTGCAGGCATTTCAGCATATTGTCAAGTTTAATATACAGGAATTGGAAAACCTGTAACCGGTTATTTTTTTTCCGGTAACTGTGCCTTGCTTTTAAAGTACTTAATCTGGTAGGTAAAGGTGAGCATAAAATATTGCCGTAGCACCGTGGTATATGAGTCTTCGTAGTAGGTGTCGGTTACATTTCGGGTAATGCTTCTGTTTTGTTTGAGCAAATCATATACACTCAATCGTAAATCAGCCGACTGGTCTTTTAAAAATTTCCACCCAACGGCTGCACCCCATAAGGTATAATGCTGGTTGTAGGCCGATGAAAGACCTGTGTAGATCATATCGGTAATATCTGTTTGTAATACCAATCCTTTCCAAATCACGCAGGTAATTTTTGCACGTGAATTCTGGTTGAGGTATTTCGAATTCAAATTACTTTGCAGCGTATTTTTTACAAAACTTAAAGAGGTATTTGACGATAGGGTGAAATCAATTTTTTCGCTGATATTACTGCTAAGAACAATGCCGCCTGTGGTGGAGGTGTTATGTGTAAAATTCAGTTGGCTGTTTATTAGTCCGGGTGCTTTTGAATAGTTAACTGATGCGCTCAGGTTTAATTTGCATTTAATCACTTTAACCGGAAAACTGTAGCTGCTAAAAGTGCGTAAATTAAGGTAACCGTTAAGGTTTACCGGTTGTGTTAACTGGGAGGCTTTTGCTAATGAAATGCCCGAGGGCAACAGCGTATCGGAAGAGGCAATAATGGTTTGCGTGCCAATATACGATTGTGTAATAGTGCCTGCAGCCAAAAAGAAAAAAGCTGTTGATTTAACCGCATTCACTGCCGAGTAACGCATACTCAGGTTGTTTTCCCACGTTTGTTTTAATCGGGCATTTCCGCTCGATAACTGAAGTGGATTGGTATTGTTTACCACTTCCTGCAACTGGTCGACAGAAGGTGCGTTATTGCTGCTCCGGTAATTGATGCGCAAATTTTTTCCTGCAGAAAAGCGATACGTGTACATGGCATTGGGTAATACACTTGTAAAAGTTTTATGCAAAACGTAATCGGTTGGAAATTGCTGGTCGTTTTTTAGTTGCGCGTATTGAACCGAAATGCCTGCATTCAGCATTACTTTTTCTTTTCCATAGCGATAACCAACTCCTCCGGCATGCGCCTGATACGAGCTGCTAAATTTATTAGAAAGTGAGGTGTCGAAACGGTTGTAAGTTTGTTCGGCTATCGAATAGTTATTTGTTTTTTTATCCGAGTTGCTGCTGTTGGTTGTGTTGGTATAACTAAACTGCAACTGGCTCCATTCGGTTATTGGCTCTGTATAGTTTACTGATGAGGAAAACGTGAATCCTTTTTTATCCAGATTGCTTAATTGATTCAGGGTATCGGAGGAGAGGGTATCGCTAAAATATCCGGTTACGGTTTTTAAATATTTATTTCCGGTATTTGTATTGTAGCCGGGTGTAATGCTTACCGAAAAAGTGCGTCCCTTTTTACTAAAACTGTGGCGATACAATACGGGAGCTGAAAAATTAATTCCGCTCAGTTTGGTTTCAATATCGTTATTTGTTCGGCTCAATAACGTATCCAGTTGGGCGTTTTCTCCAAGCAGCTGATTGGTTCCGGTATTGTTTTGAGAGGAAAGGCGCGGTTGAAACAATACCGAATTCATGGAATCAATCCGGTAATCAAATCGAAAATTAAACCGGTGATTGATATTGGTGCTCCTGGCGGTACCCGATTCGGTATAAGCTAAATTTTCATTAGGGTAGGTGATGTAGTGCCGCAGCAAATTGGAGGTGGATACATTGGCGGTTTGATTAAAAAAGTAGCTTCCGGTAAAATCCAGTTTACCCCATTTATTCATATAATTTAATCCTGCCGCATGGGTGGTGCTTATTCCGTTTCGCTGATCAACCAAAAAGTTGGATACATCATTTCCTTGTCCGCCACCGCCTGAACGACCTCCCCGCATGCCCCCACCAAATGCTCCCGGAGGTCTTCCTCCCGGTCCCTGATTCCCTCCGCTACTCATTACTCCAAGCAAATCTTCGGTGGCAAAATTCTGCTCGTTTATATTATTGCTTTGCATCAGCAGGGTCATGCGCCTTTTGTCTTTGAAAAAATTAAGCGTAACACCGGTTTTGTATTGTGATACTTCATTGGCACCTCCGTACACTTTCCCGAATATCCCGTTTCGAAACTGAGATTTAGTGATAATATTAATGGTTTTGGTTGAGTTGCCGTCATCTACTCCGCTAAATGCCGCTTGATCACTTTTTTTGTCAAAAACCTGAATTTTATCTACCACTTCGGCAGGTAAATTTTTTAATACGGTGCTTGGGTCATTACCAAAAAAAGGTTTTCCATCAACCAGTACCTGCTTTACTTCTTCGCCCTGAGCCTGCACTTTTCCATCGGTAGTAGTTACACCCGGAAGTTTACCTACCAGATCTTCGCTGCTCGCATCTTTGGTTGTTTTTACGGCATCGGCATTGTATTCCGTAGTATCTCCTTTTAGCTGTGCGGTTGCTTTTTCGGCAGTTACGGTTACCTGATTTAACGTATTGCTATTTGGTATCAGTGATATTTTTCCAAGAGCCAGGGGTGGATTTTGCAGCCGTACATACCTGAAATAATTCTGATAGCTGATAAATGAAATGCGGAGTAAAAAAAATCCGGGTCTGTTTTCCGTCAGCTCAAAATATCCATTGATGTCGGTAGCCGTTCCTTTTATAAGCGTGGAATCCGCTGCCTTGAGTAAAACAACCGAAGCTCCTGTTAATGGCTTACCCTGTTCATCGGTTACAATTCCGTTTAGCGCTGCGGATTGCGAAAAGGCCATAACCGACAGGAGGCAGAATACCAAAAAAAGAAATGATTTTGTAATGTGCATGAAAGGCAATAAAGGTAAGTAAAATAGCGTCTTTGACAGCAAAAACCACATGAAGTTTAACCAACAGAATTTAGATTTATTGGCAGGAATATTAACCCTAATCTGTTTTGGCAGACTCATACCCCTCATGGCCAGCCACAACACCTTTACACCGGGGTTTAAAAATGTAACACCTTTGGCGTACCTTTGCGCCCTGAATCAGGAATCCACCCTTTGAGCAGCGAGGTACTTTATTTCAGTTTGTTTATTGTGTTTATTGTGGCCGTGCTCGCACTCGACCTCGGCTTATTTTCAAAACATGATAAGCAAATGTCATTCAGAGAAGCCCTTTTCTGGACCTTCATTTGGGTTTGTTGTGCTCTGGGATTTTATTTGTTTTTGAATGCCTATGGCCATCAGCTTCACAATATCACCGATTGGAGCAGCCTGCAGCATGTGGTTGACAGGTACGCACCCGACCTCGATTTAATTCCGGGCGACTTTGTCGCCAGCGTAGCGGTTTACAGGCAAAATCTCGCACTTGAGTTTATTACCGGTTACCTTATTGAATATGCCCTCTCGGTAGATAATATCTTTGTTATTATTCTCATCTTTTCTTCTTTTAATGTAGAAGAGAAATACCACAAACGGGTTTTGTTCTGGGGTATTTTGGGAGCCATCTTAATGCGCTGCGCCTTTATTTTTTCAGGCTCGGCTTTAGTTCAGTCATTCAGTTGGATATTTTATATTTTCGGAGCATTGCTCGTTTTTACCGGCATCAAAATGTTTATGGATAAGGACAATGATGAGCAAATTGATACGCAAAATCATCCGGTAGTGAAGTTTTTTTCCAAACGTTTCAGCGTTTACCCGCAGTATGTGTCGCATCATTTCTTCATCAAACAGGCGGGTAAGTTTTTTATTACTCCTTTGTTTATTGTATTAATGGTAATTGAGTTTACCGATTTAATTTTTGCAGTTGATTCTATCCCGGCTGTATTTTCCATTACCGAGGATCCGTATGTGATTTTCTTCTCAAACATTTTCGCCATCATCGGCCTGCGTTCGTTATTTTTCTTAATCACTAAGGTAATGCACCTGTTTCACTACCTCAAAACAGGGCTGGCTGTTTTGCTTACCTTCATCGGATTGAAAATGATATTTCACAACTGGCTTCATGAGGCCGGATTTGGGACTTTTCACTCCTTGATGGTAGTGCTAGGTGTGCTGGCGGTAAGTATTTTGCTTTCGCTTATTTTTCCTGCAAAAAAGGAAGTA
Organism: uncultured Bifidobacteriaceae bacterium; assembly: GCA_964535575.1. Lineage (GTDB taxonomy): Bacteria > Bacteroidota > Bacteroidia > UKL13-3 > UKL13-3 > JAGPCK01. Next base: position 220,799 of record CAZHTC010000005.1, read on the forward strand.
AGCAATTCCTGAGTTTTATTTTCTGTTTGAACGTTTTTATTCAAAAAGGCAGGCATAAAAAAAGCCGCAACTTTTGGCTGCGGCTTTTTTATATTGAAATGAAAAGTTATACGCCTTTATTTACAAACCGGTAGGAGAAGGTAACCTGAATCACACTGCTACGGGTGCTGGATGGAAAACCTGCGGTAGACGAGGTAATCTTTGACAGGTTTCCGTCATAACGTATATCGGCTCCAAATTTTGAAATATCAACCCCTAATCCGGCCTGATAACCCACCACAAATCCACTCATCCCTTTTTTGATATCCACACCACCTTGTTTGGCCGAGAGCAGGTATTGAAAATTTGGTCCGGCATTTAAACGCAGTACTTTAAAAAAACGTTTTCCTACCATTACAGGCATTTCTAAATAGCCCGAAGTAAGTTTTACTGTTTTGGCTGAAACAAAAGGTGGAATAGCTGGTGAAGTAAACTGTCCTCCGCGACCTGCGTACACCACATCGGCCTGTACAAAAAAACTTACCGCATGAAGCCTTACCCAAAGGCCGGCTACCGGACCTATTTTAGTATCAGCAGTGAGCCCTGTTGCGTTTAGTTTATTTAAATTCAATCCTCCTTTTGCACCAAATTCAAATCCGGCAAGTGCCATTGAGTGAAGGCTGATTAATACAAAAGCGGCAGCAATTACTAACTTAATTTTTTTCATATCTGTTTATTTGATTTTAGAAATTTTAAGGGTGATACCATCAGCAAAGTTGAGGAAATAGATGCCTTCAGGCAAATCGGAAACATCCACAGATTGTGAACCGGATGTTAACTTCACTTCTTTCACATTTTTGCCTATGATATTAGTAATAACCAATGTGGTGGCTTCCTTAATATCTTTTATGTACAATACCTCTTTTACTGGATTGGGATAAACGGAAATGGTTGCATTCGGACCTGGAGTAATACCGGTGTACCATAAACCTACGTTGGTGGTTACCTGATTGCCCACACAACCTTCCTGATTCGTTTCGGTTACCGATACGCTTCCGGCACCTACATCGCCCCATTGCACCGAAATCACATTGGTTACACCTCCGCTTATCTGATTTCCTCCGGTTATCTGCCAGTTGTAGGTAGAACCGTTGGTAAATGATACCGAATAATTCGAAGTGCCGTTACGGGTGCCAAGTGTTGGTCCTAAAATACTGGATAGGGTAGGCTTGGCTGCAACAGTTACATTCAATGTGGATGGAAGTGCTGCACAATTAGATACCGAGGCCGTAACTGAATAGGTACCTGAGTTGGCTGCTACTAAATTGGTAACAGTAGGATTTTGAACAAAGGATGTAAATCCATTTGGTCCGGTCCAGAAATAACTTGCATTTAAAATGGAAGTAGCTGTAAGGTTGAGGTCGCCTCCTTCGCAGGCGGGTCCGTTTTTACCAACGGTAGGCGAGTTGGGTTTTGGATTTACCACAGCCGAAATATTTACAGTGGGGGATGAGCATCCGTTCACCTTAGCCACTACCGAATAGTTTCCTTCGTTGGTTGCACTCGCATTGCTGATGCTTGGGTTTTGTAAAGTTGACGTGTATCCATTTGGCCCGGTCCATAAATAAGTAGCACCGGTAATATTGCTTGCCTGTAAATTAAGCGTGGCCCCCGAACAAACCGGACTATTATTACTTACATTGGGAGAATTGGGAATATCATTTACTACAACACCAATGCTTCCGGCCGGAGAAGTAGCACAGTTGGGAATAGTTGCCGTTACCGAATAAGAACCCGAATTAGAAGGAGAAACATTGCTTACCACAGGATTTTGTAAAGTTGACGTAAATCCATTCGGGCCTGTCCAGGCATAAGTAGCACCTGATACAGGGGTAGCTTGTAACTGTAACGTGCTGCCAGAGCAAAGAGGTCCGTTGCTTGTTACAGTGGGTGTACTTGGTCCGGGATTGTAAACTACAGCAGTAGTTCCTGCATTTGAGGTTCCACATCCCGATACAGTAGCGGTTACACTATAATTACCTGCCATGCTTGCATTGAATGATGGCAATACCGGATTTTGATTGCTCGATGAAAATCCTGCGGGGCCGGTCCATGAGTAGGACGCTCCGGTAATAGTAGAAGCCGTTAACGAAAGGGTCTTTCCGTCACATATCGGTCCGTTGTTTCCTGCTGTTGGAGCCGATGGAAGTGAAGTAATGGAAACCGATGTGCTTGCTGCCGATGAAGTGCCACATCCGCTCACGGTTACTGTACACGAATAAGTGCCTGCATTGGCCGAACTTACTCCGTTAATGGTTGGATTTTGCTGGTTTGAAGTAAAACTGTTTGGCCCGGTCCAGCTATAGCTTGCGTTGGTAGAATTAGATGCCGTGAGTTGCAGATTTTGTCCCTGACACAACGGTCCGTTATTGCTCACACTTGGTGCTGCAGGTGCCGAACCAATAGACATGGTAGTTGACCCGGGTTGCGAAGCACAACCATTTACAATTACTCTCACCGCATATACACCGGCATTGCTGGCAGTTACTGCTGTTACCACCGGATTTTGTGAAGTAGAGGTAAAGCTGCTTGGCCCGGTCCAGCTATATGAAGCACTGCTTACGGCAGCGGTGCTCAATTGTAAATCCTGACCCGTACATAAAGGACCGTTATTACTTGCCGATGGGGTACTTGGTACAGCATTTACGTTTACATTAATGGTACTTTGTTGCGAAGTACACCCGCCCACCGAAACAGTAGCGCCATAGGTTCCTGCCATCGATGAATTCACATTTCGAAGGGTTGAATCCTGCTTGTTGCTTGCAAAACTGTTTGGCCCGGCCCAGCTAAAGGTACCTCCGGAAACAGGACTTGAAGTAAGCATAATCGAGTCTCCTGCACATACCGGGCTATTACTTCCGATACTTGGGGCAGCGGGTGTTGCAATTAAATTGGTACTATGGGTATCCACACAGGTCATAATCCAGCCAAGCTGTGTGGCGGTGAGCAATACATTGTAATTGCCCGCTGTTGAATAGGTTCGTGACGGATTTATAGAATAGGAACTTCCGTTGCCAAAATTCCAGTAATAAGAATTTTGTGCGGCATTAAAATATACCCAACGGTTGTAGAAACCACTGGCAAAAATGGGAGAGCTGGAGTTTGAAAAATTGATCGTGCTGTTGTTGTCAACACAATTATTTGAAACAGTAAAATTGGCAGCAATGGTATACACCACATGAGGCATTAACACAAAATCGGCATTAAACTGTACGCTGCTCACATTTACGTTGTACGATCTTATCCAGTTATTCGAAAATCTAACCGATGACAACCATTCGCCCCGTCCATTTCCTCCTCCGGTGGCGGTCCAGCTGTTGGCCACTACCGAAACATTATTGGTTGAACTGTTTTCAATAGTAATAACATAAGGAGCATTGGTAGTATAAGCAGTACCGAATTGAGCTGTTTTTTTCAATACGCTCAGCAAACCACCCCCAAAGGTAGAGTCAATAGAAACAGTAACCGAACGTACCGGTGTACCCTGAGGCATGGAGTCAGCTCCGGCATTATATAAATTGCACGTAACAGTTAGAGGTGTTGAAGCATTGGGAGCCCAGGCAAAAAAATCAAACCCCGAAATAGTAATATTTTGCGGAGCCGGATACCATTGAGCAAAGGCATTTCCGCTGGTGGAGGTGTTTACCACATTGATAGCCTGAAAAGCCGTGGCCTTATAATACGGGTAATAAACGGTGTCCTTGGAGCAATTGGTTGAGGCGTTACTATTTCCTCCTGCTCCGGGCACAATATTATTTACCAGGTTCACCATGGATGGCTGCAAAGAATGCTGTGCCTTGGTTTTGTTAAGGCTTACCACAATGGCGGTAATAAGTAGAATGTATTTAAACTTCATATCTCGTATGGTTTGATTGTATCAAAAATAAACAAATTCATTAAAAATCTGCTAATTGAATTCATGAAGAAGGAAATGTATTTTTGGCTGAAAAATTGCTCAACCACAGCGAATGAAAAAAGCAGGTCAGTTTTACGCAATAGTTATCTTATGTGTTTTGGCTACCAGTAGTTTAGCTCAAAATAAGGGAGATAAACCCTTAATCGAACCCAAAGCTTCGGTCACCTTTAAGGATACCATTATTGAATTCGGGGTCATCACTCAGAGTGATTCTCTGGTGCAGGCGGTAGAGTTTAAAAACACGGGCAAAGTGCCGTTTCATTTTTATGATGCCGTATCGGAATGCGGCTGTGCCACCATTGTTGTCCCAAAGACCGATTTTAAACCAGGTAAGAAAGGAACTATTTTAATTATTTTTAAAAGCCCGTATATGGGTTCTATTGAAAAAAAGATAACTTTGGTTAGTAATGCCGGAATTCACTACCTTGTTTACCGGGCATATATAAAAGAATAATCCTTATGAAAGTTAAAACTGCTGCTTTGTTTTTTTTATTGTTCCTTGGTTTGGGTTCCATGGCGCAGGACCGCAATGATGGAGGAAAAACTTACTATTATTACGATGACATTACACAGAAAAAAGTAAAGGAAATTTTTCACTATGTGGAGGTTCTTAAAATTTTCCCTAATAAACAAACGGGAGAAGAATACCTCGATACCATTATTAAAGTAAAACATGGCCCGTATTGTATGTATTACGAAAGCGGCCAGTTGATGAAATCGGGGTATTTTAAAAATAACACACCCGATAGTGTATGGATTTTTTATGCTCAGGACGGGACCATAGAAAAAAGAGAACTTTACCGAAACGGAAAATTGATACAATGAGGATAGTAAGTTTAGTATGTATGCTGGTGATTGGTTTGGCTGTATATGCACAGGATACCACCCGTGTTGCCAAACCCCGGGTAAAAAGCAAAGGAGATATTTGGGCAGGCGATTCGGTAACCATAACCGTACCTGCCAACGGAAATACCAAGGAGTTTGAGGGGATTGAACTTTACATCAAAACACGATTTCAGGCAGTGCCGCTTACCTGGGATTCGGTAACCGGTGAAGGATTTTATGAATATACCTACACCGTTGGCGATTTTGATGCGAAACCGCTTCCTGCCGATTACAGCAATACCAAAGTGCGCATTATTTCAATTAAGAATTTCCGCGAAAAGGAAACCAATAAAATGATGACCGTTTTCTTTTGTCAGGGGCGTAGGCCAAATGAAATTATTTGGGTTTACGTGGAAAAAGCTTTTTTTGCGGGTGAAATTATTTTGCCCACCGCACCATGACCAATGATGAAATTTCTGAAATCATAAAACTTTATGCGCGTCTTTACGAATTGCATGGAGGAAATCCGTTTAAAATAAAGTCGTACAACGCGGCCTCGTTTAAAATTGACAAAACTGCGGTGCCATTAGTCGGCAAATCGGAAGAGGAACTGGAGCAATTAGACGGAATAGGAAAAAGTTTAGCATCTAAAATTTACGAAATTAATGCTACGGGCTCGTTTGAAGAGTTGAACGATTTGCTGCAGGAAACACCCGAGGGGGTTTTACAAATTTTGCAGATAAAAGGGCTGGGTCCTAAAAAAGTTCAGGTAATTTGGAAAGAACTCGGGATTGAAAGCATCGGGGAATTACTTTATGCCTGCCACGAAAACCGCCTGGCACAGGCTAAAGGATTTGGGCTCAAAACTCAGGAAGCCGTTATTAAAAGTATTGAATTTGCAACGGCCAATGCACATAAATTTCATTATGCTACCGTAGAGCAAAAGGCGAAGGAGTTGTTAACCGAATTAACTAAACTTCCACAGGTAAGCAAGGTGTCGTTTACCGGAGCTTTGCGCAGAAAATGTGAGGTATTGGATGAACTGGAATTTGTGGTGGCAGGTGAGGATGTTGTTTCCATACTGGGGCAAAGCAATTTGTTGGAAAATTTCAGGATGGAAGAAGAATTTATTATTGGAAAAGTTGCTTCAGTTCCTGTAAAAATTTATACGTGTAAGGAAGCAGAATTTGCCGTTAAACTTTTTACCACCACTTCCACACCCGAACACCTGAATTTGCTTCCATCTGTTAATTTGTCGGGGTCCTATGCAAATGAGGAAGATATTTACAGCAGCATCGCACTCCCTTTTATAGTTCCTGAATTGCGTGAAGGCACCAGGGAAGTTAATCTGGCTGAATCAAATCAGTTACCCCGGCTCATTGAATTAAGTGATTTGAGAGGAAGTTTACATAACCACAGTACCTGGAGTGACGGATTAAACACGTTGGAAGAAATGGCTTTGGCCTGTCGCAATATGAACCTCGAATATTTTGGTATTTGCGATCACTCAAAAACCGCTTTTTACGCCAGTGGGTTAAAAGAAGAGCAGATTATAGCGCAGCATAAGGAGATAGACGAGCTGAATAAAAAATTAGCTCCGTTTAAAATTTTTAAAGGAATTGAATCAGATATTCTGGGCGATGGCTCGCTTGATTACAGCGGGGAAGTGTTGGCAACTTTTGATTTTGTGGTGGCCTCGGTACATTCCAATTTAAAAATGACTTTGGAAAAAGCCATGAGCCGTCTGTTGCCTGCCATCGAAAATCCGTACACCACTATTTTAGGGCATCCTACCGGAAGGTTATTACTGGTGCGCGAAGGTTACCCGGTTGACCACAAAAAAATGATTGATGCCTGTGCGGCCAACGGGGTGGTTATTGAATTAAATGCGCATCCCTACCGCCTCGATCTGGATTGGCGATGGATTGATTACGCCCTGAGCAAAGGGGTGAAAATTTCCATTAACCCCGATGCACATAATACCGATGGATTTCATGACATGTACTACGGGATATGTGTAGCCCGAAAAGGATTTTTAACCAAAGAAATGTGTTTTAATGCCATGAATCTGGATGAAATTTCAGCGTACTTTGCCCAACGAAAGGCGCGGATTTGAAAATACTCATTATACGTTTCAGCTCCATTGGAGATATTGTACTCACCACACCGGTTATCAGGTGTATCAAACAACAATTGCCCGGGGCGGAAATACATTACCTTACCAAACCTCAGTTTAAAGATTTGGTGTTAAATAATCCCTATGTGTCGCGTGTGCATGTGCTCCCCGACAATTTTGGGCAAATGACAGCAGACCTGAAAGCGGAAAAGTTTGACTATATTATCGATTTGCATCATAATCTTCGTACGTTACGGCTTCAGTTTTTATTGCAAAAAAAGTTTCACCGTTTTGATAAACTCAATTTTAAAAAGTGGTTGTTGGTTAATTTTAAAGTTAATTTACTTCCGCAGGTTCATATTGTAGAGCGGTATTTAAAAACGGTTGAGTTTCTTGGAGTAAAAAACGATGGAGAGGGGTTGGATTACTTTATTCCGGAAAAGGATGAGTTAAAAACTTTGAACGGATTTTCACTGCAGCAGCCTTTTGTGGCTTTTGTGATAGGGGCAACCCATTTCACCAAACGAATGCCCAATGAAAAAATCAGTTCGCTTTGCGGCAAAATAAATTTACCGGTTTTTTTAATTGGAGGCAAGGCAGAAGAAAAGGATGGAGAAACCATTGCTATGGCCACCGGAAATCATGTACACAATACCTGCGGTAAATTAAATCTGAATCAATCGGCCTCGCTGGTAAAACAGGCTGCTTATGTGATAAGTCACGATACCGGCCTTATGCATATTGCTGCGGCATTTAAACAACCTGTTATCTCTCTTTGGGGAAATACTATTCCTGAGTTTGGGATGTATCCATATTACGGAAACCATAAAGTAAAAAACCTTATTTCGGAAGTAGCCGGTTTAAGTTGCCGTCCCTGCTCAAAAATAGGTTCTTCTCAATGCCCCAAGGCGCATTTCGATTGTATGAAAAAGCAAAACGAGGAGACCATTCTTAATTTTATTCAGGGATAACGTTTATGTCTGTATTCACGCTGCGCCCCATACAGCTTTCCGATAATATGCCGTTGGCTGCCATTATCCGCTCGTCTATTGAAGAGCTTGATTTACCAACGGAAGGCACTGCGCACAGCGACCCTACCACCAACGATCTGTTTTCTTTGTTTCAAACACCAGGCTCCTGCTATTGGGTAGCCGAAAAGGAGGGAAGGGTGCTGGGAGGTTGTGGTATTTATCCATCCAATGGGTTGCCTGGCGGATATGGCGAACTGGTGCGTTTTTTTCTGGCTCCGGCTGCCAGGGGTAAGGGAATTGGTTTTGCGTTAATGAATAAATCTTTTCAATCGGCCATGGAAATGGGCTACACCCACTGTTACCTCGAATCGTTTCCCGACATGAAAGAAGCCATAACCATGTACGAACGAAATGGGTTTGAGCGGCTCACAGCACCCTTAGGAAACACCGGACATTTTTCCTGCAATGTGTGGATGGTGAAGGAACTGCAATAACGAAATAGGCTTTGTGCAGGTGTGGGATTAGAATTCCGTCCGCCCATAACGTCAAACCTAATTTTGTTTTATTGTTGATTGTTATTTCTGTTGCTTAATTGAATTCCGTCAAGCTGGAACAAAAGCTAAATTGTATTCTTCTGCCGATTGCTCTTCCGCCTAGCCACACTTGCACAAAACCTCTTGTTATCTGCATACGGTCTTGCAATCTTTTTGTCATGAATTCATACCTTGTGTTAGTAACTCAATTTTCCTGTCAATGTCACCACTCTTTACGTGAAAGTCATTTAAAAAATCATCCTTTCTATAAAGTTCTTTCTGCAATTTCAAGTAGTCAATAGCTTTTCTAGAGTCACCATTCTTTTCGTGAATTATGTACAGATAATTATAAGCAGAACCTAAATCGAAGCCTATTTTTTTAAATCCCATTGCCTCAATTTTCTCAAGTCTTTGTTTCAAGGATGTCAGGTCATTATTCTCAATAAAATTGTCGGCTAATTCAAGTACTACAGATGGATACATGGCGATTGCATGTTCATGTTTAGGATTTGAATCGAGAACGGAGTCAAGAAGTTGCAAAGCTGTTGCTTGGTTACGAAGTGAATTTTGAGTAACGGCAAGCAAAACTTTTATGTCATTATTTTGTGGATATTTTGAATAGAGATGATTTAGCACTTTGTCAGCTTCGTCTATTTGCCAATTGTCAATCAATTTAGAAGCCTCTTTCAACTCTTTTTTTAAACTCATAGCGGGTTAATTTGTTGCAGCTAACTCGTCTATTGTCGCAACTAAGTTACGAAAGTTTCCCAACTGGTACTCGTTTGCAACGAGTACCTACTTTTTTGCGTTTCTAGCAAAGGCAGACAAGTGTAAAGCTTTCTCTCCTTTCATGCATTTATAACGCCTCTACTCATAAGACAAAAATAATATTTGCTTTTTGAAACTACTAATTTGGGTTACTGGTGCTCGTTGCAACTTAGCGCCCGCCCCACCCAATGCGGGGTACCCTATCGAGGAAACTCGGTAGGGCCGTCTACTCGATTACCTGCCGTTTTATTCTTTTGTCCCTTGGCTAATTTTAGCATTTTTAGGATTAGTCCCTTTAATTGATTTTATATAAGAAACTATTTGACCAATTTCACTTGGAGTAAATTTAAATTTCCATGAAATCATTCCTTTGCTTGGAACGCCATTAACTAATGTATTAACTATATTATTGTCTTTACCTCCGTGAAGCCAATAATCATCAGTCAAATTTGGTCCTATACCCCCTTCTCCTTGATCACCATGGCAAGGTGTGCAGTTTGCTTTATAAATTGCTTGTCCCAAAATGACACTTTCTGGATTGTTAATTGCGTTTGCAATTAAGCTTTCAGAAGTTGCCCAAATACTATCTCTAATTGCATTTTCTCTAATTGCCTTTTCCATTTCTTTAGAACGTATTAATTTGAACTCTTCACTTTGAGGTATATTATTTAGAAAGTGGATTAACGCTATTATTTCTGAATTAGACTTTGAATTGATACCATATTCATTTAGTTCCTTTTTTATCGTTTTGGATTCTGAAAATAATTTGTTCCAATCTTGTTTTGTTAATTTATTTAAATATTTTTCAATTGTATCCTTTTCAAAAGTCTTATGTGATAAAAATGCAAATGAGGGCATTTCGGAATTTGGAACCATTAAAGTTGGGTCGATTAAATGATAGTAATGCCAGCTAACTGGATATTTTCCCTTTAGTCCGTCTAAACTTATTTTTGTCTCATTGTCGTTAATGCTTAGTGAATGACAACTGCCACATTTTTCGCGTTTATAAATATAATAGCCAAATAAGAATAAATGACTTTTAATTGTGTCTGATGTCGATAAGGAAATTGCTCTCTCAGATTGTCTTTCGGTAAAGGAAAATAATGTCCAAATAAAAAGTGCTGAGAGGAATATTAAAAATAATTTCAGTTTCATTTTTTGAATGTTGTCTTGTTTTAAATTAGCAGCTAACGTTCCCCAACTGGTACTCGTTTCCACCAGTGGGCGGACAGGTGCAACGAGTACCTTCTTTTTTGCGTTTCTACCAAAGGCAGACAAGTGTAACGCTTTCTCTCCTTTCATGCATTTATAACGCCTCTACTCATAAGCAAAAATAATATTTGCTTTTTGAAACTACTAATTTGGGTTACTGGTGCTCGTTGCAAACGAGCGGAAAATTCGGTTTCAATCAAACAATCTCTTGTATCCTCGTTGCAAACGAGGACAAGTGAAGGCGATGTATTTCTCGTCTGCTTATCACTTAATATCATCATCACTGTATGTCTGTTCGTCAATATTTCTTAAAAGGATTAGTCGCTGTCTTGCTACTTGGAATGACCACTGTGCTTGTGTTATTGAGTGTTCACGTCCAAACCCATACTCGGCTTCTTTAGTATAATAGATTTCGTGCAAAAAAGTTGTCTCACTTGCGAAATACCTTTTCCAGTTGTCTTGTGAAGACTTAAATAACTTTTTGTCTTGCTCAGTTTTGAGTTTTTGGTAAACTTTCTTATACACCACATCAATCAACGTGTCGAGTTTCTCGATTGCACGATAGTAGCTTCTCATATCACCAAAAGTCGTCCCGTCACTTGGATTGTTTTTCAAAAAATCGTCTATGTCTCGGGAATAAATTGTGTCGCCAAATTTGTCAGATGATGTTGCGTTATAGCTAAATAAAGAGTTGTCCAAAAAAGGAATTGTTTGAGAGTTGTCCGGTTTGGTTATAATGGAGTCCACTTGTAAACTGTCGCTATGCTGAACATTGTCAACATTGCTATTTGTTTTTCTGTCACAGGAACAGAAAGTCAAGAGTAATATGGTGTAAATAAGGTGTCTCATAATATATCGCCTAACGGTTTGGCGCTTGGCGAAGAAGTGGTTTACGAAGCACTAAACTGTCTGCCAGC
>CAZHTC010000006.1:0-77966 GCA_964535575.1 uncultured Bifidobacteriaceae bacterium
GGCTCGAACCAGGGACCCCATGATTAACAGTCATGTGCTCTAACCAGCTGAGCTATCGAGGAGTTTTTCCTTAAAAGGACTGCAATATTAGGTTATCCCATGTAAAACCGCAATATTTGCGCGAATTTTTTTCAGAAATAAAATAAGTACGTAGCTATTAACCAAATAACAGCAATATGAGTCTTTTAGTTGTGGGTAGTGTTGCCTTTGATGCCATTGAAACTCCCTTTGGAAAAACAGATAAAATTGTAGGGGGCGCAGCCACCTATATCTCGCTTTCAGCTTCTTATTTCACCAACGACATCAATCTGGTGGCCGTGGTGGGCGATGATTTTCCGCAGGAAGATATTCATGAATTTAAAAAACGCGGAGTAAATACCGATGGTTTGCAGATAAAGGCCGGACAGAAAAGTTTCTTTTGGAGCGGGAAGTATCATAATGATATGAACAGCCGCGACACGCTGGTAACCGAGTTAAATGTACTGGGAGATTTCGATCCGGTTATTCCCGGAACGTATCAGGGTGCCGATTTTCTTATGCTTGGAAACCTGACACCCAAGGTGCAGCAAACGGTTATTGAACGCCTGCACCGGAAACCTAAGCTGATAGTAATGGACACCATGAATTTTTGGATGGAAATTGCGATGGACGATTTGAAGAAAACCATCTCTATGGTAGATGTACTTACTATTAATGATGAAGAAGCCCGTCAGCTTTCAGGCGAATATTCATTAGTGAAGGCTGCTGCCAAAATCAGGAAAATGGGTCCGCATACCCTTATCATTAAAAAAGGGGAGCATGGGGCGCTTTTATTCGGAGAGAATGAAATTTTCTTTGCCCCGGCACTTCCGCTCGAGGATGTTTTTGACCCAACAGGAGCAGGTGATACTTTTGCCGGAGGTTTTATAGGCTATCTGGCCAAAACCGGAGATACCTCCTTCGAGAATATGAAACGTGCCATTATGTATGGCTCGGCCATGGCTTCGTATTGCGTTGAAAAATTTGGCACACAGCGCCTCAAGGAATTATCGCAAAGTGCCATTTACGACAGGCTGCAGCAATTCCGCAACCTTACCACTTACGATATCGAATCAAAGCAGGGTTGATTACAACCACTTAGGCATTCGGAGAAGGATGAGTAAAAGGGCGATGGTAAAAAATATCGCAGCCTTTTTATGTTTCTCCAAATCGGTAGCTGCTTTCTTTGATTTAATACGGCCAATTTGTGCCAGTGTTACAGCTATTACAGCCAGCAGCGGATGTTCCATCATACGTAGGCGGTGTTCGGCATTTTTCATGCTTCCGCCAAAATCTGAAAGAGCCTGCTGAATGGCGGGGCTTGTAAAATACAAGATGAGCCCAAGCACTAATTGCAGGTGCAGCGAGGCTACAAAAAAAGCTCCCAGTTTATTATGGGTGGTGGAAAATGGCTTGTTGCCCATCCATCCCGTCCACGATTGATACAGGGTAATTACAGCCATCACCAGCACAATCCAGCGCATAGTAGAATGGGTATTGATGATTATTTCGTACATAAGTAAGATATTGTGCTTGCGAAAATAGTGATTGATTTGTTAAATTGAAGCAATGAATTTCTGGCATCGGGCACCTTTTGGAAGATTACTGCTCCCTTTTATAGGCGGAATTTTATGTTCTGTTTTCGGAGCATTTCCTGCTCAGGCGGTTTTTGCCATCACTTTTGCATTGCTGTTTGTTTACCTGCTGTTGCATTTGTATTTGCAAAAGGAAGTGAGCAAAAAACTGGAGCTGTTTACGGGTGTATTCATTATGCTGTTGTTTTTTGGAATTGGTTTTTTGCTGCACAACCGGTACCACGAGTTAAACAATCCGGATCATTTCAGCTATAGGTTGTCGGATTATAAAACCATTCAGCTTGTTGAAGCTCCGGTAATCAAAGCAAGAAGTGTAAAGTTAACCGCACGGGTAACTGCAATACATGCTAACGGGAAATGGGAAAACAGCGCGGGTAAAATGCTGGTGTACCTGCAGCGCGATTCCCTGAGTGAACAACTGAAATACGGAGATGTGCTTTTGTGTAATGTGAAAGAACAGGAAGTTTCCCCGCCACGCAATCCGGGCGAGTTTAACTACAAACGTTACCTGCTGTTCAATAATATTTTTCACCAGTGTTATATTCCTTCGGGAGGATTTGAAATTTTACAGCGCAATCAGGGAAATACAGTTTTTGCATTTGCCTATCGCATTCGTGCTTCGCTTATTCAATTGTTTAAAACGTATGTGAAAGAAAGTAAAGAAGCAGCTGTGAGCACCGCACTGGTTTTTGGTTATGTAGATGAGCTGGACCCCGACCTTATTCAGTCGTATTCCAACACCGGTACGCTGCATGTGCTTGCTGTTTCGGGCATGCACGTGGGGATTATCTTTGTTGTATTGAATATGATGCTGGGCTTTATGGATAAAACCCGTAAAACGGCCGTTCTTAAAGCCATTCTCATCGGGGCTTTTCTGTGGGGTTATTCATTTGTAGCCGGATTATCTCCATCCATATTGCGTGCGGCTACCATGTTTTCGTTTATTACCATTGGACAATTGTTAAAACGCAGCAGCAGTATTTACAACACGCTTTCAGCTTCTGCTTTTATTATGATTTTAATTAAACCCACCATTATGGCCAGCGTGGGATTTCAATTGTCATATGCGGCTGTTTTGGGAATTGTGTTTATTCAACCTAAAATTTACCGGTTAGTTGTTTTTCGTAATTATGCGGCAGATATGATTTGGAAAGTGACAGCCGTGTCGGTAGCGGCTCAGGTTACCACTTTCCCAATGGGATTATTGTATTTTCATCAGTTTCCCAATTATTTTATTTTTTCCAACCTGATTATCATTCCGCTTACCACCATTATTTTGTATGTGGGATTGGGATTAATAGCCTTTAGTTTCTGGCATCAGGCAGCAGTATTGCTGGGGAATATTGTTTTTTACGGAATAAAATTTACCAATTACCTGGTAGAGCAAATTGACAGGCTGCCTTTTGCTACCATCAACGGTGTTTCCATAAGCATTGCCGAAACGGTTTTACTTTATGCTCTTCTGGCATCAATCAGTGCATTTGTGATTGTAAAAAAGGTATGGCAACTGCGTTTAACTTTAGGCCTTGGTCTGGTGCTGATTTTAATAAACGGGTACGAAAAATATAATCAGTACAATCAGCAGGAGTTAATTGTGTACCACGTTCCGGGTCATAGCGCCATTGGTACTTTTACCGGGTTTAACGGCACTTTGATTACCGATAGTTTTTTGCAAAAAGATGGAGCGGCTCTGCGTTTTTACATCATTCATCACTGGTGGGAAAACGGAATAGACCGGCTAAAAATGCAGGAGCCAATCGCTGGGGGTAATTCCACCGTTCAATTGGTAGCGGGCAAACGAGTTTTATGGATTAACGGAAGGCAACCCTGGGAGTATTGGCCGCCTGCCGATGTAGATTATGTGATTCTCAGTAACAACCCTTTTGTTGATTTAGCCCTCCTGAAACAGCGGTTTAATCCCGAACAACTTATCTTTGACAGCAGCAACAAGGCCCGGAAAATAAAATTTCTGAAACAACATGCAGCCAATTACCAAATGACCGTCTATGATGTGGCAGAGCAGGGCGCTTTTCAATTAAAAAACTGATATGGATAAAATGGTTTTATATCACAGCGAAAAAAGGGTAGGTTACATTACCCTGAATCGTCCTGAAAAACGCAATGCCATGAATGCGGCTTTTGTGGGCGAAATAAAAGAAACCTTTAAGCAGGCCGAAGCAGATGAGCAATGCAAGGTGATTGTACTGAAAGCAAACGGTGATGCCTTTTGTGCCGGAGCCGACTTAAGTTACCTGCAATCGTTACAAAACAATTCGTACAGCGAAAACCTGCACGACTCGCAACATCTGATGGAATTATTTAAAATGATTCACCTATCATCAAAAGTAGTGATTGCCCAGATAGAGGGTCCTGCCATGGCCGGAGGTTGCGGATTGGCCACCGTGTGCGATTTTAGTTTCGCCACCTCCGAATCAACATTCGCTTATACCGAAGTAAAAATAGGGTTTATTCCTGCCATTGTAATGGTGTTTCTTATTCGTAAAATAGGAGAAGGCAGGGCGCGTGAAATTTTATTGACCGGTGAGGTTTTTCCGGCTGAAAAGGCACAAAACTATGGATTGATAAATTTTATTAAACCGGCCGGTGAGATAGAAAATGAGGTGAAAACTTTTGCCGAAAAACTTTGCAAAACCGCCTCGGCACAATCATTGAAAACAGTGAAGGAAATGATTGCAGGTGTGCAGGACAGAACGTTAAACGAAGCACTGGAGTATGCTGCTCAAATGAATGCCACTGCACGGGCTACTGACGATTGCAAGAAAGGCATTGCCGCATTTTTAAACAAAGAAAAGTTAACATGGTAAAGCACTTTTTGATACTATTAACTCCGTTGCTTTTTATTTCGGCATCGGTACCTCAACAGGCCGAACAGGTAGAGCAGGGAGTGATTACCTATGCGGTAATGTATCCCAAGCTCACGCCCGAAATGCGCAAGCTGTACACGGTTTTACCTTTGCAAATGACCGTAACTTTTCGCTACCACATGATGTGCAGCGAGGTAAGCACATCAGCTTCCTATTCCAAAACCATTATCAATGCACGCAATAAAGACATTGCAATTGTGGCGCATGTAAGTAACCGCAAAATTCTGGTTCAGCGACCGGGTCTCGATCCCTCACAACCCAGGCCAAAAGTGTTTATTGAAAAAACCAACGACACCACCACCATTGCCGGATACCTGTGCAAAAAAGCTAAGATTACCACGCTCTACCTTGATAATACCACCGAGCAAACTGAAATCTGGTATTGCGAATACCTGGGCTCACCCGATTTTTGTTACGAGTTAAATTTTGAAGGATTGCACGGAATGCTGATGCGTTACACCGTGAAACAGGGAGATATTGAACAGGAGTACACCGCCATTAAAGTAGAGCCCAAAGAGATTAATAAATCGTTTTTTGATTTACCAACCACCGGCTACGAAGTGCTCACCGACCGCCAGTTTATGCATTTGATGAGTAAGTGAGCAAATGATTATGTTATTAAAACAACCCCAACTGTTCTATTCCCATACTAAAACTTTTGCGGTGGTGCAGGCAGGTGCCAAATTGTTGAATGGCCTTACGGTGCTCCAGTGTTCCATATCCTTTGTTTGTATCCCACCTGTACTGTGGAAATTGTTCATGAAGCTGCATCATGCAGGCATCACGGGAGGTTTTGGCAAGAATGGAGGCAGCAGCTATACTTTGGTACAACGCATCTCCGTCTACCACGCACAGGTGTTTTATGTTGGGGTAAGGTTTAAACCGGTTGCCGTCAATCAGTAAAAATCCGGGTTTTGTTTTCAATTGATCAATGGCCAGATGCATGGCTTTGATTGAGGCATTTAAAATATTGATGCGGTCAATTTCAGTTTCGCTTACCTGTGCAATGGCCCATGCAAGCGATTTTTCCAAAATTTCATCACGCAACAGCAAGCGTTTTTTCTCACTCAGTTTTTTCGAATCATCCAGCCCTGCAATGCGTTTGGCGGGATTTAAAATCACCGCTGCGGCAAAAACAGGCCCGGCCAAACAGCCCCTGCCGGCCTCATCGCAACCTGCTTCTGTTACTTTCCGTTGGTAGAACTTTTTAAGCATCTGTAGGTTAAAACACTTTTTGGCTTTAAAGGCGCAAGTTAAAATATATATGGAGAATTTAGAGAATATCAATATGTTTGCCTTAGATGTACCAGTACCGCGAACGTTTTTACAAGCAATACTACCGCAGTCAGGCCGGACGAAGTAATTTTAATGCCAATATCAATGATAAACTGCGCATTGACGAACGGCATTTCAGGAAAGAAATTTTACCCCTTATTGATAAACCTAAAGACGCTGCTATTCTTGATATAGGCTGTGGCTACGGGTCGCTGGTGTATACTTTTCAAAAGGCAGGTTTTCAAAATGCTATTGGAATTGATTTAAGCGAAGAACAGGTGAAGGTGGCTGCACAGTTAGGGATAAAGGGGATTACGCTGCAGGATATAAAATCGCATTTAACTACCCATACTGCTACTTATGATGTAATTACCGGTATTGATATTATTGAGCATTTCAGTAAAGACGAAGTAATTGAATTGCTCGATATGGTAAGGGCCTCCTTAAAACCCCAGGGGATTGCCGTTTTTCGCACACCCAATGTAGATGCACCTTATTCAACCGTTTTTTATTACGGTGATTTCACTCACGAAAACTTTCTGAACTTTTCTTCGGCCACACAACTTATGGAGAATATCGGGTTTAGCAGTATTCAGGTTTTATCAAGTGTGATTCTGGTGCAGGGTGCATTGAAAAATTTTATCCGTAAATGTGTGTGGTATGTGGTCATTAGTTTTTCACGACTGGTGCTTTTTGCATCGGGCCGAACAGCTGCCAGTGTTATTTTTACTCCGAATCTTATTATAAAAGTTAAAAAATAAACCATCAGGTACAAATATGAAATCAGACATCGAAATATCACGCGAAACAAAATTAGAACATGTTCAAAAAATTGCTTCCAATATCGGGGTTACCGAAGATCAGTTGGAATTATACGGCAGGTACAAGGCTAAAGTAAATGCCGAAATTGATGAAGCAAAAGTCGCCAAGTCTAATCTTATTCTGGTAACGGCTATTACCCCCAACAAAGCCGGTGTAGGTAAAACCACCACTTCGGTAGGACTTGCTCTGGGGTTAAATAAAATTGGCAAAAAAGCGATAGTAGCTTTGCGCGAGCCATCACTTGGCCCTTGCTTTGGGATGAAAGGCGGAGCAGCAGGTGGAGGATACTCGCAGGTATTGCCCATGGAAGATATCAATTTGCACTTTACCGGGGACTTTCATGCCATTACTTGCGCTAACAATACGCTTGCAGCTCTCGTTGATAATTACCAGTACTTCAACAAAGGCTCGCAAAAGGCATTAAAACAAATTTTGTGGAAACGAGTACTGGATGTAAATGACCGCTCGTTGCGCTACATTGTAAGCGGATTGAACGGAAGCACCAATGGGATTCCGGGCGAAACAGGATTTGATATTACTCCGGCTTCAGAGATTATGGCCATTTTATGTTTGTCAAAAAACATGGAAGATTTACGCGAGCGTATCAATAATATTTTACTCGGGTACACTTTCGAGAATCAACCATTTTATGTGCGCGATTTGAAAGTGGCAGGTGCTATAGTTACTTTGCTTAAAGATGCCATCAAGCCAAATTTGGTTCAAACTACCGAGAACACCCCTGCTTTTATTCACGGAGGGCCGTTTGCCAATATTGCCCACGGGTGTAATTCTATTGCGGCCACTAAAACCGCTATGATGTACGGTGACTATGTGGTAACCGAGGCAGGTTTTGGAAGTGATTTGGGTGCAGAAAAATTTCTGAATATCAAATGCCGTGTGGCCGGACTAACACCCAAAGTTACGGTGTTGGTAGCTACCTCACAGGCATTAAAATTACACGGAGGAGTAGATGAAAAGAAAATTAAAGAACCAAATTTAGACGGACTGAAAAACGGATTGAAAAACCTGCAACGCCATATTGAAATTTTGCAAAGTTTCGGACAAAGCGTAGTGATTGGATTCAATCGTTTTGGGTTCGATACACAAGAGGAATTGAGTTACATCGAAAAATGGTGCAAGGAGCAGGGCGCAGATTTTGCCATTAACGATGGTTTTGCCAAAGGTGGAGATGGTGCCGTTTCGCTGGCCGAAAAGGTAATTGAAGTGATAGAAAAACGCCCGTCAAAACCACTAAAAAACACGTATGAACTGACAGATTCTGTTGAAGAAAAACTCAATAAAATTGTTAGAACCATTTATAAAGGTAAAGGCGTTTTGCTAAGCAAAAGTGCCCGTACTCAATTGAAGAAGATTAACGATATGGGATTTGATAAATTCCCGGTGTGCATTGCTAAAACACAATATTCTTTCAGTGACGATGCTACCCGCCTGGGGGTGGCCGAAGGCTTTGATATTACCATTGAAAATCTGGTAGTAAACTGCGGGGCTGGATTTATTGTAGCGGTAGCCGGTGAAATTATGCGAATGCCGGGTTTACCAAAAGAACCGCAAGCCTTGCATATTGATATTGTGAACGGAGAAATTGTAGGACTGAGTTAATTTTGGATAACAACCGTAAATAAAAAAAGCGCAGGTTCTTGGCCTGCGCTTTTTTTATTTGTTCTTGTAAGAATTATTGTATCAGAATTTTTGATACAGAAGTTTTGTTTTCTGATACTACACGCACCAGATACATGCCGGCAGGCAATGCTTCGGTTGAGAATACCGGGTTAGCTCCGGTGGTTGCTGAAATGGTTTCTCCCATCATGTTGAGCAACTCCACCTGCGATTCGGGCGTGAGGTTGTTTACAACAATTTCATTTCCGGCTTTTACCGGATTAGGGTACACCGATATTTGTTCGTGGTTTATAGCGGCAACATTGCTTGGGCCGCTGGTAAATTGGTAGAAATAAACGGTTTTGGTGGTGCTGCCATCATAAACATAGTGTGCCAGTTTTTTAAACGTTGGCGAACACTGATAGAAGAAGTAAAGCACATCGGTATTTCCGGTTTCGGTAATTTTAATACGAATCACATCATTGTAAGTACCAAAAGGAGTTTTAAGCGTTCCATACGCATCATAGGTGGCCGTTTGCTTCACCGATGCTGATACGTTGTAGGAAGCACTATCCCCAATGCTCATGGGAATATTGAAAACCGTACGCGGTGCATAGTGTTTATTCCAGGCACTGCTGCCCGAGCCTTTGGCTCCGAGTGAAATTAATGCAGAAGAAGTTACCTGGTAAATCTCGGTGTTTGCTGCCATACCACTAATACGTAATTC
Source organism: uncultured Bifidobacteriaceae bacterium (assembly GCA_964535575.1). GTDB lineage: Bacteria > Bacteroidota > Bacteroidia > UKL13-3 > UKL13-3 > JAGPCK01. The sequence goes on from CAZHTC010000006.1 coordinate 8,940, forward strand.
CACGGCATGGGTACCTGTGGGAAATGAGTCACGAATGGCCTGACTAAGCCCTGCATACGATACCCAGGTATAGGTATACATCGCTGTTTTGGCGGCTGTGCTGTAATCCCATGTCTGACTGCTTGAACTTCCTGCTGTGTGGGAAATTGCAGTACTACTCGAATACATAGTGTACTGATCGTTAACTGCAGGCATGGTTGCCGAGGGTACGGGTTGTGCTATTGCAGTTGCACAACTTAAAATAGCACAAAGGAAAAAGTAAATTTTTGTTTTCATTTGAATTAGATTTATGGTAACAAAATTATAAAATTACACAGAAACGTAAATTGACAGGAGTCAATATTCTTTCAATACCCGTTTAAACACCGCGAAGGGTAAAATTTTAACGCTGAACTAAGGTAAAATATTGACAGGCTTTACCTTTGTAAATGGAGTAAAATTAAAAACAGAATGTCCTTTAAAAAACAGTTACTTTGCAGGTCAATCAGCTAAATGAAATATGAACGAAGAAGAACGCATTCGAAGAGCATTTGAAAACAAACGCTGGCCCGAGATAAAAATATCCGATTCCTGGGCTATTTTTAAAATCATGGCCGAATTTGTAGAAGGATTTGAAAAACTTTCAAAGGCAGGTCCCTGTGTTTCCATTTTTGGTTCGGCCCGAACCAAACCCGATAATAAATATTACAAACTGGCGGAAGAGATTGCTACTAAACTTACCGAAAATGGTTTCGGAGTTATTACCGGAGGAGGGCCCGGCATCATGGAAGCCGGTAACAAAGGAGCCAAAGAAAGTAATGGGAAATCGGTTGGGTTAAATATTGATTTACCGTTTGAGCAAATGCACAATCCATATGTTGATTATGATAAACTCATTCATTTCGATTATTTCTTTGTGCGAAAAGTAATGTTTGTGAAGTATGCCCAGGGATTTGTGGTTCTGCCGGGAGGCTTTGGTACACTGGATGAACTTTTCGAGGCGCTCACACTCATTCAAACACAAAAAATTGCCCGATTCCCTATAGCATTGGTTGGAACCGACTACTGGAGCGGCCTCATTGACTGGATGAAGAAAACGATGCTGGAAGAAGAAAAAAACATCAGTAAAGCCGATCTGGATTTATATAAGCTGGTAGACACGGCAGATGAATGTGTGGCTTATATCAATGAGTTTTATACCAAGTATTCCATGTCTCCTAATTTTTAATCTCCATGAGCAGTTCAAAGAGCAGCGGTACGCCCGTACAGAATAGTTTGAAAAAAGAAGCGCTGAGTTATCACAGTAAAGGCCGGCCGGGTAAGATAGAAGTTATACCTACTAAACCTACCAATACCAAGCGCGATTTAAGTTTGGCTTATTCTCCGGGAGTGGCCGAACCCTGTTTGGAAATTGCCGCCAATGTGGAAGACGTTTATAAATACACCGCCAAAGGAAATCTGGTAGCTGTAATTTCAAACGGAACTGCTGTTTTGGGGTTAGGTGATATTGGCCCAGAGGCATCAAAACCGGTGATGGAAGGGAAAGGTATTCTGTTTAAAATTTTTGCCGACATTGATGTATTCGACATTGAGATGAATACCAAAAATGTGGATGAGTTTGTGCGCACCGTTAAAATTCTTGAGCCAACATTTGGCGGGGTAAATCTGGAAGATATCAAAGCTCCGGAGTGTTTTGAAATTGAGAAAAGGTTGAAGGAGGAATTGAATATTCCGGTAATGCACGATGACCAGCATGGCACCGCTATTATTTCTGCAGCTGCATTACTCAATGCTCTCATTCTGGTGAAAAAGGATATTGGCAAAATAAAAATGGTGATTAACGGAGCCGGAGCTTCGGCTATTTCGTGCACCCGTTTGTTTGTGAGTTTGGGAGCTAACCGGGAAAATATTGTAATGCTTGACAGCAAAGGTGTGATTCGTTCGGACAATCCTGATTTGGATAAAACCAAAAAGGAATTTGCTACCAAAAGAGATATTCACACGCTTGAGGAAGCTATGAAAGGAGCCGATGTGTTTGTGGGGTTGTCGAAAGGTAATATACTGAATGCAAAATTGCTTCAGTCAATGGCAGCAAATCCGGTGGTGTTTGCCATGGCCAACCCCGATCCTGAAATTGATTACAATGATGCCATTGCTGCCCGCGAAGATATTATTATGGCAACAGGCCGCAGCGATTATCCGAATCAGGTAAACAACGTATTGGGTTTCCCTTATATTTTCAGGGGAGCTTTGGATGTGCGGGCTACCACTATTAATGAAGAGATGAAACTGGCTGCAGTGCGTGCCATAGCCGCTTTGGCACACCAGCCCGTACCTGAAATTGTGAATCTTGCCTACAACGAAAAAAACGTAACCTTTGGTCGTACCTATATTATTCCGAAACCCATCGACCCCAGGCTGATTTATACTGTAGCTCCGGCTGTGGCCAAAGCAGCAATGGACAGTGGGGTGGCCAAACAACCAATAGCCGACTGGAATGCATATGAGCATGAACTTAGAAACAGGCTTGGATTGGAGAACAAATTTATCAGTGCCATTACGCAAAAGGCAAAAGACAATCCGAAACGGGTAGTGTTTACCGAGGCCGATAATTATAAAATTCTTAAAGCCGCACAGATTGTGAAAGAAGATGGTATTGCTTTCCCGATTTTGTTAGGTAACAAAGAAAAAATTCAAAAAATCATTTCGGAAAATAATCTGGATTTGGGCGATGCTCCCATTATTGATCCGTATCAGCCCGATATGGAAGAGAAAAGAAATAAATTCGGAGAGTTGTTATGGAAAAAACGGCAACGCAAAGGGGTAACTTTATATGATGCGAAAAAACTGATGCGCGAGCGGAATTATTTTGGAAGCATGATGGTAGAAACAGGAGAGGCCGATGCGCTTATCTCGGGACTTACCAGAAGTTATGCCAATACCATCCGGCCCTCGCTTCATGTATTCGGGCAGGAAGAAGAAGTAACCAAAGTGGCCGGTATGTACATCATGCTCACCAAAAAGGGTACTTTGTTTTTCTCTGACACTACAATTAATGTAGACCCTGATGCGGATGATTTGGTAGCAATTACTGCGCTCACGGCACGCGAAATAGAAAAGTTTAATATTAAGCCCCGTATTGCCATGCTCTCGTATTCTAATTTCGGGTCGGTAAAAGGAGAAACTCCCGGCAAAATTCAAAAAGCGGTAAAAATGCTGAAAGAAAAATATCCGGACATGATAGTTGACGGGGATATACAAGCCAATATGGCTCTTAACCAAAAACTGCTGGAAGAGAATTTTCCATTCAGCGATTTATGCGGAGCTCCGGTTAATACCTTTATTTTCCCAAAACTTTCGGCAGGGAATATTGCTTACAAAATGTTGCAAGAGCTGGGTGCTGCCGAGGCAATAGGCCCTGTGCTTTTAGGCATGAAAAAATCGGTGCATATTCTTCAATTAGGCAGTTCTGTAAGAGAAATTGTTAATATGATTATCATTGCAGTGGTAGATGCACAATCAAAACCATAAGAGATGTCATTTCGCGTAATAATTTTATCAGGGCTGCTATTTTTTACGCTAACAAGCGGGGCTCAAACGGCTGCCGATTACCGTTGTATTTTTTTTACGGAAAAAATGCAGCGAATGAATTTTTCTGATTCCACCTTAAACCTCGAGGGATTATTTAATGCAAAGGAAGTTTCGGTTTTTTTAGGGAACAAAAAAGACCCGAAACAAAAAGTAACCATTCAGCAAATGACTGTAACCGTAAACCGGGTGCGGCAAAAAATGACCGAGTTTGAGATAACGGGGAATAAGATTATAGCGGGAAATGAGTTTTACGAAGAGTTTAAGCTGTGTGTACCGGGCGATAAAATCTATATCGACCATATAGTGTACAAAACAGCTTCGGGCGAAGTGAAAAGTTTCAATAAAGGATTTGTGTTCATTTTGAAATAAACGGGTCAGGCATTTGCCGAAATGGTTTTGAGGTATTCGGTTTTAAGCAGCGGACAAATTTTATAACGTTCATCCCGGGTATCAAGGTAAATAGCATCCAGTGTTTCGTATACGTTTTTAATGCCGGCTTTTTTGCACCATTCAAAGGGGCCCATGGGGTAATTGGTGCCAAGTTTCATTCCCATATCAATATCTTCTTTGGTGGCGGTACCTTCCTGAACGGTGTAATACGCTTCATTGATGATCATAAAAACCAATCGGGGTGTTACCATCCCTGCGCGGTCTTCTACCAGGCGGTAGTTCCAGTTCAGTTCATTCATTACCACCGCAAGTTGATTTTGTTTTTCTTTATCCTGCAAACTTACTTCGGCCAGCGGGCGGTTTAAAAAAGTAGGTAGTGCGTTTAACCCTACTACGCTTGTATAGGCATGTGCCGGAAAGGCGGCTAATTGCATTTTAACTGAGTTTACAAGCAAGGCTTTTCCTTTAAAGGTTGAGTAAAGTTTCCAGTCGGGATAATCGTCAAAATTCAGATCAAAGATGATATCAAAATCTGCTAACTTGTCCCCCGAAATTTCGTTGCCGGGTTTAACAGTTAAAATATGATCAGATGAAATCTTTAATTTCAGTTCTTCTATGCGGCTTGTTTCTCCTGTCGCTAAAATGTTCATGGGCACAAAGTGTTGATTCTACAAGCAAAAATACTCCTTCAAAACCAAAAATCATGGAAAAGAAAATTGTAACAAGTAAAAATGCACCCGAACCCATTGGTCCATACAGCCACGCGGTGCTTATCGGAAACACGCTCTACACCTCGGGGCAGGTGGCAAAAGATGCGGTTACCGGACAAATGGTGCAGTCGGATATTAAATCCGAAACGCAAAAGGTAATGGAAAATTTACTGGCCATATTAAAAGAAGCGGGTATGGATTTCAGCAATGTGGTAAAAACAACTATATACTGTACCGACCTGACTAATTTTGCCGCCATTAATGAAGTTTATGGGTCCTATTTCTCGGCAAATTTCCCTGCGCGTGAAACAGTGCAGGTAGTGAAGCTGCCACTCAATGCCAACGTTGAAATATCGGTAGTGGCGGTGAAATAATCGCTATACGAAGAAAAGCCACTGATTACACTGATTTTTCATCCCCCTGCCCCCTTCTCCATTGCGCAGTCCAACACTGCAAGGGGGACAATTCAATTTGTGTAATCTGTGAAATCTGTGTCTTGATGTTTTTCCACTGATTACGCTGAATTTTTTCATCAGCGATATCAGTGGCATTAGATTATCAAATTAACTTAATTACAGAGCAGCTTCGTATCGTTTGCTCACCTCGGTCCAGTTAATCACATTCCAGATGGCGCCCAGGTAATCGGGTCTGCGGTTTTGATACTTTAGGTAATACGCGTGCTCCCATACATCAATGCCAAGAATGGGCGTTCCCTTACAATCGGCAATATCCATCAATGGGTTATCCTGATTGGGGGTTGAACATACACACAGTTTCTTATTGGCATCTACACAAAGCCATGCCCAGCCTGAGCCAAAACGGGTAGCACCGGCAGAGTTCATTTTTTCTTTCAGGGCATCCAATCCGCCCAATTCAGCAGCAATTGCCTCGGCCAGTTTGCCCGATGGTGATCCGCCATTAGCCGAGAGAATGCTCCAGAACAGGGAGTGGTTGTAGTGACCGCCTCCGTTGTTTCTAACGGCCATTGGATATTTACTGATGTTGCGGCAAATGTCTTCGATGCTCAGCTTTTCGGCATCGGTACCGGCAATAGAGTTATTCAGGTTAGTTACGTAAGCGTTGTGGTGTTTTCCATGGTGAATTTCCATGGTGGTTGCATCAATATGCGGCTCAAGCGCATTGAATGCATAAGGTAAAGGGGGGAGTGTAAATGCCATAAGTGTTATTTTTAGGACACAAATATACGCTTTCCTTTTATTAGTATTCGTGAATCAAAGTGGCCTTTTCGTGAAATAAAGAGGGCCAAAGTTTATTTAAGTTGTTTTTGAATTGCGAATGAATAAATTCGTAGAATGCTTTTTTGCACAAAATGTGGAAAAGGATATTCTTCTAGAAAATAGTATGAACTCATGATGTACACACCCCAAATGAACCTAACCCATTCATTTTCGGAGTGTACCCGAAGGTATCTATCGTGTTTTGATGAGAGGGATTTAAGGTGAGAGCCGGAGGCTTTTTTACTATGTTTTCTTTTTGTCTGCAACGGAATAGAAAAAAGTAAAAAAATGAATAGTAAAGTTAACATGAGAAGTTTCATTAAATCGGCAGTTTTCATGGCTGCGTTGTTGTTTTCAGCAACAGTCAATGCCCAAACGTATTGTACACCCACCGTAACCAATATTGCGAGTTATGGTATAGGTATGCAAAACGTAACCATTGGGTCAATCAACAAGTCATCAACCACCCCAAGTTCGATGCCCACTTATTCCGATTATTCGGCATCAAGCAGCACAACAGTGAGTCCGGGTGCAACGGTGAATCTTTCGGTTTTGCTTGGATCCAGCAACACCACTCAGGTTAAGATATATGTGGATTGGAACAACGATGGATCATTTAACACCACTTTTGGAAGTGAATATATGTGGACCAACGGAAGCGCTGCCCCATACACTAATCCGGGAACCACCCAAACAGGCTCTTTTACCGTACCTGCTGTTTCTTCGGGAACTTACCGCATGCGGGTGAGTGGAGATTTAGGAGGCCAGTCTGCCGGGCCGTGTGCTAATTCTTATGGAGAGCATGAAGATTACAGTCTGGTTGTTTCGGCTGTTTCCGGAGTTGATATTGCCTCGGATTATATTACAACTCCGGCAACTTTTGCTACCGGAAATAATACAATCGGATTCAGAATTTACAATACATCAACTACAACCATTACTTCAGTTGATTTAGGATATAATATTAACGGAGGTACTGCGGTAACCCAGACTTATTCGGGTAGTTTGGCTACAGGAGCCTCGGCCACACCAACTTTTACCACACCACTTAACTTATCTGCCGGAACTTATACATTAAAAGTTTGGGCACGTAATCCTAATTCTACTTATCCGGATGCCAATACAGCCAATGATACCATAACAAGGACGGTAACAGTTTGTGATCCGTTGAGCGGGGTTTATACTATCAATCCTGCTGGTAGCGGGGCTACCAACTTTACCAGTTTTACCTCAGCAATCAGTACTATGACCTGTGGTGGTATAAGCGGTCCGGTTGTATTCAACGTTGCGGCTGGAACTTACAACGAACAACTAAATATCCCGGCAATTACCGGGGCGTCATTAACAAATACCATTACTTTTCAGTCGGCCACACTTACTGCAAGCAGTGTAACCTTAAGTTATGCTGCAACCAGTACCGGGCAATATGTGGTTTTCCTGAATGGGGCTGACTATATTACATTCAATAAAATGAGTTTTGCCAACACTGGAACAAGCGGGTATTACAACGTAATTCAAATTGGCAGTTCAGCCAACGGGAGTAATTACAATACCATCCGCGCCTGTAATATAACAACGAGCCAAACAACATCTGGATATCTGATATATGAAAACAATACCGCGGATAATTACAATAAATTTGTAAGCAATACTTTTACCAACGGTTCGGCAGGAGTTTTTCTCAACGGAAGCTCCAGCTTCAACCCGTCCAACAATACTATTGACAGCAATACGTTCAACAATCAGTACAACTATGCTGTCTACTCCTATTATCAGGATACGGTACTTATAAGAAACAATACCATTTCGAGCAGCAGTCCTAGCACTTATTATGGCATTTACAGTTACTGGAATTCGCGCAAACCAACCATTACCGGGAACAGAATGAATATTACCGGTGCATCCACTCAATATGGTTTGTACCTGCAGTATTTCAATTATCCCAGTGGTTCAAGCACCAATCGCGGGCTTATTGCCAATAACATGATTCAGGTGGGAAGCGGTGCTGCAACGTCTTATGGAATTTATTTTCCGAGCGGTTACCTGCAGTACTATACCGACATAGTTCATAATACAGTGAATGTAACCACCACAGGTTCGGGAGTTGGCCTGTATGTGGCAAATACACTAACGGGGTTCAATATTGCCAACAATATTTTTCAAACAAGCAGTACCAGTACTTCGGCATATGGATTACAGGTAACCGGAACCACTTATTATTCCAGTGGGAGTACTACAAGTAACTATAATAATTATTATTCGGCAGGTACCAATCAGGTGTATTGGGGAAGTACCGCCTATACTTCAGCCACATTCACTACCTTCCAATCAACCGCAGCTATTGACGCCAACTCGAAAAACAAACAGGTTTATTTTACCAGCAGTTCCGATTTGCATCACAGTTCTTCCTGTTTGGCGGCTGCAGGTACCAATACCTATTACAGCCTGGTTGGAGTGGATTATGATAATGTGGCCAGAAGTTCAACGGCACCATGTATAGGTGCAACGGAATATACTTCTTCAGCATATGATGTGGCCTTTACAGCTATTACCGCACCAACCGCCTATTCGGCATCGGCCCAAACGGTATCTTTTACCGTGCGCAATAATGGGACCACTACCATTACCGCTTTTGATGCCGGATATAATGTAAATTACGGGACTACCACCTCGCAAACTTTCTCATCACTTAATATAGCGGCCTGCGACCAAACTACTTTGTCGTTCACCACTCAGGTAAGTTTGCCTTCAGGTATTTCAGTATTGCGTGCCTTCAACTCAGGCAACCTGAATGGAAGTAATGCGGATGGAAATGCTGCCAACGATACAACTTACAGGCAATATAGCGGGGGCATGTCGGGAACGTATACTATTAATGCTGCTCTTGCCCCAAGCACCACCAACTTTCAAAGTTTTACAACCGCTATTGCTGCATTGAGTGCTTCAACAGGCGTTACGGGTGCTGTTACGTTTAATGTGGCAGCCGGTACCTATAGCGAGCAATTAATTATTCCTGCCATTACGGGGAGCAGCACCACCAATACCATTACATTTGATGGGGGAACTGCTGCCAATACCATTGTAACCTGTGCCGGAACCTCCACCAATTATTCAGTGTTCAGATTGAGTAATGCTTCTCATATCAGATTGCAAAATATGACCATTCGCAATACAGGAGGAAGTTATGGATGGGGGGTACACATTTATGTAACCTCCGCAGGTTCCAATTTAAAAGTGAACAACTGTATTATTAAGAATACTTCCACCAGCGCAGTTACGGGAACCTCTTCGTTTGCGGGTATTGTGGCCAGCGGTTCGCTTACCTCGGCCACTACCAGTACTTCGGTTGTAATGAGTACCATTGAGCTCGACTCGAACACCGTTGATAGTGCGTATTATGGAATTATTGTTTACAGCAGTACTTCGTATTCAAGTGGTGTTACCATCCGCAGAAATACCTTGACCAATATTTATTATTATCCGATTTATTCCTACTACCTGTATGGAGCAAACGTATCAAATAATACGATTACCCTCACAGCTGCCACCTCAACCACCAGTTCAATGGGGTTATATTTTTCTAGTTGTAATACCACAGGTTCAAACCCAACTTATATAAATGCAAATAATATTTACGGGGCTGGTAATTATGGAATATATCTTACTTCCTGTTCCGGTTCGGGTACAGCGCAATGCCAGCTTAATAACAACATGATAAGAGGTGGATTCCGGGTATCCTCTTCTTATGGTATTTATTTGTCAACCGTAAGTTATTTTAATATTTACCATAACAGTGTAAATATGGATTTTGCCACCACTGCAACTTCTTACCCATGTATATATCAAACAGGAGGAACAGCCAGTACCTGTAATATTAAAAACAATAATTTTGCGTATACTTCATCCGGTAGCGGTTATGCTGCTTATCTGGGTACCACCAACAATATTGATTATAACAACTATTATAAAAACGGAGCTATTTCATCAACAGTGGTAGCATATTATGGGGGTTATGGCAATTTGACCCAATCCTCCCTGTCCGGAGGTAGCCAAAACGCCAATTCCGTTTCCACCAATCCAAATTTTACAAGTTCAACGGATTTGCACGTAACAGAAGGTTGTTTGCTTGGGACCAACCTAAGTGTAGCAACCGATTTTGACGGAGATTCACGAGGCACCACACCTACTATAGGCGCAGATGAATATACCCGATTAAATAATGATGTCGGAATTTCTGCCTTATTGTATCCTTCGGCACCAGCTACACCGGGAACCCAACAAATAATTGCTACACTTAAAAATTATGGGTTAAATACCGTTACTTCGGCTACGGTTAAATACTCCGTTAATGGAAGCACACCGGTTTCAGTGAGCTGGACAGGAACACTTGCCGCTTGCGGAACAACATCTGTTACCTTTACCGGAGCCAACCAATACACCTTTACCGGTGGAACCAATGTGGTAAAAGTGTGGACGGAATTGCCAAACTCCACCACCGATGCGAGACCGGCTAACGATACCAATACTACTACTCTTGAACTGTGTAACGGCCTTTCGGGTGCTTACACCATTGACCCTGCAGGAAGCGGAGCAACCAATTATACTACCTTTGCTGCGGCTAAAACAGCCTTGGTAAATTGCGGAGTTGCAGGACCGGTTACCTTTACTGTTGCCGCGGGAACTTATTCCGAGCAATTGGTATTATCGGCTATCAGTGGGGCATCTTCTACCAACACCATTACTTTTGATGGGGGAACAGGTAATGCATCCACACGCATTATTACATCAGCCGGCACCTCAAGTTCCAATTTCTATACAGTTCGACTAAACGGAGCCTCCTATGTAAGGTTTAAGAATTTAACCATTCGCAACACAGGATCGACTTATGCCAATGCCGTTCATATTATGGGAGCCTCCCATTACTCGCAGATTAAAAATTGTATTATTGAAATTACCGGAACAGGTACTACTTCTACCGCGTCTACTTACATCCCGTTAATTATAAATAACGCAGCGGATATTTCTTCACCAAGCACGGGTTCTCAGGTTAACTATCTGGAAATTGACAGCAACACCATCAATTCAGGGTATTACAATATTTACATGTACGGGTTAACCTCATCCCCTTACAGTAACAGCAATAAAATTCGCTACAATACCATGAACAGCGCCTATTATATGGGCATATATTTTTACTTCCAGGACGGTGTGCGTATACAGAACAATACTATTGCCATGCGCTCAAACGGATCATCCAATTCTTATGGTATCCAAACAGGTCAGAGCGTAAACAGCGGAACAAACTATGCTGAAATATCAGGCAACAGAATATATGATGCCGGTGGGTATGGTATTTACTTATCCAATTGGAGCGCTTCGGCTTCTTACCGCAACAAACTTTACAACAATATGGTAGGGGGAGGTTTCCGAACAACCAGTTGTTATGGAATGTACCTTCAATCTTGCAGCTATGCAGATGTGTGGTTCAATACTGTGAACATGGATTACAATGGTGGATCGGCTGGAACTTCAGCCCTGTACTCCAGCAACACCACTTTCATAGATATTCGCAACAATATTTTTGTAGTTAGTGCTACTTCCGGATCAACTGTTCCGGTTTACATTAATACTGCCACTGACCCGAGTTTGTTTGATTATAACAATTTCACCAATGCCAGCAGTACTAACTTATTTTATTTACAAGGTACGTATGGGACTACTTCTACGTATCAGGGTTTGGCCGGGTTCAACAGCAATTCTTCAAATACAACCGTAACATTTACCAGTACCACTAACCTGCATCATAGTAATGCCTGTTTAAATGGTACAACCATATCTTATGTAACAACCGATATTGACGGACAAACCCGCGGCTCTACACCGGATATGGGTGCAGATGAAATTAGCGGGGTGAACAACGATTTGGGGGTGTTCAGCATTTCAGCACCGGGTACTGCATTTACGGCAGGCACTCAGGATGTAAAAGTGGTGATTCGTAATTATGGTACCAATACCATTACTTCGGCTACCGTAAGCTATGCCGTAAACGGGGGCACTGCTGTAACAAAATCGTGGACGGGTTCTTTGGGTTCGTGTGATACCGCCACTGTTACCTTCACAGGAAGTGACCAGTATAACTTTGTGGCTAATACTACCTATTCCATAGTAGCTACAGTTTCATCTCCAAACGGTGGAACGGATAATAATTCAAGCAACAATTCACTTACCAGCAGTGGTCTTGCCTCAGGAATGATTGGAGCATACACCATTAACGCTTCAGGTAGCGGTTCCACCAACTACACCTCATTTGTAAACGCAGTTACAGCGCTTCAAACTCGTGGTGTTTCAGGGCCTGTTACCTTTACCGTTTCCGCAGGAACATATACAGGTCAGTTAACCATTACCAGTATTCCCGGTATATCTGCCACCAACACTGTAACTTTTGACGGTGGAACGGGTAATGCAGCCACACGTATTGTAACGCACAGTTCAAGTTGTGCCAATACAAACGACCATACGTTAAAAATTGATAATGTTCAGTACTTGGAGTTCCGGAATCTTCATATCAGAAATACATACACATCTTGTTATCCTATTGCGGTACATATTTATGGCAGTAGTCACAACACCAAAATTAAAAACTGTATTTTGGAGGTGCCTGTAAGCACCAGCTCAGCCGGATTTTTCCCATTGCTTATAAATAATGGAATTAACACGTCTAACCCTGCGGTTGGTTCATATGTTTATGGATTAGAAATTGATTCCAACACTATAAAAAACGGTTACTATGGAATGTATATGTATGGACTTACCTCAACGCCTTATTCCAACAATAATAAATTCAGAGGGAATACATTTAGTAACCCCTACTATATTGGGGCATATTTCTATTATCAAGATGGATTGACGTTTACAAATGACAGTATCTACATGCGAGCAAGTGGTTCTACTACTGCCATGGGTTTATATATGACCTCTTGTTTATCTACCGGAGCCAATTTTCATGATATAAGTAACAACAAAATTTATAATGCTTACCAATATGGTGCTCACATTCAAACTGTAACCAGTGCATCCTCATCAATAAGAAATAAATTCTCAAACAATATGGTGGGAGGAATGAGTGCAACAACAACACTTAACGCGGTAAGATTGAACGGTGCTTCCAACTTTGATGTGGTATTTAACTCCATTGTTGTTGCCAGCGCAGTTACTACAGCCGGGAACGGAGCATTTTACTTAACAGGTGGCACAGGTTTAGATATTCGTAACAACATTTTTGCACACACCAATGCCTCAGCAACTGCTGTTCCTTTTTACAGTGCTTCTACAATGTCTTCGGTATTGTTAAACGCAAATTCCTTTAATTACAACAATTATTACACGGCCAATTCCACTACCAACAGGGCTTATTACAACGCTACTACCTATACTACTACTACACTTTTGGGTGGTGGTGGATACAATTCCAATTCATTAGTATCATCAAATCCATCTTTTGTATCAACCTCCGATTTGCACGTGAACACCTCTACCATGAACGGAGTGACCATCAGTGGTTACTCAACCGATATAGATGGAGTAACTCGTGTGAATCCTCCGGACATGGGAGCTGATGAAATTCCGAATGCCGCTACATCCCTCGATATGGCTATGGACAGCATTATTACTCCGGGCAATCCTAATACAACTGTGGGTACAACCACCATAAGTGTGCGCCTCAAAAATATTGGAACCACTACCCTTACCGGTGCTACGGTTAAATATAGTGTGAACGGGGGTACCGCGGTGAGTGAATCATGGACAGGTTCGTTGGCACAAAATGCCACCACCACATTTACTTTTACCACTACCTACAGTACTTCTCTTGGAACTGCATACACGTTACGTGTGTGGAGCGAAGCACCTAATGCAGGAACCGATGGTTTTATGAACAACGATACCTTGTCGTTGGTATTTACTCCTAAAATGAGTGGAGTGTACACGATTGATGGCGCAGGTAGCGGATCTACCAACTTTACTACCTTTGCAGCATGTTCAACCGCTTTAGGCGTAAATGGTGTTTCGGGGCCGGTTACGATTAACGTAGCAACGGCAACCTATACAGGTCAGGTAGTTATTCCGGCCATCACCGGAGCATCATCGGTTAACACTGTAACCATTGACGGAGGCTCGGCTTCTACTACCATTCTTACCAATGGCACCACAACAAGCACCACTACTCACACGGTAAGATTAAACGGTACATCCTATGTGCACCTGCGTAATTTAACCATCAGGGCAACGAATGCCACCTATGGATGGCCGGTACATATTATGAACTCCAATAATGTGAAAATTAGAAATTGTGCTATCAATTTTGTAGGAGCAACTAACTCACTGCCTACAGCAAATACCAATTTCCACGGTGTGGTTGTAAACAATAGTACTTCTTCTTACTCTACTGCCTATGCGGCCACCAATATTGATATTGACAGCAACAATATCAGAGGAGGATACTCCGGTATTTATGTGGCGGGAAGCAGTTCGACAGGAATTAATATACGCTACAACACACTTGATTCGTGCGATACGTATGGAATAATTATTTCATCAGGAAATGGGGTAACTGTAAATAACAATACACTAAACATGCATACCGTAACGGCTGCTACTTACGGAATTTATTTTAGCAATTGTACTTCTTCCGGAACCAATTACCATCAGGTAAATGGCAATACCATAAAGAATGCAGGAAGTGCTGGTATTTATTTGACCAGCTCAAACAATCAGGCTTTGTATAAAGGACAATTGTACAATAATATGGTTACCGAGGGATTCCGATCTGCAGGTAATGCTGGTATTTACAGCAGCAGTTCGGCTTACTGGAATATTTATTACAATACGGTTAACTACGATATGACATCCGGTTATGCCTTATACGTTTCCAATACGGGGCAGGATGTGCGCAACAATATGCTGGTTTGTTCGGCCACTTCAGGGTCAGCTTATCCATTGTATACTTCCTCAAGTTCTTACTTAACACAATGTGATTACAATAATTACTATAGTGCCATTCCGGGCACGCCTGTAATTGTGAATTTAGCAAGTACTACGTATACCTCGGCTACTTATATTGGAGCACAGGGCTATAATTCAAATTCTAAAAATCTGGCTCCCGGATTTGTGGGTACCCGCAATTTGCACCTAACCAATGCGTGCTTTAACGGAGGTACTCCATTAACATCGGCAACCACCGTTGATATTGATGGAAACACACGATCTTCATCAGCACCTGATATGGGAGCAGATGAGGTGGTGGCTGCCAATAACAATATTGGGGTTGATGCTATTGTAAGTCCAACAGCACCGCTTACAGCCGGAACGCAGAATGTAGTAATACGCATTAAGAATTACGGGGGCAACACGGTAACAAGTGCTAATGTAAGTTATAAAGTAAACGGAGGCACCGCCACCACCATAGCCTGGACAGGTTCATTAGCTCCATGCGATACCGTTTCTGTGTACTTTACCGGAGCCAATCAATACAATTTTGCTTCAGGCGGAAGCTACTCGGTACAGGCTTATACTGACGGCCCTAATGGTAACACCGATGCGGCCACAAGCAATGATACAATAACAAGCGCTACTTATTGTACCGGTATGTCGGGAACATACACCATCAATCCGGGAGGATCGGGCGCTACCAACTATACTTCATTTGCTGCTGCTGTTGCAGCCTTGCAATGTGGTGGGGTGAATGGTCCTGTTACGTTTAATGTGGCAGCCAATACCTACAGTGAACAAGTTGTTATACCTGCCATTACTGGTGCATCGGCTACCAACACCATTACGTTTGATGGAGGTACAGCTTCCGGAACCATTGTCGATTTCTCTGCATCAACCACCACGGCAGCTCATACCATTCGTATTGATAACGCTTCGTATATTACTTTACGCAACCTTACCATTCATGGTTCGGGTAGTACGTATGCCAATTCATTACATATTTACGGATCTTGTAATTATGTGAAAGTTAAAAATTGTGTGATTGATATTACGGGCGCAGGAACTGTAAGTACTAGCACAAATTTTGCTGCGGTGGTAATTAATGGCTCCACAACCGTTTCTTCTACTACCGGAAGCCGTCCTACTTATCTTGAAATTGATTCGAATACCATTCAGTACGGATACTACGGTATATTCAATTATGCACTCACTTCTGCACCTCATGCTACCAATTTAAAATTCAGAAGGAACAGTATTGACAGCAGTTACCAATATGGATTGTATGCTCAAAACTACGTTGATACAATTTATGTAAACAATAACACCGTGAATTTAAGAATAACGGGTTCTACTTCAGCGGCCGGTATCTATTTAAGCAGTACAGGAGGTTTTGGAAGTTCTACCTTCTATTGTGAAATAACAGGGAACAAAGTAATAAACCCCGGCCAGTATGGAATTTTTGCTTCCATCAGTAATACGTCTTCTACTGTAAGAAGTAAAGTAAATAATAACATGATAGGCGGTGGGTTCCGAAGCACAAGTTCCTACGGATTCTACGCCTCTTCTTTCTATAATATTGATTTCTTCTACAATACCATTCAAAACGATGCGGCTACCACCCTTGAGCAATATGGAGCTGCCTATTTTACCAGTTGTTTGGCACTTGATATCAGAAACAATATTTTCTCCGTTTCCAATTCGGCCTCAACTGGTCTTCCATTCTACTCAGTAAGCGGAGTTACATACAATACCTTTAACTACAATGAATTTTATAAAGCCGGTACTGTAACAAACCTCATTTATTCGCAGGGCGGATACCAGACCCCTGCCAACTTTGTAGGAAGCGGAGGATATAATATCAACTCTATTAATCGTTCGGTGGCATTTACAAGTTCTACCAACCTGCACAGTACCGATGCCGCTTGTTTTAATGGAACCAGTATCAGTAGCGTTACCACCGACTTTGACGGGCAAACCCGAGGTGCTACACCTGATATGGGTGCCGATGAAAATCCGGCTTACGCAAACGATGTAGCGGTAGATGCAATTGTAACACCTGTGGCTCCATTGGCATCAGGAACTCAGGATGTAAAAATCCGAATCCGTAATGCAGGCAGCAATACCATTACTGCTGCTACCGTGAACTATAAAGTAAACGGAGGTTCGGCAGTTACCATGAACTGGACAGGAACTCTGGTTCCTTGTGATACCGCCACAGTAACCTTTACTGGAGCTAATCAATACAACTTTACGGCAGGTGGAACTTATTCAGTTCAGGCGTATACTTCCGGAGCTAATTCAACCACCGATCCAAACGCATCTAACGATACCATTAACGGCAGTTCATTGTGTACAGGGTTCAGTGGTACCTACACCATTAACCCAAGCGGAAGTGGTTCTACCAACTTTACTTCATTCGGTGCAGCTATTACTGCCATCACCTGCGGTGGTGTTACCGGTCCGCTTACGTTTAACGTGGCCAGTGGAACCTATAACGAACAAGTACTCATCCCTGCCTTAACAGGTACTTCGGCCTCTAATACCGTTACGTTCCAATCAGCAACAGGCAATGCGGCTGATGTGACGCTTACTTACAATTCTACCGTTTCTACAAGCAATTATGTGGTACGCCTTAACGGAGCAGATTATGTAAACCTGAAAAAGATGACCTTAACGGCTACCAATACCACCTACGGGCGTGTGATTGAAATACAAAATACTTCTACCTATGATACGGTGCACACCTGCGTGTTAAATGGTATTGCCACCACCAGTAGCAGTAACAATTTTGCATTGGTTTATTCATTAAATACCCGTGACAACAACAGCGTGGTATATAACTCCACTCTTAATTACGGTTCATACGGGGTTTACTGGAGCGGACCTACAAGTACACCATATGTTGCCAATGTTGCCATTACCGATAATACCTTTAATGGTATCGCTTATCAGGCTATTTACCTCTATTACCACAGCAAGAGTTATATTAAGGGTAACACCATTAACCTGCACAATGGTACTTCAACGACCTTTTATGGAATTTACGAACAGAACTGCTGGAATGGAACACGCATTCTTAAAAACACCATTGTGGGTAGTACCAATTCGTCAACGAATACTTATGGTATTTCATCCAGCCAGCCAACCGGAACTTCTTCGGATAGCGGGTTAATAGCAAACAATGTGGTAGCCATTAGCCAGTCTTCGGGGGCGGTATACGGAATTTACTCTTACCAGCCGCAATGGAGCAAAGTATACCACAATTCAGTAAACATTACCGGAACGGCAACTACCGTTTATGCCGGTTATCTGTACAGTAGCAGCAGTACTTACGCCAACAATACTGCCTGGAACAATATTTTTGTAAACAGGTGTACAGGGGCCTCTGCTTTTGCTGTTTATTATTACTATGGGGGTTCTGTATCTTACTACTCTACCAATTATAATAATCTTTGGTCGTCAGGAACCAACCTTGCTAGTAACAACGGGTCGCTTTATACTGTCTTTTCAATCTGGAAGGCCAGCAACGGCACCCCGGATGTTAACTCTACCAACTTCCTTCCCGGCTTCACCAGTGCTACCGATTTGCACCATACTACTCCTTGTATCAACAATACAGGTTATATTGGGGCCAACTCGTTTGTAACGGATGATAAGGATGGAAATGCACGCAGCGCCACCACCCCGGATGTGGGAGCTTATGAATTTGCCGGAACAGCATATGATGCAGCAGCCGGAAATATTACTGCACCTACCGGATGGTCGGGCTCGGCCCAAACAGTAACCTTCCGAGTAATTAACCGGGGAAGTACTACTATTACCAGCCTTGATGCAGGATATAATGTGAACGGAGGCTCGGTTACTTCACAAACCTTCACCGGACTGAATATCGCAGCCTGCGACTCGGCTACTTTGAGTTTCACTACACAGGTAACCTTATCTGCCGGGCAATCGGTATTGCGTGTGTTCACTAAAGGCAATATCAACTCGGGCAACAGTGATGCGTTGTTATCTAACGATACAGCTCAGGGAACCATTTGTAACGCATTAAGCGGAACATACACCATCAATCCTTCACTTGCTGCCAGCGGAACCAACTTCCAGAGTTTCGCTACGGCTATTGCTGCATTAAGTTCATGCGGAGTGAGCGGTGCGGTTACCGTAAATGTGGCAGCCGGTACTTACAACGAACAGGTAACCATTCCATACTTTACCGGTGGAAGTGCTACCAATACCGTAAGCTTTGAGGGGGCCGATAGTTCAACTACCATCATCAGTTACAATACCGCTGTATCAGCATTAAGGTATGTAGTTAAATTTAACGGGGCACGTTACACCAGCTTCAGAAACTTTAAAGTAACCAGCCCGAACACCACCCAAGCCTGGGGAATCCAGGTAGCGGGAGCCGCTGCTACTGATACTTCTATCAGAATTGCACGCTGTACGGTAGTTATACCAACCATTAACTCAAGCAACTTTGCCGGTATTGTTGCCACAAACTCTACTACAGCTGCTCTTACTACTGGTAACTACACCCAGGCACTTACCATTGATAGTTGTACGGTCTCAGGCGGGTATTATGGAATCGTACTGAATGGATTCACCACCACAGCCGGAAGTCAGTCGGACAGGAATATCGTGCGGGGATGTAATATTATTAACACATCGTTTTATGGTATATACGCCTATTGCCAGTCGCTGTTTACTGCCACAGGTAATACCATTTCCGGTGTAGGGGTATTGGCCAACAACGTAAGTTCATACGGTTTATACCTGAATTATTGTGATAGTTTTACAGCCACAAAAAATACCATTACAGGTCAAATTGGCGCATATGGATTATTTCCTTCAAACAGTAACGGAGGTTCAGGTCAGCACAACCTGATTGCAAATAATATGATCCAGATTGGATCCGGTACAAGTACCTGTTATGGAATTTACATGACTTCAGCCTGCTCTTATACGGATATGGTCTACAATTCGGTAAATGTTACCGGTAGTGCAACCACATTCAATGGCTGTGCTTTGTATATTACAAACCCAACCAGTGCAACCATTATCAATAACAACTTTGTGAATTCCGGTTCGGCAGGATATAGTGTTTACATGTCTCCTACCGGAAACGGAACCACCAACTTTGCTCAGTGTGATTACAATAACTACTACGCTACGGTTAGCAATTATATCAATGGTTCATACGCGAATGCCGCAGCCTTTGCCGGTGCTATTAATTCAGGTAGTGATGCGGCAAGTAAATCGGTGAATCCTAATTTCACTTCAAGCACCAATTTGCATACCCCATCGGCAACCGCACTCAATGCAGCAGCAACACCTTATGCGGGAGTGTCGGATGATATTGACGGAAACTCTCGTAACGGTTCAACACCTGATATCGGATGTGACGAGTTTAATCCGCCATCTGATGATATGGGCGTAATCGCTATTACCAAACCGGTTCCTCCGGTGGCTGCGGGCGCCAGTGATGTATGGGTGGTTATTAAAAACTATGCGGCTACCACGCTCACATCGGCCACTGTTAAATACGTGTACAATTCAACTACGTACAGCCAAAGCTGGAGCGGATCGTTAGCTACCAATGCTACCGATACGGTTAAATTTACGGCTACCAGCGGAGCAGGCTCTACCAGTCAGCAATCAACCTTTGCAGCAGGAAGCAATTCCATGATCGCCTACAGCGAATCTCCGAATGGAAACACGGATGGAATTCTTTCAAACGATACCTTTAGTTACAGTTTCTGTACAGGCATGTCGGGTACTTACACCATTAACCCATCGGGCAGCGGTTCTACCAACTATACCACCATTGCAGCAGCTATCAGTGCCCTGCAATGTGGCGGAGTGAGCGGAGCCGTAGTATTTAATATTGCCAACGGTACCTATACCGGCCAGTATATTATTCCATCAATTGCCGGAGCAAGCAGCACCAATACCATCACCTTCCAGTCGGCAACAGGTGTGGCCTCTGCCGTAACGTTGCAGTACAACAGTACGGTGTCTACCAGCAACTATATTGTACGCCTATACGCTGCAGATTATATCAAGTTCAGCAGGGTTACTTTCTCTGCCCTCAACAGTACCTATGGTCAGTGTATTGAGATAACGGCAAATGGTTCTGACTATGCCACAAATAATACTGTTCAGTATTGTGTATTGAATGCGAATTCAACAGGAGGTTCTTGTGCGGGCATTTTTGCAACAAGCAGTACTACACCAAATAACCTAACCGTTTATGGCAACACCTTCTACAACGGAGCTTATGGGGTGTATGTGTATGGTTCGGGATTTGGCGCATCAAGTGTTACCGGATTAGTGGTTGATTCAAACTTTTTCGGTACTAATGTGACCAATTGCCCTGCCAGTTATACCATTTATGCCTACTACTCAACAGCTCCTCAAATCACCAAAAATACCATGTATTCACGCAGCATCAGTACTATAGGTTGTTACCTTTTCTACGGTAGCGGTAATATAAATATTTCAAGAAACACTTTCCTCTTCTCGGTAGGTGGAACAGCCATTGATCTGGAATATGCAAATACTAACGGAGAAACTTCAGGAGGTTCGATTGTAAACAATGCCATTTCGGTTGGAGGTACTTCTATCGCACGGGGAATTTATTTAAGCTACAGTGCGCTGATGGACGTGGCATTCAACAGCGTTTATTTGAGCAGCTCATCGGCAAATACTTCATCAAATGTTGGTATCTATACCTACGGATCCTCTACTGCCACCCATAAAAATGTGAGTATTTATAACAATAGTATTTTCTCTACCAACAGTTATGCGCTGTATGTTACCGGTATCGATGCCCCCAGCTCGGTGGGTGTAATTGATACCTCTAATTATAACAATATTTACTCAACCGGAACCAATGTGGCTTATGTGTATCCTAATAATTACACCACATTTGCCTCATTCAAAGGAACCATCTATACTGGAAATGATGCCAATTCCGTATCGGGTAATCCGGGCTTCACCAGTTCAAGTAACCTTATGCCAAATACCAGTTCGGCAAATGCCTGGATAGGTAACAATATGGGAACCCATATAAGCTGGATAAATGTTGACATAAATGGAAACAGCCGCAGTACAAGTGTATCTTCAGGAGCACCTGATTTGGGAGCTTATGCCTACAGTACACCAAGTACTACTCCAGGTACACTTACCGCAACCGGAACCCACGCTACCAGCGGAACAGAGGATTTCTATTTTAATGGTAAAAAAGTAGCATCCATTACCTGGGGTTCATCTGGCACGCTGCCTACACTCACTCCACGTTTCTATCCGGGTGCATGGGCCGATACGGCAGGCGTAGGAATTGCGGGAGCTAAATTTGGTAATGCGTATTGGGGAATCACCGCCAGCGGAGGTTCAGGATACACTTACGATATCACCCTGTACTATGATCCTGCACAGCTAGGAACCGTAGGATCAGAAAGCGATGTGCGCATGGCTAAACGGTCAGGGCCCGGTGCAAATTGGGGAGCTTTCACCGGAACCTCGTCTACCGTAAATACAACCACGAAGGCTTTGACCACTCCGGGATTAACCACCTTCTCTGAATTTATCATTACCGATCAGAATAGTCCGTTGCCGGTAACCTGGCTCGACTTTAAAGGAACTAAAGCCGGAAAAGAAGTATTGCTTACCTGGTCAACCGCTTCCGAAATCAATAACAGCCGTTTTGATGTGGAGCGCTCAAGCAACGGAAAAGATTTTGTGAAAATAGGAGAAGTTGCCGGACACGGAACAACCATGAGCGTAAGCAATTACTCGTTCATTGATCCATCGGCTGCTGCCCAGGGAGTGAATGCACTCTACTACCGCCTTCGTCAGGTGGATTACAACAACGATGCTGAATTAAGCAAAGTAGTGGTGATTGATATGAATGACGGTAAGGTAACTGCCGATGCCGCTCAGTTGTATCCTAATCCATTTACGTCAACCGTTGCGGTTACTACCATTGTTTCTAATGAGCAACCAATCACGATCACCGTAGTGGATCAGTTTGGACGTTTGATATTAAACAAACAGGTAAATGTAACGGAAGGAGTAAATACCCTTACACTGGATGAATCGGCCCTATGGGCAAAAGGAGTTTACTTCATCAGCATTAAAGGAACTCAACTGAATAAAACAGAGAAGGTAATACGGTACTAAAGCCCTCTGGAATGCGATTTTTAAAAAGGCGGCCTTCGGGCCGCTTTTTTTATGACCTCAGTTTTTTGAAAAACTCGCGAAGCAGGGTAGCACATTCTTCTTCCATAATCCCTGAAACAATTTCCGTTTTGGGATGAAGCAGATTTCCTGTTTTACTAAAGCCACGTTTGGGATCGGGAGCCCCGTAAACCACCTGCGTAATCTGGCTCCAGAACAATGCTCCGGCACACATCACGCAAGGTTCAAGGGTTACATAAAGCGTGCACTCATCCAGGTATTTGGCGCCAATAAAATTAGCAGCAGCCGTAATGGCCTGCATTTCGGCATGTGCCGTTACATCGTTCAACTGCTCGGTAAGGTTATGACCACGTCCAATGATGCGGTTTCCGGCTACAATAACGGCTCCTACCGGAACTTCATCTAAGTTAAAAGCTTTTTGGGCTTCCTTAAATGCTTCATTCATAAAGTATTCGTGCGAATACAATTCCATAACTACCTTATTTTAGTCCCACAAAAGTGAGTTTTTCTTTTCGTATTTTCGCAAGCTGATTAGCGTACGTGGCCGGGCTTCTTAAGTTTGCCACCTGCTTTATCTGCCATCTACCAATAATATTATGCTTAGAACACATACCTGCGGGGAATTAAGATTAACAGATGCCGGAAAACAAGTAACCTTGTGCGGCTGGGTGCAAAAAGTGAGAGACATGGGAGCGATGGCTTTTATTGATTTGCGCGACCGCTATGGAATTACGCAATTGTATTTTGATAAGGATTCGCAAAAAGAACTGTCGGCAAAATTAAATACCATTGGCCGCGAGTATGTGCTGCAAATAACCGGAACCGTAAAAGAGCGCGAAAGTAAAAACCTGAATATACCCACCGGTGAGGTGGAAATTATTGTGTCGGCATTAGAGGTATTGAACGAGTCGCAAACACCACCCTTTACCATTGAAGAAAATACCGATGGCGGAGACGACCTGCGCATGAAATACCGTTACCTGGATTTGCGCAGAGCCAATGTGCGGGCCAATTTGCAACTGCGTCATAAAGTGGCTCAGCAAACCCGCACATTCCTCGATTCGAAAGAGTTTATTGAAGTAGAAACTCCAGTACTCATCAAATCTACTCCCGAAGGGGCCCGCGATTTTGTGGTTCCCTCGCGCATGAATCAGGGCGAGTTTTATGCCTTGCCGCAATCTCCGCAAACGTTTAAACAATTATTGATGGTGAGCGGGTTCGACAGGTACTACCAGATTGTAAAATGTTTCAGGGATGAAGACCTGCGTGCCGACCGCCAGCCGGAGTTTACTCAAATTGATTGCGAAATGAGTTTTGTGGAGCAGGAAGACGTGCTGAATATGTTTGAAGAACTGGTAAAACATTTATTCAAAACCGTAAAAGGAATAACCATAGAAAGTTTGCCCCGCATGACGTATGCCGAGGCCATGAAACAGTATGGCAGCGATAAGCCCGATACCCGTTTCGATATGAAATTTGTAGAGTTGAACGAGGTAGTGAAAGGGAAAAATTTCAAAGTATTTGACGATGCCGAACTGGTAGTGGGTATTTGCGCCAAAGGTTGTGCTGCATACACCCGCAAACAACTGGATGAACTCACCGACTTTGTAAAGCGTCCGCAAATTGGAGCTACCGGATTGGTTTACGCCCGTGTAAATGACGATGGAACCGTTAAGTCATCGGTTGATAAATTTTATGATGAGGCTGCTTTAAAACAATGGACCGAAAAATTTAATGCGCAACCCGGAGATTTGATATTGATTTTAGCAGGCAAAGCGGATAAAACGCGTAAGGCATTAAATGAACTGCGCCTTGAAATGGGAACCCGACTCGGACTGCGTGATAAAGATACATTCAGTTGCCTGTGGGTAATTGATTTTCCGTTACTCGAGTTTAACGAAGAGGAAGGAAGATATTTTGCCATGCACCATCCGTTCACCGCTCCCAAACCCGAGGATATTCATTTGCTTGATGAAAATAAGTTGGGTGAGGTGCGTGCCAATGCCTATGATATGGTGATTAACGGAGTGGAAGTAGGTGGGGGCAGCGTGCGTATTTTCAATAAAAAATTGCAGTCGAAAATGTTTGAAGTGCTTGGTTTCACCGAGGAGGAAGCGCAAAAACAATTCGGTTTTCTGATGAATGCTTTTCAATACGGAGCACCGCCACATGCCGGCATTGCTTTTGGATTCGACAGGCTTTGTTCGCTTTTTGGCGGAGTAGATTCTATTCGCGATTTTATAGCATTTCCTAAAAACAACAGTGGCCGGGATATGATGATTGATGCCCCTTCGGCCATTGATAAAAAACAATTAGATGAGTTGGGGATTGATGTAAAAAACAAGTAGATTTGTTATACATTCTTTCTGTATAAAAAAGCAACATCATCCTAAATCATTGGTAAGCGAAGAAGAAATCAGGTAAATGCGGTAACGGATAAAAAGCTTAAATCACTTACGGGTATTATCCTCTTTTTTGAGATCTTTTATTTTCTCCAATTCTTCCACATCTAATAAATCTTTTGGCCGCCCGCTGGCTTTTTTTTCTTCTATCAGCTGATTGAAATGAAGGAATGGAACTTTTACACCCTCGATGTCTCCAATATAAGCCTGCTTAAGCGAGGACTGAAAGGTTTGCTGAGGAAAAGCTTTTAAACCTGTCAAGATATCAAGTTCAATACCCACAGTAAGGTATATGGTTGTCCAGCCCGGTACAAACTCCATTGTTTCCAACATAGGGAAATCTCCAAGATTTAGACTAGCCAATGCTTCGCGTAAAGCTTTCCGGTTACCAGGGGAGTCTTCAATCCAGATATCAATATCTTCTGTGACGCGCGAACCACCATGCATAATGGCGGCAAATCCTCCAACCATAATGTATCGCACGCCATTTGTATTAAGGGCGCGCCAAAAATTTATCAGGTCTTGGTCCAATAAGTCCATGGAATTATGGTTTGGTTATGACAGCCTTTTGCAATTTCTTTTTTAACCGCAACATGGCCATAGCTGCCCTGAATCGCTCTGTATCACTCATTGCAAGGCGATTTTTAATTTTTTCCTCTTCAGAAAGAATAATTGGCTGCTTCATTTTAACGCAAAATACAAATTTATCCTCATTGTTGCCAATTTATAAAACCAATTTGGTTGGCAGAATAATGAGAACAGCTAAAATCATCAAACCATAAATAAATCATAGATGTGCCGGACGATGATATTCTTAGCACTAATTTACAACGCTGCATTCATTCGATGTTTCAAACCGCTTATTGTCCTCCGGTTTTAATAAATTTTACAGTACTGGTTCCGTACTTCGTAAGTACGGTAACAAAATAAATTCCATCAGGCCAGGCAGCAGTATAGAGAATAGATTCTTCCATTACCGGAGATTCTATAATCTGAAGTATATTTCCTAACGTATTTCTGACTTCAATCCTGTTTATCGGTTTTTCAGAAACAATATGAAGTTCATTCCGGGTTGGATTGGGAAAGCAAAGAATTTCCCTCGCTCCCTTTACAGAAATGATTCCTGTAGCAGGGCTTATGGAATAATACGCCAAAGCACCCATAGCGGTTTTCACAATGTGAACAGAACTATCAGGCGAAAGGTTTACCCTTCCACCAGCAGTAAAGAGGGCGGTAAAATAACCTTGCGGGTTTATGGTGATTTGTTTGACCCAATTTGCGTAACCGTTGGTAGAATAAAATGTACTGGCATCAAGATAGTTCATAGAAGAGTCGTAATGGACTATCAAAGGACTTTGCTGAGTGGAGGTAATCATTTTTACTCCGGATCCGGGGTCTAAATCAACTTGTCCGTAATACCCTCCACCTATGTAAATGGATTGATTTGGCATAACCATGGCTTTGCATAGAACAGGTGAGAAAATCCCACCACTGGTTGTTTTTGCCCAAAGGCAACGGCCAAGACTATCCACTTTTATAACCAGCAATGGAAACTCAGGATTGGCAGCGTAAAATGTGTCCTGCCCACTTATGGTGTTTACCAAAACGGTATCCTGATAATTGACGAGCTGGTAAATAAACCCTCCGGGTGCGAGGGCAATATTCTTCATGCCATCTCCGAAATAAGCCATGTTGTTTGGTGACGAAGTATTGGTTGCCCATTGAAAATTACCGGTGCTGTTGAATTTTGCCAGAAAAGCAGAGGAACCGACCGAACCAATAGTATGTACTTGCGACCCCGGGTCAATATCAATAGTATCACCAAATAAACCGGAGAGGTAAATGTTTTCGTTTGAATCCACCTCCAAATCTTTTAGTATTACACTGTATTTATCGTTATTAGGTAAGGCAAATCCAAACAGGAAGTCACCTGTAGGGCTGTATTTGGCAACAAAAAAGGTTAAATGTCCTTTCGAATCTCTCAACAAGTATTGCCCTGGTCCTGGGTCAATGTCTACCGAGTCTAGAAAACGGCCTGCTATATAAAACTGTCCTTTGGAGTCACGCGTGAAAAATTCGGAACTAAGATTACTGCTTTGGGTAGAGAAGGTCTTCGTCCATATAGGTCTGCCGCTTGAATCATAGTGCGATAAAAAAATGTTATTGTTTAAACCGGGAATGGTAAACTGCGCAGAATCCGGGTCCAGATTACCGTAATGGGAGAAGTGGCCGGCCACATAAAAACGGTGGTTTTCGCCTAATACAAGACCACTGGCTTCTGTTTTTTGTTCGCGACCAATTCTTTTAGCCCAAATCATTTTACCGGAGGCGGTATACTTACTGATAACAAAATTAACACCCGATCCAAAGGGGCCAAAAGCTAAGGTATCAGGCCCCGGGTCAAAGTCAAATCCGTAACCCGGCAACAAATGCGAGAGCATATAGAAACTGCCATCAGGCAGAAAGGCCACCTGGTTTATTCCCTGATCACCTCCCGGGTATTCAAGGGCTTTGTTAAACTGTAACCCTTGGGTTATTCCCAGTAGTGGAAATAAAACAGCAATCAATGCAAAGATTTTCTTCATAGATGCAAATTATGGAAAGTTGTCGAATTTTCAAACGAAATATTCTGAAGCAGAAGGCAACATACGTTTCATCATAACTGGACAGTAATTTTTTAACTGGTATAACTTCTTTTTTTGCTTAAGGATAAAACCCGTAAAATTGATTCATCAATTCACACCCATATGGCACTAAGCAGGTTTTGGTCCTACATCATTGTTCTGAGTGTAATCTATATTTTTTACATGCTGCTGTCAGCGCGCATGTACACTATTGGCAATGTGGTAAACGGAAAACAAAACGAGCCGGTACTGGTGGCCGAACTTCCTTCGGATATGCTGCGCCAAACAGATACGGCTTTTTACGCCCAACTGATCACTGCCAAAACCGATGGAGTGCAAAAAGGAGATACCTCGTATGTGTTGCAGGACAATGCCACCATTTCGGTGTATCATGGCAAACAGGCAGCTGATGGTATTTTTGCCACCTGTAAAAACACCATCATGGATATCTGGTTGCCGCTTATCGGGTACCTCACCTTTTTTTGCGGACTGCTGCATTTGCTCAATGACTCGAATGCCATTGAGAAAATGGCTCGTGTGCTGTCTCCTTTTTTTGTACGCATTTTCCCGGAGCTGCCCAAAGGGCATTCGGCTTATGGGTTTATGACCATGAACTTTGCTGCCAATTTTCTGGGGCTCGATAATGCTGCCACTCCTTTCGGACTAAAAGCCATGGAAAGCATGCAGGAGGTAAATGAACATAAAGAACGCGCCTCCAACAGCCAGATTATGTTTTTGTGTTTGCACGCTGCCGGCCTCACACTCATTCCCACTTCCATCATTGGTTACCGTGCCGCACAACATGCTTCCAATCCGGCCGATATTATGTTGCCCTGCATCATCACCTCATTTGTGGGTACCATGGCTGCCTTAATTTTTGTAAGCATCAAACAACGCATCAATTTACTAAACGGAGTAGTTATCGGGTTGGTTACGGCTGTGAGTGCCGTGATTGGTTTTTTATTATTTTATGTAAACAAACTGAGTGGCATTGAAAAATTTCACTTCACCGGAAACCTGAGCAATGGCGTATTGCTGTTTATCATTTTACTCATTGTGGCGTATTGCATTCTCAACGAAAAAATATTTAAACAAAACGGCACCAATATTTTTGATTCATTTGTAACCGGTGCAAAAGATGGATTTACCACCGGGGTACGTGTGTTGCCTTACATGATTGCCATGCTGGTTGCCCTTAGTATTTTTCGCAACTCGGGGCTCATGACCATTGTGATGGATGGGGTGAGTTCTTCGCTCAGCGTGTTTGGCGTGGATCCGCAAATTATCAATGCCATTCCGGTGGCACTTATGCGTCCGTTTAGTGCCGGTGGTTCGCGCGGGTTTATGCTCGATGCCATGAAAACCTATGGCCCCGATAGCCTGGCCGGACAGCTTTCGTGTTTATTTCAGGGGGCTGCCGAAACCACATTTTATGTGATTGCCCTCTATTTCGGGTCGGTAAATGTAAAAGAAACCCGTTACACTCTGGGTATTATGCTGCTGGTTGACCTGGTATGCGTGCTGTCGGCTATTTTTATCTGTGGCCTGTATTTTTAACGAGTCACTGAATTTATTCACAACTTCCTGTTTTTAGCTTTTCATTAAATATTATTGCAGTCCTTTCTGTGAGAGGAAATAACCGCATGGCTGCTTCATCAACAGAAATTACCAGTAGAAAAAAATAAAGACGTATATGGCACTCGATTTAATTGGAAAAATCATTCAGATTCTCCCCGAAACCGGAGGACAAAGCAAAGCAGGTAAAGCCTGGGTAAAACAGGAGTTTATTCTGGAAACACAGGAAACCTATCCCAAAAAAGTTTGCATCAGCATGATGGGCGACAAACTGCAGGAGTTGAAAAAATTTAAAGTGGGTGACGAAGTAAAAGCACACCTTAATATTGAATCGCGCGAGTACAACGGAAAATGGTACACCAATGTGGGTGCCTGGCGCCTGGAGGCGAATAGCCGTGCGGCTTCTTCGCAGGGCGATGATTTTTATCCCGATGCCGAACCCGATTTTGTTCCCGATAATACCTCGGACGATTTACCTTTTTAGTTCCTTCGGGGAACTCGCTTTTTTCTTCCCGTTTACCATCAAAGATTTTGTAACTTTACAGCATCAAAAATATCCTTATGATGAAAGTAAAGTTTCGGGTAGCCATTGGTACACTGTCTTTGTTGATTGCCACAGCATTTTTTGCCGCCACACAGCTTCACAAACCGGTCGCCCCCACCGTGGGAGGAGAAGGAATGGAAGAAGATGTGGAGGCACGCGCCCAATGGATGACCCAAATGCTGGCCGACCCCGCTACTGGAAAAATACCTGCCGATATTCGCAACAAAGAACTTGCCTTCAGCCACACCCTGCCGGTAAACGAACCCAAATACAAAACCAATACGGCCGATGATGGATTCTGGAGGCAGCGCGGGCCATGGAATGTAGGCGGACGCGCAAGGGCCATTGCCATTGATAAAACAAACGAAAACATACTGTTGGCCGGTGGAACCACCGGAGGCATTTGGCGAAGCACCAATGGCGGCAGCACCTGGACCAAAGTGAGCAATACCGACAATATGCTCAACATTACAGCCATTATGCAGGATCCCCGTGCCGGAAAAACACAAAACTGGTATGTGGGTACCGGAGAATATTACGGAGGTTATGTGCCCGGAGCTTTTTACCTGGGAAAAGGCATGTACAAATCAACGGATGGAGGGCTTACCTGGACTTCCATTACCAGCACCAATACCAATACCCCGCAAACTTTTGAAGGCACCTGGGATTTTATTCATAATATCGCCATCAATACCACCATTGATACCGCAGAAGTATTGTATGCCGCTACCTACAATGCCGTTTACCGCAGCATAAACGGAGGAACCACCTGGAACCGCGTGCGCGGTGGCGGTGCAGCCATTGGCAGCAGTACGTGGAGCGATGTAGTGGTTACGCCCACAGGCGTAGTGTATGCAGCCCTTTCGGGTGGAGGCGCACATCCCGGCATCTGGCGCTCGGTGAACAACGGAATAAACTGGACCAAAATAACACCGGCCAATTTTCCTGCTTCGTTTGCCCGTATTGTCATTGGACTTTCGCCCAGCGATGAAAATCAAATTTACTTTGTAGCCAGCACACCGGGCTACGGAAAAAAATCGGTCGACTTTCAGGGACGTGAAGACTGGAACAGCCTGTGGAAATATACCTATGTGAGCGGAGACGGAACCGGAACAGGAGGAGTGTGGGAAGACCGCAGTGCCAATATACCGGGCTTTGGGGGCGACTTCGGTGATTTTAATTCACAACAAAGTTATTGCTTAACCGTAAAAGTAAAACCCGATAACCCCGATGTGGTATTTATTGGCTCTACCAATTTATACCGCTCTACCGATGGGTTTAAAACCACTGCCAACAGCGCCTGGATTGGCGGTTATGCCGTAAACACCACCCGCCCCGATTATCAGTTGTATCCCAATCATCATCCCGATGTACACAACAATGTGTTCTATCCTTCCAATCCTTCTAAAATGATTTCGGTGAGTGACGGAGGCATTTCGCGCACCACCAATAACCTCGCTTCGTCAGTTACCTGGCAGGCGTTAAACTATGGGTTTATCACCACCCAGTTTTATACCGTGGCTATGGACCACGCCACTGCCGGAAGCAATATTGTTACTGGCGGATTGCAGGACAACGGAACGCATTTTACCAATACACAGGCCTACGGTGCCTCGTGGGTTTTGTCATCCAGTTCGGATGGCTCTTTTTGTTATGTGAAAGACGGAGGCAGCGAACATTATATGTCCACCCAGCAGGGAAGGGTGTACCGCTTAATTTTAGATGCCACCGGAAAATGGACACAGCTCGCAAGGTTGGATCCGGCCGGAATTCCCAGAGACAAATACCAGTTCATTAATCCGTACACACCCGATGGAGGCGACTGGAAACGCCTGTACCTGCCGGCCAATAACCGCTTGTGGCGCAACAGCGATGTAACAGCCATTCCGTTAAAATCTACCATTGATACCAACCGCGTGCTTACCAACTGGCAGGAATTATCGAATGCCGCCCTGCCCGATAGTGCCGATGAAATTACTGCGATAGTGAGTGCCGGTAAAATAGCCGATGTGCTCTACTACGCCACCATGAACGGGCGCGTGTTTAAATTGCGCGGAGCATCGGTGGGCAATCCCGTTCCCGCTGAAATTACCGGAAGTAATTTTCCTTCCGGTTCGTATATCAATTGCATTGCCGTACATCCGCAGGATACCTCTAAAATTTTGGTGGTGTTTACCAATTACAATGTGCAAAGTGTGTTTTACACGGAAAACGGAGGACAAAGCTGGACGGCTGTATCAGGCAACTTAGAACAAAACAGCAATGGCAGCGGCAATGGCCCCTCGTGCCGGTGGCTTACGCCTGTAACCATTAATAACCAACTGGTGTATTACCTGGCCACCACCACCGGGCTGTATGCCACCGATAGCCTCAATGGCACACAAACCGTTTGGATCAAACAATCGCCCACGCTTATCGGAGATAATATTGTAACCATGATGGACTACCGCGAGAATGACGGACAACTGGTGGTTTCTACTTTTGGAGCGGGTGTGTTTAGTGCCCGGCTAAACTCGGCACACAATATTACCTCGGTAAAAACGGAACCCACTCTTTCGGTGGCACGGGTGTATCCCAATCCTGTGTATAGCCGGTTTAAGGTAGAAGGGCTGCGACCCGCCACCACCTATACCTACCAGGTGCTGAATGCCGAAGGGAAAATACTGCTGCATGGCAGTATGACCCGCGATTTTAGCGAAGTAAACATACAGGCACTGGCAGCTGGCTGTTATTACTTAGTATTGGATGACGGCCTGAGCCGCGAAGTGAAAAAAGTGGTGAAGTATTGATCACAACGTCTTTCCTCCTTCCCGTCATCCATATCCCGCCTCCCTTGCAGGGTAGGCTTCGCCTGTCACACCGAGTTCACCGAGGTGGAAGGGTGCAGGGGGATGAACTTTAACCCCAAAACTTCAAACTTTCTTTGCAAACCCCAAAACTTTTTTTACCTTGCCCTTGCAAAAACCCCAAACCCATGCCTGCAGGTCGCTTCCCTTTCTTTTTTACTCAAATAAAACGAATAAAAAATTCGCAGCAATCGCCCAGGTGGGCAAACCTACAACGCACCGATTAAATGCATTTTTAGATTTCCAGCACATTTTCAAACTTTACGAATTAAATTATGGCGACAGATACTCTAGTAATAGGACAAAAACTGAAAGCAGATAAAAGTTGGGCTTACTCAGATAAGTCCAGTCATGATACTTCATACATGACACACAACTACTATAGTTATCCTGCTAAGTTTATTCCGCAAGTTGCCAAACGATTGATTGAAGAAAACAGTAATCCAGGAGACATTGTAATTGATTGCTTCATGGGTAGCGGAACTACAATAGTTGAAGCGTTGATGACGGATCGAATCGGAATTGGAAGCGACATCAACTATGTGGCGTACTTAGTCGCAAAAGCAAAGACAACACCGGTGAGCATAAAGTTACTTGAAGCCGAAATGATGCAACTCCAACTTGATTTGGAACATCGTATGAATGGCAAATATGATTACTATCTTTCAAAATCAAAAAAGTTGGCTCCAGAACATGAGCGCATTGATTATTGGTTTAGGAAAACACAAAAAGAAAAACTTGCAATTATCTTCGCAAGGATTCACGAAGTAAAAAACAGTGACCTAAAAAATTTTCTGTTCGTTGCGTTTGCTCAAATCTTAAAAACCTGTTCTATTTGGTTGCAGTCAAGCGTGAAACCTCAGAGAGATTTTTCAAAAGCAGATTACGAACCACTTGAAATGTTTTTGTCAAGAGTGAAAATAATGGCGAAGCGAAATAAGGATTTTTTTGAAAAACTGAAACCAGAAGTTCAAAAGTCAATTCACAAACATAGAAAGGTAAGTAGAAACGATGCAAGGCGAATTCCAATTGCGAGCAACAAAGCAGCACTTATAGTTACAAGTCCGCCTTATGTTACATCTTACGAGTATGCGGATTTACATCAGTTACCTTCGTTGTGGTTTGACAAAATGAAAGATATAAACGAGTTCCGGAAAAGGTTTATCGGAAGCGTTTTCAAAATAGAAGATAATCCAGTAAACACTCATAGTGACACAGCAGAAAAAATTATACAACAATTCAACGGGAAGAAAAAATCAAAAGAGATCAGAAAGTATTGTATTGAGATGTATGACTGTTTCAAAGAAATGAAGCGTGTGTTGAAGAAGAATGGGAAAGCCTGTATCGTAATTGGCGACACACATTATCGCAATGTTGACATTCTGAATCACCAAATTTTTATCGAGCAAATGACTTCCTTAGGTTTTGAAATTGAGAATGTGATTTTGCGTGAAGTAACTTCTAAGATGCTGCCTAGTTACCGTGATCCGAAGAACGGAAGGTTTGCAAAGGCAACTGACAAGAATACTAAATTAGTCCACCCGAAAGAATACATCATTATAGCAAAGAAGAAATAATATGACATATTCATTTGAAGAATTTTTGAAAGAAGACCATTGGACAAACTTGAACACTCATTATTTGGGTTTCAATAAGACATTGGAAGAAAACATTTCAAAGAACATCAATGTTTATCAACGGGAAATTGTCAGAGAGAAATTGAAGGACAGAATTTGCAAAGCAAACCCTGATTTGATCTCCAAAATGAAAGATGAGTTGCTTTCAGGAAATGTTGTTGCAGTTGACGGCACTTGCGCAAACTATGATTTACTCACAGTTGGATTTCAAGCAAGGATTGGAGTTATCGCAGTCAATTACAAAAACAAAAAAACAGAACACACACTTTACATTTCGGAACCATTCATTCCATACGAGAAAGAAAATTACGAGGAGATAATGCAGTATGCAATCAAAAAGAAGAAAGGTAATGCTGGAATTAGCAGTTTACATGTAACCGCAGTGATGCTTTACAAGGAAAGGGAAATTGTAATTGATAGACCGGAGAAATACAAAATGATACAAGGAGACATTTTTCCTTATGAATTAAAAACGGGACAAGGAAGATTGAGAGGATTGAATGCTTGTTTGAAATTAGGCAGGAAAATATTGAACACTGAAAATGTTGTTGCTACGCAAACAACATCTACAGACCCGGCATATCGCCTAATTGGAAATGCTTTAGAACCTGGCGAGTATATTGAGATTCACGATTACTACGAGGAGTTAAATTCTTTTTTACTTGGTGATGGTGATGATTTTTCAATTCCGGCAAGATTCAATCCTACGGACAAAGAAGCATTTGAACTGTTTATTAACGATGCGAAGAATAAATTTTCAGTCGGTATTTTCAAAGGACTACGAAGCAATAGGCCTTATGTATTCTTTGCACCGAAAAGTAATTTAGAAACCATGGTGAATTTACTTTTCGCTGACAGCAGCTTTCAACCAATGAGAGGGTTTCCCTTACTCTTAGATTATGCAGATACAATTTGCTCCAGGCTTTTATCGGGAACAGATTTTAAAAATCAAGTGGAAGCAAAACTTGCACGAAAGAAAATTTTAGAATTCGAGATTAGTGAAAAATCAACAAGGAGAAGATAACAATATGGAAAAAGAAAACTTAATAGGCTTTGTCCACTTTGACAAACCAAGCATCAAGAGTAATCGTGTTGAAGGTTTAGTATTGAAGGAGAAGTCTTCACGACTACTCCGAAACAAATTCATCAAGATTATTAACTCCTTAAAGGACGAAGGTGGCAGCCCGAAGCAATTCATTGGAAGAATTTTGGAAGGTCCGTTTTTCATTCCCGAAGAAGTTTCAAGGGAATCAGCACTTGCGCAAGTTTCAATTCTGCGAGGCGATGAATTTCCAATTCCACCAAACTTTTATGCAATCATTGTAATAGAAATTATCGGTGAGCTTTTTGGTTCTTCTATTTACAGCACAAGCAGCCGTCCAAGTCCGCAATCTAAAATTGTTGAGTTAGGAGAAGATGAGTTGAATGAAATTTTAGGATTGAAGCAAGGGAATTTCCTAATTGGAAATCTTGAAGGTTATCCGAAAGTTCACATTAAATTTGATTCTACAAAGATTTCAGTCATACCAAGAAACATCGGAATTTTCGGAACAGTTGGTTCAGGAAAAACAAACACGGCACAAGTGTTGATCGAAGAATTAGCAGAGAGGGAAATAGCAGAAAGAGAAAAGTGGGCAGTGATTGTGCTTGATGTTGAAGGTGAATACACAGAGATGAATAAGCCGGAAAAAATTGAAAAAAAGCATCTAGACAAATTGAAAGAAACTTTTGGAATGACACCGAAAGGAATAGATGATTTTTATGTGTTGAAACTTTATGGTCACGAATCAACAGTTGATACAGCCGAAGAAGTTACAATTAACATTGACCAGATTGATGCTTACATGCTTTGCGAAATTTTGCAGACAACGGAGCCACAGTCTGCTGCACTGTTTACAATAATTGACAGGTTGAAGAAGAATCCGAAGAAAGAAGAACCCGACCCGGATGCGATTATTCCTAAGGCAAAAAAAGTTTCGGGCTATACGTTGCAAGACATTCTTGAGGAAATTGACAACCACTTGAAGAAGCAGCGAACAAAGAAAAAAGAAGAAGATGCTGAAGAAGATAAAGGCGATGAAATTTTAGTAAGGGCACAATCACTAAGAAGCCCACTCAAGAGAAAATTGCTTGAGTTAGTTAGAACAAGAGCATTTGATGTAAAGACAGCAACACCAATTGACCCAACTAAATATCTTGTTCCAGGACGAGTGACAGTTTTTGATTTAAGTTACACAGGCGACTATGAAAAAAACTTATTAATTGCCCAGCTTTTGGAGAGAGTCTTCAAGGCTAAACGAGACGATTCAAGTTTGCCCAAGACAATGATAATGATTGAGGAGGCACACACATTTGTCAGTAGGGAGAATAAAGACAAGATGATGCAAACCATTCGGAAGCTGAAAGAAATTGCTAGGAGAGGAAGAAAGCGTTGGTTGAGTTTGTGTTTCATTTCACAACAACCGGCACATTTACCAAGTGAGATTTTTGAATTGGCTAATACACGAATTGTTCACAATATCAGAAGCAAAAACAATTTGGAGGTTCTCAAACAGTCTTCCGGTGATGTCACAGAGGAAATGTGGGATTCAGTTCCAGCATTGAACCCAGGGCAAGCAATTATCAATAGTCCTCAATTCAAGAACTCTCTTGTTGTGGAAGTTCGCCATTGCAGGAGCAAACGAATAAAACAAGAGTAAACAACGTAAATATGCTTGATGCACAAATAGTAAAAGAAAGTTTTGATCCAAAGCTGATAGCTGCTTTGTTCAAAAATTTTTCAAATCAATACATTGCTTTGTTTGAATTAATTGACAACGCAGTTGATGATCGACAACACAACGAGAAACTAATAATCTCGATTGACTATGACCCAGAGGATGAAAAACTTTACATAAAGAATTTTAATGGAAAGGGAATGACCATTGAAGACCTTGAAAAGTTTTTTACATGGGGTCACAGCGATAAAACCACAGGAAGAATTGGAAGATATGGTCAAGGAGGAAAAGCAGCGTTAGGATATTTGGCAAAGAGTTTCAATATTAAAAGCCATGCGAAAGATAAAATTTCCGGTTTTGTTGTAAAAGTTAAGGATTGGGAGAACAGGCAAGCAGGTTTTTCTGATGGATTTCAGGTTATGCCATATCAATCACAACGTGACGAAGGAGATGTTTCTTTTGAAATTTACAATTTGAAGAAGGAATTTAGAGTAGAAACTATTGTTGAAAGAATTAAAAAAACGTACCGACCACTTATTACTCAGAAGAAAGTAGAGTTCTTAGTAGAGAATAAGCCGGTGAAATGCGCTGCGATTGCATACGACCGAGCAACTTATAAAACCTTTTCAACGGATATCATTTACAATGGAAAGAAATTGCCTCTTACCGGAGAGTTTGGAATTGTTGATGACCCGAAGTCAGAAAGGGGAGGGTTTAAAATTTTCCAGTATGGAAGAAATGTTGCTGACAAAGAATATTTCGGACACATAGACCCAAGCAAGCGTTGGAATGTTGAGCGACTTTACGGTGAACTCTACATAGATTTTGATTTACCTCTGTCAATGAACAAAACGGAAATTGACAAAGATTCGGAACTGTGGCTTATGATTGAGCGGAAGATGAAAGCGCAGATTGCAGAGGTAATTAAGGATGCTATTGATTACAAGACACCAACAAAAAATGAATCCAAAGCAGTTGAGTCAATCAATAAAAAACTTAAAAAATCAGAGAACATAAAAGGTGATACAAAAATTGACTTGACTAATTATGGTCCGAGGGTGTTATTCAAAATTGAAGATGGTAAGAATGGAGAGAATACCATAAAGATAAATCGTGACCACAAGGCTTACAAACTATGGAGTGATACAGAATTAGGTAAGAAATATTACACAGTAATGTTGTATGCTTTGACAGAGGCAGCTAAAAAAATGTCTAATACGGAGAGAACAAAATTCTTAAACGACTTTTCAGAATATCTTGGGAAAAAGTCAGCAGAAATACTTGAGTGATGAAAAGCTACCAGCTAGCCCCCTAGCTCTTAGTAATCTTCTTAAAACTTTAAGTACCCCGTTTATTGAACTGGGTAAATTGGCAATTCAAATGTGCTGATTAAATCGTAAGTACCCCTAACATGTCTTTATTTTGCCCAACCGCATCAGTAATACAAACTAGCAGACTTACTAATCCGGTCTAAAATTATTTTTTGAAACGATTTTGGACTTATTACTTTGACAGTTTCCCCAAACGACAAAATCAACTTTTCTAACTCATAATTAGGGATAACGGTAATGGTAACTTCAAGACCATCTTCTGTGTTTTTACTTCTTTGTGTTGCATGTATTGGTTTTGTTACGACATAAGGGGCTTGACTTGGAGAAAACCTCAACTTGACCGTTTGTAACTCGTCATCGATTTTTTTAGTTACGCCAATTAAATCATAAAAATAGTCCTCCCAATCGACTTCTGATTCAATATACTTGGCTTTGGCTTCATTAATATCTTTAATTCTATCTAAGGCCATATTCCAACATTCATTTTTTGTAAACTCATTATAGCCAAAGACAAACCAACGGTTATTGTATTGTTTCAAATAATAAGGATGAAACGCAATCGTATAAGGAAAAGGGCTTTTGAAGTCTTGATATTCAATAGTCAAAGACCGTTTGTTCACAATCGCATTGAATAAAGGTGTAATGAATTTTGAACCTTCATAATCCAAATTATTTTCAAATGACATAACTTCTCTTTCAAGGTTTACCAAACCAAGTTTAGATTCAATGGCAGGAATTATTTCATTGATAAACTCAAATTGCGGTATGCCCTTAAACCTTGACAATACTTGCAAGGCCGACTTTAATTGTTTTGCTTCGGTTTCGTTTAAAGGTTGGTTATTTATGGAATATGTTGGATCGGAATATTTGAAATAAACAGTTCTTCCATCTTTGTATTTTTCAATTGGGGCTTTCCATTCCGACAATTCCATATACTGCATATCTGCATAAAATTGAGTTTTTCCAATTCCTTCCAAACCTTCTTCTAATAAGGCTTTGTTTGCTTCGTCTATTAACCGTTGCCAAGTGTATTTGGCTCCTGTATTCCTTAGACACCTATCGTAAGCAAGATATCGTGTTAGTGCTTTTTTATTTATTGACATATTTGTTCAGTTTGACTGAACAAATGTAGTGTTTGTTTGCATCGTAATCAAATAAACAATTGAAAAAGAGAAGAAAATTGAAATTTATTAGTTCAGTTTCACTGAACATATAGGTTTCATCTTTGCATTGTCAAATCAATATTAAAAAACGAAATATGGAAAATATGAGCAACAACAATCGTGAGCAAATTATTGCCCTTTTAGACAAAGCCGAAAACAAGATTCAAATTGCTGTGTCATGGCTTACAGATGAAGTATTAATCAACAAACTTGGCGAGGCTGCACAAAAGAAAAAGGTGGAGTTGCTACTTTCTTGTGATGCGTTGAATGTTTGGCGTTACTCCTCAATAAGAGAATTGCAAAGCAAAGGTGCAACTGTTTTAAAAACTGGGACTAACGCACCTGGTGTAAAGGGATTCATGCACGCAAAGTTTATGATTATTGACGGTACACTTGCCTATGGTGGTTCGTTCAATTTTACCGAAGGGGCAAGCTTCAATTATGAAAACTTTGCAAAGTATGATGTTGAGACTGTGCAATCGTTTTCAAGTAAGTTTCAAAACTGGTGGGCAACTGCAAAGGATTACACAATTGATTTTGAAAACCCTGATACTGTGAAAAAGCTTGTTCTGCAAAGTTTTGAGATGCAAGAAAAGTTTCGGAAAAATTTGCTTTCAACTTTTGGTGTGGAACAAAGAAAGTTTGCTGCAGGGTATGTTGCCGAACGGGATGGTCTGATTAAAGCAGAAATTGAGAAGGAGAGAATCAGAGAAACCGCAAAGTTAATGCAGTCAGCAAAAGTTTCTGTTGCGGCAAGAGGTTCGCTTCAAAACAATACAACCGGGGTTGTTAGCAAGCCTCATAGATTTTATGGTGGCCGCCTAATTACAAAATTTAATGGACAAAAGCAGCCAAACTCTTTCTCTTATGCGATTATACAAAAGAAAGAGATTGAAAAAAAGTTTTCGTTTCTCAATTGCAGAATTGTCAATGATGCTCTCATTTGTAGGGGTGAATTTAAACCCGGTTCAAATGCGTACAATGTTCGTATCGAGTTTAGGGCTGGATGCTTCCCACAAGTTTATGTTTTCAATCCGTCAATCAGACCTAACTCTAAGATTCATATTTACAGCGAAGGTTCACTATGCTTGTTTTATCCTGGAGATTTGAAATGGAGAGACACTACTAGCATTGCAGAATTTACAATTCCCTGGATTTACGAATGGATTCTGTATTACGAATTGTATTTGCTAACAGGGTTATGGGAGGGAGAGTATGCTCCACATGGTGAATTAAACAATATTGTAGCCAGTTGATGTTTAAAATAAACGATTAAATTTGTCCTTTGAAGTGCCAACAAAATGATTTTGAACTTTTCATTGCGATTTGCAATGTCGGCCAGCAATGGCTGTTTAAATGGTAGTTATTTTCATTGTTCAGTATTGAGCTATAATGAACATTTAGTTATTGACTGTATCAGTAATTAATGTATTATAATAAAATATGAATAAGTGAATTGTGATATCATTGAATTTATGATCGATTTATCCATAAATGAGAATCAGTTGGCACTTCTTTTAAAATGAATATGCGATTAACGCCTGAACATATACGGGAAATAAGGGTTCGCTTTGCAAAAACGGAAACCGTTGAGGACTTGGCTCAATTGTTAAGTTGGGTTTATGCTTTAAAGTTTCCAAAGCGTAGCGCAAAAACAAATGTTATAATTGAAGCAAAACACTTAAATTATTATGCTTTTAAACCTGCTAAACGGTACAAGCAGTTTACAATTAAAAAGAAAAGTGGTGGCGAAAGGCCAATTTCAGCCCCACGCTACAAGTTAAAAACCATTCAAAAATGTATAAATGAAATATTGAATGCAGTTTTTACTCCACATTTTACAGCTACTGGTTTTGTTCCTAAAAAAAGCATTGTTGATAATGCCAAAGTGCATATAGGAAAACAATTTGTTTTCAATACAGACTTAAAGGACTTTTTTCCAAGCACAGAATTTAGAAGAATTAAAGCTGTATTGGGTTTAGCCCCGTTTAATTTGACTGATGCAAATGAAATAAACTCTAACAAGGAAAAAAAGAAAACATCGGAAGAGAAAGGAAAAGGATATTTGGGTTATCTAATAGCAAACCTTTGTTGCGACAATGGTTGCTTACCGCAAGGTGCACCAACATCGCCAACGCTAACTAATTTGGTTTGTCAAAGGCTTGACAAAAAACTTTATAAGTATGCAAAAAGCATAAACGCAACTTATTCAAGGTATGCGGACGACATCACATTTTCAGCCAACAAACCAGTTTTTGATGAAACATTCAAAAAAATACTAATCGACATTATCGAAGTTCAAGAAAAATTCAAAATTAATTATGGAAAAGAAAGACTTCAAGGCGGAGGCGAAAGACAATCTGTAACAGGCATAATTGTAAATAGAAAGTGTAATGTCGATAGAAAATATTTGAAAGATGTCCGTTTCTGGCTAATGTGTTGGAAAAAATTTGGAACTGAAGCGACACAACAAAAATTCCTAGTTCAATTTCCAGAGAAAAAAGGCTTTTTAAGGTATGGCGGTACAACGCCTCAATTTTACAACTACCTCAATGGAAAAATTTTGTTTTTGGGTATGGTTAGAGGTGCAAAAGATGAAATATTCTTGAAACAAAAAATGAATTTTGATGAATTGTATAGTGGAATGAACGGTAAAACATATCACTCTAATCAAATTTCAAAGCACATAAATTTCGCTTCATCAATTTTTGAATTATTGCAAACTTGGGAAAAGAAGGGAATAGAAACAGCTATTAAACAATACGGTAATTAATGGATGCACAAAAACTAAAATTTATGATGTCTGTTCAACTTGAAATTGACAAGTTGGAAGCGAAGCTTGGCTCTAATCATCAAGAGGTAATTGCATCTAAGGCTTTGTTTCAAAAATTAAGTCAAACAGAAATAAAAAGAGAAAATTCTGGACAGAGTAAATCTGACTCTTGTGATGCACTCATTCCAATTAAATCAGATACAGAAGCAATTCGAAATCATTTAGAAATCAGGGCTAATGTATCGATAGACTTTGAATTTGTTAAAAATGAAAGAGTAAAAAAACAATTAATCAAGGATAATCTCAAAATGGAAAATTCACGATTAGATATTCAAATTAAAAATGACACCGAAAGATTTTACAATTTTTGCGTTGAAGCATTTTATCAAATAGAAGAATTGGTAAACTACTTTTTTATAACAAAACATCCCTCTGATGCTGTTGCATACTTAAAAACTAAGAATTCACAAATAAATACTGTTGAATTTGATTTCTTGAAAATCGAAATATCAAAAAAACTTTATGTATTTGAAAGTTTATTTTATTATGGGCAAACTGATGCTAATGGACGAAATATTCGATATGAGTCAACTATAAACTTGATTAGAGATGTTAGAAATGAAGATTCACATCGATGTAACATAATTGAGCAAGATACTGAGCAGATAGTACAGAAGTATATAGACCTACTTAAAAAAATAAAAATATTCAATAAAGCAAATAGAAATGCAACTCCAAGTGTATTTTACCAAAAAACTGATGATGATAAACTAATCGAAAAACAAGCGAAACTAATTAATTTCATAAAAGATAAAAATTACAATTTAGTTAGGAACACGGTATCGGACCTTGTTAATAAAATAAAGGAAGATTTGCACAAAACATGATTGCACAAACCAAAATATCAAACCAAACCCAAGCTATTCAATACTTCATCAAAAAAATGGATATTGAAATGGTGGACGCATTTTTAGACAACGATAAAACCTACCAGGACTTTGAAAAATATTTGTTTATTAGTAAACTTCAACAAGGATTTGCAATGTTTGCAACCTTGGCGACACTCATTTATTTGCCGTTGAGGGCAGTTGCAACTCCTGTGACAAAACCAAGACTTTATATACTTTCATCGGCAACAAAAGCAATAGCTATATGAGCATTATTTTCGACACAGCAGACAATAAAATTAACGACCTTAACGAGTGTAACCACCTTAAAAGCAAACAAACTGACTTGAATTTAAAAGAAAGAATTTATGTTGACAACGCACAAATATTTCGAACCTAAAGACAATGCACTTCTATGTGTACCTGCCTTAGGATTCAGAAATTTGTAATTTTATTTAAATAGGGGACTTGTGATGAGATATGAAGATTTTGACGTAATAAAAAATTTCGATAA
Organism: uncultured Bifidobacteriaceae bacterium; assembly: GCA_964535575.1. Lineage (GTDB taxonomy): Bacteria > Bacteroidota > Bacteroidia > UKL13-3 > UKL13-3 > JAGPCK01. The sequence goes on from CAZHTC010000006.1 coordinate 53,048, forward strand.
AAAAACGGGACCAGATACGTTATCCTTGCAATATGATACTATTTCCTATTTTGGTATTATAAACAAATCACCAGTAGAGCAACGATTAATTGGTTCTTTTAATTATCGTACTATTTATACGAATTTCAGTAAGCCATACAAAGCACATTGGATAATATCTGAGTCAAAATTATTCTTGGGTTTCGTTAATGGTGTTATTAATGGGAAGAGACTCTTTACAACAGATATTTTTCCGGAATTTGCAGGACAAACCCTTCTTCATTTTTTTTATTTTTTTAGCGGGCAGTTAGAGTTTTATTCTAGAGACCTTACCACCTCCCAAGTCGAAAACTTAAATTGGAATAGGGAAAGCCTCCTTCTTAATATAAAAAAGGGGATATTAATCAGTGCAGAATGTAAGAAATAGGCCCAGCTCCCCCGCTGGCGCGAGCTCTTGTCCCGACCTATTCGGGATTTAGCTCCTGCCATTAATAAAAAGTAAAGATAAATCTATAATTTGCAGTATTCCTACCTATGAGTCGTAAGTATAAATTTCATAATGAAGGTGGTGTTTACTTTGTAAGTTTTGCAACTATAAAGTGGATGGATGTTTTTGTTCGGGAAGAGTACTCGGCTAAAATCATTGAAAGCCTGAATTTCTGTATTGAGAATAAAGGAATGGTGGTTTATTGTTGGTGTATTATGCCAAGTCACGTGCATCTTATTTTTTCTGCTGAACATAAAAATCCATCAGATTTGATGAGAGATTTTAAAACATTTACTTCAAAACAAGTTCAATCATTGATAGAAGATAATCCTCAGGAAAGCCGGAAAGAATGGATGCTGGCAATGATGGAACAGGCCGCACAAACAAACAGTAATGTTGATAAAAGGCAGTTTTGGCAACAACACAACCAACCCATAGAATTATGGAGTAAAGATGTTTTAAAGCAAAAAATGGATTATATTCATAACAATCCGGTTGCAGCCGGCTTTATAAATGATTCTGATAACTGGAGGCTGAGTAGTGCAGTAGATTATTGTGGCGGAACAGGGTTTGTAAAAGTAACTTTAATAGAATGAATAGGTTTAAATTGATAATGGCACGAGCTACATCCCGATAGCCATCGGGACGCGCCAGCACGGGGGAAATACCCCTGCCTTTTTTATTTTTTTATTTTTTGTTTTAAATTGCCTGCAATAAAAAATCGTGACTAATCCATGAAACATTTTTTACTGTTGGCCGGCTTATTTTTAGGATGCATCCCGCAGGCCTTTTCTGAAAAAATTTCAGCACCCGTTTCTTCCAGGTTGTTTATTGAAAACCTGGGGCAGATAACAGCCCCTGATGGAAGCGCACGACCTGATATTGATTTTATGCTGCGCGATGCAGGCATGAACCTGTTTGTAACCTCCACCGGACTGCATTACCAGTTTTCAAAAATGCAACCAGCGCCCACTCTTTCCACAAAAGATACGGCCGAGCGGGGGTTTGAAATGAATTTCTATCGCCTGGAAATGGAACTGGAGGGAGCCAACCCCATGGCCGAACCGGTGAAGCAGGAACAGCAGGCGTATTATGAAAATTATTACAATATTGTCAGCAGGCCCGAAGGAATTCCGTTTGTGCATACCTATACGCGCATCACGTATAAAGAAATTTATCCTCATATTGACTGGGTGCTGTATGTAAAAAACAATGAGGTAAAATATGATTTTGTGGTGCATCCTGGTGGCGATATCAGCCGCATAAAAATGCGTTACAAAGGAGCCTCAGATGCGCGGGTAAATGCCGATGGATCGGTGACATTTGTAACCCCATTGGGGCAGGTAACCGAGATGCCTCCGGTGAGCTGGACAGATAAGCATGCAGTAGACAGCCGGTATCGGCTGGAGCAACAGAACAACGGGTATCTTTTAACTTTTGAAGCAGACAACCTGCCCGCAAGTGAAAGCACTTATACACTCACCATCGACCCCGTGCTCATGTGGTCTTCCTACTATGCAGGGAGCGTGGATGATTTATTTAAAGGCACCGCACGGGATACAGACGGGAATATCCTTTTTGCAGGTGAATCTTCTTCCGGGTCTTTGGCTACTTCGGGTACTTATTCGTCAACCATAACCGGATACCTGGATGCGCTGCTGGTAAAGTTTACCATCAATCAGTCGCGGTTATGGGGAACATATTACGGAGGGACCTTAAGAGACGAATTTCACAGTGTGGCGGTTGACCGCAGCAACAATATTTACGGGGCAGGCGAGTCGAGAAGTAACAACAATATTGCTACGGCCAATGCCCACAAAACCGTAGCCAACCCAAACACCATGATTGAAGGAATTTTAGTGGCTTTTACCTCTTCCGGAAATCTGCTGTGGGGAACTTATTTTGGCGGCAGCGAAGACGATCATATTTGCGGCATAGCCATTAACAGGGATGACCAGCTTTTTATAGCCGGACAAACCCTGAGTACCGATGGGATTTCATCGGCCCTGCCCGGGTATTATGTTCAAATGAGCGGGGCCACAGGTATAAGCACACCCAGCAACGGGCCGGCATTTATTGCAAGCTTTAACAAATACGGAAAAAAACTATGGGGCACCTACTACGGGGAGGGCTTTTATTTTTATCCATCCAATTATGTGATGCCCAAATCGGTGGATATTACCTGTGACAATGCAGGCAATGTTTATTTCACCGGGTTTAGCTGGCCGGGGAGTGCAGGCACCAGAGCACTCTATTTGCAAAATGCTTTTCAATCTACTTACGGAGGTCTTTACGAAGGATGTTTAGCTAAATTTAAACCCAACGGACAACGGGTATGGGGCACCTTTGTAGGAGGCTCGGGGAATGACTATGCGCATGGAATTACCTGTGATGACAGTTCGAATGTATATATCTGCGGGGAAACGGGCTCTACCGGTTTAGCTTATAACGGGTGGCAAAGCACCTTTAGCGGACAGAATGCGGCCTTTGTAGCCAAGTATGATTCTACCGGAAAGCGTATTTGGTTTTCGTACCTTGGCGGCCCAAGCAACTATGAATATGAATTGAGCCTGTATGCTGCCCAGGCCGATGAAAAAGGAAATGTGCTGGTAGGTGGATTCACCAGTAACAATTTCGGGTATTTGCCTTTTACCAGTGGCGGTATCGGATTAGATTTTCTTATGGCCCGTTTCACGGCAAATGGAGCGCTTAAATGGTGTACGCCCAAGGGAGGTGAAAGCGGAGATTACCTATGGGATTTGGCGGTGGACAATGAAGGAGGATTATATGCAGCGGCATTTACCGGAAGCACTACCGGCATAGCCTACAATGCCTATCAAAGCACTCCGGGAGGAGGAACCAACACCTGGGATGCGGTGATGATGAAAATTCAGTACGATACCTTAAAACTGATTCGTCCGCAACTGAATAAAACCGAATATTGCCACGGAGACAGTGCCTGGGTAAAGTTCAAAGTGAACGCAGCATTTAATGTGAACGATACGTTTCGCATTGAACTGAGCAATAACAACGGGGTTTTTGTGAACACCACCTTATTGGGAGTGAAACGATACTCGGCAGTAGGATTAGACAGTATTAAAGTAGCCCTTCCTTCGGGTCTTACCCAAACAGGATATTACCGGGTGCGGGTGGTGGCCACCAGTCCGGCCGATACTTCTTCAGCTTCGGCATTTATTATTATTCAGGTGCCGGCAACCGCAGTGATTACCCCAAGTGCAAAAACAGATATTTGCCAGGGCACAGCCATCAGCCTGTCGGTTCCACTAAGTGCGGTGAGTTACCGCTGGCAAAAAAACGGAGTGAACACGGGTTCGGCAGGAGATACCCTCAATACGTTGGTGGTAAATCAGGCCGGGACTTACCGGGTGAAACTAACTACCAGTGCAGGCTGTGTTTCTTATTCGGGAGATACCACCGTTACGGTAAATCCTTATCCGGTAATCAATGCAAAAATAAACAGCACCGGTCAGTGTTTAACAGATAACCTGTTTAAAGTGGCCGACAGCAGTACCATTAGTGCTGGATTTATAGCCAACCGCTTGTGGAATCTGGGCGACAATATCACCGCCACAGCGCTTGATACGCAAAAACATTTTACCAATGCGGGCAGTTATACTATTACTCTGGTTGTAACCAGTAGTGTGGGATGCTCCAAATCAACCAGCATTCCGGTTACGGTTTACCCGCAACCGATGGCTCGGTTGTATCAAACTTCATTGGCCGATCAATGTTTTACCAATAACAGTTTTACATTTATTGACAGCAGCAGCACTGATAGTGGATTTACCATCCCGGGTGTTCAACTGATGATGGGTAACGGGAATGTGTTTACTTCAGGAAATAAAGTTTACAGTTATCCGCAACCCGGAGCCTACACCGTGAAGCTAGAAATAAGTAATAATAAAGGGTGTGTGGATTCGGCATTCAAACAGGTAAATGTGTTCCCAAATCCGGTACCTGATTTCAGCATCAACTATTCGGGTCAGTGCAAAACCGGAAATTCATTTGTGTTTACCAATACCAGCAGCATTGGCAGCGGAAGTATTGATTCCACTATTTGGTATAGCGGAGACGGGTTTGTTTTTACTACTCCAAATTTCACCCGCAGTTACCCTAATCCTTTTGGGTATGAAGTAAAGTTAGTCACTGTTTCCGATAAGGGGTGCAAAGACTCGCTTAGTAAATTAATTCAGGTGTATCCTCATCCCAAAGCGGTATTTACCTTTACTCCCGACTCACAATGTGTATTGGGAAATCAGTATGTTTTCGCCAACACTTCATTTATTTCCGTGGGGTATCAGGTTACTTCATATCGCTGGGATTTTGGAGACAGCAACACCGACAGCATAAAAAATGCTTCGCACAGGTTTGCAGCTGCGGGTGCTTTTGCGGTGCAACTCATAGCTATTTCCAACACCGGCTGTACCGATACGCTTGTGAAGGATCTGGTGGTAAAACAAAGTCCGGCAAAACCCGTTATCAGCAAAAATTTATTTAACCTTACTTCCACCACAGCCAATGCCTACCAGTGGATGCTTAATGGAGCAACTATCAGCGGGGCTACATCACAAAATTATACCGCTGTGCAAAACGGATATTATCAGGTGCAGGTAACTCAAACCAATGGTTGCAGCAATACCTCTGATTCCACTTTCATTGGCAATGTAAGTGCTGGCGGGGTTACCTCGCTTTCGGGTATTGTACTATATCCAAATCCAACCACCGGTACATTTACCCTTACCTGGCCGGGGAAAGAGCTGACGAATGTGATTATTTACAACAGCACAGGAGAAAAGATAAGCGTGAATGAATCCGTTTCATCCGGTCAAACATTAAGTTTGCCTGCAGGGTGTGCGCCCGGTATTTATTGGATAGAAGCAGGTAACCGCAACTTTAACCGGGTGATTAAACTGGTGAAATGGTGATGCCTTCCGTGATAGGCATGTGCAACTGATTCATGGTTGTTCCTGTCAAAAGAAAAGGCCGCACAAAGGCGGCCAGTTCTGTATTGAATTTAGGGTTTAGGGTCAATTGAGCTGGTATTTGCATAACCAGAGTGTTTTGTTGTCTTCATCTCTTCCCACAAATACAATGGCTTTTGATTCCTTCTGGTAGATATAAGTTAACTTACGGTTTAATCTGTATTTACGTTTGCCCAGTTCTTCCATATTGCTGATGGTGGCATTTTCAATATTAATTTTGATCATGCTTGGGTAGTAAACCGGATAATACGATACCGAGCCGTTGTAGGCATCCATAAAACTTTCGTATCCTTTTACCGAAATATTTTCGAGCACCATCCAATAGGCTGTTTTCCCGTCAGCCGAAGGAATGAATTGCTGCACGATGGGATAAATCACATTTTGTTTGTCGTCAATGCTCTCTGGTTCGTAGCCGTACTGCGCTTTTAAGTTTCCGTCTTTGGCAAAATGAAAACAAATTAACTGTTTGTACGATTTCATGGGGTTACCCAATCCCATACTCACGCGACCGGTGAGTTGGCCTGCTACCAGCATATCACCGTTGGGCATAATTTCAAATTGCTGAATTTTGAATGCTTTTCCGTTGTACACCGGAGCCTTTTTTTGTTCAGGAGCTTTTTTCAGTTTCGATTCCATTTCTTTCACCGGCACTTCGCGCTGCCATTCCACTCCGCCTTTTTTCATACTCATCACCACCATGGCCAGCATGTTTTCGTCTTCCACATGTTTGTTGTATTTGGTCATGCGCATGTTTTGGTTTCCGGTATTATCTGTTGCCAGAAATCCGGGGCTCGCAATGGGGCCATATTCGCCAAACACCTCTTCAAAGGCATCTTTGCTTTTGGTATAAGCTCCAAAAAGCATAATGTTTCCGTTAGGTAATAATTTAGCTTCGGTGATTAATAAATTGGGTGATGAAGCCTGAAAAGTAAACTGGTCAACAATAGTTCCTTTGTTATCTACGCGGATGTAGGTGTACTTTTTTAAATCGGGTGACTTATCAGCGGGAGCAAAAATGAACACCATATCGGCACCTGCAATATCAAACTCGTCATCGTCATTGGTAATTTTACTTTGAACGGTTCCCGAATAAACCAGGGTATGATTTCCGCCCAGATTAAATGGAATTTCTTTAAATGAAAGGTCGGTTTTTACATTGAGCAAAAAGAAGTTTTTCTCTTTTTTGGTGCTCACGGCTGTAAGCACCATCAGCTCTCCGTTGTCGCTGTTACCAAAATCAATATACCCTTCGTACGATTTGTCGTCCACGTTTTTAATGGTTACTTTTTCGCGGTTGGTCTGGCTGCGGTTGTAGCGTTGTTTTTCCTTGTTCCATTTGTATTCGTAGGCTACTTTAAAAAGTTTAAGTTTGGTGCTGAGCACATCAAACGAATTGCTGCCGCCAATCTCGGCATAAATCCATGTTTTGCTATAGTTTTCTTTCACCACCGAGCGGTCTTTTACGGTTTCGGTAAGCGACTGGTTCACGTTTTGAAACGTTTTGTCGACCGAGTATTTTTCGTACCCTTCTTTTTTCTTCTCGCTGTATTTAAAAGTCAGTTCCAGTCCGCCATCGGGCGATTCTTCCCAATCGTACAGGTAGCCTTTGCTGGCTTGTTTGCTCAGCGGAATTACCTTTTCGGTGTAATTGTTTTGTGCATTTGCCACCAGTGTGGCAAGAAATGAAGCTGCAACCAAAGCAGGAATTTTTAGCATGTTCATATGAAAGAATTTTAATTTAAAAAATCAGAACTGAAACATCAGTACTTGTATGCGCAAATTTCAGGGATGAATACTGATGGCGCCATACCATAAAAGTGGTATTTGCGCAGCAGTCAGTCAAAACTCAGGAGTGAAAAACTTTATTGATAGCCTCGGTGCGCGATTGCACTTCGAGTTTGCGGTAAATATTTCGGATATGCGTGCGAACGGTATCGGTGCTTAAAAAAAGCTGGTCGGCAATTTCTTTATACCGCAGTCCTTTAGATAAAAGCTGAAGTAATTCCTGCTCGCGTTGGGTAAGTGTGTAAAGATTTGGTTCGGCAGGCGGTTTCTGAAAATTGGAAATTACTTTACGGGCAATCATTGAATTCATAGGAGAACCGCCCTGATGCAGGTCGTTAATGGAATCGAGCAGCTTTCCGGGTTCTGTTTTTTTCAGGATATATCCGGTGGCTCCGGCTTTCAGTGCGCTGAAAATATGTTCATCATCTTCATACACCGTACATACCATAAATTGCATTTGCGGATGCAGGGGTTTAAGCAGGGTCATACATTCAATGCCCGACATGCCGGGCAGGTTAATATCCATGAGCACCACATCAACCGGATGTTGCTTTAATGTGTGCAATGCATCTTCGGCATTCGAAAAAGTAAACTCGCAGGTAAACCCTTCGCTCATGCCCAGAATTCCGGCCCAGCCTTCCCGTATATCCGTGATATCTTCAACTATTGCTACCCGTATCATTTTTGTCAAAGGTCATAACAAATATTTCCATGTGCAATACGCATTTCATGTGATGTTAAATTATTACCCGTATTTCCACCTGTGTGCCTTTACCCGGTTGTGATTGAATGGTTAAGCCTGCCTTTATATTTTTGGCCCTGCGTTGCATATTAGCCACTCCGTTGCCAAACTGCCGGGTATTGTTTAGGTCAAAGCCCTTTCCGTTATCGGCTGCGGTAAAAATAACTTCTGCCCCGTTCACTTGCATTTCAAGGGTTATTTGTGTGGCAGCCGCATATTTAAAACTGTTGTTGAGGGCTTCTTTCAGCACTAAGTAAATATTTCTGCGCACTTCTGACGGAAGCGAGAGGTTTGGTATTGGATCGGGAAACAGAAACACACAACGTGTTTCGTTTTCTTCAAATAAATCGGTGGTAAATTCCCTCAGGTAAGCCATTAAACTTTGAATGGAGTCGTGGCGCGGATTTAAGGCCCACACAATTTCACTCAGGTTGTCTACCAGTTCGCGCGAGGCGAGTATAATTTTTTCGGCCTGCAATTCGGCATTTTCGTTGCGCTTCAGTTTGTGTTTTAATAATTCACTTTGAATGGCAATGCGCGAGAGCCCCGAGCCCAGGTCATCATGCATATCTTTCGAAATGCGTTCGCGTTCTTTTTGCACGGCCTGTTGTTTTTCCAGCTCGCGCAATTTTTCGCGCAGCCTTCGTGCTATAAACTGTCTTACAAATAAAACGAGCAGAGTAAAACCTGCGGCTGTGGTAAGAAGAATAAACCACCACTGTTTCCAATAAGGCGGAGTGATGTGAATGCGGATGAGCTCGGTTTGTGGCCCCCACACTTCATCGTTGTTGCATGCCTGTACTTTAAACGTGTAGGTGCCCGGTGGCAAATTGCTGTAACGTGCCATACGCGCTTTGCCGGCATACACCCATACATTATCCCACCCTTCAAGCAGGTATCGGTATTCGTTTTTCGATTGGTTGGTAAACTCTAAACCGGCAAATTCAAAAGTTACCGTGCTGCTGTCAAACGGTAAAGAGATATGTCTCTTTCCGGCCATTTCGCCCGATACCATGCCGTCATTAATTTTAAGGGAAGTGAGCACAGCCAGCGGAGCATAAGGATTGTCGTTGAGTGATGATGGGAAAAAAGCGTTAAATCCGTTGATGCCGCCAAAAAAAAGTTCGCCCGAATTACTTTTGTAAAAAGCGCCTGTATTAAATTCATTTGATTGCAGGCCATCGGTTACATTGTAGTTGCGGCAGTTTTTGGTAAAAGGGTTATAACAAATAAGGCCTTTGTTTGAACTTAGCCACAGTTGTCCTTTCTCATCAGGCAGCACGGCATACAGGTAGTTGTCGGCCAGTCCATCATCGGTAGTAATCAACGTGTACGAATTTTGTTGCAGGTTGTATCTGATCAATCCTTTTTCCGATGCCATCCACAGGATACCTGCTTTGGTATCTTCGTAAAAACTGCGCACGTTGCTTTGCCACAGGATACGGTCGGTAATTACCAGATTTCCGTTGTGGTATTTTAGAATAAACAGGTGTGAATTGCCGGCAGTGCTCACCCATATTCGGTTGTCGCGACTTTGGTGAATGCGCAAAATAAGGGTGTGCAAATTTTTATGGAGGTACATGGAATCCATTTTCCCGTTTTTATACCGGGCTTCGAACAGGCCAAGCCTGGTTGCTGCCAGTGTGGTTTTTTCATTGGTATTGCAAATGTGGTACACTAAGTTATTGCTTTCAACACGGTCGGCTCTGGGATTGCAGGGCACTTCTTCAAATTTTCCGTTAGTGTAATAATCTATTCCGTTATCCGACCCGATAATGAGGTTGCCGTACACATCGGTAGTAATGCAGGAAACAATATTGCCAAATACTCCGTTGCGCTTAAGCTGACGGGTTTCGTTTTTTTTGCGGTCAATAATTAAAATGCCGTTTTCATGTGTGCCTGCCCAGATATTTTTTTGCTGGTCTTCATAAAAACATTTGATAAAGGAGTGTTCGGCATACACATTTAATTTGGGAGGTTTCAGGTCGGTTTTGTTAATGCCACCGCCATCGGTACCTATCCATAAATTATCCGATCTATCGATAAACAGGTAGCGGATAATATCAAACGAAAGGCTTTTGGGATCATTCGGGTCGTTTTGAAAGGTAGTGAGGGTTTTATTTTTGAGGTGGTAACAAAGCAACCCTGATTTGGCTGTACCGATCCACAGGCGGTTGTAATTATCTTTTACCAGCGAAAATGCAATGGGAGCTGTGTGATTTTTGGTGAGGTCAATCCAGTGATGTGCTTTGGTGATGAGGTGGTATTGCATTACCCCTTTTTCGGTTCCAATCCATATGGTTTCATTCTGTTTATCGAGGCAAAGCGAAATGGTAAATACCGATCCGGTTTCCCGGATTTCATTTTCGAGTTGTTTACTGAACTTTTTACTGACTACTGAAAACGAAACCAGTTTCCAGTTTCCTATAAAATAAATGGTATCATTTACCAATAATCCCATGCGGTTGGGGCCGCCATCAACTGCATATCGGATGCCTTCGGGCATTTCAATGAAAAAAGTTTTTTTTGTTACTTCATCATAGCAGCCTATGGTATTGCTTCCGTTTAAAAACCAGAGATTGTTTTTGCTGTCAAAGCCTATCAGTTCACAGTCAAAATCATTTCTCCCTTTGTTGTTGTATACGGGAACGTGTTCAAACTGTTGCCGGGCATACACAAATTTATTCAGTCCTCCCGATCGGGTTCCGAACCACAGGTTTCCGTTTTTATCTTCAAGCGCTTTTGCCGTGATAAAACTGTTGCTCAGTCCGGGTTTTGTTCGTTGTCCGGCTTTAAATGGCTCAAAGCGGTAACCGTCAAACCGGTTTACTCCGTCACCGGTACCAAACCACATAAACCCTTTAGAATCCTGAAAAATGGAATAGACCGAACTTTGTGAAAGTCCGTCATCTACATTGTAGCGTATAAATTTCCTTTGGCCGTAGGTGCTTACGACAACGAAAAAGAAAAAAATAAAACCAAAAGCCCTTATTTTCGTTAAGTAGTATTTCATTCGCATTAATTCCCCCTGTTTAAGCGAACTTTGTTCGGAAAATATATGGCTAAAAAAAATAATTCGATAGATAAAAAAAATGTGGTGCTTGAAGATGAGCTGATTGAAGTGCTTGGGGCCCGTGAACATAATCTTAAAAACATTGATATTACCATTCCACGGAACCGGTTGGTAGTGATTACCGGGTTGAGCGGAAGCGGCAAATCATCTCTTGCATTCGATACTATTTATGCCGAAGGGCAGCGCAGGTATATGGAAAGTTTTTCGGCCTATGCCCGTCAGTTTATAGGTAATATGGAACGGCCCGATGTAGATAAAATTGAAGGGTTGAGTCCGGTGATTTCCATTGAACAAAAAACGGTGAATAAAAATCCGCGTTCTACCGTTGGTACCATTACCGAAGTATACGATTTTTTACGCTTGCTTTATGCGCGTGCCTCCGATGCCTATTCATACGTAACGGGGGAGAAGATGGTGCGCCTGAACGAAGATCAGATTTTACACCGCATCATTGAACAGTTTTTTGGTAAAAAAATTTTGGTACTTGCTCCAATGGTGAAGGGGCGCAAAGGGCATTACCGCGAACTTTTTGAACAATTGCGTAAGCAGGGATTTACTAAAGTGCGTATTGACGGAGAGGTGAAGGACATCACTCCAAAAATGCAGGCCGACCGGTATAAAATTCACGATATAGAAGTATTGATTGACCGCATACAGGTTGATAAAAACTCAGCCACCCGGGTAGGCGAATCGGTGCGTACCGCGTTGCGTATGGGCAAAGGCATTATGATGGTAACCGATGATGCGGGCAAGCAGGCCAGCCATTTCAGTCGTTACCTGATGGATCCCGTTTCCGGCATTTCTTATGACGAGCCTCAGCCAAATACATTTTCGTTTAATTCTCCCTATGGGTATTGCCCCGTGTGCGAGGGATTGGGCGTGGTGAGTGATATTGATGTAAATGCGATTATTCCCGATAGAAAACTAAGCATCAATAAAGGGGCATTGGCTCCGCTGGGAGAGTTCAGGGAAAACTGGACTTTTGTACAGTTGCGCGAACTCGCCAAGCAGCATAAATTCAGTTTGGCCGATGCGGTAGAAAAAATTCCGAAGGCGGCACTCGAAATTATTTTGTATGGCAGCGATGATATTTTGAAAGTGAACTATACGTTCAGCAGCGGGGCCACTCAAACCTACAGCAGCAACTGGGAAGGTCTGGTTCCTTTAATTACCCGCCACTACCACGAAAAAAGTTACGATGCCATTTACAAATGGGCCGAAGAATTTATGACGGTTCGTTATTGCCCCGAATGTGATGGAGCCAGGTTAAAAAAGGAATCCCTGCATTTTAAAATTTGTGATAAAAATATTGCCGAGTTGGCGCGAATGGATATTGGAAACTTAGCCAAATGGTTTGACGGAATAGAACAACGCCTGAGTGATAAACAAAATACCATAGCTGCCGAGATTCTGAAAGAAATAAGATCGCGCATTGGGTTTCTGCTTGATGTGGGATTAACTTACCTCACACTTAATTCTCCGTCAAAAACGCTTTCAGGCGGAGAGGCACAGCGTATCCGGTTGGCCACTCAAATCGGGTCACAACTGGTGGGAGTATTGTATATTCTGGATGAACCAAGTATTGGATTGCATCAGCGCGACAACGAACGGCTCATTAAATCACTTAAAGATTTAAGGGATCTGGGCAACTCGGTGATTGTGGTGGAGCACGACAAGGATATGATTCTGGAAAGTGATTACGTGCTTGATTTGGGCCCGGGAGCGGGCGTGCATGGCGGATATATTGTGGCTAAAGGAGAAGTGCCGGTGTTTATGAGTCAGCGAAGTATTACTGCGGAATACCTGAGCGGTGAACGTAAAATTGAAATTCCTGCTGAGCGAAGAAAAGGAAACGGAAAGCATTTTTCATTACAGGGTTGCACCGGAAATAATCTGAAAAATGTGCGTGTCGATTTTCCTTTGGGAACGTTTATTTGTGTAACAGGAGTGAGCGGAAGCGGAAAATCAACGCTGATAAATGAAACGCTTTATCCAATCTTAAATCAGCACTTTTATAATTCAAATAAAAAACCGTTGCCCTACAAAAAGGCCGATGGTTTAAAACACCTCGATAAAGTAATAGAGATTGATCAGAGTCCTATCGGGCGCACTCCGCGAAGCAATCCTGCAACCTACGTGGAAGTATTTGCCGATATCAGGAATTTATTTGCTGAATTACCCGAATCGAAAATTCGCGGATATAAACCCGGTCGTTTTTCTTTTAATGTAAAAGGCGGAAGGTGTGAAACCTGTCAGGGTGGAGGGATGCGGGTAATAGAAATGAATTTTTTACCCGATGTGTATGTGCGATGCGAAGAATGTGACGGGAAAAGGTATAATAAAGAAACACTCGAGGTGCGTTACCGGGGCAAGTCCATCAGCGATGTGCTTGATTTACCCATAGAGCATGCGGTGGAGTTTTTTGAAAACGCTCCGCATATCCTGCGCAAAATTAAAACCCTGCACGATGTGGGATTGGGTTATATAACCCTGGGACAACAAAGCACCACGCTGAGTGGAGGAGAAGCACAGCGCGTAAAACTGGCTACTGAGTTGAGTAAAAAAGATACAGGCAACACATTTTATATTCTGGACGAACCTACTACGGGATTGCATTTTGAAGATGTGCGTGTGTTGCTTGAAGTGCTCAACAAATTAGTTGAAAAAGGCAATACCGTTTTGGTTATTGAGCACAACTTAGATGTAATTAAAGTAGCCGATTACGTAGTAGATTTAGGACCTGAAGGCGGCAGCGGTGGCGGACAAATCATTTGCTCCGGTACCCCCGAAGATATAGCCCGCAATAAACAAAGCCATACCGGGAAATTTTTGAAAAAGGAGTTGGAAAGCGGTCAGTAATTTTTACGTTTTACCAGTTCCCCGTTGTTATAGTAGTACTTGGTAATAATTTTCCCTTCTTCGTTCTTTACGATATGAACCCCGTGCTTTTTACCCAATTTATAAATAACCTCATCTCGCACTTCCCCATTCGGGTGATACCAAATGCATTTTCCGTGCAATAAATCACCTAAATAGCGGCATCTTATTTTTATTTTTCCATCGTCATAAAACCATGTTCTAATACTCGATTCACCATCATAAAAGCCAATAAAGGTTATTGTTTGATTGGGGGAGTAACTAATTAAGCTGTCTGCCAATTGGTTGTTTTTGTAGGTAGCAGTTTCTTTAAGTTTTCCATCTTCATAAAACCACGCCTTTTTAGCAATGTGACCATTGACTTTATTCCGGAATTTAACTACACCGTTTACAAAATAACTGACGTTGCTGTCAACGATTGTTGCACGTTCATATATACCAATTTCTTCAAGATTTCCATTTTCGTAGTACCATATCCAGGCACCTTCTCTTTTACTGTCTTTTAGATTTCCCTCTACTTCTATAGTTCCCGTTACCGGCCGAATAAATTTATATAAACCTGTCCCTTCTTTTATCAGTTGATTCCCGTCCGAATCATAAAAATCAAGTGTTTTATAATTCATGTCACTATCGTACTCACCTTCTTCTCTTGTTCGTCCGTTTTCATAATACCATACCCACCTGCCGGTGCGGTACCCATTTAAATATTTACCTACGGCCAGTTGATTTCCGTTGTAATAGAAACTTTCCATTACTCCATTTCCATCTGTTATCGTTTGTGTTCCGTCTTCTCTCCAATAACCTTCCAGCTTATAAGAACCTTCTGTATAAGTACCTTCTTCATATTTTTGGCCATTCCAATACCAGATCATTAACTTTCCTTCGCGTTCCCCTTTTAGGTACGAACATTCAAATTTTTTTCTTCCGTTCATGTACCAGGTAGTGTAGGTCCCGTCAAGTTCATTTTTATTGTAGTAGCAGTCGTGCGACTTTCTCCCGTTTCTATAGTACCAGATCCAATGATTGGCTCTTTTGCCGTCTTTATAATCTCCTTCATATCTCAGACACCCGGGTTTGTACCACACCACCATATGTCCGTTTCCGTTTTTAACCATATAATTCCCATCTTCATCCAAAACGGTTTTTATATATAATTCTTCGTCATTGGCACATACCCATATACTTTTTGGTTTACCACTTCTATACCAGTTGTAAAATGTATCTTCTTCGCATCCGTGTTTGTATAACCCGGTTTGCTCGGGTCGGTTAAGCAACATATAATAGGAGGTATCCCTTCCCGTACCATTCACTAGCATTGGTTTTCCATCAGGAGTCCAGGAATTCATTCGGGTCTCCGCATCATTTTCGCAAACGGATTCCAGATATTTTTGACCGTTGCTGAACCAATAGTTCCATTTCCCTTCCCGGTAGCCATGATGATAGGTAGCTTCACAATATAATTTGCCCGACATATACCAAGTTTTTACAGTTCCATGATAGATGCTGTCGGAATCGTATTGGGCAATGCGGTAAAACACGGCCGAGTCTTTTCTGCATTGAAAGAAAAAACTGTCAAGATATTCTTTTTGTTGTGCAAAGCAACTTAGTGAAATAAGTAACACTAAACAGAAGAGGTGCAATTTTTTATAAATAGAATGCATACAAAAAATATAAATAAAGTGAAGTTGTAAAATTAAAGCAACTCAAAGGGTTGAATGGATGCTGAAGGAAGAAAATATTTTTACACATAACTGAGCCACCATTTTTTGTTCTGCTGCTTGAACAGGTCGTATTTTTTGCAAACCGGGTATAGCAGTGCCACTACCAGAATCCAGATTAAATATACCCCAACTAAACCATAACCAAGTGTTGCGGGCCTGAATAAAAAGGGAGAGCCTGCGGCATGGATATTTTCACTGCCAAACCCCTGAAGGTAAAACACGCCAACACATAACAGGTGGATGAGGTAAATATGCAACAGGTAGTAGAAGAAAGCAACCCGGCCAAACACCATGACCATTTGGCCTGGCTTATTTCTTAGTTGCTCGGTAAATGCCAATAAAATTAAGGCAGGGCCAATAGTGACGCACAGGTACAACAATGAGGGCGGATATTTATGGAGGTTGATAAAGGATAGTATGGTATACAGCATATTTTTTTGACTGCTCCAAGGGTTGGGGTCACCGTACAAATTGCTGAATCGTAACAACACAAATAAAATCATCAGGGCAGTCCCGGTTTTAATCAAAAAAAGTTTTCGTTGTTTTTCACTTACATCTGCTGTAAATATTTTTCCCAGGCAATAACCAAGAGCCATCACTCCGGTCCAGGGTACAAAAGGATAAAAAATACCAAGTACACGACCCTTGGCATATGGGTAAAAAACAAAATTGCCGCGATGAAGTAAATCCCACCAAAATCCGAATGGCCCTTTGTGAAGTGCTTCAACGGGGTCTAATAAATTATGCCCAAATACCAGCAGAAATCCAATTCCAAAAATAACCTGATACGGAAGCCATATCAGCCCGCTCATAATAACCATGCTTATTCCTATGGCCCATATTACCTGAAGGGCAATCATATGGTACTGAAAATCGAACGTCCAGCCGGGGCCCACAAGTATTATTTCAGCAGCGATAAGCCACAACCCGCGGGTGAATAAAAAATAACTTAATTGCTTTTTGCTTTTACGTGCTGCAACCAGAAAAATGGATGTACCCGATAGAAAAATAAAAACGGGGGCACAGTAATGTGTAATCCATCGGGTAAAAAATAAGATGGGAGTTGTGGTCTGTAAGTCAAGCGGGTCTCCCTGCATGGCTCCGTTATGGAAAAAATCACGTACGTGATCAAGGGCCATCAATATCATTACCAGACCACGTAAAAAATCAATGCTGTGAATGCGTTTACCCGCCATCACACAAATATAACTGAACGGGCCAATGTTCAATATACAAAGTGAAAAAAGGTAAGAGGATTACTTTTTGAAAATGAAACTAACCTGTTGCAGCTTTTATTTTACAGCCAGTCGTATTCCGTTTTCTTCTATCAGAATTTTTCGTTCCCTGAATAAAGCTCCGATGGCTTTTTTATAGGTTTTTTTACTTATGCTGAACTGCGCGTAAATTTCTTCAGCCGGGCTTTTATCACTCAGGGGCAAAAATCCTTTATTTTTTCGCAGTGTTTCCAGAATTTGTGAACCCAAATCGGTTACTTTCTCGTAGCCGGGTTTATGCAAAATTAAATCTAAGCGCCCGTCTTCACGCACCGAACTTACGTATGCTTTCAATCGAATTCCGGGCTGTAACGGTTGAAAAACTTCATTATGATAGAGAATGCCGCTATTGGTATTATTCACCACGCATTTGTATCCGAGTTCGGTATTTCGTACCACCAGTACATCTACTTCCTGTCCTTGTTCAAATGGCAATTCTTCTTTGTTCAAAAACCGGTCAACGCGGGCCGAGGCAAGTGGTCGCCCGTTTTCCCCATCAGTAAACACATATACCACGTAATAGTTTCCTTCTTCCATGGCAGGCTGTTGTTCACGAAAAGGAACAAATAAATCTTTAGGTAAGCCCCAATTGAGAAAAGCACCGTTAGGTGTAATGTCAACTGCTTGCAGCAATACAAATTCTCCGGCTTGTGCCAATGGTTTTTCAGTGGTTGCAATCAGGCGGTCTTCCGAGTCGTAATACAGAAACACTTCTACCTCATCACCGTCTTTTGCTCCTTTGGGTACGTATCTTTTCGGTAATAAAATTTCGCCAAGCTCGGCCCCATCTAAGAAAACGCCAAAATCAAGCGTTTTTGTAATTTTCAGTTTGTTTGTTTTTGCAACTTCGGGCATTGGGCAAAGATAGGGGTTATGTGTGGAAGTAGGAACACTGTTTGCCGGAGATTAAGAAGCATCCGCGGGTTGTGTGGAACAAAAGAGTTCCCACTTACTGTTTCCTGCATTGTAAATTTTCAGATATCCTGCTTTCAATAATTCACTTTCATTGCGAAAGGATGCAGGTATCCTGTTCGGATAATATCGTATTTGTTCTTTCGGGTGGAGGTAGAACAATTGCGGCTCAGTATAACCTGTAAGGGTAAAGCCCGTTTTTTTATAACCTTCCCCCATACTCCAGTCTCTGTCGGCATAAGTCATCAGGTGGGCCGGGTGGTGGTTGATGATAAAATGATTTAATAATTTACCAAGTCCGCCTGTAACGGTAATCCCGCTTTTACTGGCAAAACGCACCAACTCAAAAGAACGATACGGAACAGCGCGGTTGTGCATCACACGGCTTTTACTGTAAGTAGCTACTGCCACAAGTTCATTGGAATAAATTAATCCGTATTTGTAATAGGCCGTGGTGCTGTATTGCAGGTGATGAGCGTTTAAAAAATCAGCGGCCTGTTTTTTATCCAGACGTACTACGTTGGTTTGTCGGGCATGTATGCGTTTTCGTTTGCCCAGCATGACCAGAATTCTTGCTTTTACCAGGTTCTTTTGTTTGTTCCATATATCTTCGCTCAAATGAATAACCTGATGATTTTGTTTTTCCATCTGGCACGACAGGTTTACCAAAAAGGAAGGATCAGGTTGCTGCATCGCGGCAAACGTAATGAGGTGCAGAAATAAGTTGTCCGATAGCTGAAAAATAAGCCCATGCCTGTGCGCTTCGGGCGTTATTTTTTTTACCTGAATTTGTTCCTCCTCAAAAAAAGATTCTGCTTCTTTTAAAAAACCCATTAAGGGCAAAGGTAAGCGGTTATTATCTGTTGATTAAATTTTTTCATAACAGCAAAGCCTCGGTTTTTTTACTGTAAATTCGCATCCTTTCAATTATTTTATGAATAAGAAATTACAACTTTTATTGGTATTGATGTCGGTGGCCTTTGGAATGCGGGCACAAACTACTCTGCCTACCTGGTGGAATTTTTCTACCCCCGGTATTGCCACACCACCCAATGGCTGGAGTTACAATCTTACTATTTCTAATGGGAATTTAACTTATACCGGTTCAACCAATTCGGTGGGGGGAGATAATATTTCCTGCCGGCTCGATGCTACCGGTGAATATGTGCAGGTATGGTTTGCCGACAAACCCGGCCCTGTAAGTTATTGGATAAAAGGTACCGGAATTTCTCCTGCCCCTGCTTTTGCTGGTACGTTTAAAGTTCAGGAGTCGGTTGATGGTAATACCTGGAATGATGTGCATACATTTAACAATACCGACCTTACCGGTACCATGACCCGTTTTGCCGATAACCTTACATCCACTTCGCGGTATGTACGCTTTTATTACAGCAGCAAACAAACAGGAAGTAATGTGGCCCTCGATAGCGTGACCATTCAAACGGCACCCCCACCAACAACTCCGGTTATCAATATTAAACAAGGCACCACTACCATTGTAAACAATAGTCAGTTCGTTGTCGGAAAATCTGCTTCTACCGTGTTCACTATTGAAAACAAAGGAACTCAGGATACGCTCGTTATTACCGGTTCTTCTATTACCGGAACCGAAGCTTCTGATTACAGCGTAACGGGAATGCCGGTAAAAATTGCAGCAGGCAATTCTGCAAATTTCACGCTTAATTTTAATCCTCCCGGTTCAAATGCAAGCCGTTATGCCACCCTCATTGTAAACAGCAACGATGCCGATAAATCAGTATACAATATTAACCTGTATGGCATCAGCGGAAACTATGCTTCAGAACCTAATATTTTAGTGGGGCCCTTGCAGTTTACTGCAGTAAAAGCGTATGGGTTTAAAGCCTGGTTCAATAACCCTTCTCCGGTAAAACCTGAAGGATATCTGGTGTTGCGCAAAAAAGGTTCACCGGTGAGCGAAGGTCCCGTTGACGGGCAAACGTATATGAAAGGAGATTATATTGGCGCAGCACAGGTGGCTCTGGTAGGTACAGATACCGCATTTACTCCAACTTATATTTTAGGAGGCAACGATTATTATTTTAAAATCTTTCCTTTTAATGGGCCAAACGGTTTTCAAAATTATTATACAACCGGCTCTATTCTCAATTATTCCATCAGTGTTCCTCAGGGAAATCCAGGAACTTACTACAGCGGAATCAACTCAGCCTCGAGTGATTTTTTAACGAAACTTCACAACAAGATTAATCCGCATGATACGGTGTTTTACAGTTTATATATTGCCAAAGTGGTGAATCCGTTTTTAACCCGCGATACCACGGGAGGGAAAAAAGTAGTGAATTGCGTGTACACCGGAATTCCTTATGTGTATGATGAACCGTTTTTGTGGTGGAGTGGTGCCAATAGCGGCATACTTACCCGCGAGCATACCTTTGCACAAAGTTGGATGCCTACAGATGCACAATTGCCGGGCAACCCCGAATTTCCGGAGTATAACGATGTACATAACCTGTTCCCGGCCGATCAGGCCAATGCCAACGGAAAACGTTCTAATTATCCGTTTGGAGAAATTGTGGGCGCACCTACCTATACCTCGCCAAGTGGTTATGGGAAATTAGGTAAAGATGCCAACAACAATACGGTGTGGGAACCCCGCGATGACCAGAAAGGAGATTTGGCCCGCGCTATTTTTTATATGCTCACCTGCTACAACGGAGTGAATGGGAACAACTGGAGAATGCCGGCTACGCAAAGCGAAGCTTTATTGAAAAAGTGGCATTTTCAGGATTTACCAGATGCCATTGAAAAATCGCGTCAGGAATTAATTTATGATTTGCAGCACAACAGGAATCCGTTTATTGACAGCCCCAATTTTGCGTGCCGCATCAACTTTACCAATATGACCTGGAACAGTACGGTTAGCGGCCCCTGCGGTGTTCCGCAAATTAATGTGCTCAATCCGGATACGAGTGTGGAAGATGTGCATGATGTAGGAATGCTTCCAATTCAATGGTCGTCACTGAATGTAGACAGCGTAAAAATTTATTATATCGTAAATGATACCGGGGTGCAATTAATTACTCCGGGTGTTGCTGCTTCTGCCGGATCCTATCTTTGGGTAACGGGTTCGAGTAATGGAGATAGTTTGCGCATCAGAATAGAAAGCACCACCGACAACAAGGTGTTTGGTGTTTCACCCAAATTTGTGTTGCTTCAAACATTAGGGATGGAGCAACTCATGCGCTTGAATATTTCGGTTTATCCCAATCCGTCAAAAGGCAGTTTTACCGTTAACCTGAACGGAGAAAAAAATGTAACCTGCCAGTTGTATGATTTGAGGGGAGCTTTATTACAAACACAAACTGTTTCATCGGGTAAAATAAACATGAATACGGGCGATAAAAAGGGCATTTTTATTCTGATTGTCCGTTCTGAAAACGGCACTGTAATGCAAAAAATAGTTTCAGAGTAGGTTTAAGCAACTTGCTGATTCCGGCTGAGTTAAATGGGTTAGATGCTTTATTGAACTTAGGAGCATCCAAGAATTTAGCTCAGCCGGTTATTTTTTTTCCAAAAAATAAGTATAATGCACTATGAAAAAGGGATTAATCATTTTATTAATGCTGCTTGGCTGTTTAGCGGCAGATGCACAAAAGGGAGTCTTACTTCAGGCTTCGGGAGATTTAATTAAAGAGGGAAACGAATTATACGATAAGCGAAAGTTTCGTGAAGCGGTATCCAAATACGAGCAGGTTTCTCGCAACGATACCAACTATGCATGGGCTGTTTTTGAAACAGCACTCACCTACCAGCAAATGGAAAATTATTCCAAAGCGGTAGAGGTATTGTTAAAAGGCCTTACCATTGATTGCGACCGGGAACATAATTTTTACCATATGCTGGGTAACAATTATAACCTGATGGACAGCACAACACTTTCACTCAAATACCTGGAAGAAGGGATAGCCAAATATCCAAATCATTACCTGCTGTACTTCTATAAGGGCATGACGCTTCTTTCGCTCAAAAAAGACAAAGAGGCTTATGAGGCATTTAAAAAAGCAATTGAAATAAATTATTACCACGTAGGCAGCCATTTGCAAATGGGAAATCTGGCTTACAAATACGGGATGGTTACTCCTGCTTTAATGAGCTACACATTCGCATTGATGTTTGAGCCAAATTCCAAACGCGCTATGGAGGCTATTGGAAATATGGTGAAGCTGATGAAGGCAGAAGATATGACTCCTGAAGACCGTTCAAAATTTATGAATTACCAGACAGGGAATAACGACTTTGAAGATATCGATCAGATTATTGCTTCGAAGGTGGCCCTTGATTCTAAATACAAATCAAAATCAAAAATAAACGACCGCATTGTAAACCAATTGCAGATTTTATGCGAGAAACTGGTTGAAAAGGGAGACGACAAAGGTTTTTGGATGGAAAACTACGGATGGTTTTATAAAAAGATATATGAACAAAACCATTTTCCGGGAATGACTTACCTTATTTTCTCGGGAGTAGGAAGCGATGATGTGCAGCGGGTGATTAAATCCAATGCTAAAAAATTAAACAGTTTTAAAACATTTGCCATAACCGAAGTAGCTGCATTCCGGTCGGCTAAACCGTTTACATTTAAAGGCCAAACCTATAAAATGACCCGTTATTTCAACGACAATGGCACCATGGAAGCAATGGGTGAAACAAACGCCAAAACAGGAAAGCAAACCGGCAAGTGGTTTTTGTTTGGCAGCAACGGAAATGTTACTGTTGAACTGGAACTGGATGATGCAGGTGAAAGGGCCGGAACCTGGAATTGGTATTACGACAATAACCAGTTGAAGGAAGAAGCAAGCTATCAGGATGGAAAACTTACAGGGAAAAATAAAGAATACACCCGCGATGGGGTGATGACGTTGAACGCTACGTATAAAGAAGGCAAATCGGAGGGCGATTATTATTCGTACTATTCAACCGGTCAGCTGGAAGAACATTCCTTTTATAAAGACGGGGAGCGAAATGGTGTGGCCAAAGTTTATTTCCGCAACGGTTCGCGCAAATACGAGGTAATGTATAAAGACGGAGAGAAAACACATTACAAGGCGTATTTCAATAATGATAGTTTGTATGAAGTATATGCCATGGAAGATGGAAAGGCTGTTGGAGATTATATAAGCTATTACAATAACGGGCAGGTGCAGTCGAAAGGTAAATATAAAGAAGATAAAGCAGACGGTCCCTGGGTATATTACTACCGAAACGGAAACAAAAGATATGAAGGCACTTATGATAACGGCAAAACGGTAGGAGTTTGGAATTATTACCATACAAATGGTGCCTTCGAGCATAAGGAAGAGTACGATGAAGAGGGAAAAACCAAAGGATGGATAAAAATGTTTGATGTTGACAGTGTGCTGCACTTCGAATATTTTTATGAGAAAGGAAAAATCAGGAAATATACTTTTTACGATAAGGCAGGTAAAGTACTTTCAACCGGTCAGGAAAAAGGAGGAAAACTATTTCTTAAAGGATACTACCCGAAGGCGGAGTAGTGGAAATGGAAGGAACGCTCGATGACGGAGAACGTGACGGGGTATGGAAGTTTTACGACCGTTCGGGGGCTTTAACTTCCAAAGCCGAATATAAAAAGGGTACACAGGATGGATTAAGTGAAACCTTTTTTGCCAATGGTAAAATAAAAACCCGTTGTACCATAAAAGATGGTGATTACGAAGGATACTTTACCCGATACTTTACCAATGGAAAAGTAGACCGCGAAGGATGGTATGTACAGGATAATATGGAGGGTGATTGGTTCTATTATTACCTTAATGGAAATCTGGAAAGTATCACCAGTTACCTTAATGATAATATCACCGGACACGAAGAATATTATAATGAAAACGGGCAGTTGCAAACCGATTATTACTGGGATGATATTCATACCAATCGCATAACTACGTTCGACACCCTCGGAAACGTGGTAGCGGACAATAAACTGAATCACGGAAATGGCCCGTATAAATTTTTGTATCCCGATGGTAAATTGAAACTGACCGGACAATACCGAAACGGGCAACAGGATAGTGTACGCACAGGATATTACCGCAGCGGCAAAATTCGTTTCCGGGATGAATTTGTTTGCGGAAGAAAAGTTGGGAAATATGTTTTTTATTGGGAAAACGGAAAGGTTTCGTTAGAAGGAAATTATTTCTGGGACAATAAAGAAGGGGAGTGGAAAGATTATGATGAGAACGGCAAACTGGAAGAAGTAGCTACCTGGCGAAACGGGGAACTGGAAGGGCCTACCACCTGGTATTACGACAACGGGAAAATAGAGGTGCAGGGAATATATCATGAAGGAAACCGGGAAGGATGGTTTACCTATTACGAACCTGGAGGAATGGTACGTTTCAAAGTACGGTATATTGAAGGAGTGGCTCAGGCATATTCTTACCTCGACAAAGACGGAAAATATGTTCCCGAAATTTCGTTAAATCATGGAAACGGAACCTTAAAGGCTTATTTCCAGAACGGGGCGGTATCTGCTGAGCTTGAATATAAAAACGGCTGGCTCTTTGGTACCCGAAAATTATATTTCCCCAATGGAAATATTCACAAAGAGGAGCCTTACACCGATGGTGATCTTGATGGGGTTTGGAAAGAGTATTACCCAAGCGGTAAAATAAAAGCTTCCATTAATTATTATATGGATTGTTTTAACGGAGCAGCTGTTTGGTACTTTGAAAACGGAAAAGTTGAAAAAGAAGGAAACTATATTTTGGACACCCTGCACGGAGTAAGAACAAAATACGATATGACGGGAAAGGTAGTGGAGCGAAAAGTTTTTGTGTATGGTGAAGAAAGTAAATAAAACCATCTGCTTTGTGCTATGTGTGGCCGCATTGGTACATCACACGTTTGCCCAAAAACCGGATGCAGCCAGAGTAACTGAAACCATTGAGAAGTATGGGAAAAACCACAATGTAGCGGTGTTTTCCAATAAAGAACACCTTACTATTGATGTAAATAAAAAGGGTGAAATATCGGCAGTAAATAAAGTAGTGTCGGAGCGGCTGATGCT